>NZ_CP175562.1:613235-1226471 GCF_046097105.1 Natroniella sp. ANB-PHB2 | reverse complement strand
GAAAAAGGAGAGTTATCTTTTGATGATAGTATTAGTAAGTATTTGGGCGATGAATTACTAGATGGTCTTCATGTTTATAAAGGCAAAGATTATACAGACCATATTAAAATTAAGCATTTATTAAAACAGACATCAGGCTTGCCTGAAAACTTTTGGCCCTTGCTAGAGGATTTATTTGAAGACCCTAATTTTAAAATTAGTCCTAGGGAAGCAATTATCTGGGCCAAAGATAATTCAGAGACTGAGTGTCCACCTGGAAAAGAGGTAAATTATACCGATACTAATTATCACCTCTTGGGGTTAATCATTGAAAATATCACAGATGTTTATCCTGCAGGAAGGAGAGCTACCTCCTTTATACCAGCACGTTCGTGAAAATAGGTTAGCAAGAATTTTTCCTCCCGGGGAGGTTACTGCTTACTCTAATTACGGCACCTCATTAGCAGGTTATATAGTAGAGGTTGTGTCAGGAGTACCTTTTGCCGAATATATTGAAGAAAATATCTATAGGCCACTAGGAATGAAAAATAGCTCATTTCGCCAACCATTGCCAGAAAATTTAGCTACGAACATATCTAAACCATATCGCTATGTAGATGGAGAGTTCCAAGAAGGAAAGTTTGAGTTTATGTCTAAACCAGCAGGTAGTATGAGTACTACTGCTTCTGATATGGCTAAGTTTATGTTAGCATATTTACAAGGAGGGCAACTTAATGGCGAAAGTATGTTAATGAAGGAAACTGTTAATAAAATCTTCAGGGAACCATTTACCTTTTACCCTCTTATAAATGGAATGGCCCATGGTTTCATAAAGACCACCTTTAATGGTCGAGATACATTTCACCATGGTGGAGGGACCATGCTCTATGATACAGGATTCTATCTACTGCCAGAAGAAGAAATAGGATTCTTTATATCCCATAGTGGTGGTAGCTATCTTGCAAATATAGAGATATTCCAAAGGTTTATGGATAGATATTTGCCACAGGAAGAGGTGAGGACTCTCCAAGCACCAGAAGGTATGGGTAAAAGAGTAAAAGAGTTTATTGGAGAATATCATCAAAATCGTCGGATACTTACAACAGAGGATAAGTTTCTAAGTCTTCTTATGGGTGTTATGCATGTGAATGTGGATGACGAAGGTTATCTACTAGTTACACACTTAGGGGAAACAAATAAATTCGTAGAAATTGAGCCAGGAGTATATCACAACTTAAGAGAGGGTAGGACCCATGACTATGGTGGTGATTTTGGGACTATTGTATTATCCACAGACCCAATGGGGAAAACCATGCTGATGGCTGATGGTCCTATGAGCTATTCAATGGCTGCTTGGTATGAAACTTCTGGAATAAACTTTATTATGTTGATATTATCAATTCTATTTATAGTAGGAAGTCTACTATATTGGGGTGTTAAGGGTATTATTATAAGGTTATCTAAGAAGAGAAATCACTCTAAGAGTAATGGAATAGGAGAAAAGCGGTCAAAAGTGATAGCAATAATTCATGGTCTATTCACTTTAATTTTTGTGGCAGGGTTTATGATGGAAGGTGCTATAGATCCCGTTTACGGCTTACCAGCATCCGCTTACAGTAAGCCATCACCATTAACTCCATTATTTGATTTTGTTCCATATGCAATGACATTATTGTCAGTGGCAATTGTTATACTTACTGTAGTAGTATGGCGGAAGAAATACTGGAGGATAGCTGGACGAATTCATTATATTTTGTTTGCATTGGCTACAATGGCTTTAACATGGATATTTTATTTTTGGAATGTACTATAAGGTGAAATAGAGTAGTTATCTTATAAAAAAGGTATTGCAATTGGATTTCATTTATCTTCTTGATTGCAATACCTTATTTGATTAATAGATATAATTTACAAAGGCATCAAAAGGATATAGACAAAAATTGTATTGCAAATCTAAGGAAATCGGAGGGAATAAAGATGATTAATTCAGAGCTTTATCCAGTAATATTTAAAAGGAAATCTATACGTAAATTTGTTAAAGAGCCATTAGAAGAATCTATTATAAAGAAATTAAAAGGTCACATTAGTAAACTAGAGCCTTTGTTTGAACATATTAAGACCGAAGTTGCTATATTAGGAGAAAATGAAATAGGGGGAATTTTTTCAATTAAAGCTCCACACTACATAGCAATTTATTCTGAAGAAAAGGAAGGACATTTATTAAATGCTGGTTATCTTCTGCAACAACTTGATTTATTCTTGTCGAAAGAAGGAGTAGGAGCATTATGGTTGGGAATGGGAAAACCTCAAGAAAACCTTGATGCTAGAAATGGCTTGAAATATGTAATTACATTAGCTTTTGGTAAGGCAGATGAGGAAGTTCATAGAAATAGTATTTCAGAGTATAAGAGAAAAGAATTAGATGAAATATCTTCAGTTGAGGGTGCTGAAAAATTAATAGAAGCAGTAAGGTTGGCCCCATCTTCAACAAATAATCAACCATGGTATTTAGAAGGAACAGAAAGTGAAATGATTATTTATTGTAAAAGATTGAGTTTTTTTAAGAACATCTTTTTTCCTTTGATGAAAAAGTTTCTTCCCATAGATATGGGTATTGCTTTATGTCATTTAAAAATTGCTGCCAATAATTTTGGAAAAGAAATTAAATTTAAAAAAGAAGATAAGCCTTCTAATAAGAACTATGAGTATATAATTACTGCACATATAAAATAATAGTAGCTAATTTTCAGGCCAACTCCTCAAAGAAGAGTTGGCCCGAAAATTATATTTTAAACAAAATTAAAGTGAAAAACATAGCAAACATACTAACTAAAATACCAACAGTTACTTCGTGTGGATCAAAAGCTAAAGGTAGTAATTCATCTAAGCTAATAAAGACCATGCTTCCGGCAACAAAACCTAAAGCTAAGTGGATACGTGCCCCCAGTTAAAAATCTATGAAATCAAAGGAGATGAAATCATGAATAATTGTACCATACCTAATCCCATTAAAATTTCGGCGATGATAAAGAATGGTAATAAGGCAGGAAAGACGATCTCCCACCAAGTATGTAAGCCATTAACTGCTGCTTCGAATACCTGCTCTGAGTAAATAACCAGTGAAATAGTGACAAAGATTGTAATTAAAGCTTTGAGATTTATGATTTTTTTATTGAACTCTGTTTCCAAAAGATTCTCTCCCTTGTAGTAAGTACTTACCTAATAATATTTTATCATTGTTAATAATATTACTTAAATAGCTTGATTGAATTTGGTTAAGGACTTTTGGTTCTATATTAGTATTATTTTCAAGTCAATTAATAGTCAAAAACAAAAAATTATAGCCTAGTATTTAGAAGGTGATTTTAGCAATTGTATGTTTCATAAAAATAGTTCAAATTTGTCCAAAAAGTTAGAAGGGCAAGGGCAGATTATTATCTCTACATAGAATAGAGAATTGAGAATTATAGAACTAAGAAGGAACTTAGATAAGATAAAAAGATGGCGGAGTTTTGTTTCTTTAAACTCGTAAATAGGGATTGAGATAGTTATTTTTTAAGGTTAAAAAAATTTATGTTTGTGTATAATATTACAGTGGTAAGATATTTTTGAAGGGATAAAATATCTTATGTAGAAAGAGAAAAGATGTAATTATTAATGGTTAAAAATCTGAATAAGAGGTTGAAAAATGGAATCGGTAGAATTCTTATCATTTATTTTTTGCTTTAGCGGTTATCTCGTAAGTAAATTCCTCAAAAAAGAGATAGAGCAGTTAAAGGAAGAAGTAAACAAATTAAAGGAGTAGAAGTTTTGCAAACAGGTAAAATAAAAAGGAGGAGATGATACTGATGGAAGCAATTCGCCTAATGCGAGAGGAAGAAGAAGCTAAGATAAAAAGTCTTGCTAAGAGTTCTTTTAGTTTTTTACATGGCAGCTTAGTTAAAACAACTGAAGATACCTATGTGTATGAACTTTCAGAAGAGATTGTAGGAGTTGTGGTGCTTGAAACTTTCACTTTTAAACGAAATCGACTTGGTGGTGTTGTAAAGTGGTTGTTTACCGAGCAGAAAGCACGTGATCGTGGCGTAGCTAGTGCATTAATTGAGCATTCGGTTAAAAAATTACAAGAACTTGGTTGTGATGAGATGTTTACAACAGTTGAGGGCTATAATACTAATTCGAGTAATCGTTTTGCTGATCAAGGCTTTATGCCGCTTAGTGCTATGCAGCAGATACGGCGCTATGGTTTTAGTTTACTAAAAATAGGACCAAAAACATTTCATACAATAGATATTGGCCATTTTCTGTAGGCTAGACCTGGGGGTATGTCTCAGAGCCCAAAAGAGTCTGTAAGTTTAAAAGATACTCAGCAGGTTCCAGGCGGTGGTGCATTAGCCTGGTGGGCCAACGTATTAATTATATCAGTTATTCTAATGCTTCAACGTTTTCGTGTCGGATCATCAACTGAACTTATGTGGCAGCTACCGATTGCAGTTGCCTTGGTATTTGGAATACGTTCGCTGACAATGAAGTTAGTTGCGAATTGGATTGGATGTGAGCTTCAGTATAGAATTTGGGAAACCGGACTCACGTTCTCAGCAATTATTGCTGTTTTGTTTGGGGGAATTTTTCCGTTTCCGGGCTCATATTATCCTAAGCTAGTTCGGTGGAGCTATCGCAAAAAGTTATCACAGCTTGCAACTGTATCGTTTTTTGGTGCACTCTCGGTGCTTATTCTTGCTTGGTTTCTTTTTGCCTATGAAGCGTTAGCAATTGCTAGTACCGCACTAGCGGTGATAAGTGACCTACTCCGAACTTCATTCTTTTTGGCATATTCGTTGCTAATATATAAGGTGCTTCTTCCTTTTTTTTCTTTCGAGTCTTACAATGGGAGGCGAGTATGGGATCAACACCGCATTCTGTGGGGTGTTTTGGCAGCTGGAACTATTGCTCTTTTACTGATTTCGTAGAATTAACAAGGTAGCTGATAAAGATGAAGGGGTTTAAGATAACTTCTGAGTTTTTTTAATAGAAGAAACTTAATATGTTGAAAATTTTATTTTCAAAACAGAAGAAAGAAAGTTCTAAAGTAACAGTTTTACAAAATATTGATTTGATTGACGGGTTAAGTGATAAGATAAAAAAAGATATGATGGTATTCAGATAGGAGGAGGTTTAAATGAAAAAATTAATAATAGTAATGTTTGTTGGGGTATTAATATTATTTTCTGCTAGTTTTTATGTTAGAGCAAATTCTATAGAAGCAGAAGAGTTGGAAACTTTTCTGGATGGAGTGATTTTTAGTCAATTAGATGAGCATGACATTTCTGGTGTTACTCTGTCGGTGGTTAAGGACGGAGAGATACTTGTATCTAAAGGATATGGTTATGCTGACTTAGAAAAAAGAAAAGCAGTAGATCCCAAGCGTACTCTATTTCGGCCTGGCTCAGTTTCGAAATTATTTACCTGGACAGCAGTTATGCAGTTAGTAGAACAAAATAAATTGGATTTAAATGAGGATATTAATAATTATTTAGATTTTGAAATTCCTAATACTATATTGGGAAAGGGCTCAACTGAAGCTAAGCCAATTACTATGAAACATTTGATGACCCATACTCCCGGATTTGAGGATGTTGGCGAGGGATTGTTTGTACTTTCTGAAGAAGAAATGCTATCTTTGGAGGAATATTTAAAACAATATTTGCCTGCTCGAGTTTTCCCATCAGGTGAAATATTGGCTTATTCTAACTATGGTACAGCTCTGGCAGGTTACATAGTAGAACAGGTTTCAAGGCAAGCTTTTGAAGAGTATGTAGATGAACATATATTTAAACCTTTAGAGATGAATTATAGTACCTTCAAGCAGCCGCTTCCTGATGAACTTGCTCCGTATATGACTCGTGCTTATAAACTTGTAGAAGGTGAATATTATGAGGGTAGTTTTGAATATATTTCTGGCTCTCCTGCTGGAAGTATGAGCGTTTCTGCTGAAGATATGGCCCGTTTCATGATAGCTCATTTGCAAAACGGAAGCTATGGAGAGCAGCGAATATTGCAGGAAGAAAGCGTTAAAAAAATGCATCAACAACAATTTACCCATCATTCTGAAGTACAGGGAATGGCTCTCGGTTTTATAGAAGATAATCTTAATGGAGAGAGGATAATAACCCATGGAGGAGGTACTTCACTATTTTTTAGTGGCTTATATCTGCTTCCAGAACATAATATAGGTCTATTTGTTTCCTATAGCGATGGGACTGGCATGGAAGCAATAAAATTATTTCAAGCTTTTATGGATCGCTATTATCCGGAAAAATTAAATATTGAAGAGAAACCCCTAGATGAAGAAGCACAAGCAAGAGCAATGGCTTATGTAGGAAACTATTATCCTAATCGTATTAATTTTTCTACTTTTGAAAAACTTTTAGATTTATTTCAGAGTATACAAGTGAATATAAATGAAGAGGGTTATTTGGTAGCTGATTTTCTAGGTGAGGTATATCAGTTTGTGGAAGTAGAAGAGGGTGTTTATAAAAATCGTAATAATAATGGTACACAATTAATCAAAACAATGGCTTTTGTCAGTGATTCCGAAGGGCAAACTATGTTGGCTCCAGGAGGCCCTACAACATATAGTAAGTCTCCCTGGTATGGATCGATTTCGTTTTTGTCTCTCTTAACTGTTTTGGCAATTTTGTTGATGCTAGGTACTTTGCTGGGATGGATTATTTCTTTTTTGATACGCTGGTTTAGAAAAAAAGAAAGCAAAAGTTCTCGTGGGGCAAAAGCAGCTAGACTGATTGTAGTAGCATTTGTATTATTAACATTTATTTTCTTAGTTGGTATGATAAGTATATTTACTGACATTAATCCTGCTTATGGGGTTCCGAATATTATGTTTAATATTTATAATCCAGTATTATTTTATTTTCTCTCAAGTTTGCCTTATTTTATGTTAGTTTTGACTGTTGCCATGGTGGTATTAGCAGTAATTTCTTGGCGAGAAAAGTATTGGACTTTGGGATCTCGCTTACATTATAGTTTTGTGACATTAATGACTGGGGGATTAATGTGGGTAATGTATTATACTAATTTACTTTAATGTTTGAATAGGTAAATACGTTATATTCAAAGAGATTTTGATGGAATAGATCCTTATCAATCAATTACTAAAGAGGGGATGATTTTTGATATAGAATTTTTTGTAGATGAATTGTATGTTAAGAATAAGTTGAAGCAGGTAGACTGTCTTGAGTATATGGTTTGTACGAGGGCTCGAGAAGAGTTAATAATTATTAAAGTGAATTGAATAGGAGAATATAAAATTCAATCTTCAGTCAGATCTTAAAAAGATCTGGCTGTTTCTCATTGCTAAAAGATGATATAATAAATTTGAATTTTATTCTTATAACAACTGTTACCAGTATTTTTTAACTATTTAAAAAAGTTAATTCTTCATATGCTTTATTGATGCTTGTAAAGAGTTATTTACTAAGTTAATAGCGTAAGAATAAAATATAAGATCTGTAAGAGGAGGGAAAGAAGATTAATACTAAATTAGATTCTTTAAATAAAGGATTACGTTTATTAGATATATTTGAACGATTAAATAAAGGAGAAGTTATTAAAAAGAAGGAAGAAGCAAAAAGGTTTGCTGTTAGTAAGAAGACGATACAAAGAGATATTAATGATTTGAGAGCTTATTTTGCTGAGATGCATCCTTATGAAGACGCAACTAAATTAGTTTATAGAAGAGATAAAGGTGGCTATCTTTTAAAACGGGAAGGGAGTAAGTGGTTGACTAATGAAGAAATACTAGTTTTGGGTAAGGTTTTATTAGAAAGCCGTGCTTTTTCTAAAGAAGAGATGGATAATTTATTGGATAAATTGGTCTTACAGTCTGTACTCAAGGAGTATCAACATATTAAGGATATCATTAAAAATGAACGCTTTCATTATAATCCTGTTAGACACCAAAAGAGTCTATTTCAAATCATTTGGGATATAAGTAAAGCAATTAGAGAATCTAAATTGATTGAGATTGATTATAGAAAGAGTAATTCAGTTAATTGTAAGCAGCATCTACTTAAACCAGTAGGAATTATCTTTTCAGAATTTTACTTTTATCTAGCAGCATACATATGTGAGTATGATTTTGATTTTCCGACTATCTATCGTTTAGATCGGATTGAAAATTATAATATTAAAGAAGAAAGGTTTCATATTCCTTATGCTGAACGTTTTGAGGAAGGTGAGTTTCGGAAAAGAGTTCAGTTTATGCAGGCAGGAAAGTTGATGAAGATCAAGTTTCGATTTTTTGGTCAATCGCTAGAGGCTGTGCTGGATAGATTACCAACAGCTCAGGTGATAAAAGAAGATGGAGATTCCTATCTTATAGAAGCAGAGGTTTATGGTAGAGGCATTAAGATGTGGTTATTGAGTCAAGCTCAGTATATTGAAATATTAGAGCCAGAATATTTTCGTAAAGATATGGAAGAGACCATTACGAAGATGTTAGATAATTATCGCTAAATTATTAGTTAAAAACTGATTATTTTTTATATGGCAGGGACAGCAGTAAAAGTCTGCTTAAAGGTTGGGCAGATAGCAGCGGGATTGGTAATTATTCTATTTATCAAGAGCTTAAAGAGATTATAAATAGTGACAATATTTTTAAATTTGAGTTTCAGCCACCTGTTGCTGAGAAAATCAATGATTCATAAATAAGGAGTGATTTAATGAATCTATATGAAGGGGTAACAGATGTAGTATAGAATATAATGAGTAACAAGGAATCAAAATATTAGGTTTAATATAAATAAAATTTAGCAAAAATTTAAAGGAGGCAGATGAAATTATGGCTGAAAGCAAAGCAAGGAAGTTTGAAGAAGAATTAGAAAAAGAATATGAAAGGGTTGAAGCATCAATTAAAAAGCCTAATGTTTTATTAGTGGGGGCTACTGGAGTAGGAAAAAGTTCTCTAGTTAATTTAATATTTGGAGAAGAACTGGCTGAAGTAGGAGTTGGTGAGCCAGTTACTGAGGCAATTAATATTTATCGCAAGCCTGATGTTTCAATAGTATTATATGACACAGCAGGTTATGAAATAGGTAGCAAAAAGCAGGAGAAATTTTCTAAAGAAGTAGTTGAGTTTGTTATAGATAACCAACGGTCTGTTGATAGACAAATGCACCTTGCCTGGTATTGTATTGATGCGGCAGGTCATCGAATTACTGATTTAGATTTAAAAACAATTAAAAAGATTTATTGTTCTAATATCCCAGTTGGAGTTTTATTTACAAAGTGTGACTTAGTATCCTTAGAAGAAATTGAAAGTTTAGAAACAGAACTTTATAACGAACTGCCTAATATTTCTAGTTTTAGATTAACTACCCTTAATGATCCTAGTTTAGATTATTTAGATTTAAATAAATTAACTTCTTGGTCAATTAAGCGATTGCCGCAGGGATTAAAATTAGGATTTATTAAAGCTCAAAAAAGAAATTTAGACGAGAAAAAAGCTGAAGCAAAAAAGGCGATTAAACAGCATGTTTCAGGAGCAACGTTGATTGGTGGTTCCCCTATTCCTTTTTCAGATGCACCTCTTTTAATTACAAATCAAACTGGAATGTTTGCTAGAATATTAAATATTTATGATATGGAATATATGATTAAGGATGCAAGAATGATTTTGAGTAGTATTGGAATAAAAAAGATTATTTCAGGTTCGGGAATCTGGTTAGCAGCTCAGATAACTAAGTTTATCCCAGTAAAAGGTACAGTAATAGGTGGACTTATATCAGCTGGTGTAGCAGCGGCAATAACGACTGCTATTGGACTAGCTGTATCAGAGATGTGTTATAGGATATCTAAAGCAGCTATTGAAGGAAAAGAAGAAGAATTAAAAGATATAGTTAATAATTTTAAACCTATGCTTGGAGAGCTATTTAGAGAATATTATGAAGAGAAGAATGAAATATCTTAATTATCCGGAGGGATAGCAATGATAAAATTTTTACTATCATGCATTGAATGCGGAGAGAACCTAATATTTGAAACTGAAAAAGATAATATTGGTCGGGTAAAGATAACTTGTACTCATTGTAAAGAGGGTAATATTTATAATTTAAACTTTTTATCTGGTCAAGAAGTAGAAAATGCAAAATATAATATCGTAGTCTTAGGTAAAACAGGGGTAGGCAAAAGTTCTTTAATTAATTATTTGTATGGTGAAGATGTGAGAGAAGTGGGAAGTGGTAAGCCGGTAACTGGAAAAGGCTTTGAAAAAATAGAAATTAAGCTTAATGGATTAGAAACAAAGATATTTGATTCATGGGGGATTGAAGCTGGTAAAGCTAATGACTGGAGCCGGATTTTAGATAAAGAATTAAAGAAAAGAGATATTTTTTCAGATGTGAAAGATTGGTTTCATACAGTTTTTTATTGTATAAGTGCTGGTGGAGCACGAGTTGAGGATTTTGAAATAAATTTAATTAATAAATTTATTGCTGCTAAATATAAAGTAAATATTATCTTCACTAAAGCAGATTTAGCTACTGAAGAAGAAATAGAGAAGTTAAAGACAGTTTTGAATAAGAGTTTAAAAGCAAAAGTTTCAATGATAGCTGTTTGTAATGAAGAAAAAGAACTACTAGGTGGTAATAAAATAGAGCCCTTTGGTAAAAAAGAAGTTGAACAAGCTATTGTAGAAGGATTTTGGGATTCAATAGTGATGCGTACTCCAAGAAGGTGTACTCGAATCTTGATTAGAAAACTTAATAATTGGTATGGCAAGCAGAAAAGATATATTGAAAAAGAATTTGGTTTTTTATCTCAAAAGAAGGTCGCAAAAAAAATTAATGATGAAATAGAAGAATTTATAGATAAGCTGGATAAGGAAATAGTTGGTAGAGTTATTTTTAAGGAGTTAAAAGAGATAATAGATGTTTATAGCCAAATAAGTAGAAGCTATTTTAGAAGTATTAAGCAAAAAAAGATAATACCAAGTTATCAAGAATTGTTAAAGCATTTAAAAGAGAGTGAAGATGAAGATGTTAATGCTTTAGCTGCTATTTTAGAAGGGGCAGTAATAGCAGGTGGAGGAGCTTTAGCAGCTAAGGGGTTAGGTGCGTTATTATTATTTAAAATGACTTTATTAGGACCTGTTGCCATAGCTGGATTATTAATTGCTTTAGGAAAAACTAAAAAAAAGAAGAAAAAACTTAAAAAGAATTTAAGAGAGATTAGAAATAAAATAGAAAATAACCTTAAAGAGATGGAGCCTAAATTAGAAAAGATGTTTGCTAAAATAAAAGAATATGAATACCAAGGTATTCAAGGGGGTTGATAGCTTATGAAAAAAAGATATAATGTGGTGGTAGTAGGAAGGACAGGAGTAGGTAAAAGTTCTTTTATTAATTATATATATGGTCAAGATGTAATGAAAACGGGAACAGGAAAGCCAGTTACTGAAAAAGATGCTTTTGAATGTATTGAAATAAATATTAATGATTTGCCAGTTAGAATATTTGATTCTTGGGGGCTAGAAGCTGATAAACATGAAGAATGGAAGAAATCTCTAGAAAAAGAATTTGAAAAAAGAGATGTAACATCTGATATAAGTGATTGGTTTCATACAGTCTTTTACTGTATCAGTGCAGGAAGTGGTCGAGTGCAAGATTTTGAGATTGAAACTATGAATGAGTTTATTAAAAAAAGATATAAAGTAAACGTTATTTTTACTAAAGCAGACCAATCTAGTGAAGCTGAAATAAAAGAGTTGAGTGAAGTTATTGATGAAGAAGTAAAAGGTGAAGTTGAAAAAATTCCAGTCTGCAATGAAGAAAAGAAATTAATGAATGGAAATAAAGTAGAACAATTTGGGAAAGAAAAAATTATAAAAATGATTGACAAGGGTTTTTGGGATTCGATAAAGATGAGATTACCTAAACGGGTTGAACAAAAGATATTTGATGAAGTTGATGCCTGGTGTTTAGAGCAAAAAGAATATATTGAAGAAAGTGTTAATCTTTTTAATGCTAAAAAAATGAAAAAGTTCATGAAAAAAAAGATGGAAGAATTTAAAGATGAAACTCTTGTAGAGCTAATTAATAAAGAGATAAAAGATATTTTAAAGGTTTATAATATCTTTGTTGAAAATATTAGCTTTGAAGGAGATAAATCTTTTGGAGAGGGGAAATCTTTTGTTGCAGTTTATAATAAAGCCATTACCTTAGAGGTTATAAAAGCAATAATAACAGTTGCTCCTTTCCATCCTATATTATTTAAAGGATTATTTAATCGTTTAAAGGGGAAAAAGAATATTTTAAAAGCTATTGATGGATTTAATAAAAAGATGAAAAAAGAAATTCAATTAGGGGTAATCCCTAAGATATCAGATGTTTTAGAGGAGATTAAAAAAGAAGATAGATGAAAATATTGTCTTTTCTGATATTGATAAAAAGAGTAATGTTTTGTATGATTACGAAGTAAGTTCAAATCGTGAAAGTGGCTATGGTCGTTATGATGTAATGATTATTTGTAGAGATACTAATAAATTAGAAATAGTAATAGAGTTTAAGAAAGTAAATAAATATAGAAATAAGGATTAAATTTATGCAATAATCTAAAACTAAATATTTGGTTATGAATAAAATTGGTCAACATATTTAAAAAAATAGTTGACCAATTTTTTATATCGATTATGTATACTTTAGCTAAATTATCTGCTAAAGCCATAGGTTAGAGAAATTAGACCAAAATATAACATATAAGCTTGTAATTGCTGTAGCTGCTGTAGGGATTGCTAGATTAAGTTCTGTCCCATAGTTTGGATTTAATTACCAGGGTTTATTAATGGTAGCTTCTATTCTAAATGGGAATAATTTAAATAAAGGATTTTATTGGAGGTAATAGTTATGGGAGATAATAAACGTAAGAAGTTAAAGGTAGCAGATATTGTCTGGACAGTCTTTATATTATTTTTGGCAGTAGGAATAATCTATCCAGTTATTGGAATAATTGCTTTAGTATGTATGCTGGCACCAGTTGTAGTAGGTTTTTTTACAAAGAAGCGAATTTGGTGTAGTAGTTACTGTCCGCGGGGCAGCTTTCTAGGTTCACTAATAAAGACTATAAGTACAAGGGGCAGACCACCTAAACTCTTTTATTCTTCTACATTTAAAAATTTATTTATTCTTTTTTTATTGAGTAATTTTGCAGTGGGAATAATCAGAGCTCAAGGGGATTTGGCCCAAATAGGACTTGTATTTGTACGTTTAATTATTATTACATCTCTTGTCGGTATTATTTTAGGAGTATTTTATCAACCACGCACTTGGTGTACAATATGTCCAATGGGTACTCTTTCTACAAAAGCTATTAAAGTTCGAAAAAATTTTTCATCAAAACAAAAAAAAGAAGCTATAGAAAGTAAAGAAGATAATCCATGCCACCAATGTCCATTAAAAGAGAAACATGATCAAAAAAATAAGGTCTAATATTAATCTGTGAATATATACATTCAATTGGATGTTGAAAATTATAACTTAAAAAGAATTTGTCCATGGAAAACTTAAATTTTCTGCTTAAGATACTGGATAAAGAATTAAGGAGACTAGCGTAAATTGTTTTCTAAACTAAAATTATATTTTTATAAATTAATTAAACTGCTATGGGTTCTACCGTTTATTGCATTATCATTTTTTTTAGGTATCTGGAGTTGGAATTTATACTTAATCGATTATAATTCAGATCTGATTTCGATAGGCTTGACAATTGCTATTTTTGCAGTCAACTTTTCTTTTTTAGAGTATCAATTTTCACCTTATCGAGCATTACTTGAGTCAATTACCCAAGTTCAAATTATTACTTCAGGATTATTGCTATTATTGGCGATTTCTCCACTAATAGTACTTGTGATAAATAGTAGTTTGGTTGCTCCAATTGCTTTAATTATGATACCTCTTATTGCATGTGCAAGTATACTATTAACAAAAGTATCTAGATATGAATCTAATCCAATAGTGATGTTGAATAGAACCTGTTCTAAAAAGAAAATCAATAACTTCTTAGAGCGATATAGTCAAGATATAGATAATCATTTACAAGAAATAAAGAGGTTGGAGCTTTCGCAGGAGGGGAATATACCCGAATATGAGTGGTCTGAAAAGGTATTACCTCATTTTCATAAGGATGACCCGTTTAATATCTTAGCCAGTTTAGGTAGCTTAGCAATAGAAAATTCTGATCTTCATACATTATTTAAATATGGTTATCTTTAGATCTATAAGTCAACATCAAAAGAATACTTATCTGAATAAGAAGAGGGAGAGGTAGTAATATATATAATCAGGGTTTGAGAACCGATATTTTCAATAGATATATTCTCTGAACCATCTATTTGTATTAGATCATTTTTTTTTAATAGAAGAAATCTTATACACTGAGATTGGCTTTGCCTTGGATTACCTGGAGTAACATAGTACAGTCGAAGTGGGCATGACTAGGCAACGATTCCCCTTTATAAATATTGAGAATGAAAGAGGTGACATTTTTATCTTGGTAAATCATTCTTTTAACTAGTTTACCTTTTGGTTCTACAATATAGTCAGTGAGCTTAAATTTTTTCATTTATATCTCCTTCCTTTATAACTTAGTGTTTTAATAAATTTACTTTTTATGTGGCTATCAACACTAAATGTTTATTAAATGTAGCTAGTTCTTTTTAAGAGATAAAATATTTAAAGAAATCTTATTAATTTCTTAATAGTTTCTTAATATCTACTGTTTATAATATGAGTATAGAATAAAATTAGAGGAGGAAATAAATTATGAAAAGAACTATTGGGTTAGTATTAGTTATGGTATTGATATTAGGAATGTCATCGGTAGTCTTTGGATATGGTAGAGTAGGAATAAGGGGACATATGATGTCTGATAGTGAATTCAGTAATAATTATTTAGATTTATCAACTGAGCAGTTAGCAGAGATGAGAGCTTTAGAAGATGAGTATTACCAGCAAACAAGAAAGTTAAATGATCAATTACGAAGAAAAAGGGATAATTTAAGATATTTGTATTCTCAGTCAGATGTCAGTCGAGATGAGTTAGCTCAATTACAGGAGAAAGTTAACTTTTTAAGACAAGAGTTAAGTCACTTGCGAGATGAGTATCAATTAGCAAAAAGGGATATTTTATCTACTGAACAGTTAGAAAGAATGAGTAGAACTGGTTTTGATTGTCATGGAATTACTGGTAGCTCTTTTGCTAATAAAAGAACTAGAGGTCATGGCATGATGAGAGGTTGGTAAAGATTAATCTGAAAAGATAAAAAGAGTTGGAATATAAAAAAAGGAATGACTTAAATCAAGTCATTCCTTTTTACTTTTTTTATTTACTGAAACTAGTACTAATAATTGGAGTGAATTGGAGGGAATATTAAATTCGGATTTTAAGAAATATATAATCTAAAAATCAATTCAATGTTACTTAATAGATATTTTTTCAACCAAATGATTTTTTATTGTAATTAAGTTTAAGTAAGAGCTAAGTCCTTATGATTTTAAAGATTAACTTAGCCTTAACCTCAACCTTAAGCTATTTTGTAATAACATTTCATTTGCAAGCCCTTATTACCAAAATTTAATTTAAATTAACGTGGAGGATTCAATCTTGAGTAATTGTTGCTCTAATCAGTGTTTTATTACCTTTCCTTGCCAGGCATTCATTCCACCAGACATATTTTTAACTTTTTTATAGTCAGCTTTAATAAGTTTTTTTGCTGCTTTTTTACTTCTTATTCCTGAAGCACATACAGTAATTATTTCTTCTCCTTTAGTTAGCTTATCTAAATTATCTTTTATCTTTGTAACAGGAATATTTATAGAATTAGGAATATGTCCTTCCTGATATTCTCTTTCTGTTCTTACATCTATAATCTGTCGTTCTGTTTTATCTAGATTTCTGGCTACTTCTTTAGTTGTAATATTCTGTACTTTATTGTTACCGAATAAAAGATTAAACATTAGTTTCCCTCCCTGTTTTATATTATTTTTTACTTTATTCCAATAAGATAAATTATTTAATAAAGCATTTAATTCATCTGTTTTAATATAACCAATATGTTGAGCTAAGACTCTTCCATTGTTAAATAATAATAGTGTTGGAGACTTATCAACATCATATTTTCGGGCCAAAGTTTGATTCTTTGAAATATCAATCTCTACTAATTTTAAATTTTTAACTTTAATATTATCTATAATAAACTTTTTGACTTCTTGACAAGCAGAGCAGTAATCATAAGAAAACTCTAATAAAATGGAATCCTTAGAATTTAAAACCTCTGTATCAAATTCTTCTGAACTGATTTGAATGAAATTCAAGGGAAGCACCTCCTTAATTAATTTGCATACCCCTTGCATAGGGGGTGTATAAATTATAATATATTATCCTGTAAGTTGTCAAGTTCATAGTTTTAAGAAGCATTTTTATAAATTGCAATTTAAGAGCAGGTAGATTTGCAGGTTTGTTTGATAAAATGAAGGTCTTTTATTACATCTTGTTTAAATTTTGTAGTAGAGTATATTTCAATAGATTAAATCTAGAGGTTTTCCTCTAGGTTTCAAATAAAATTTTTTATTTTGTTGAGAGAAATGTATTTCATTTTACTTAAATAATGAAGGAGGAAGCAATAATATGGCTAAGCCAGAAAAAGAATTATTTGGAGAATTTAAGAGTTTGATTAATCAGGTTAGTGTAGATGTTATTAATTCAGGAGTAATGAAAGAGCTTAAAGATGCAGAGAAAAAGTTGACAAAGACCTCTTCTGAAGTATCTGAAGAAGTAAGCGACTTTAAGAAACATACATCTAGAGTAGCAAATGTTTTTGGGAATCATGTATCTAAATTAACAGATAGATTTGAGGAAAGTGTTGAAAATTCAAATGAAAAGTTGGGCTCTTTAAGGAAAAATATAGATAAGTTAGAGGAAATAAAAGTAGAATATTTAGATGGAATAAAAAGGGCCAACCAGCAAATGGAAGCTATTGATAAAACAATGGAAAAGATAGAGCAAAATCATATCACAATGAATGAAAAATTCTCTAATTTACACTCTGAAATTGTTGAATCGTTAAATAGTACTTTAGAGGTTGTAGAAGATGAAATGAATGATTCTATTAATAAAATCGATGAGAAATTAAAAGCAAATATTAACAATACTGATAAACAATTAATGCAATCCTTAAGAAGAATAGATAAAGTAAAAAGCGATATTAAGATAATGTTAAATAGAGAAGGTAGAAGAATTAGATTTAATAAAATATTTACTTTAATCAATACCATTGGTATAGCAGGGATCTTATATTTAATGTTAGGGGGGTAAATATAAATGTCGGTTTCCTTAGATTCAGTTGAGCAAGGGATTAAATTATTTTCTAAAATTGAAGATGGTTATAACCAATATGCTCGTAAAGTTTTAGAAGAGCAAATTAATTCTAGAGTAATTATACTAGATAATACTCTTAAGAATTTAAAAAGATTATCAGGTTATGAGAATGCTTCTCTTTTAAAGTCAGCAATCAATAAAATTCAAGAAGCTAAGGTGGAAATAGAACGTCTAACAGAAGATTTAGACAAACCCTTCTTGTTAGCTATGATAGGTACTGGTAATTATGGAAAATCAACCTTATTGAATGCTTTACTAGGCCAAGAGGTAGCTGAAATGAATAGGCTCCCTAAAACCTGGAAGGTGGATGTCTATTATGGAAGTAATGATGAGCAGGTACAAGTTTATTATAAGAATAATAAAGTAAAGTATCTATCCTTTAAGGAAGCAAAAAAACTCTTACAGAAAGAAGAAGAGAAGAGAAAGAACTCAGAAAGAGAAATTAAGAAAAAATTGCGGGAATTAATAAAAAAACTAGATAGTGTACAAGAGAAGAAAGAAAAAGAAAAAGAGCTACAAGATAAGTACTTGTATAAGTCAAAGATATCAAGAGTTGAATGGCCGATAGAACCTAACCAACTATTAAAAGAATTTAGATTAGTCGATACTCCTGGTTTATTTCAGACACTATTAGGAGATGTAAAGAAAGGTATGGGCGATTATTACTCTCAAGCTGAAGGGGTAATTTGGTTATTGGATGCTAATAGTATTTCTGCTAAACAGTCTCGTAAAATGTTAGATGATTTAAATAAATCGCTAGAAGAGATTGGTGGTAGAGCAGATAATATGATTGCTGTATTAAATAAAGTAGACTTAGTTAGGAAGAATGGTGGAGAAGAAGCAGTTGCCAGGGTGTCTAAAGAGGCTAATGAATTGTTTGGTGATATCTTTGATGAGATAGTTCCTATTTCTGCTAAAGAAGCTTTAGATGGAATTAAAGATAATGATGAAGTATTAATTAATAAAAGTGGAATTAAAGAGTTACATAAGGTTATTAGGCGTTATTTTCTTACTCAAGCTCAAAACATTCAGATAAATAAAAAGGTTCAAGATGTAAAACTTATCTTCAATCAATTGATTGAAGATTTGAATGACTATAATGATAGGTTGGATAAGGATAATCAAAAAAGAGAAAAACTGATTATAGATTTTGAAAGGGAATTAAAATCTAAAGAGAAGCAGTCACTAGCGTTGCATTGTTAAATTCAGGTAATAATCATTAATTAATAAATTTAAGTGTTTGATTTATTTGAAAAAAATAAATCTAAAATTGAAAATTTGGATTAGCTAAAATTATAATTTTCTAATTCATAATTACCAATATAGCATCTAAAATCAATATATGGAACATATTGAACTTAGAAATTATAATACTCTAAAGTTGAATAGAAGATTATTTAAAATTAACTATTCATGATCCAATTTTCCCAGCTAAATGTGCTATTAATAGTTCTGAGTATAGAATATTTGATTATTCTAGTCAGTTTAAGTAAAGAACCTTTAAACTTAATTTGTTTTTTAATCAATTTTAAAATTAAAAGTAAAACTACAGCACTATAAATTTGAGTTAAAACGGCATTTTTATTTTGACCAAAGAATCTTTTGATTTTAAGATGTTGTTTGATCCACTTAAAGAATAACTCTATTTCCCAGCGTTCCTTATATAACTGAGCTATTATATGAGCTGGTAGATCAAAACGATTAGTTAAAATCTTAATTTCTTTATCATTACCATCTCTATCAATAGTTTTAACTTTAATTAGTCTCAATTTATGTTTCATTCTTTTCTCTGTATTATATTTACCTAAAATGACAGTAGCATCTAATAGAACATTTGCTTTTTTATCTTTATCAGTCAGTTTTACTGTTCTAACAGTTTCAATTTTAGCATTAGATTTAGACCTAGTTATAAAATAGATATCATCCTCAACAAAATCATCAAACTTTTGATAGTCAATATAAGCTCTATCAAAAATATAGGTGTAACTAGGATTTAAAGATAGGTTATCAAAGACTTCTTTATCATGAACAATAACATTACTGATTATTATATTCTCTGGAGCTTCAGTATTTAGATCATATAAGGTATGGAGTTTAATTCCACCTTTAGTTTTTCTAAACTTAGCCCAAGGAAATGATGATAAACATAAACTGATTGTTGATGAGTCTATAATTTTCACTGAACCAATCTCTTTTAAAGCTTTGCGTAATCCCACTTTACCTTTAAGTTTACTAAATAAGTGTTGGAAAATTTCAAAGAATATTTCATAAGGTCTATCTTTATTTTTTCGTGATAATTGGGAAACACTTATTTGTGGCAATATTTTCTTTAATCCTTCATTACTTTCTAAGTCAGTGACAAAGTCTTCTAGACTTTCTTTTTGACTAAGGTGAAAGTAAAGCAGATACATTAGGTGAGTTTTAGTTGTCAGCTTATGCACTTTATAATCAGAATTATATTTATCTACCAAGTTATCCAAAAAGTTTTTGCCAATTACATCTAGAAATTTATTTAATGGTGTGATACAATTATTCATAATTTCATTCTCCTTTGATTTTATGGATTTTGTGCGGGACACACACCTATCCATTTAATCAAAGGAGTTTTTATTTTTCAATGGATATTTCATCTAAAATTTCGATGCAACGCTAGTGAGAAGCAGTATAAAAATATGATAAATTCCACTTTAAAAGGTTATCAAAATGAAGTGAAAAGAAATATAAACTCAAATGCTGAAGGATTATTTGAGATTGAAGAGCGTAAAAGAAAGAGATTTGTAGAGAATAATCTCTTTCAAGTTGATAGATTAAGTTATTTAATAGATGATATTCAAAGTAGAGTTGCTTCTTCTTTAGAAAAATTTAGTGGCTTTTATAAAAGTAAGTCTATTTTCAAGAAGTATAAGTACTTAGATACAGATTGTTTTCATGTTGCTAAACAGAATAGTTATAATGGAATTAAGGTTAATAGTTATTCAGGAGAAATTGATGAAAGTAAGTTAGGTTGTGGAGTAGGAATTACAGTTGCAGCAGCTATGTTGTTAGGGCCAGTTGGTGCTATTTTAGGAGGAATGGCCAGTTATTTTGGTCTGGCTAAATGGGTTGCTAAAGAGTTTAAATTACCTAAAATTAAGAAGAACTTCAAAAGTCAATTAAGAAAATCACTAAGTAATATAGAAGAAGAACTTCTATCTGAGATAAGTAATCAATTAATCAAAATAGATCAGAGAATTAGTGATATCAGAGAAGGGTCTTTTGCTAAGTTACATAGTAATTCTGATAATATACCTAAAATAAAAAAAGAGTTTAAAAGAGTTGAGAAGTTATCTAATGTAGAATTTGAGAAGTTGACAGCTAAAAAAATAATTTTAGGCAAGCATTATAGTTAATTATTTAAGGAGGAGATTTGAATGGAGCTTAAAGAATATATTACTAATGTTCAAGAGGTTTTTTCCTGTTCACCAATTAGAGAAGTAATTAATAATAATGAAGAGTTACCTGGTAGATCGAAGAATATAGAAAAAATTTTAATTAAATTTGAAGAAGGTATTCAAATAGAAGCTAGGAAGTTAAATAAACCCTTAAAGCTTGTATTAATGGGAGAAGTAAAGGCTGGTAAATCTACCGTTTTAAATGCTTTGGCTGGCGGAGAGGTATCACCAGTTAATGTAACTGAGGCTACAGCTACAATTATTGAGGTAGCTTATAGTGAATATAAGAGTGCTGAAATAAAGCGTGGTTCTGCTCAGAATATTAAAGGAACTCCAGAGAAAATTTTTAATGTATTATCCAAACATCATGGTGATTTAGACTTTTTTGCAGATTGTGAGTATGTTAAATTAGAGTTGCCTTTGGCAAACTTAAGAAAAATTAATATGGTTGATACACCTGGGTTAGCAACAGTGACTCTTCAAAATGAAGTTAAAACTAAAGACTATATTCAAGAATCTGATGTGGTGTTATGGGTATTTAATGTACATCACTTAGGACAAGCTGATGTCGAAGAGGCTTTAACTGAAGTGGCTGAGCTAGGCAAACCTATTATTGGGATAGTTAATAGAATTGATGAAATAGATGAAAACCCTAAAGAGATTATTGAATATGTGGAAGATCAATATATGATTTATATTGATAAATGCTTTGGATTTTCAGCCTATCAAGCTTTTAATGGAGTTAAGAAGAATGAAGAGGAATTATTAAAGAGTTCAGGTTATTTAGATCTTTTGGAATATTTAGAGAATGATATTGAAAGAGAGGCAGATAAGGTACAAGAAGAGAGTATCTTTAACTCTATTCAAGCACTAATACGCCAAGATTTAGGTTGTCATGAACTTTATGTAGATAAATTGGAAAAGTTAGAGGAGCAGATAAATAAGCATTATAAGGAAATACAATATCATAATTCTAGAATTAAAGAGAAGTTTGAAGGTGATTTGAAAGCTTGGGTTAATAGTGATTTTTTACATGGTGAAGAAATTAGGCTTTCAAAAATGGTAGATGATTTTAGTATGTTTTCTAACAAGGATAAAAAGCAGAAATTAGAAGCAGAGATGAAGAGGTTATTTTCTGCTAAAAATATCCGTAATTCTTTAGAGCAGATATTAGAAGAGGTAAATGATAATTTTGAGGAGGAATGGAAGTTATCAATAGATGAAGTTAAAAGTAAAATGGAAAGGGATTTTAAAAGAATTGCTAGTAGGGAAGAAGCATTATTAGGACAATTAATGGAAGATAATTTTTTTAGTGGTACTGAATTAGCTAAAGAAGGAGCGGGTAAGGGTGCAGCAATAGGAGGGGCAATAGGTACAACAGCAGCAACTTATGCAGCCTTGTTAGGCCCATATGCGTCTACAGTTACTATTGGAACAGCACTTGGAGCATTATTACCCCCTTATTTAATAGGAGGAGCAGTTGTAGGAGCAGTAACTAAATTTGTTAATTTCAAGAGCCAAAAGAGAGACTATAAGAAGATAATTAGAGATAATTTTAGAGAAATAAAGAAAGATTATGTTGGGGGGAAGATTATTCCAGATATAATCTCTAACTTAAAAGAGCAAAGTGATAAGGTTGCTAATGAGGTACATCAAAAATTTGTAGTAAGTGTTTGTTCTGGATTAAAAGAAGAAGAACTAGGTAATATGAAATCAGATATTAATGATTATTGTAGTAATTTAAAGTTATACTTAAATCAAAGTCTCTAAGTGAAATGAAAGATAAAAGGAGTTATTAATACAACATAACTACTTATCTAAAATGAAAAAATAGCTTTGGAGTGATAATATGTTAATATTTTTACTAATCTTAAATTTAGTACTGAGCTTTTTTTTAGTTCGATATATTTGTAAAACTAATAATAAGCTAGAGTATTATCTAGGTGATCAATTAAGTGAAATTAACCTAAAGTCTTATCTTAAAAGATCAGAGCAGTTTAAAAAGTCAGAGAATGATCTATTAGCTCGGCTGGTCTTAAAGAATGTTTTTATTCATCAGCCTGCTAAGCGAAGTGTCTTTACGGAATATATCGGTTATTTGCTGAAAGAAATAGCTAGTAGTTCTAAGCAAGAGCAACAGAGAAGTTACTTAGCTGAAGCTTTTGAAGCTTTATTTACTTTCGCTGAGTATGCTGAACTGAATGATTTTGATTTGATAGAGAATTATCAAAAAAAGCTAGAAGGGATTAGAGGGGAACTTGGAAGAGAAGGGCAAGAAGAGGTTAGAGCTGGAAATCAGAAACTCCTTAAGCGATTACAGGAGTTAGTTGAGAAGTTAGAGACGGTAGATGATGAAGAAGAGATTAGAGAAATCTTGGAGGAAGCAACAAGATTAGAAGAAAAATTACAATTTGAATTCTTTACCGCTGATAATAATCAGCATTATAAAGACTTGCAGAAGTCTTTTGAAAGATTAGCTGTCAGTAAAGGCGAAAGTTTAAATCAAGATAATTACCAACAGTATAATCAAGAGGTTGTAACTAGAATCAATAATATCTTTACTGAAATCAGCAACGATGAAAAGGATTATAAGAAGGGTAAAAAGGATATAATTGAATTAATTAAAGATGATTTAGCGACTATCAATACTGATTATTTGAGTTCTGAGGCTTTGACTTATTTCAATTATGTCTATAATTATATTTTTAGCCTTATCTCTGATGAGAAGAAATTTGAACTGACTAAGGTGATGACTACTACCCAAAAGGATCTAGTGGGGTGAGTTGATGAGTATTAAAGCAATTAAGAATAAGTATTTACGCCGGAAGAATAAACGAAGGGTTGCTGGTAAGTTAAAGAAGCTCAATTATAGGCTCTTTGCTGGGTTGGGAGCAGCCGGGCCAATCTTGAGTGGATTGGCTGTGCAAAGTAGCCAATTAGCTCATAACTTTACTACTACATTGAATCGCTTAAGTAGCCAACGGGCTGGACTGCAAAGTCAGGTCAATCAACTACCAGCGGGAGATGTTAGTTTGAGGCGGAGTGGAGTCAATTTAGCTTGGGAGTATGAACAAGCTCTGTTGGAGCTAGGAGGAAGTGGTACACGGGAGTGGACTGCTTCTCAACAGCAGGAGTTATTATCAGCAGATAGGGTTAGAGGAATGGAAGGTCATCATATTAATAGTGTAGCTGAACACCCTGAACTGCAAGCTGATCCCGATAATATAGATTTTTTGACTAGAAGTGAGCATTTTGAAGCACATGGTAGGGATTGGCGAAATCCAACGACAGGAGATCTCTATAATCGTGAAGCCTTAATGCGACGACAGATAATTAAAGGTGAGGTAGTTAGATTTTCTCAAGCGGCACTGTTGGGTTTTGGAATTGCTTTTACATTATCATTATTTAATCAAGAGCTGGGGTGGCAGGATAGATTTGAGCAGGGGCTGGAAGGGGCATTAATCGGTACAGTAGGATATACAGGAGGTAGGTTGACTGGAGCGGTACTTACTTCATTTTTTGGCTCGAATATCTCTAGTTTGAGCCATATCTTTGGGATTGGTGCAGGAACTTCTATTGCCAGTAGTCTTTATATCTTCTATCGTGTTAGAAGAACTGGTGGTACTAGATGGAAATCATTTAAAGCAGCTTCAGTTAATCTTGGTATTTCCTTAGCAGGGGTAGCTGGCAGTAGTTTAGCAATTTGGTTATGGGGTAGCTCTGCTGGGATAGTTGTTGGAGTCTTATTTGGAGGGGTGCTGGTAGGAATTAATTACTTTAAGAATAGAAAGTTAGAGCAGTTAATCAATCAATTAAAGAAGTATAAGATTGAATTACTCCAGCCTGATTATTAATAGGAAGTGATAAGATGTTGTTAGAGGACTTTGTGAAATCAGCTAAGAAGCAGGATAGTAGAAATTTATTTGCTACAAGTGAGGAAGTTGAGGTTTTAAAGGATAAGGATCAATTATTTAAGAGGTTTTACCAAGATTATAATCCTCAGGATGTAGAGATTGACTTAAAGGAGGAAGGGGTAATTAGATTCTTCAATTTAGAGCAATTACTTGCTGTACAAAAAGAGTATAAAAGTGATGACTATTTTATCTTTGCAACGAAAAATGGTGATCCAATAGCGATCAAAGAGGGTGGGATTTATCTTACTTTACATGGTCAAGGTGATTATAACTTTAAGAAGGTTGCAGAAAGTTTTAAAGATTATCTCCAAGGATTGTTAGTAAAAATTAGATCATAGTCTCTACTATTTTGATAATTAGAATTGAGAAAGAAACAACAAAGGAGAGAATAATATGGAAATGTATAGATAACGGAGTAGAACCTATTTTAGAGCCGATGTGTGGTTCTGGTCGTTTTTTGAACTATTTAAGAATGGTAAGTTAATTGAAACTGAATTAGAAGAGTTTAAAATACGTTATTTTAGTATAGAGGAATTTGAAAATATTCTTAAAAATATTGGTTTTAAGGATATAAAAGTATTTAGATTATACGAAAAAGTAAGGCCTTCTTCTGAAGAACCCAGAGTTATATTTGAGGGTATTAAACCTTAAACTTTTTACGAAAATATATTCCTAAAAGAGATTACCAAATCTTAATCTGGAGGTAGTTATGAAAAAGAAAAAAGTTTTAATTATAGGTGCTGGTATTGCTGGGCTTTCTGCTGTTTCTTATAAGGAAACTAAAGCTCAAATAGGAGATGAGGTCTTGAAGATTCTAGATGATAAGTTTCCAGGTTTTAGTTCAGCAGGGGAAGAAGGAGCTTAAAAAAAATATATAGAAGGATATTTAAGTTAAAAATAGAAAATAACAACCAATGGAGAAGTGGTTAATTTTGCTATAATCACTTAGAGAACTTATAGCTATAATTAAATTTAGGAATTAATGGAGGGGTTATTAATGTTAGAAGAAAAGTTAAACTTGGATAAGCTTAAGTCACATTTATGGGAGTCAGCAAATATTTTGAGAGGTAGTATTGATTCTTCAGATTATAAGCAGTACATATTTGGAATGTTATTTTTGAAACGACTTAGTGATGTCTTTGAAGAAGAAAGAGAAAGAATTAGAGAAGAAGATGGAGAAGACTTTGTAGACAAGCCTTTATTTTATGATTTTTATGTCCCTGAGAAAGCAAGATGGGAGCATATCAGTAGTGTTACAGAAGATATAGGAGCAACTTTAAATAAAGCATTTGAAGCTTTAGAAGAAGAGAACCCAACACTAGAAGGGGTTTTAGTAAGTATAGATTTTAATGATAAAGAGCGACTACCTGATACTGTATTAGATGGATTGATACAGCATTTCTCTGAGTATTCATTAGGAAATCAAGATCTAGAAGATCCAGATCTGTTAGGTAGAGCTTATGAGTATCTAATTGATAAGTTTGCAGATGATGCTGGTAAGAAAGGTGGGGAGTTTTATACTCCACAGGAAGTAGTAAAATTATTGGTTAAGATTGCAGATCCTCAGCCTAACCATCGAATTTATGATCCTTGTTGTGGATCAGGAGGCATGTTAATTTATTCAGCTGAAAACTTAAGAGAAAAGGGTTATGATACTTCTGAGATTACTCTGTATGGTCAAGAGAAGAATCTAAATACTTGGGCTATCTGTAAGATGAATATGCTGTTACATGGTCATTATGACGCACAAATAGCAAAAGGTGATACTATGATCGATCCTGAGTTTACTGAAGGTGGTTCTTTGCAGCAATTTGATCGAGTATTAGCTAATCCAATGTGGAACCAAAAAAGGTGGCACAAAGAAGAACTGAAAGATTCAGAGCCTTTTGGTAGATTTAAGTATGGTTATCCACCAAAGAATAAGGCAGACTGGGCTTGGATTCAACATATGCTAGCTAGTACGACAGTAACAGGGCAGGTAGGGGTAGTCTTTGATAATGGTGTTTTATTTAGAAGTCGATCAGAGGGTAAAATTAGAAAGAAGGTGCTACAAGATGACTTGGTTGAAGCAGTTATTGCTCTGCCAGCTAATCTCTTTGCCAATACTTCTTCACCAGGTTGTATCTTGATCTTAAATAAGGATAAAGCTCAAGAGAGAAAGGATAAGGTTATCTTTATCTATGCAGAAGAAGATTATGAAGAGTTGAGTAATCAGAATAAGTTACGAGCAGAGGATATAGAGAAGATAGTAAATGCTTATCAAGAGTATGAAGATAGAGAAAAATACTGTCGGGTGGTTGATTTAGAAGAGATTGAAAGGAATGACTTTAATCTTAATGTACCTCGTTATGTTGATACTACTGAGCCAGAGGAGCCAGTCGATATTAATCAGGTGCTTGGTGAATTGGATCAGTTAGAACAGGAGTATCAAGAGATAGATAGTAAAGTTGATGGTTATTTAGGAGAGTTGGGGTATGATGCTTAATTTGACAGTTGGAAAGCAGTTAATAATTAAAAAACGAATAAAAGATATAGTTGATTTTGTAGGGGCGAACCTATGTGTTCGCCCAGAGTTGGTGATTTTTAATGGGTAATGAGGTTAAGGAAGGATATAAGAAAAGTAGTATGGGGATTATTCCAGAGGATTGGGATTTAAAACCTTTAAAAGAAGTTTGTAAATTTAAGAATGGGAAATCAGCTGATTATTATTCAGAGTTAGACAAAGGAAGATATTTGATTTATGGTTCTAATGGCCCTATCGGTTCAATAGATGATTTTAATTTAGAAGATGGTTTTATAGTAGGTCGTGTAGGAGCAGTTGGTGAAATTCATTTTATTAGTAATCCAGTATGGGTTTCAGATAATGCTATCAAGATGGAATTAAAAAAAGGAGAAAAGATTGAAAAAAACTATTTGTATTATTGGTTAAAAAGAAGAAAGTTAGGTCAGTTTGCTACCAAAAGTGCTCAACCACTTTTGAATCAATCAACTGTAAAAAGTGTTCCGATACCTTTTCCGTTATTTCCAGAACAAGAAAAGATAGCAGATATATTATCAGTAGTTGATGGAAAGCTTCAAAAGATAGATCAGATTATCGAGAAGACGAAAGAGTTAAAGAAAGGATTAATGCAGGAGTTATTGACTAAGGGGATTGGCCATAGTGAGTTTAAGAAAACAGAATTTGGTCAGATACCATTAGGTTGGGAATTTTGTAGAATGAGTAAAGTTGTTGATATAAATCCTAGTTATGATATCCCAGAGCAAGATGAGTTTTTATTTTTAGAGATGGCAGCTGTTAATACAGATAAACCTAGTGTAGATTATTGGATAAAAAGAAATAAAAAAGATTGTACTTCTATTAGATTTAAGAGATTTGATACTTTATTTGCAAGAATTACTCCATGTACTGAAAATGGAAAAACATCTTTTATTGAAGAATTAGATAATGAGTTAGCCTTTGGTTCTACTGAGCTTATAGTGTTTTCTCCAAAGAAAGATTTAGTTTATCACAAATATGTCTATTATTTAGCTAAATCACATAAAATTAGAAGCTTAGCAATTTCTATGATGGAAGGATCTACTGGTAGGCAAAGAGTGCCTAGAGAGATATTTAATTCTGCTGTAAAAGTTCCACTACCTCCACTAGAAGAACAAAAGAAGATAGCAGATATCTTATCCAGTGTTGATGAAAAGATTCAAAAGAAAGAAGAAGAGAAGGAAAAGGTAGAACGATTAAAGAAAGGATTAATGCAGAAGTTGTTGACTGGGGAGAAAAGAACAGTTAACAGTGTATAGGATATAGTGTATAGTTGGAAATCTTAAAATTGAAGGGGTTTAGATAGAATAGCTAATGTGATATAATATTACTAAGAGTTGGATGAACTAGGAGGATATATTATGAAACGAGAGATGCCTGATTTATTATGGAAGGAAATAATAGAAGATTTATTTGAAGATTTCTTAGAATTCTTTATGCCTAAGCTCTATCAAAAGGTTGACCTTAGTCAAGGTTATGAATTCTTGGATAATGAGTTGGCTAATATCGTAGATAAGACAATGAAAGGTAAGAAGATGGTTGATAGACTGGTTAAGGTTTACCTTAAAGATGGCAGGGAGAATTGGATTTTAGTCCATTTAGAAGTGCAGGGATATTATGAGGCTGAATTCAGTGCTAGAATGTTTAAATATTTTTATCGGATTTATGATAAGTATGATCAAAAAATAGTGGCTCTAGCTATCTTTACTGAAGGAAGAGAAGGATATAAACCAAATAGTTTTAATTACGATTTCCATGGAACAAAGTTAAACTATGATTATAATAGTTACAAAGTTTTAGAGCAACAGGAAGAAGAGTTATTAAAGTCTGACAATCCTTTTGCAATGGTAATTCTAGCAGGGTTATATAGCTTAAAGAGTAAAGGGAAAAATAGTTTAAGATATAATTTCAAGCAGAAACTATTTAGATTATTATTGGATAAAGGTTACGATAGAGAGAAGATTTATAATATCTTTGAGTTTTTAGATGGGATATTATTTTTACCTAAGAGTATAGAACTAAGATTTAAAAATACTATCAAACAGACTGTTGGGGGTGATGAAATTATGGCTAAGGAATTAACAAATCTTTATCAAGTTGGTAAATCGGAAGGAAAATCGGAAGGGAAATTAGAAATGGTTGAGAACTTGTTGGAGGTAGGAGTAGAGTTAGATAAGATAGCTGCAGCTAGTGGATTATCAAAAAAAGAGATAGAGAAGATTAAGAAGAAATCTCAGCATTAATGATAAAGAAGAGGGTAGCTATAATGGCTACTCTTTTTTGTAACCATGGAGTTATTTAATGGCTTTATTTGTGGTTATTCGTGTTGATTAGTGGTAAATGAATTTTTAATATGAAAGCAGGTGAGCTGATGAGTAGAAACTGGAATGAATATGAGCTGGTCGAAAAGAAGATATTAGACTTACTTAGAAATCTAAACTATGAAGTTCGTGATCTCAATCAAGGTGATAGCCTACCTCAAAGAAGTTCTAATCACGAAGTAATTTTAATTGAACGACTAAAAAAGGCTTTAAAAAGAATCAATCCTTGGCTTAATGATAATAATTTAAATAAAGCTGTCAATCAGGTTAGACCACTTAAAATTAAAGCAACTAATTTAATGGAAGCCAACGAAATGATTTATCAAAAGTTAGTCAAGCATATCTCCTTAAAGCAGGATTTAGGTAAGGGGAAGAAGAATCAGACAGTTAAATATATTGACTTTGATAATCCAGCCAATAATGACTTTCTAGCAGTCAATCAATATACAGTCAAAGGTAAAGAGACGATCAGACCTGATATAGTAGTCTTTATCAATGGAATCCCTATCTCTGTAATTGAGTGTAAGAATGAGACAACTTGTGATAAATCTGAAGAAGAAGGAATTAATCAGTTAAGAAGATACCAAAATGTAAGAAGTGATGAATTAGAAGAAGGGGCAGAAAAACTATTTTATACTAATCAAATTGTTATCTCAGCTTGGGGTAGTTCTGCTTCTATCGCAGGAATAGGTGCTCAAGACAGATACTTCATGGAGTGGAAAGATCCCTATCCTTATACTAAAGAAGATATAGCTGAATTAGTAGATAGAGAGCCAAACTTACAAGATATATTAATCTTTTCTATCTTTAATAAAGAGAACATTTTAGATCTAATTCAAAACTTTATCGTATTTGAACAAGAACAAAATTTAGTTAAAATGTTTGCTCGTTATCAACAATTTAGGGCAGTTAAAAAAGCAATTGTTAAGATTAAAGCAGCTGATAGTTTAGAAGAGAGAAATGGAACAGTCTGGCATACTCAAGGATCTGGGAAATCATTGACGATGTTATTTTTAGCCTTGAAACTGAAGCGAATGGAAGAGCTTAATAACCCTGGTTTATTATTAGTAACTGATAGAGTAGATTTAGATAGACAGATAATTGCTACATTTGAAAGATGTGGTTTTCCTAATCCAGTATCAGCTGGTAATGTTGAAGATTTAAGAAAGCAGATCAAAAATATTCGTGGAAAAAGTGTAATGACGACAGTTCAAAAGTTTCAATTAACCAAAGAAGAACAGGAGTTAAACGAAAATAAAGCAAATGATGAAGAAAAGGTAAAGTATCCTATTTTAAATGAGTCAGAAAATATCTTTATCATGGTTGATGAAGCTCACAGGACTCAATATAAAGACTTAGCTTTCAATATGAGAAGAGCATTACCTAACGCCTGCTATTTAGGCTTTACAGGGACTCCAATCGATAAAGAAAGCAGGAGTACTTTAAGAACCTTTGGGGATTATATAGATACTTATAATATAAATCAATCTGTGGAAGATGAAGCCACATTACCAATCTTTTATGAAGGTAAATTGCCAGAGTTGAGGGTTGAAGGTAGAGATTTAGACGAGATATTTGATAGAGTATTTAAGAATAAAAGTGATGAAGAAAAGAAGAAGATAAAACAAAAGTATGCAACTGCTCAGGCAATAGCAGAAACGCCTGCTAGAATTGAAAGGATCTGCTTAGATATAATTAAACATTATGAATCTAAGATAGCTCCTTTAAAAGCTCAAATAGTGACTGTTAGCAGAGAGGCAGCTGCTATCTATAAAGAGAAGTTAGATAAACTGAATGGACCAGAGTCGATTGTGATCTATAGTGGAAATAAGAATGACAAGCCTATAATCAAAAAGTACCACACTACTGATGAAGAACAAAATCAATTAATAGATCGCTTTAAAGATCCTGATGATCCAATTAAGTTTTTAATTGTCTGTGATAAGCTCTTAACAGGGTTTGATGCTCCAGTAGAGCAGGTAATGTATTTAGATAAGCCACTTAAAGAGCATAATCTCTTACAGGCAATAGCAAGAGTCAATAGACGTTTTGATGAGAAGAACTTTGGTTTAGTAGTTGATTATTATGGTGTCTTTGATCATTTAAAAGAGGCTTTAGCTATCTTTAATAATGAAGATGTAGAGAATGCTGTTAACCCTATTGAATTTGAAAAAGAAAATTTAGAAAGAAAGCATCAAAAGCTAATGAGTCTATTTAATGGTCTCGATTTGAACAACTTAGAAGAGTGTGTATTAGCTTTTGAACAAGAAGACGATAGATTAGAGTTTAAGAATGCTTTCAAAGCCTTCTCAAAGAGTATGGACATTGTAATGCCTGATCCTTTAGCAGAACCATATAGGAATGATTTGAAGGTTTTAGGGAAGATATATAAAGCAGTTAGAAATCGTTATCGAGATAAGACATTAGATGTAAAAGGGGTGGGGGATAAAGTAAAAGATTTGATTGATGAATATGTTCGAGTAGAAGATATTTCTCTGCTACATGAGCCAGTTTCTATTCTAGATGAGGATAAATTTAATCAAGTAATAGAAGAAAAAGAGAGCGAAAAAGCAAAGGCTAGTGAAATGGAAAATGCAATTAAATATACGATCAATCAAAAGATGGATGAGAACCCAGCCTTTTATAAATCACTTAAAGAGAGGTTGGAAGAGATAATAGAAAAATATAAGCAGGGGAGGTTAGATTTTTCTAAACAGGTAGCAGAGTATAGAGAAATAATTTCAGATATTAATAATGTTAAGTCTAAGGCTCAAAAGTTGGGATTAAGTGAAAGAGAGTTTGCTTTATATGAGATCTTAAAAGAGGGCCATAAAAGCGAGAAGAAGGCCAATCAAGTCAAAGAGGGAGTGGCTGAATATAATACATCTGAAGAGCCGAAAGATCTAGTAGTTGATTTAAGTAGAAATTTAATGGCTGAGCTTGAAGAGATGGCAGTGGTTGATTGGAAGAAGAAGAGAAATAAGGTTATCAAGCCGATGAAGAGGATGATCATGAAGAGGTTATATAGCTATCAACAATTTAAAGATGATATCGATAACTTAACTACAAAGATAATGCAATTAGCACACAATATTTTATAGATGGAGTGATAGCAATAATGCAAGCAATTGAGATTGGAAACAGTGAAATAGAATATAAAGTTATTCGAAGTGATAGAAAGACTCTAGGATTGGAGATAAGTAAAGAAGAAGGGCTTAAAGTTAGGGCTCCTAGGAGTGTTGAAGAAGAAAGAATAGAAGAAGTGATAAAAAAGAAGGCAGACTGGATTCTTAAAAAACAAGAAAGATTAGATAAGATAAAATCTTCTCCTAAGAAGAAGGAGTTTTTGAGTGGTGAGAAGTTAACTTACTTAGGCAGAAGATATAGAATTAAATTAAGAAAAAAAGAGATGAAGGGAGTCCAGATATCTCTATATCAAGGGAAGTTTTACATAGATGTTGATAAAAGAATTCCTAAAAAAGATAGAAGAGCAGAGGTAAAAAAAGAGCTTATTAGCTGGTACAGGAAGAAAGCTGAAAAAAGGATAACAGAGAGGGTAGCTAAGTATAAGTCTCAAATTGGTGTAGCACCTAATTCAGTTAAGATTAAAAAGCAGAAGAAGAGATGGGGTAGTTGTAGTAGTTTGGGTAATCTAAACTTTAACTGGAAGATAATCATGGCCCCGATGAGTGTGATTGATTATCTGGTGGTTCATGAGTTGGCCCATCTTAAGTACCCTAACCATTCTAAGGATTTTTGGAATTTAGTTGCGAGTGTAATCCCTGATTATAAAAAGAAAAAAGAGTGGTTGAGAGTTAATGGAAATTTGTTAGATATAGTTTAAAAAGGTAATCTAATAGAATAAAAATATTCTTTTTTATAAATACGGGCCAACACCAGTATAAAATGGGTTGTCTTGAACTACGAGGATATCCTAAAGGTTACGACAGCAACGTTATAGTGTTTAAAGGGTTTGAACTAAAATTTGGGATACTAATGATTTAGCTAAGCAATCCTTTAATTTTTATCATGAGTTAGTTGTTGATGAAGAAGATGTACTTATTTCTATTGTAAGGTCTTATCTTAAGAGTATTGCTTTAGTAACTAAAGAAGTAGGAGGAAAAAAGTTAGGGAAGTCCATTGATAATTAAATAATGATTAGTTTTAGTTCCTGGGCAACTGCTCAGGAATTATTTTTATCTAAGAATGTGGATAAGTGGAGAAAAGGTAAAATAAAAAGGCGATTTATTATTTTGCAAGAATTAGTATGATAGAGATAAAATAGGAGGGGTAAGATGAGTGTAGATGAATTGATGTTTGCAGCTACAAAGGGGAGCTCAGAAGTAAAAAAGATGCTCAAAAAAGGAATGGATATTAATACAACGGATAATGAAGGGATAACAGCTTTAATGCTGGCTGTGGCAAGCGGGAATTTAAAAGCAACACAGAGGTTAATAAAAGCAGGAGCTAATGTAAATATAACTGATAATTGTGGTAGTACAGCTTTAATGATAGCAGCAGAACGAGGATATTCCAAAATAGTAAAAGAATTAATAAAGGCAGGGGCTGATGTAGATGCTAAAGATAATTATGGTAATACCAGTTTAGACTTTGCAGAAGAAAAAAATAATTCGAAGGTTATTAAGGTATTAAAGAAGGAAAAGAAATCATTCTTTTCTTTATTCTAAGCTTCTTGTTAGTTTAATTCTAGTTAGTGTTTGGGCCAACACCAGAATAAAATAGACCTGGCTTTTTTATAAAGGAGTGAGTTAATGGATGGAGATAAATTATATAGATTATTCTGCTGATCTTTTTGAAACGGCAATAGACAATACTAAACCTAAAGTCTATATCTTTGCTAACCATGCTAGTAAATTAGCAGCTAAAGATTATTATCAGAGACCGTTTCTAGAGCAGGAGAGCTTATTTTTAATGATGGCTGAATTGAAAGAAAAGTTATTTCCTAGTGATAGATTATTATTAAAGGAAGAGAAACTGGTTATTCTCTTTTATGAACTTTTAACTGCTGAGGATAAGCGACGATTGAAGATTAATAATTATAATGATGCAATCGATTTAGCTAATCAATTCTTTAATTTTTATCATGAGTTAGCTGAGTATAAGATAGATAAAATTGAAGGGTTAAATGGCTGGCAACAAGAGAAGTATGATATATTTCAAAGGCTACGAAAAAGGTGTATAACTAAGATGGAGGAGCTAAATTATAGTGATCGGAGACTAAATTATAAGGTTGCTAATTTCAACCCGGGTTATTTCAATGATTTTGTAGAAATAGTCTTTGTCAATATCCTAAATTTTACGCCGTTAGAGAAGGAGTTATTATCTAAGTTAGAAGGGGCGGGTTATACAGTAAGGCTCTATAATCAGATCAGTCCTGCAGATTATGATGAGCAGGATTTAGAGTTGAAGTCAGTTACTTTACCTGATGAACTGGATACTGAATTAGAGATTTATCAGACTAATGAGGAGTTACTACAATTAGTGGCTGCTTTCTCTAAAGTAGAGCAAGTAGAAGATAACTATACGATTTTAGATGCTGATTTTGAGAATAACAATTATCATAACTTATTATCCAGTACTAAGGTTAAAATTGACCAAGATGTAAAGTTTACTAGGACTAAGCTGTATAGATTTTTAGAGACTCTCTATACTCTATTAAAGAATGCTGACTCCAGTAAGGGAGAGTTAAGATTATGGCTAGAGGATGTAGTAGAAGCTAGTTATTTAACTGAATTTAGAGATTATTATGATCTAGGTAAGGAGGAATTGGCTGAAATTGAGAAGTTGGCCCAAAATGACTATCTTTATCTTTCCCAAGAATTAATTGATGAGGAGTTAATACAACTTGAAGCAATCTTGAATGAGATAGAACAACTAAGTAAGTTAGGAAGATTAACTGAGTTTTGTAGTTACTTAGAAGGAATGGAGCTAGAAAAGTTAATTGAAGAGCAATATAAAGATGATCTTGCTGTTTTTATTAGTGGGTTGGCTGAGCTTGTTTCGATTGAAGAGATGGAAATTATTGATTCTTGGAGTCAGTATTTTAGCAATACTGCTCAGGGTTTATTCCTATTAATTCTAAATTACTTTAAGTTTAAGCCCATTAAAAGGTTAGTAGGTGATGAACAAGCTGGGGTTGAAATTAAGGATTTATTAGCTAGTAGTTTTATTAACCGTGATAAGATTATCTTTTTAAATCTAGCTGAAGGTATACTCCCTAAGAAAGAAGAAGCTAATTTTTTATTAACAACAGAGCAACGAGAACGTTTGGGGCTAAAGGTTCATTCACAGCGACGGTTAGAGATGAAGTATAAATTCTTTCGGCATTTATTAAGTAGCAAGCAAGTAGTAATCTTTACTCTTAAAAGTGAGGCTAGGAATATAGCTATTAGCTCTTTTATCGAAGAGTTAAAAGTAGATTATAATTTAGAAGAAAAGGATGTAGATTTGGGTGATGGAAATTATCCTCAGATTATTAAGAGTATCTTCAATTGTAATGCTGACTTATTGGGGCTTGAGTTGGCCCGTAATTCAGATCGGCTAAAGATAGAAGCTGAAGACTTTCCAGATCAGAAGTTATCATTGGGCTATTATAAGTATTCCTGTTTAAAAGAATGTAGTTACAAGTTTTATTTGAAGTATATCGGTCAATTAGAGGATAAACGGGCCAAATTTGATAATAAGCTGAGTAAGAAGGTTTTAGGCATATTAGTACATAGAGTTTTTGCGAAGATAGTTGATAGAGAAGAAGCTAAGTTTAAGAGTAATGATTTTAAAGTGGATAATAGAATAATTAGAAAAGTCTTAGAAGAGGAGCTTACTTCTTTTGATTTAAAAATTCCTAGAGACTATGAAAATTATTATCGAGATGTATTGTTTAAAGCGGTTCAAGACTCCATTGCCTACTTTTTGAGTAAGGTTAATCAGAGGCTGGATAGTGAAGTTATAGGTGTATTATCTGAATGGGCACCGGATAGAGAAGAAAGAGAAGTCTTTTTGGCAAGTGATAAGTTAGATATTTGGTTAAGTGGTAGGATTGATTTAATGATAGAGACTGAGGATGAAAAGTATCTGATCGATTATAAAACTGGTGGTGGGGATACTAAGCAGTTAGATTTCTATGCTTTACTCTGTGATTTTGAAGCAAAAGAGACTATTAATAAACAAGTTTATCAGGTGATGGAGAAGAAGTTTAACTGGGTCAAGTCTGGCTCTGAAGAGAAGTTTGCTGAAAAGTTGACTGAAGTATTAAAGGAACGACTTATCAATAGTGAAGAGTATAAAGCTGAATTTAAATCTCGATGTAGAAGATGTAATTATCTTGATATCTGTAAGGTGGGATCAAATTGATCAATATTTTAAAGGCCAGTGCAGGAACAGGAAAGACATATAGGTTATCATTAGATTATGTAGCGGCTTTATTGCAAGGAGAAGATTTTACAGAGATAGTAGTAATGACCTTTACTAGAAAGGCAACTGCTGAAATAAGGGAAAGAATTTTTGAACATTTAGAGAATATTTTAGATAAAGGTGTTGAGAGTGAAGTATTTAAAAGCTTACAGGAAGTATATAGTGATATTGAACTGGAGTTAGATAAGTTAGAAGAAATTTATCGGGAGATGATATGTAACAAGGAGAAAGTTAAGGTTTATACTATAGATAGTTTTATTAATAATATCTTTAGTCAAGCAATAGCTCCTTATCTTGATATTTACTCCTATGAGATAGTTGATGATGAGCAAAACAGAGAAATATTGGAGAAGGTCTTTAAGGAGTTACTTACTAATCCAGCCGATTTTGAATTGCTGGAGAAGTTTTTAACGGAGAATGTAGAGCGTAACGTAGATAATTATATTGAGTTAATAAAGCAGCTCTTAAAAGATAGGTGGAAGTTTCTATTGATTAAAAGAAAGGAGCGAGCTAAGCGGGAGGTAGGTAATTTAGTAGCAGAGTTTGAGCAAACTGTAGATGCTTTAGAGAGTATTGCTCTCGAAAAGGGGAAAGAGTTTTCTAAGACTTATTTTAAGAAGGCCTTTCGTTCTTATCTTAAGTTAGAAGGTTTAGCGGATAAGAAAGATTATATCACTAAGAATTATAAGCAATTCATTAAAGATACGTTCTGGAATGGAAATAAGACTAGGGGTAAGAAGGTAGCTGCTTTGAAAGAAGATTTAGAAGCAAGTTATGATCAGTTTAGGGAAATGTTAGCTAATTATATCTATAATCAAGAGATGCTCCCTTATGAAGAGGAAGTATTTAACTTCTCTCAGAGGATATTTGAAATTTATGATCAGATTAAGTTTCAAGAGAAGATATTTACCCACACCGATATTAGTAACTATACTTATCGCTACTTTTATCAAGAAGAATTAAATTTAATTACTGGGGAGGGTGTTAGTGATTATTTCTTTGAGCTGTTAGGAAGTAAAGTGACTACTCTCTTGATTGATGAATTTCAGGATACGAGTATCTTACAGTGGAGGATATTACAACCATTGTTGGCTGAATGTCAGAATATAGTAGCAGTAGGTGATCAAAAACAGTCCATTTATGGTTGGCGTGGTGGTGAAAAGGAGTTATTTGCCAACTTAGAAGAGATACTCGGTGGGGATAGTGAATCTCTATCAACCTCCTATCGTAGTGAAAGAGAGATTATAGAGTTTATAAATCGCTTCTTTAGTGGAATTTATGAAGGTTGGGAGTATGAAGGAGTAGAATATCTATCAGAAAAAGATGGTGGTTATGTTGAAGTTTTATATGGTGGTCAGAAGGCTCAGATAAATACTGATACTAACGTTTTTGCTAAATTAAATGAAGAGCATCAAAGAAAGATTCTGAATCTTAATCAGCAGATTACTGAAGAGATAAAGGTTGAATTGGCTAAGACGATCAAAGAGAAGCTGCCTAACTATAATGAAATAGGTATTTTGGCTAGATCTAATGATGATTTAGTAGAGATTGCTGCTCAGTTGGAAAGAGAAGGAATTCCCTATATTTTAGAGAGTAAGGATAGCTTAGTTGAACATCGGGCTATAAAACCACTCTATTTTCTGTTAAGATACTTGACTGATGGTGATTACTTGTCATTAATTAAGTTTTTAGCTAGTGAATTAATAGGGCTTAATAACGGAGCTTTAAAGTACTTATTAAGAAATAAAAGTAAAATAGAAGATTATCTAAGTGGTGAAGCTGTAGAGTTAGAGGCGGGTGTTCTAACTGAAGTTTTAACTATTATCAGAGATTTAAAGGAGTTAGAATTTAATTCTTTGGCTAATCAGATAGTTGAAGAGCTGGGTCTGCTGGTATTATATCAGGATAACTCTAGTGCACTTAAGAATATCTATTACTTTTTTGCAGAGATGAAGAAGTTTGAATCTTTACCTCAATTTATAGCTTATATAGAAGAAAATAAGGAGAGTGAAGATTTAAAACAGGTTGGAATCCAAAAAGCTGATGCAGTACAGTTGATGACCATTCATAAGTCTAAAGGGCTTTCTTTTGAAACTGAGTTTTTTTATTGGAAGCCGAAATCTAATCGAGGTAGTCGGGGTAATAAATTGGAGTTATATCTGGATTTTGATCAACAATTTGAGAATGTTGAAGATTATCTCTTAACTAATTCAAAATATAGCATCTTATTTGAATATTTAGGTTTTAACTTCCAAAAGCAGAAAGAAGAGAAGTCTTTTGTAGAAGAGATTAATAATGTTTATGTAGCCTTGACTAGACCAGTTAGGAATCTATTTTTATATATTGAAGCACCTTGTTCTTATAAGCGATCTCTAGATACCAAAGAGTGGAGCAAGAAAGGTTATGAAATCTATGAAGAGGCAATCTTAAAGGCAACTAAGCTAACTTCACTTAAGGAGTTGGTTGAAAGAAAGAGCTTTGGTAAGTTGATGGTTGATGCTAATAAGCAGAGTGATAGAGATGTTGAACTCCCTAAATTACAGGATTATTTTCAGACAGTAGTTTTTTCGAAAGATGAGATGGATAAGGATTTAGAGTTGAGTATAGATAGAGAGATTAAAAAGATTAAAGGGTTGGCCATTCATTATTATCTGGAATATATCAGATATGATACTTCTCAGGAACGAGAGTATGCTCGCAGCATGGTATTAGCAAAGTATGGGAACTTGTTAGGGCCAACGCGATTACAAGAAGTCTTTACTAGAGCTGAGGATTTAATTGATAGGCGTCAGGATTATTTTAGTAATAGATGGGATATTTATACTGAATATCAGTTGGTCAGTGGGGGCAAGGAATATAGAATCGATAGACTAATGGTAGATAATAAAAGAAAGGAAGTAGTCATAGTTGATTATAAAAGTGGATGGAGACAAAAAGAAGATCAACTTGCTAAGTATGCAAAGATAGTTGGAGAAAGGCTGGAGTTAGATTATGAAATTAAGACTGAATTTGTGAAGGTCTAGTAATTTCTCGTCTCAAGCTCTCTGTAATGTTGGCCCAGAGCGGATAAAAGGCAATGAATACGATCTTTAATTAAATATATAAGTTATGGAGCAGGAATTTAATGTTGAACCAAGAAATAAAGCATTAAATTCCTATATTATTACAAAGGAGGAATAACTGATGTATTGTAGCAATTGTGGTATTCAAGTTGGCACTTCAGCCAATTTTTGTAGTAGCTGTGGTCAGTCTATGAATAAAAAAGTTGATGCTGAGATAGTAGCTGATAACTCAGATAATATGATGATTAGAGAAACTTTTCAAGAAAAAGGTCTAAATCAGCAAAAAAGAGTTGAGGGTTGGAATTGGTGGGCTTTTTTATTTGGGGCATTATGGTATTTCTATAAAGGCATGGTAGGAAAAGGGATTGCAATATTCATTGGAGCATTTATTATAGGATCTATAATTCCATTTCTAGGAGTTGTTCCAGTTTGGATTTATTGCGGTGCTAAGGGAAATGAAGATTATCAGGAACATATAAATAATCTAAATAATTAAATGGATATATTGATTAAGTTTATAAATTATTTTGTTAGTTTAGAAAATATAAGGGAGGAGTGTTAAGATGGATTATCTAATAATTGGGAATGGTGTAGCAGGTGTAGAAGCAGCAGTTACTATTAGAAAAGAGGATAATGATGCTAATATCAAGATAATTACAGAAGGAGAAGAATTATTTTATTATAGGCCTCGTCTGATTGAATATTTAGGTGGAGAAATGGATTTCTCAAAGGCGGTAATCCATAAAGAAGAGTTTTATCAGAAGAAGAATATTGAGAATATCTTTGCAACTAAAATAAAAGAAATTGACCCTGAAAATAAGATTTTACTTGCACAAGAAAATAAAGAGTTTAGCTATGATAAATTATTGATTGCAGCAGGTGCTGAACCAATAGTAATTGAGATGGAGGGAAGAGATAAAAAGGGAGTATTTACTTTTAGAAATAAGAATGATGCTGAAGAAATTTATAATTATGTTCAAGAGAATAATAATGTAATTATTGTTGGTGGTGGAGTACTTGGGATTGAGACAGCTAATACATTGGCTAAATTAGGAAAGAATGTAACGGTAGTTGAGTATTTTGATAGATTATTGCCTAAGCAGTTAGATAAAGAAGGAGCAGCTATACTAAAAGAATTATTAGAGGATAAAGGAATAAACTTTGAATTAGGTAAAACAGTTGACGCAATTAAAGGGGAGAGTAAGATAGAAGAAGTTGAGTTAAATACAGCTGAGAGGTTAGCAGCAGATGCTTTAATCTTTTCAGTAGGTGTTAAACCTAGAGATGATTTTAAAATAAAAGGAGATTTAAAGAGGAATAAAGGGATATTAGTAAATGATTATTTAGAAACATCAATTTGTGATATTTATGCAGCAGGGGATATAGCTGAACATAAGGAAATCTGTTATGGGCTTTGGAAACCAGCTAAAGAACAAGGTGCAATTGCAGGGAAGAATATGGTAGAAAGCGGTAGTCTTGAATATAATGGTTCTTCTTTAGAAGTTAGATTGAAGGTTACTGGAATTCCTCTTTTTTCTGCTGGAGATAATATTGATTATGGAGATAATGATGGTATAGAAACAATAATTAAAAAAGATGGAAAAAGCTATAAAAAGTTAGTTATAAAAGATGGTAAATTAATTGGGATAATAGTGCTAGGAGATAATAACGCCTCACTAAAATTATCTAAAGTGTTTAATAAAGGGGAAGATGATAATATTGATTTAGGTCAATTTTTAGATCTCTAGTAGTTATATATAAGTTGAAACTGGTCAATTTCACTATATGAGGTTGGCCAGTTTTTTTATATAGTAATGTCTTGTGGTTACTGTACGACCATTTTTCAACTCCAAAAGATCCCTCCCTTGTAATAAGTACTTATTGAAACTAGTTTGATTTATTATTGCAATCTAGATTCTTTAATAATCCTTTAACAACGAAATTTGAGAAGAATTTTTGTCCTTCGTTTACTAAATCAAAATTTCCATTAGATATTCCCCAATCAAGAAAGATAGATCTCATACAGCGAGCTACTATTTCAGTTAGTTCTTTTGAAGAAATATCACTTCTAAATTCATCATTTCTTTGCCCTTCTTTAATTATTTTATGAATAATTTTATATAAAGGTCTATTCCAGTTTTTAATAATTTTTTCTGTTTCTGCTCTTAGTTGAGAAGAATAAAGAACTTTAACAATATCTACATTAAGTTCAGTTATGACAAATCTTAATTGTTCTTTAAGAAAAAATAAAAGTTTTTCTTTAGCTGATTTAAGTTCTTTAAAATTTTCAGTTACCTTTATATAATGTTGATCAATTTCTTTGAATTGTTTTATTATAACCTCACTTTTAGATGAAAAATAAGTATAGAATGTTCCTTTAGAAGTTCCTGTTTTATTAGCAATTTCTTTAATAGTAACATTTTCATAGCCTTTTTGTTTAAAGAGTTTTATAGCAGTTTCAAATAATTTTTTTTTAGTTTTTAATGCTTGGATTTCTCTAGAAGTCATATTTTCAATCTTTGTCATAAAAGGCCAACTCCTTCCAAATTATTTATCTATATCATTTAAGTATAACATATCTAGATTTTAATATAAATAAAAAAGAGGATAAAGTTATTCTTTCTTTATGATCTGTAAAAAAATATTGACAATAGGAAAAAAAAGTAGTATTATATGGATGTATTCATTGACCGCGGTCAGTGAATAAGGTTGATCAATATAGTTAAAGGGTAGTTGTAGCCAAAAGAGAAGGAGGAGGGGTTTTTTATGCTTGTCGAAAAACAGAAGTTGAAGTTATCTAGACCTTTTAAGACTGAGCAGGGTGAGATTATAAAGGAGCCAATCATCGCTTATGAAGAATACGGCAAAAAAGAAGGGCCAGTTATCTTTATTGCTCATGGTGGGTTATCTAATCAACATGCAGCAGGGAAATATTCAAAAAAAGATAAAGAACCAGGCTGGTGGGATGAAATCATAGGAGAAGGTAAAGCTATTGATTTAAATAAATATAGAGTTATTTGTGCTAATTCTTTAGGAGGTATGAATGGGACATCAAGTCCTTTAAGTATAAACCCTGATACCGGAAGGCGTTATGGCTCTGATTTTCCAGAGATTACTTTAATTGATACAGTAAGGTTTCATAAGGCTTTTTTAGATGAGTTAAATATAGATAAGCTTCAAATGATGGCCGGGCCGTCCATGGGTTCTTTACAGTCTTTACAAATGGCAGCTCTTTATCCTGATTTTGTTAATTCAGTAGTTGCAGTTGCTACTGCTGGAAGGATGACTCCATCTGGAATGGCAATGCATCATTTTATGATAAATGCAGCTAAATCAGATCCAGAATTCAATAAAGGAAACTATGAAAATGAAAACCCTAAATTAGCTTTGAAGTTAATTCATCAGGTTGCTCGTTTATATTATACTAATCGTAGGATTATAGAAGAATTCTCTTCAAAAAATGTTGTAGAGGGCTTTGATGCTCAAAAGAAAAGAAGTGAAAATGTTTATAAATACTTAACCAGAGGCTTAGAGAAAGAAATTAAAGGAAGAGATTTAAATTGTTATATTAGACTTCTTGAAGCTGTTAATACTTATGATCTTGGCAGAGATGTTGGAGATTATAAAGAAGGAATATTAAGAATTAAAGCTCCTTTATTATTAATTAATATAACAACAGACCAAGAGTTTCCACCTGTATGGGCAGATGAAGTTGCTGATATTTTAAATGCTAAAAGGCCGGGACAAGCAGAAGTAAGAGAAATTGATTCTTCCTGGGGCCATCTTGGCTGTGTAAAGGAAGCAGAAGTTATTAATAAGCATATATCTGAATTTATAGTGGATATAGAGAATTAAAAAATTAAAAGAATTTATCCCCTCTGGATTAGATAAATCTTAATTTATCTAAGGGAAAAGATTTATTTTTTAATATATAATGACCGAGGTTGATGATCATAGGTTAAAAAAGGAGGAAAAAATGAGATTAAAGGATAAAGTCTGTATTATTACTGGTTCTGGTAAAGGTATAGGTGCAGCAGCAGCTAAAAAGTTTGCTGAAGAAAAAGCAAAAGTAGTGGCAGTTTGTGATATTGATACTGAAGCAGTAGAAAAAACAGTAAAAGAGATTAAAGAAGCTGGTGGAGAAGCAATTGGTTTTGAGGTTGATGTAACTGATAAAGATGATATTCAAGATATGGTTGACTGTTTAATGGATAAGTATGGTAAAGTTGATGTACTTGTTAATAATGCTGGTATTATCATGGATGCTCAGTTACATAAAATGGATGAAGATAGGTATGATAAGGTAATAGATATTAATTTAAAAGGAACTTATTTATGTACTAAAGCAGTAGTAGATATTATGCGTGAGCAGGAAAGTGGTTCTATTATCAATACATCATCAATAGTTGGAATTTATGGTAACTTTGGGCAAACTAATTATGCAGCTAGTAAATTTGGTGTAGTTGGTATGGCTAAATCATGGGCCAAAGAGTTAGGTAGAAAAGGAATAAGAGCAAATGTTGTATGTCCTGGTTTTATTGCTACTTCGATTTTAGATGATATGCCAGAAAAAGTTATAAAGTCAATGGAGAAAAAAGTATCTTTAGGACGGTTAGGAGAGCCTGAGGAAATAGCTAATGTGTATGCCTTTTTAGCTTCTGATGAGTCTAGTTATATAACAGGTGCAGTAATTGATGTTAGTGGAGATACTACATTATAAAGTTATGGAGTAAGCTTATAAATAAAAGCTAAACCTTTATCAAGGGGGGATTTGTTTTGGATAGAGTTGAATTTGTTAGCACTAAAGAAGCTGCTGAGATGATTTCTGATAATGCTAAAATTGGAACAGTCGGTTTTGTGATGACTGCCACTCCAGAAGAGATTTGGCTTGAAATGGAAAACAGATTTCTAGAGGAAGGAAGTCCTAAAGATTTAACTTTAATGTGGGCATCTGGAATAGGAGATGGAGGAAAAAAAAGAGGTCTTAATCATTTGGCCCATGAAGGAATGATTGAAAAAGTAATTGGTGGTCATTATGGTTTAATCCCTAAGTTAGTTGAACTTGTTGCTGATAATAAAGTTAAGGCTTATAATTTTCCGCAGGGTGTTTTATCGCAGATGTTTAGAGAGATGGCTGCTAAAAAGCCTGGTGTCTTAACTCATGTAGGTTTAGAAACTTTTGTTGATCCAGAGTATGAAGGTGGAAAGCTAAATGATCTAACTACTGAGGATATTGTAGAAAAAGTAGAGATGGATGGTCAGCAGTATTTATTTTATAAGGCACAGGAAATAGATGTAGCTATAATTAGAGGAACAGAGGCAGATAAAAATGGAAATATTGGTTTTAGTAAAGAAGCATTAACACTAGAAGCATTAGCTGTTGCTATGGCTGCCAGAAATAATGGTGGGAAGGTCATTGTTCAGGTAGAAAAAAGAGTCAAAAATGGAACTATTGATCCTAAAAATGTAGTAGTACCTGGAGCAATGGTTGATGTGGTGGCAGTTGTAGAGGATAAAAAGAATCATATGCAGACTGCTGCTACTCAATTTAATGAAGATTTTATATCTAATAAAAGAATTGTTGAAGAGGAGGTAAAAGAAGTACCTTTAACTGCTAAAAAAGTAATTGCTAGAAGATCAGCAATGCAGTTAGATAAATCTAAGTTTTTAGTTAACTATGGAATAGGAGTTCCTGAGTTAGTAGCAGATGTTTTAATAGAAGAAGGAGTAGAAGATAACTTCCTTGCGACAGTTGAGCCTGGCTTGTATGGTGGAGCTGCTCAGGGTGGATTGGACTTTGGAAGTGCTGTTGGCCCGCAGGCTATTATTGATGAGCCTTATCAGTTTGATTTTTATGATGGTGGAGGAATTGATGTGACCTTTCTTGGTATGGCTCAATGTGATCGAAATGGTAGTTTAAATGTTTCTAAATTTGGCCCTAAAATTGCTGGTTGTGGAGGTTTTATAGATATTTCTCAAAATTCTAAAGAATGTGTTTTCTGTGGAACATTTACTGCTGGCGGTTTAGAAACAGAAGTTGAAGATGGAGAGTTAAAGATTGTTCAGGAAGGACAAGTTAAAAAGTTTATTAAGGAACTAGAGCAGATTACTTTTAATGGAACATTTGAAAGTAAGAAGGGTAAGGATATTATTCTTGTAACTGAAAGGGCTGTATTTGAAATTAGACCTGAAGGGTTAACCCTAGTAGAACTAGCACCTGGGGTTGATTTAGAAGAAGATGTTCTAGCTCAAATGGAGTTTGAGCCTATTGTAGCAGATGATTTAAAAACTATGGATAAAAGGATATTTAAAGAAGAACCTATGGGTTTAAAGTTGACTGAATAAAAAATAAAAAAATGAAAGGGTGGAGAATATGAGTGTAAGTGTAGTTGGAACTTATCATTCTAAATTTGATAGGCTGGATGATAGTTTGTATGAGTTATTAGTTAAAGCAGGAAAAGGAGCTTTGGAGGATTCTGAGGTAGAAGCAAAAGAGATTGGACAAATTTTTGTAGGAAATTATAGTGGTGGAGGTTTTAATAATCAAGAACATTTAGCACCATATGCAGTAAATATTGATCCTGATTTAAGATTTACTCCAGCTACTAGAGTTGAAAATGCATGTGCTTCTGGTTTCGCTGCTATTGAAGCTGCTAAAGATGCTCTAGAAGCAGGAAAAATTGATTATGCTTTAGTTATTGGTGTTGAAAAGATGACTGATTTAGATACGAGAGGAATTACTGAAGTTTTAGCTATGGCTTCTTATTATCCAGGTGAAGCTGCTAAAGGAATGACTTTCCCTGGTTTGTTTGCTGAATATGGCAAAGGTTACATGGAGCGACATAATCTATCTCAAGAAGAGCTAAGAGAAACTTTAGCTAAGATAGCTGCTAAAAATTATAATAATGCATTAGTTAATCCTTTAGCTCAAATGTCAAGTGATTGGACTTATGAAGATATTTTGAATTTGTCTGATGATAAGAATCCAATGATTGCTCCTCCTTTGAAGTTGCATGATTGTTCTTTGGTATCAGATGGAGCTGCTGCTTTGGTGTTAACTACTACTGAAAATGCAAAAGAATTAAAAGATGATGTAGTTGAGTTGACTACTTTGGTTCATACTACTGATTATTTAGCTCTTGAGCAAAGATCAAAGTCTGAATTTGTAGCAGCTAAAAAGGCTGTTCAAAAAGCATATGATATAGCAAATATTGATGTTGAAGATTTAGATTTTGTAGAAGTACATGATTGCTTTACGACAGCAGAGTTACTAGCTTATGAAGCAATAGGGCTTGCAGAGGATGGAAAAGGAGCTAAATTGTTAGATGACGGAGTAGTTAAGGTAGGCGGAAAATTACCTGTCAATGCTTCTGGAGGTTTAAAAGCTAAAGGCCATCCAGTGGGAGCAACAGGCGTTTCTATGGCTGTTTTAGCTACACGACAGTTGCTAGGAAATCCTGTCGGCCATCAGATAGAAGATGCAGAATTAGGATTAACTTTTAATATGGGTGGAAGTGGAGCTACCAATTATGTTTCAATCTTTAAGCGAATAAAATAAGTTGAAGGATAAAGCAGACATCTTTAGTTAAAGGTGTCTGTTTTTTAATCATAATAAAGTGAACTAACTTTAAAATTATTTAATGCAGGTAATTTCTCAATAATTAATTAGTTTAGCAAGTAATAGAGTGCTTATAAAGGAAATTATAAAAAAAGAAAGAATATTAACCATAGTAGATTTATGGAATATTATGATAAAGATAAAAGGCTGAAATAAGAGTTAAATTGTACTAAGAGTCTAAGTGTAGTTAATAATATAAATCTAGGGATTTAAATTTAAGCCTAACTTCCTGGAAAAAGGAGCTGAGTTATGAATACAAAAATATTTAAAATTGGTCATGGAATTCTTCTATTATTTTTAATTATATATGTTGGTTCATTAATTAATTGGGTATTTAATCCTTTGATTGTTATATTTCAAACTCTTTTCATTCCAGTTGTTCTTTCAGGATTTCTTTTTTATTTATTAAGGCCTGTTGTTAGGGTAATGGAGAAGAGATTATCAAGAAGGCTGTCTATTTTGTTATTATACATTATTTTAGTTTATATTCTTATAAGCTTGCTCTTTATTATTGGCCCTTTACTCCAACGACAGTTTTATAGTTTAATTAATAATATGCCTTTTATTATCTCTGAAATTCAAAGTAGTCTGATTGATATTCAAGAAAGTTGGCTTTTTCAACGTTATCCACTAAGTGATATGTTAAATATAGAAGAGTTCATCTTTCAATTAGGTGATTCGATGAATCAACTGACTACAAATCTTGCTGCGGATATATTATCCTTTATAGGGGCATTAGTAAATTTAGTACTTGTATTAATTATTGTTCCGTTTATTCTCTATTATCTATTAAAGGATGGGGAGAAGTTGGGAAGTTCTATTTTGAGTATTTTTACTGAGAAACAACGTGATGATGTTCAGTCAACTTTGAATGATATTGATAAAACTTTGAGTGCTTATATACGAGGGCAGGGAATAGTTTGTCTTTGTGTAGGTGCTTTATGTTATGTTGCTTTTCTTATTATTGGATTGGATTACGCATTATTATTGGCTGTAATAGCAGGGGTTACAAATATCATTCCTTATTTTGGCCCGTGGATTGGGACTGTTCCTGCTGTAATTGTTGCTCTTTTTCACTCACCACTAATTGCATTGAGTACTATAATTACTGTTCTTATTATTCAACAGATAGAGAGTAATCTTATAGCACCTCAGGTGATTGGAAGAAAATTAAAGATGCATCCTATTACGATTATGTTTTTAATATTAGGGGCGGGTAGTCTGATAGGGTTAATTGGTATGATATTGGTTGTTCCTACCTATGCAATTTGTAAGGTGATAGTTATCCATACTCTTCAAATTTGGAGATTAAAAAGGAGAGAGGAGTATATATAAGGGCTATTGTTGTTATTTCAACACCTTTATTAATTGTTGGCTGTAAAGAAAAGAGGTTAATAGCTCCTAAAAATATAAGGTTAATTGGAGAAACAATAGTTGTTGATCTTAACATTAATTTAGGTAGTATAGAAGATATCTTTGGACTGTCAGGTTTACTTTCAAATATAATTTAATTCTTAAAAAAAGATGGAGAATATTTGATGCTATCTTACTTCACTTTTTATTGACAAAATAAGATTAGCTTGATACCATATAATTGACTGACCAGTTCGTCAATTATTAAAAAAAGGGGGGGGAGTAGATGAATAAAACAGGAAGTGATAGAAAGGACAGGGTTATTTCGGCAGCAATTGATTTGTTTTCAAAACAAGGTTTTCATGAGACGACAGTCAGTGAAATTGCTGATTTAGCAGGAGTAGCTAAAGGGACTGTCTATTGGTATTTCGATAGCAAGAGAGAATTATTTCAAGGGATTTTAATCGAGAAATTAGAGCAACTAGAGTCTGAGGTTATAGAAGAGGTTGAAGTAGAAAACTCTCCACTTAAAAAGCTGAGAGAGATTATTTATGTTTATCTTAAATTTTATCAAGAAGGGAAGAAAGTTTCTAAAATGTTTAGAGAATGTACAACTGCCCTGGAGAAGGAATTCTTTAATGGTTATATAATAGAGTTTAACCAACGGCAGGTTGAGATAGTTGCTGGGGTAATTAATGCTGCTAAAAAAGAAGAGCTGGTGACTTCTAATCAGGATAATCTGGATTTAGCACGACTTTTATTAGGGATGATCAGAACTTTTAACCCTCATCTTTATTATAAAAATGATCTAATAGAAAAGGTAGAAGTGATTGAAGATGTCTTTTTAAATGGGATTAGTAAATGATTTTAGTTATTGTTGATTAAGAGGTGAAAAGGGGGATACATATGAAAAAAGTTAAGTTGACTAGTTTGCTAGTTTTATTTGCTTTAGTTATTATAACTTTACCTATTTTAGGAGCAGAGTCGATTAAATTGACCGAAGAAGAGGCGGTTGAGCTGGCTTTAGAGAATAATAACCAGATTGAAAGTTTGAGAAGGGAAGTCAAGATTGCTGAAAAGCAAGTCGATATTGCTCGGTCTAGCTTTTATCCACAGTTGGATTTGGGAGCTGGATATACAAGGTTGGGTGAGGCGCCAGAATTATCAGTAGGGGAAGGTTCTCAGGACATTTTCACTACCAGTCTTGATTTAGAATTACCTCTTTATACTGGGGGCCAACGAAGTATTGGCTATCAGCAAGCTCAAAAAGGGGTGTTAGCGGCTCAAAAAGAGTTAGAAGAGAAGAAAAAAGATTTGGCTTATCAAGTTAGCGAACAATATTATAACCTTTTAAAGGCTAAAGATATGGTTCAGGTTAGTAAAAAGAGTTTAGAGCGGATTGAAGATTATGTACAGACTGCGGAGGCCAACTATGAAGTCGGTATCTTTACTCGAACTAATTTACTTCAAGCTCAGACTCAGAAATTACAAGCTGAGCAGGGGTTTTTAAGAGCCAAAAATGGAGCTAAATTAGCTGAATTGGCTTTAAAGAATACTCTTAATCTTCCTCGGGAGACTGAGGTGGAGTTGGTCAAACAATTGGATTGGGAAGAAAAAGGTTATCAGTTCGATAAAGTAAAAGAAATTGCTTTTAATAATCGCTTGGATTTGGAATTATTAGAGCTCAATCGTGAAATTGTAGAGTTGAATTTGGAACGAAAGAAGGGAGAAGCTCATCCAAATTTATTTTTAAGTGGTAATTATGAAGCTCAAGATGATAGCTTTACAGTTGATGGTGATTGGAGAGTAAGTCTTGGTTTAAGCTATAATTTGTATGATGGTGGAGAGCGAAGAGCTGAGCTTGTTCAGATTGAAGAGGAACTTGATATTTTAGATTTAAGATCTGATGATTTGAAAGGTTTGATTGAGTTAGAAATTGAAGAAGCATTGTTAAAAGTTAGTGAGACTAGAGAAGGGATCAAGTTAATGGAGTTGAGCTTAGAAAAGGCAGAGGAAAATTTAAAAGAGAATAAAGCTAGCTATAGACAAGGATTAATTACCACTAATGATCTTCTTGAGGCCGAAGCAACTTATCAGCAGATAAAGAGTGATTATTTGAGTGCAATTTATGATTATAATTTAGCTGTGGCTAAGCTTTATCAAGTTAAAGGAATTGGGAGGTAGGAAGGATGAATAAATTAAAGATAGTCGTAGTGGTTTTATTACTTTCATTAGTAACTGTTGCTTGTAGTAATGGAGAGGAAGCAGAAGAGACAACTGCTTCAAATAATATGCAACAAGAAGTAGCTGTTGAGGTAGAAGAGGCACAGGTAGGAGAAGTAGTTAATTATATAACTTTAGGAGGTCGAACGGAGCCGAGTAAAGAGGTGCAAGTAACTCCTCAAGCTCAAGGGGAAGTAGTGGAAGTTTATGTTTCGACTGGACAGCAGGTAAAAGAAGGTGAGCGATTACTTAAGATTGATGAAGAACCTTTACGAGTTGAGTTAAATCAAGCTCAAGCTGCTTTAAAAGCTGCTCAGGCTAATTTGGATCGTATTTTAGCTGGAGAACGAGAAGAGAAGATTGAACAGTTGAAGTTACAGTTAGAGCAGGCTGAAAGTGGATATCAACAGGTTAAAAGAGAGTATCAGCGTCAACAAGAGCTGTATCAAAAAAATGCAATCTCCAATCAGCAGTTTGAACAGAGTGAATTAGAGTATATCAATGCTAGTAAGGAGTATCAATTAGCTGATTTGAACTTAAAGATGGTTAAGATTGGAGCTAGAGATGAAGAGGTTGAGGCTGCTAAAGCAGAAGTAGAACAAGCCGAAGCTGGATTAGATGGGGCCAAGATTCAGTATGATAATAGAGTAGTGACTGCTCCTATTGATGGTCAGGTTTATAATTTAAATATTGAGGCTGGAGAGATGGTAGCTAATTCACCAGTTGTTGCAATAGCTGATCTTGAAGAGGTTAAGGTAAGTGCTGATTTGAGTGAAAGATATACTAATCAAGTTCAAGTTGGCCAGCTAAGTCAGATTGAAATTCCATCTTTAGAAGAAGAATATGAAGGAGAATTAACTGAAATCAGTCCAGTTGCTGGTGAAAATCGAAGTTACGGGATTCAGATTAATTTAAAGAATCAAAATGCTTTGATCAAAGGTGGAATGTATAGTAGAATTCAGATTGAAATAGAAAGAAGTGAAGAAAAAATTGTGTTACCACAGGAAGTTATTGTTTTAGATAATGGTCAAGAGGTTGTTTTTGTTTATCAAGATGGTCAAGCGGAAAGAAGAGAAGTTGAGACTGGGTTAATGGGTGATCAAAAGATAGCTATTAAATCAGGTGTTGAGGTTGGCGAACAAGTAATTATTCGAGGCCAAGATAACTTGAATGATGGAGATAAGATCCAGATCGTGGAGCGGGGTGGTAACTAATGAAATTATCTGATTTCTCTGTTGATCGTTCGGTTACTATTACCATGATTGTACTGGCAGTTATTATTTTAGGTGCAGTTTCTTTGCCATTGATGCCAGTTGATTTGATGCCGGAGATGGATCTTCCCTATGCAGTTGTAATGACCAATTATGATGGTGCAACCCCAAGTGAGATTGAAGAGAGTGTAACTCAACCTATTGAGGAGACTATTGCTTTGGTTGACAATGTAACAAATGTCACTTCTTCTTCTCACCCTGATCGTTCGATAGTCTTTATCGAGTTTGACTGGGGAACTGATTTAGATTTTGCTACTTTGGATATGCGTGAGAATGTAGAGATGATTGAAGATTTTCTCCCTGATGATGTTGATAAGCCACGGATAGTTAGATTTGATCTTGATAGTATGCCCGTTATGAATTTAGAGTTAGCTGGGGATATGAACTTAGCAGAATTGCGGAATTTAGCTGAAGATGTAGTTGAACCTGCTTTGGAACGAGTGCCTGGAGTAGCTAGTGTTGATATTTCAGGAGGTTTAGAGAGAGAGATACAGGTTGATATTGATCCAGACCGAATGATTTATTATGGGTTTAGCTTTCAAGATGTAATTGAACAGTTGAGAACTGAGAATGTCAATATCAGTGGTGGCTCAGTTGATCATGGAACAAAGGATCTTTTGATTAGAACTGCTGGTGAGTTTGAATCAGTTGATCAGATTAGAGAGATTCAACTGATGAATCAAGAAGGGGTCAGGGTTGATTTAGCAGAGTTTGCTGAAGTAAGGGATGACTACAAGGAACGTTCTGTTTATAGTTATTTAAATGGAGAAGAGAGCATTAGTCTTGAAATTCAAGATCAAAGTGGAAGTAATACTGTTCAAGTAGCTAATGCAGTTTTAGAAGAGGTAGAGAAGATTCAAAGTAATGAGGATAATTTTGAATTGACAGTTGTCAATAATCAAGCTGAGTTTATTGAAGATGCTATTGATAATGTTCAACGGAATGCAGTTTTAGGTGGACTTTTAGCAATAGTTGTACTGTTATTATTTTTAAGAAATATTCGTAGTACATTTATTGTTGGAACTGCAATTCCAGTTTCAATTGTTACAGCTATTGTTTTGATGTATTTTGCTGATATGACTTTAAATTTAATGACCTTAGGTGGTTTGGCTTTAGGAATTGGTATGTTGGTCGATAATGCAATTGTTGTGTTAGAGAATATTTATCGTTTTCAACAGGAAGGAAAAAGTAAGATTGAAGCAGCGAAAAAAGGAACTGCTGAGGTAGGAACAGCAATTTTGGCTTCAACATTAACGACAGCAGCTGTCTTTTTACCAGTAGTTTATATTGAAGGTTTGGCTTCTCAGATCTTTGGTGCTTTGGCTTGGGCTGTAAGTTTTTCTTTGGTTGCTTCTTTGCTTGTTGCTTTGACTTTTATTCCAATGCTGGCAGCTAAATTTTTAAAGGTCAATGAAGATGCAGTTATTGTGGAAGATGAAGGTGAGGTTGAATTTGGCTGGATTAGAAAGGGTTATCAAAGGATTTTAGATAAGTCCTTACAGTATCGTTATTTTGTTTTGGTGTCATTAGTTATTTTTGTTCTTCTCTTTGGAGCAGGAGTAATAACAGATATTATTCCTTTGGAAACTGAGTTTATTCCTGATGCTGATCAAGGTATTTTTAATATTCGGGTTGAATTGCCTGAAGGAGAGGCACTTAGAGAGACTGATCGAGTAGTTAAGGAAGTTGAACGAAGGTTAGAAGAAATTCCTGAGTTGAGACATTACTCCAGTCAAGCTGGTGGTAATAACTCTAATACGGGCCAAGTTACTGTTGAATTGGTTGGTTTGAGTGATAGAGAACGGAGTACTTCTGTTGTTGCTGAGGAGGTAAGAGGGTTAGTAGCTGATATTGCTGGTGCAGATATCAGAGTTACTCCGATTACTGGAATGGGTGGCGGTGGAGTTGGTGCTCCTATTCAGATTACTATTTCTGGCTCAGATCTTGATATTTTAAGTCAGTTGGCCCACAGAATTGAACCTGAAGTGGAAGCAGTTGAGGGAACACGTAATGTAGGATTGAGTATTGATGAGAGTCGACCTGAAGTACAGGTTGATATTGATCGTCATCGAGCTAGAGATTTAGGGTTTAGTGTACAACAGATAGCTTCGACGATCAGAATGGCAATGGATGGGCAAGTAGCCACTCAATACAAGGAAGGTGGAGAGGAGTTTGATGTGCGGGTTCGTTTGGCTGAGGAGTATAGAGAAAATATTAATCAGTTAATGGATCTAAAACTGACTTCACCACAAGGGGTAGTAGTTCCTCTTTCTCAAGTTGCTGATGTTGAGTTAGCTGCAGGGTTGACCAGTATTGAACGGGAGAATCAACAACGAACTATTACAGTTAGTACACACCTTCATGAGCGAAGTTTAGGAGCAGTTCAAGCTGATATTGAAGAGCGGGTTGATCAACTTGATATTCCTGATGGTTATACGATCAGTTATGGAGGAGAATTTGAGGATCAACAGGATGCATTTGGTGATTTAGGCCTTGCTATGATTTTGGCAGTAGTTTTGGTTTATATGGTGATGGCTTCTCAGTTTGAGTCTTTACTACACCCTTTTACGATTATGTTAACTGTTCCACTAGCTTTGATAGGAGCGGCTTTGGGGTTAGTAGTTACTGGAATGCCTTTAAGTGTACCAGGAATTATCGGTGTAATTATGCTAGCAGGTATTGTTGTTAATAATGCTATTGTAATGGTTGATTACATTAATGTGAGGCGAGAAAGTGAACCTCGCCGTGAAGCTATCTTGAATGCTGGACCAATTAGATTGCGGCCGGTTATGATGACGACATTGACTACTGCTTTGGCTTTGATTCCGTTGGCCTTTGGATTAGGTGATGGTGCTGAAGTGCAACAACCGATGGCAGTGGTTGTAATTAGTGGGTTGTTATTTTCTACTATCTTGACCTTAGTTGTAATACCTTGTTTTTATTCTATTCTCGATGATTTGAGTAATTTCTTGAAAGGATTGCTTAATATTCAAAGTGATGAAGAGGTAACGATTGATAATTAATAATAAAAAAGAATAGTTAGGGTTTATATAAAGAAGATATAAAGAACTTAAGTTCTTTATATCTTTTTTTATTTCAATGATTCTTCTTTGGCAAGTATATAAAGATTTAAAAGGATATTGTATTTAAATCTCTAATTATAATAATAGATAGAAAGCAATTAATCAACTTATAGAAATAAAGGAGAGGTTATTAGAATGGAAATTAAAGAAAGTAATCATAGCCAAAGGGCAAGCAAAACAATTGTAATTATTTTATGGGTAGTTGCTTTATTAATATCGGTAGGCCAAATTTTACGTGGAGACATCATGGCAATGTTGGCTCCTTTATCAGTTGCTTTATTAGGATTAGTAATCTATAAAGTTAAAATTAATACTTTTATAGAGGCTATAATTCTACCGATGATTCCAACTATTGGCGTCATAATTTTATCTTATTTACAAGGTGGAAATGCAAGGTTGTTTCTTATTTGTATGTTCTCATTAGCTTTAGCTTCTTTATATAACCAAAAGAAGGTCTTGCTTGTTTTCAGTATTATTCAAATTATTATCTTAACTACTTTATTTATATCTTCTCCAACAACAATAATGGTTGAAGAGTTGGCAGTTGTTGGTGAGTTTGTTAGTTATATGGTTATTTTGATTGGAGTTGCAGTAGTCTTATATTTCTCTACTAAATGGGGAGATGATTTAATTAAAATTGCAGAGCAAAGTGAAAAAGAAGCCACAATAATATCTAAAAAGCTAGAAGAAACAGGGGAAAGAATCAAAGAAATCATTGAAAATGTTTCAGCCCATAGTGCAGAATTATCTGCATCAGCAGAAGAGGGAAGTGCAACAATTGAAACGACTAATAATTTAATAGATAATATTTCAGCAGGAATACAAGAAATTTCAGCTAGCTCAGAAGAAGTTGCCAGCTTTTCTCAAGAAGCTAATTCACAAACCAATCTTGGTAGCAAAAATATTGAGGATACAGTAAAGAGTATTAGAAAGATCAATGAAGTAGTTGATGAAGCAGTAGAAGTGATTGGTAATTTAGATAATGTTTCCAAAGAGATAGAGGAGATAGTAGATTTAATTACTAATATTGCTGAACAGACCAATTTATTAGCTTTAAATGCCGCAATAGAGGCAGCAAGAGCGGGAGAACATGGACAAGGTTTTGCTGTGGTAGCAGATGAAATAAGAGAATTAGCAAGTGAAACTGCTACGGCAACAGATAAAATTTCTACTCTGGTTACTGAGACCCAGAAACAATCTAAAAAGGGAATAGAGAAGATTAAAGAAGTAGAGTTAAAGTCTAAAGAAAGTCAAGAGGTTGTAGAGAAAACTGGGGTTGTATTTGATGAGATTAAAGAGGCAGTAAAAGAGACTTCAAATCAAGTAGAACAGACCTCTAATGCAAGTATTCAATTAGCAGAAGATAGTGGTGAAGTAAAGGAGGCTGCTTTTGATATACAGAGCATGTCTAATGAAATATCTATCTCAGCACAAGAGTTAGCAGATATGACACAGCAATTACAAGAATTATCAAAAGACCTTAAGGTATAACCTTTAATTTGTTGTTGCAAATTAGGGAAAAGACTCTCATTTTAACAGATGAGAGTCTTTTTGGTGTTGGCCCTTTATATTCTAAAGTTATTTCTTTTATATTTTAACTTCGCAGAGTTTGTTTAATTGCTTGAATATATTGTTGTAAATTTAAAAGAGATTTTTAGATGTATATATATTTGAAGAAAGGAAAAGTTAATTAAGAGGTGATAAAATTGGGCTTGGAGAATCTAGCTGGAGGATTAATTTTACTCTTATCTTTATTTTTTATGTTTTTAGTCGTTCCTGAGCAAAATATTAAAGAGTTTTTTAGTATTGGGCTTGTGGGAGGGCTGGTACTTGCTTTAATATTGGTTTATTTAATGCAAAATATGTTTGGCTTCTGGAATTTTAACAATGTTGATATTTTAACTATTAATGATATTCCACTCTTACTTTCTACTGCTTGGTTTGCAACTGTTATTACATTTTCTTATTTATTAGTTAAATTTAAAACAATTTCTGCTGTTTTAAGTATTATTATAGCTTTTCCTTTAGCTGCTGTAGTAGTTCATTATTTTTTGATTAACTATGATCTATTAAGTTATAGAAATTGGAATTTGTTATATACTTTTTTAGTATCTCTAATTATTCATTTCGGTATAGCCTATTATGTTTATCGAACTAATCAATTATCAAGTCTAAATGAAAGTTAATAAATGATGATATTATTATAATCATATAAAAGGCTCTCATTTTAGCATGTGAGAGTCTTTTTGGTGTTGGCCCTTTAAAAGAGTTGATTTTTATTTTTCATTTAAATTCCAACGAAAGTATAGTAAAATAATATTGATGATATTTTAAAAACTTGAGTTATTTTTGTTTTAGTGGGTTGATATAGAAATAAAAAAGTTTCAAGTTAGATTTTTTAGATAATAATATAAATAAATAACTAATCTAAAGGAGGAATTAATAATGGAGAAGCTGAACAAAACAGCTAATGTTTATCATCTTTATCATAGTGGAGTAGCAGTAGAAACTGAATCTAAATTATTAGTTTTTGATTATTATAATGATAATTCAGCAGGTAAGGAGCGAAGTTTAGAAACGGGAGTAGTTGAGCCGGATATATTTCGAGATAAAGAGGAAGGTCTAGTCTTTGTTTCTCATAATCATAGTGATCACTTTAATCCTGTTATTTTTGATTGGAAGCAGAAGGCTGATAATTTAAAATATATTTTAAGTGCTGATCTGCAAGTAAATAATAAAGATGAAGAGTATTACCAAATGGAGAAGTATCAAAAACTGGATTTAGAAGATATTACAGTAAATACCTATGGTACGACTGACCAAGGGGTTTCATTTTTAGTTGAAGTGGATGGTTTAGTTATCTTTCATGCTGGCGATTTAAATTGGTGGCATTGGGATAAGTTTAGTCCAGCTGAGAGAAAACGGGAAGAAAGGGAGTACAAAGAGGAGTTGGCCCAACTACCGGATGTAGATATAGATTTAGCTTTTGTACCTGTTGACCCTAGGCTAAAAAAAGATTATTATCGAGGTGGTGAGTACTTTGCAAAAGAGCTTAAGCCGAATCTATTAATTCCAATTCATTTTAGTAATAATTATTCGATTACCGAAGAGTTTGCTGAGAAAATAGTTGAGTTGCCAGTTGATTCAGCTATTATCAAAGAACGGGGAATGAAAATTAATTATAGTAATTTTGATTTAGAAAGGTAGATTAAGGTCAGTTAACAATAAGTTGTAGCAAAATATCAGAAGGAAGAAATTATTTTCGATCTTTGCTAGAAGGACTGAAAGTTCTTTAATTAGAAGAATAAAAATTTATTAAGGGAGATGAAGATTATGAAAAATACAAGAAAATTAACAGTAATAACATTTTTATTTGTTTTAGTAACACTTTATTTTGTTGGAGGAGATATAGTTGAGGCGAGAGAATATCCTGTAAATATTGTTGATGATTTAGGAAAAGAGATTGTAGTTGAAGAAGAACCAGCTAAGATTGTTTCATTAGCTCCTAGCCATACTGAGATAGTATTTGCTTTACAAGGAGAAGATAAGCTAGTAGGAGTTACAGAGTATGATAATTACCCTAAAGCTGCCCAAGAGATAACTAGCATAGGTACAATTACAGAGCCAAGTTTGGAGAGAATAATTAGTTTGCAGCCTGATTTAGTATTGGCTGCTGAACTTACTCCCAAGGAGACAATTCAAAGGTTAGAGCAATTAGGAATTGATGTAGTAGCTTTAGCACCAGAGAGTGTTAATGGAGTTATCGAGACGATTAGTTTAGTAGGAGAATTAATGGGCCAACAGGATGAAGCAGTCAGTTTAACAGCTGAAATGAATGATAAAATTAATGAAGTAAGAGAGGTTATTGAGAAGAATATAGTAGATGAAGAAAGACCTAAGGTGTTTTATGAGGTCTGGAAGGAGCCTTTATATACGGCAGGTGCTGGCACTTTTATTGATGATTTGATTCATTTGGCTGGTGGGATCAATATAGCCCATAATGCTCAAGGAAAGTGGCCGCAGTATAGTGTTGAGAGCTTATTAACACAGGATCCTGATATTTATTTGGTTTCTCATGAAAGTGAAGTTAGTAAAGAATCAATTCAAGCTAGGGAGAGGTTTCAATCTATTAAGGCTATTAAAGAGGGAAGGGTTTATCCTTTAGATGCTGATTTATTAAATCGTGCTGGGCCAAGGTTAATAATTGCCTTAGAGAGACTAGCTGAAGTAATCCATCCAGAGTTATTCAATTAAATAAGAGTCTGTATGAAAGAGGTGTGTGATGGTAGATACAAAGGCAGAATGGTATGCAATAATTATAGGATTAATGATTTGTTTAATTGCGGTAACAATCTTAGGGGTTAGTTTAGGTGCAACTGAGATTTCATTCTCAGATGTAAGTAAGATACTAATTAATGAGGTTCCTGTGTTAGGTAATTTTATTGAATTAGGGGATGTTGAAATCAATCAAGTGATTATCTTTCAGCTTAGATTGCCTAGAGTATTATTGGCCGCTTTAGTAGGAGTAGCTCTAGCAACTTCTGGCACTGCTTTTCAGGCATTATTTAAAAATCCAATGGCAGATCCTTATATTATTGGAATTTCATCTGGGGCTTCCTTAGGAGCAGCTTTGGGAATGATCTTTAATATAGATATCAATTTTTTAAAGTTTAATACAATTCCTTTATTTGCCTTCATAGGTGCTTTAGGAACTACTTTTATAGTGTATAATTTAGCTAGAAACGGTCGAAAGGTGGCGGTAGCTACATTATTATTAGCTGGGATTGCTATTGCTTCATTTCTCTCAGCTGTTGTTTCTTTATTAATGTTCTTTAATGATGATAGTATTCAACAGATTATATTTTGGACGATGGGTAGTTTGGCTAATAGTAGTTGGCAACGCGTAGAGATGATCTGGATCTATATCTTTGTTGGTTATCTTATAATTCATTTTTTGGCTAAGGATTTAAATATTATGTTATTAGGAGAAGAGTCGGCACAAAGCTTAGGGGTTGAAGTAGAAAAGATAAAGAAGATACTTTTGTTAGCTGGTGCTTTATTGGCAGGGGCTGCCGTAGCAGGAAGTGGTGTGATTGGTTTTGTTGGTTTGATTATTCCACATATTGTGCGTTTAGTGATTGGCCCTGATCATAGAATTTTAATTCCAAGTTCAGCTTTAGTTGGGGCTAGTTTTTTGATTTTGGCTGATTTATTAGCAAGAGGGCTGATTGCTCCTATTGAGATTCCAGTAGGAATTATAACTTCTTTATTTGGGGCACCATTTTTTATTTATCTATTACATAAGAAGAAAAGAACGGGTTTTTAGGAGATGGTTGATAATGGCTAGCAAGCTTAAGGTTGATAAATTAAGTTATAAATATAATGGTTTGAGTAAGGTTTTAAAAGGAGTCAGTTTTGCAATTGAACAAGGGGAATTTATAGCTTTAATTGGCCCGAATGGCTCTGGTAAATCAACTTTACTCAAAAATATAAACTCTATTCTTAAGCCAGAGCAAGGAAAGGTTTATTTGGATGAGCTTGATCTACAAAAATTTGCTAAAAAAGAGATGGCTAAGAGGGTAGCTGTAGTCCCACAGAATACAACGATAAATTTTGATTTTACAGTTGAAGAGATTGTTTTGATGGGGAGGGCTCCTTATATTTCAAGATTTAAAAGTGAAAGTAGTGAAGATTATCAGATTGCTAACGAGGTAATGGAGCTGACAAATACAGCTCAATTTGCTGATAGAAGGATTGATCAATTGAGTGGTGGAGAAAGACAGAGGGTGATTTTAGCTAGGGCTTTGGCCCAGCAGCCGGAGGTTATGTTGTTAGATGAACCTACATCTAACCTTGATATTAATTATCAATTGGAGATGATGGAGTTATTAAGAAAGTTGAATCGAGAGCAGGGGTTGACAATTTTGATTGTAAGTCATGATTTGAACCTGGCTAGTCAGTATTGTGATAAGTTACTTCTACTTAATGAAGGAAAGGTTTATAGTTTTGGTACTCCGCAGGAGATTATTACTGTTGAAAATATTGAAGATGTTTATGGTTCTAAGGTGATTATTAGAAGAAATTATCCAAGTAATCGTCCTTATGTAACTTTAGTTGATAATCGCTATTTATCTAGTGAGAAAAGAGATTATAAGGTTCATCTGATCTGTGGGGGTGGTAGTGGTCGAGATTTGATAGAGAATTTAGTTGAATTGGGTTATCAAGTTAGTTGTGGAGTAGTAAATAAGAAGGATTCTGATTGGGAAGTTGCTAAGTTGTGTGATATTGAAGTTATCAGTGAAGCTCCATTTGGGCCAATCACTGAAGAGCAGCATCAAGCTAATCTAGCTAAGATAAAAATGGTAGATACAGTAGTCTTGACTGATATTCCTTTTGGCCCGGGAAATTTATTAAATTTAGAAGCTGCATTATGGGCTGCTAAGGAAGGTAAAGAGGTAATTGTAATTGATCAAGTTGGAATAGAGAAGAAAGATTATACTGCTGGGAAGGGGAGTAGTTTATTTAGGAGTTTAATGGAGGAAAATATAATTATGGTTAAAGAAAAGTATGAAATATTAGAAAAATTAAATTAAGAAGCAGGTAAATCTTTTTGAAATAAATGAGCAGAAAAAAAGAAGTTGAAGTAAATTTACTTCAACTTCTTTTTTCTAGTTTTCTCTTCTTTCTTGATCAACTCGCGCCTCAAATTTTCTTAAATGCTCTTTATCTTCTTCCATCAAGCCCTGAACAATTTCTTGACTTATAGGATCTAAGTCATTTATCCGTTTTTCATAAGCTTTAACACCCATGGCTTCCCCTTTATAAACTTGATTAAGCAGATGCTTTGGCCCGCGTATTGCGTTTAACTTTGCCATCATATTTGCCATTGCTCCTGACATACCTATATTTTCGTTGGGATCGCCACCTAATTGCTCTATCCTCTCTTCTAACTGCTGAGTATGCCGTTGGTGATCCTGAGCAAAACTTTTTAGCATCTTTTCTACCTGTGAATCTTTCTGTAAATTATTTGTTTCTTCATAAATATTAGCAGCCATCTTCTCTCCTTTTAGAAGTTCATTTAACTTATCTATGCTTTGGTTATTATCTATATTAGCCACCTCCTTTATTCAGACTTTATTATGTCCGAATATAAGGTTATATATTGCTTCAGTATAAAATGAAATCAGATCAATTTATTATTATAATTTTGGAAGATTTTAAAGATTATTTCTAATATAAGAAAGTTTTGTGGAAGTATGATCAATAGATCTTGGTGATATTTCAGTTATCAGTATAAATGAAAGTTAGCTGCTTTAGTTAAAGTGTAGGGAAGTTATATGCAATTGCAACTGGATATAAAAAAGAAAAAGCCTTATGAAGCTAAGACTTCTTCTTTATAGCTATTTTTATTTAGAGTCCCCTTAAGGATTCTGGTTTATATTTAGAATTATCATTTATTGCTTCATCTAATTTTTTTAATAATTTATCTTTATCTCTATTTAAAACACCAGCTAAAGATAAATAATTAGAAGCGTGATTACTTCTAAAAACAGAATTTGAAAGCTTTAAGTTTTCAAGTAGTTCTTTAGTTTCTATTATAATTTCTTGAGGTTCTAATAACTTAAACCTGTTATTTTGTATTTGATCATAAATTTCTGTTTCTTCATCGATGAAAAGTGTTAAAAGGGCTAAATAATCGGGGTTGATTTCATTAACTACTTTAGCTGATTCTCTAGCATGTTTTTTCCAATTTGCTTTTCCTCCTAATCCTGATATAAGAGTTACTGACAATTTAATATTAGAGTCAATAACTTTATTACCAGCTTTTATCAACTCTTTAGAATTAACCCCTTTATTAACATTTTTTAGTACTTCATCACTACCGGATTCAATTCCTAAATAAGCAATTTTCAAGCCTAAATTTCTTAATTCTTTGAGTTCTTCAACAGATTTATTCAAAATATCCCTAGGTGAACTATATGTTCCTACCCTCTTACATTCGGGAAATAACTCATTGACTTTTGATAATATAATCTTTAAATCTTCAGTTTTTAAGCATAATGCATTTCCATCTGCTAAAAATATACGACTTACAGATTCATAATAATCTCTTGCTATTTTAAGGTCTTCAATTATTTCATCGATATTTCTTACTTTAAATTGTTTTTTATTATACATATTGCAAAAAGTACATTTGTTATGAGAACAACCAACTGTTGTTTGTATGATAACGCTTTTAGCTTCACTTGGTGGTCTATAAATCCTTCCTTCATATCTCATTTTTTATCGCCTCCTAGTATAAGTAAACTTATAGTTAATAAATATGAAAATAATTATTTTAAAAAAATCATAAAAGATTAATAAAATAAAAATGGATTTGTCAGTTTTTATCTAATTACTTAAATAACCAGACTAAAAAACGCAATTTTATAATATCATAAAATTACTTGATTTACCAGATCTAATTGCTACTAATTTATTGTTTCTAGGGAAGGAGATATTATCTAGCAAAGGTATGAAGTATTGATATATTAAGAGTTAAAAAGTTAATACAGAGGGAAGGGCCAGCTAGTATATTGGAAGAAGGTCTCTAAAGAGAATAAAACAAAAGGGATTATTGTGAACTATGTAGAAGAGTGGGGAAATCATGTATCAATATACAACTTTTAAAAGTTGTACGGTTATTAGTTATTCTTTAATATTTTCTTTCCATACATATTTGCCAACCAAGCTATAAGAACTCCTAGTAGAATATGATTTATTAAAAATACTATATTGGTATTTAAATCAGTAGGGTTGATTTCACTGAGTCCAAAGCGAAGCATCATACCAAAAAGAAGCAACCAATATAAAAGTCCCATAGATATTCCTTTAAGTAATGGATAAGCTGTCCCAGTTAGGTACAAAAGATATATTATAATAACTCCTAAAGAGATAGCTACTCCATAATCAGCAAAAGTGCCAATTATTATTCCTAAAAAGGAATTAACTTTGGTTTGGGGTAAAAAAGTAGCAGCAGCAATTTGACGTGCTAAATATTGACTAATATTAAAGTAATAACAAATATAAGTAAAAATATTTCTAATGAAATTAGCAAATATGCTAACAATAATTCCTAAGGAATATTTATCTTTAAAGTAGATCATTATTATTTTCCTCCTGTTTTTACTTAGAATTAGCCTTGAAGAATATTATTATTCAGTAAAGATATAGTTTTTAGGTCGATATTTATTATTAAATTTAGTAGATGGAGGTGAGATTATATGGTTGGAAAACATCGTAAAAATATAAAGCCTGGACTTCATGTTTCAGTTGTGCAAAAACAAGATCAGAAGTCAGGAAGACTAACTGAAGGTGTTGTCAAGGATATTTTAACCAATTCTTCTACTCATCCACATGGGATTAAAGTACGTCTTAAAAGTGGAGTAGTTGGTAGAGTAAAAGTTATTAACTCTTAATATTTTACTGAGTTATGTTAATACTTTAGTCTACCACTTGTTAAAATTAGAGAAGTAGATAATAAGAGATTCCTAGTTTATAAACTAGGAATCTCTTTAAAAATACTATTTTAATTTGTAAATCTTATTCTAAATCAACATCGACAGAATATTTTTCGGACGGAGGAGCTGGGGATATAGTAACATATAAAATTAGAATTTCATTATCATTATTTTCGACAGACATACTTTCTGGGCCATCTAGTTGGATTAAATCATTTTCTTGGATGGGTGAAGTTTTATCATCTACTTTGAGATTAGCACTACCTTGTATCACTTGTAGTAAAACAGTAGAATCAAAATGGGTATGATTAGGCAATGATTCACCTTTAGAAATATTAAGAATGAAAGAGATTACATTTTCATCTTTATAAATCATTCGTTTAGCTACTTTACCTTTAGGTTCTACAATATAGTCGCTAATTTTAAATTTTTCCATTTAGACCTCCTTGTGTTATACAATATTATTTTTTAGTATTTGAAGCAGTCTGCTTTTTATACAAAGGTTCAATTTTATAAAAGAGTATCATTGTTTACTAATAATTTTGGAGCAAAATATTCTATTCCAAAAGCACCTAATGGTGCAGTTAAGATGATCGACAATACTGCTAATGCTAAAATTAACTCTCCTTGCGGAACATTTTCTGTTAATGGTACGGCACCTATTGCTGCTTGAACTGTGGCTTTAGGTAAGTAAGATACTCCACAAAAGATTCTTTCTTTAAAGTTGAGATAGCTATTTGTTGTGGCTAATAATACTCCAATAATTCTGCCAGATAAGCCGATAAAGATAATCAGTGCTCCAATAGCACCTGCATTGTAAGCTATTTCTATTTGTACGGCAGCTCCTATCAAAACAAAAAGAAATATTTCAGCAGGAACCCATAAACTATTTAATACATTTGAAAATTTATTTGCTAAGTCTTCATTCTTTTCTAGTAATATGTAACCGATTGCCATAACTGCTAATAAACTAGCTACTCCTAAATAATTGCCTAATACATTGGCTAAAATAGAAGTGCTAATTAAAATAATTACTTTATGAGCAGTTTTTAATGTATTATATAAATTAAATAATTTAACTAAAATAGTCCCGAGTAGAATTCCTAATAAGATTCCACCAATTATTTTAATCGGTATTTGGGCCAAATTAGCAACAACAGAGACTTGACCACTTCGATAGATCCCTAAAAAGATACTAAAAGCTGTAATAGCTAAGACATCATCAATTGAAGCACTAGCTAAAATTAAAGTGGGTATTTCTTTTTCCTTTCCATAACTTTTCTCTTTTAGTTTTAACATTGAAGGAACAACAACTGCGGGAGATACTGCTGCTATGATAAAGGCGAGCATTCCAGCTTCAATCCAGTTGAAATTAAGAATATAGATTGCTAAAAACATAATGATAGCTCCTTCAAATAATACAGGGATAAAGCTCAATTTAAAAGCAGTATTACCAATTCTTTTTATAGTATCCTTGCTAATACCTAATCCTGCTCTAAGTAGAATAATGATTAATGCGATTTCTCTAATCTCTTGAGAAATATTTAATAAATTATCATCTAATAGATAAAGACCTGATGGCCCTAATAATATTCCTGCTAATAGCATGCCTAATAAAGGGGGGAGATTAATCCTTTCAAAGGTAAATCCCAAAATTAAGCCAATAATCAAAATCAGTGAAATACTAAGTAACATAAAATTCCTCCTTATAAATAAACCTTTAAGTAGCAAAAATTAACTTGGTGAATTATATAATCATTGGTTATATTTTTTATTATACATTATATTTAATAGTTAATCAAAAGTCAATTAGTTACTATTTTGTCTTTTAAGAATAAGTCCTATACCTTAACTTTCTAATTAGTAGCAGAACTTATTATTGAAATGCCAATTAATGTCAAATGATTTTTTTAATAATTTAAGGTATAATAGCTAATAAGAGAGGAGGAGTTAGATGAAACGAATGGTTATATTAGGACTAATTATAGTCATGTCTGTATTAGTTTTATATGTTTTAGTACAAGATAATGGAGAAATTGTTGAAAATGGAGAGATTGTTAAGGATATAGAAGGTTATGATATTGATGATTATTATCCATTCCTAGAAGATACATTATTAACTTATCAAGGCGAGGGGAATGAATTTGCAGCTCAAGACCTCTATTTTGATTTTATTGTTGATGGGTTGGCCCAAGTAAGGGTTAGTAATTTAGGGACTACAATGGGAAGAATCATAATGATAGAAGATGGAGAGATTCGCTCGGCTAATGTGGCTAAGGAGTTTTATCATTTAGAAGATTTAACCAACAAAGAGATGGCAGGATATGATGTTTTGCTCAAAGAGCCTTTAGAAGAAGGAACAAGCTGGAGTTTAGATGATGGTAGAGAGCGTTATATCTCTGGTGTTGATATAGAGGTTAAAACGCCAAGTGGAGAGTATCAAGCTATTGAGGTGACAACGAAATTAGAGGATGCAATTCAAGTTGATTATTATGTTGCACAAATTGGACATGTCAAAAGAGATTATCAAGGAGATGGCTTTGGGGCTAAGACAGTGTTGAAAGAGATTAAAAAAGATGAAAGTATAACTTATCCAACTAAATTCTTTTATCCAGATTTTGTAAATGAAAAGATTAAATATGTTATCCGAGATATTGATTTCAGTACTAATGATGATTTGAGAGTAATTTTTACTGAGAATTTACGCCAAGTACCTGATGAAGGTTTGACTCAGTTAATTAGCAAAAACACAGAGATTAATCAAATAGAGTTAGAGCGAGAAAAAGGAATGGTAAAAGTTGATTTTTCCAAAGAATTGATTAGTGATATGAATGTTGGGCATTTGTTAGAAAGTAAAATTATTCAAAGTATAGTTAATACATTTGGCAAACATTACAATGTGGATAAAGTTTATTTATCTTTGGATGGAAGGCCATATGAATCAGGACATATGATGCTTAGGGAAGATGAATATTTTACGGTAGAGGTTGGAGGAATTGAGGAATATCAAGAGAATTAAATTATGGTGTTGGTCTGATTAATTCCGGGCCAACACTTTTCTAATTTAAAACTAAACTTAATTACAATTATGTGGCACTGTATATCAATCATGTATCATTTTTGATATAATGGTTAAAAATAATTTTTATATTAATTCAATTAAAGGATTTTGTTTTCAATTGTTGTAACATTATAAGTGAGTACTTAAAAGTTAGTTTAGTCTTGAAGCAGGAGATTATAAGAGGAGGCAATAAAAAATGAAGGCTTTAGATCAAAAAACTACAATCTTATTTGATTTAGATGGAACGTTATTACCGCTTGATATCGATCAATTCTTAGAGAAGTACTTTCAACTTTTAGCTAAACAATTCACTGATATTGCAGCACCTAAAGAGTTTATAACTAAATTAATGGCTGCTACCGATAAGATGATAAATAATCAAGGGTCCAAAACTAACCAAGAGGTATTTGTAAGTAATTTTGGAGCTTTATTCGCTGATGAGAAAGAGAGTGATTTAGTGGAAAGGTTTGAAAAGTTTTACCAACACAAATTTCCACTGTTAAGAAAAGGAATAGAGGCTGACCCTAAGGTAGTTGAAATAATAGATAAATTAAAAGATTCTAATTATAAGTTAGTTGTAGCCACTAATCCATTATTTCCACTTGTAGCTATTAAAGAGAGAATTAAGTGGGCTGGTTTAGATTCGAGTGATTTTGAATTAATCACCAGTTCGGAAAATATGCATTATGCTAAACCTAACTTAGGATATTATAAGGAGATATTAAAAAAGATTGATTCTAAACCAGAAGAGTGCATAATGGTAGGCAATGATTTAGGGGAAGATATGGTGGCCCAACAATTAGGGGTTGATGGGTTTTTGATTGAAGACTTTCTAATTGCTCGAGATGAGGCTGAGGATATAAAGCCAAAGTGGCAAGGGAGTTTAGAAGAGTTTAAGAACTTAATAATCGATTAAGGATTGATGTTAAATAATAAAACCTCCCTTCCTGGGGAGGTTTTTATAGTAATAATTTATTATTTATTCAACATATTTTTGCAAGATTTAACTGTATCTTTCAATAACATAGCGATAGTCATTGGCCCAGCACCACCTGGAACAGGAGTGATTGCTGCTGCTTTTTTCTTTACATTTTCAAAATCAACATCTCCAACAATCTTTCCATCTACTTCATTAATACCAACATCGATTACAACCGCTCCTTCTTTAATCATATCAGCTGTAATTAGATTTGGTACTCCAGCAGCTACAATTACAATATCTGATTTTTTAGTATATTTAGCAGTATCTTTAGTATCAATATGGCAGACAGAAACAGTAGCATTACGATTTAATAATAAAAGAGCCATTGGTTTACCAACAATATTACTATGTCCAATGATCGTTACATCTTTCCCTTTGACACCAATTTTATACTTATCAAGTAAAGCCATAACTCCTTCAGGAGTGCATGGAATATAAGCATCGCCACCAATTACTAATTCACCAATATTATATGGATGAAATGAATCCAAGTCTTTGCTAGGATTAATTTTTCTGATTATTTTATCATCATCGATATGAGCTGGTAGAGGTAACTGGATCAAAATACCGTTAATTGAATCATCATTATTTATCTTATCTAATTCTGCTAGCAAACCTTCTTGACTGATATTTTTGGGCAAATTAACAACTTTTGAATCAATCCCTACTTTTGTGCAGACTTTTTGCTGTAATTTAATATAAGATGCTGAAGCTGGGTTATCACCAACAAAGATGATAGACAACCTTGGAACCACTTCCTCTTCTTTATTTAACTTTTCAACCTCAGTTTTAATTTCTTTATAAATCTCTTTAGATTTAGCAGCTCCGTCTAAGATCAATGTTTCTTCACAAGTCATTTAAACACCTCCATTCAAAATTATTATGATAAAAAAGTTCACTGCAAATATATTCACGAAAGAGATTAAAAACCCTTTTAAGTTTTATAATTTTACAATTTTTAAGATAAAATAATTACATAATTATGATTAGAACTAAAATTATTTATTATTCTATTTATAGAATAATAAATAGTGAAAATTAATAATTAATTAGATATAATAGGTATAAGAGTAATTATTGGGGAGTGAGCTAATGAAAAAATCAATCATAATATCTTTAGTCTTAACTTGTTTATTAATTTTTGGTCTGAGAGCTAATCTTTATGCTTCAGTTTTTGATTGGTATACTTATGGAACTGATAACTTTCTTCTTTTTTATCCAACTGGTTATGAGTATCAAGCTCAAGAAACTATTTATTATTTAGAAAAATATCGTTCTGAAGTCATGGAATTGACTGGAAATCAAGATGATATCAAAGTTAAGGTAGTACTGGGCGATTTAGGATTGTTTACTAATGGTTATGCAGACCCTGTTGATGGAAAGATGGGGATCTTTACCAATAATCCCTCTAGTCGTTCAGGATTATCTGATTATGAAAATTGGTATCGCCTAGTAAATGTTCATGAGTTAGTACATATTGCTCAGATGACCAATACCTCTGGGGCAAGTGACTTAACTACCTCTGTATTTGGAAATTTGTTTTCACCTAATCTTCATGCTCCATTATGGTTAATAGAGGGGATTGCTGTTTATGGTGAATCACAAACTAGTCCCTATGAGGGGAGATTAAATTCTGCTTATTATGATGCAATTATAGCTACTAAGGTTGAAGCAGGAGAATTGCCATCAATGTTAGAAATAACATATAGCCATAATTATTTTCCTGCGGGACATCAATACTTATATGGAGCAAAATTCTTTCAGTATTTAGCAGATACTTATGGTGAAGAGAAATTTGCAGATCTTTTCTCTAATTATGGATCATATTATTGGGCAGCATTTGCTGGAGGTTTTTTCCCGAAGATTGGATTAGATAAGGCAGCAAAAGAGGTTTATGGCAAGAGATTTCCTGAGTTGTACCAACAATGGCAGGAGTACGAAGAGGAAAGGTATCAAGATTGGAGTATAGCTGGGGATGAAGTTATAACTAATTCAAACGGATACCTATCTGCTTTAACGACAGCAAATGATAAACTCTATTATTTTAAAGCAGAAACTTTGTCAGCAATGCCTTTTATGTATAGTCGCTTAAATAAATTAATTGAATACGATCCAAAACTAGAGCAAGAAAGGGTCTTACTAGAGACTAGAGAGGTAAGTGATGGTTCACTGCAAGTTGAAGATAATGAGTTATATTATGCTGTAAATGATTCTAAGAGTGGCTACTCTAATATTGAACGATTAGGTTATGGAGATGTTAGCGTTTTATATCATTATGATCTACTGACAGGGGATAAAGAAGAGTTACTTACGGCTGAATTTAAGGATTTTGTAGTTATAGAAGATGATAAAATTATCTATGTTAAAGATAATAAAGAAGAATTTGGTTCAGAGATTTGGCAGTATCAAGAAGGTAAGCAAAAGAAATTGGGAATCATTGATCAACTTATTTCTGAAGTGATAGCTTATGAAGACCAATTAATTGTTGTTAGTAAAGGCAACTTAAGCTCCTGGGGTATCAATTATTTAGATTTAGAAGAATTATCTTTGGAACCTCTGTTAGTAACTTCTGAAACGGAAAGGGCTATTGAAGTTATAGAGGGACAACTTTACTTTACAGCTAGTTATGATGGCTATCAAGAAGTTTATAATTATAATTTAGAAACTGATCAACTCTTTAAGTTAACTGAACAAGGTTATGCAGAACGGGGAGTGGTTATTAATGATCAGTTTTATTTTTGTACAATAACAGCTAATGGAATGGCGATTTATAAGCAAGAAGAGAAATTGATTCCTTATTATATACCTGAGCAAAAGATTCTTGAAGAGGTTGAGTTGGATTTTGCAGAACTTGGAGTTGAGTTAACTAAAGAGCCAGCTGCTAAGAAGAATCTTAGTTATTTATTGAAGCCGAATATTAGATTCTTCCCTTATTTAGTAGCAGGAAGTGATGGGTTAGGTCTAAATAATTACTACGTACTCTACTCTGAATCTGGAGGAGTTGACTTTTACTGGACAACAAAGATGTTACAGCCACTAACCGCTAATTTTAGTTATCGTAACAAAGGTGAGCAACGAGTTTCTGAATTAAACTTATCATATCCAGCTTATCAATCAGACTTAGAAGGGTTAGCAGCTGTTGAATTAGATTATACTACCGATTTTAGTGAAGCGATTCCTGGGTTAAAGGTTAATTTTAACTATCCTAGACAGAATATAGTATTTCATTTGCAAAGTAAGTTGAAGAGCGATGGGGTTAATGCTCAATTGGTGTACCAGTATTTGTTTGATAATAGTAGTCTGGTGATGAGAGGGAGTAGCTTCGAACAATTTAGTAAAAATAATAATTTAAGAGGATTTGATTCTAAGTACGAAAAGTATTATAAAGACGATGCCAGTGGTTTTCAATTGGGTATTGAGTATATTCATAAATTAGCAGAGTTAAGGAAGGGCAGTTGGAATCCAAATTTATTTGTTGGTGATCTGTATGGTAGTTTATTTGTCGATTATGCTAATTTAGATGAATTAGAGAGTGAACAGATTGCTTATGGTTATCAGTTAGCTGTTGAAAGTGGGCTGGGAAATTGGTTTTATGCAGTACCGAAGTTAGGAATTTCTATCTCTGAAAGGGAGAGAAGTCTTTATTTTGGAGTTGATACGGCGTTTTAAATGTTAATAAAATTAGAAAGGAAGTAAATATGATTAAAGAGCTTGATAAATTAGTGAAAATATTAGCAGAAAGTAATTTAGAGGGGTTTCTAGTAGGAGGAGTAGTAAGAGATTATTTATTAGATCGGGAGATTAAGGATGTTGACTTAGCAATTGAGGGCCAAGTAGATCAAGTAGCCAAGGATTTTGCCGTTGCAATAGGTGGTAGTTTTGTGATTTTAGATCAAAAACATGATATTTATCGAGTCGTTAAAGAAGGATTAATCTATGATTTTGCTTTGTTAGCTGGCGATACTATTGAAGCTGATTTAAAGCGACGTGACTTTACAATTAATGCATTGGCAATCAAACTAACTGCTGATTCTTTGAATGCTTTATTAAAGCAAGCTGATTTAAGAAAATATCTGATTGATCCATTGTTAGGCATAGATGATCTGAAGCATCAGAGTATTAAAGCAGCTCAGGAGGATACTTTTCAATCAGATCCAATTCGATTATTTAGGGCGATTAGATTTGCAGCTAGGCTTAGGTTTACTTTAGAGCAGCAGACTAAGGAGCTAATGAAAGATGTTGAAGCTAAAGAGCTTACTAAGATAGCTAAAGAGCGGATTAGGGAAGAGTTAATTAAACTTTTAGCTTCTAATAGCTCAGCCCAACATCTAATTGAAATGGAAGAGGAGTTTTCTCTGTTATCATTGTTAATTCCTGAGATTGAAAAGTTGAAGGAGATTGGTCAATGTAAGTATCATCAAGAAGATGTTTGGACCCATTCAACTTATGCTTTACAGAGATTAGAAGAGTTATTAAGAGAGGAATTTTGGGCTACTAGAATTGAGCAAAAAAGAGTTCCTTTGCTTAAGTTGGCTCTATTATTTCATGATTTAGGAAAAATTTGGAGCGAGGAGATAATTGATGGAGAAATCCATTTTTATGGTCATCAACGAGTAGGGGCCAAATATCTTGATTCGATTTTATCTGATTTACGCTTTAGTAAAGAAGAGAATTTTTATATTAGAACTTTAGTTAGATATCATATGCGGCCTATGTCTTTATATTACGCAGAGAATTTAACCTCTAAAGGGAAATATCGCTTTTTTAAAGCTGGAGGGGAATTTATTTCTGATATTTGTTTAGTAGCTGCCGCTGATTTAATCAGTACCAAAGAATTAAATCATAAAGCTGAGGAAGTTGAAGGTTGTATTAATTTTTTAAAACAATTAATCAAAGAGTTTGAGCAGGGTGAAGAGAGAACAAAGAATAGGTTGGTGACTGGAGATGAGCTTATGAGACTCTTTTCTATTAAAGAGGGTCCTCAAGTTGGAGAGTTACTTGAGAAGGTAAAAGAAGCTCAAGCTACTGGAAAGGTTAAAACCAAAGAGGAAACGATTGAGTATTTAAAGAAGGAAATCTCTAATAGTCAGTAATTATGAATTTAGGTTGTTCAACAAAAGTATTATAATTAGAGTTATGTGAGCGTTGCAAGGATATTTTTTAAGTATGTAATAAAAAATTAAGGGAGGGATTAAAATGAAAAAGTGGTTTAGTTTATTATTAATAACAACTATTTTTTTAGTAGGTTGTAATTCTGATCAAATTCAGATTAGGGATGGAGAAATAACTAAAGTAGATGGACGAGTGGCTGTTGATATAGAACTGGATGTTCAATTGAATGATAATAAATATTATAAGTTATCTACCAGTCAGAATGCAGTACTAACTGATGGAGCAGGAAATCAACTAAGACCGATTAGTAGATTATCTAGTACTGATTTAGATGGAACGATTAATCAATCAGGGGTTTATAGTACTACTTTATTTTTTCCAATGCCTAAAGATTTATCTAAGCAATTGGTATTAGAGATTAAAAATATCAAACATTATAAAAGGATTAATTCTTCTGGAGCTAGAAACTTACTTTCTGCTGGTTCCGGAAATAGTAACATATCTATTTCACAGGAAGTAAATAGGTTTGGAGTTTATAGTGATTTATTAGGAGAGTATACTATTGAATTTAAATTTGAAGTTGGTGAGCAAGAGTTAGATAAAGTTGGTGGTATTAATCAAGAAGCTGAGCTTAATTTAGCTAGAGATGAAAATGTTATTGAAATGTATCGGCTAGAGAGAGTTGATTTAATCACAAAAGAAGAACAAAATGTCAGTATATATAAGAGGGATTAAAAGCTTAAAACTGTTTTTTACTTTTTTTCAAGAGCCAGTATGATTCAATTTATATTAGGTCGAATCTCTCTTATTGCTCTAAAAGAGTTTAGCTTAGATGTAGAGGTTATAACTAGAAGGAGAAGCAATCTAATCACTAAAATCAGGTGAGAAAAGTTAGTTGAAATTTTCATAATAAATCATATATAATCTACTATTGACAAATCATATAACCTATGCTATTCTATGCTAGAGGACTGTCAGAAGTCACCTTTAGTCAGTACTCTATTTTGGTTACATAAGATTAATTTTGTTATGTTAAATGGTTTAATTAAATTGAATCAACTTATAGCTGAAGTGGAGGTGAAAATTATGTATACAATTACTGACGAATGTATTTCTTGTGGAGTATGTGTAGATGATTGTCCAGTAGAGGCTATCTCAGAAGGAGATGATAAGTACGAAATCTCTGAAGGTTGTGTTGACTGTGGAGTATGTGTAGATAGCTGCCCAGTAGATGCTATTGAAGAGTAATATTAGTGTTAATTAGAAAGAGTTCTAGGGGGTTGCCTAGGACTCTTTTTTATATTTGAAGGTTATTGAGTTTAAGTCTAAGTAAGAGTTAAATCTTTATCTATTAATGGTTGATTTAACTTAAATTTTAGAAGTAGAGATTTATCAGAAAGGATAATTTTTATGGTCATTGAATATCATAATAAAGATAAGGCGATGCTTCAGCATTTTGAGTTTCATCTCAATTGAAATAGGAGGTGAGGATTGCCGTAAATAAGGAGGTAACTAATTTATGAAACCTAGTATAGGCTTGGCTTTAGGAGCGGGTTCAGCGAGAGGGTTGGCCCATTTAGGTGTTTTAAAAGTTTTTGAAGAAGAGGGTATTTTGATTGATTATTTAGCTGGAACAAGTATTGGAAGTATTGTAGGTGGTTTTTATGCTGTTGGATTAGATTTACATATGTTAGAACGATTAGCAAAACATTTGACCTGGGATCACTTGACCGATTTAACAGTACCAAGAAGGGGTTTGATAGCTGGTAATAAAGCTAAAGAGTTTTTTGAATTATTGACTAAAAAAAAGAATTTTAATCAATTAGAATTGCCTTTTGCAACGGTAGCTGTAGATATTGAAAACGGTGAAGAAGTTATAATTGATAGCGGTTTAGTAGCTGATGGAATTAGAGCTAGTATGTCTATTCCAGGAGTTTATGTGCCTCATCAACTAGACGGAAGAAAGCTGGTAGATGGAGCAGTTCTTAATCGGGTTCCAGTATCTGCTGTCAGGGGATTAGGAGCAGATATTGTAATTGGAGTAGATGTAAGCCACAAAGTAAATTATAAATCTGAGGTCAGCACTATTTTTGATGTAATTATGAATTCAATTGATATTATGCAACAAGAAATTACTAAGCATAAAAATCATGGTGCGGACTTATTAATTAGGCCACCAGTAGGTCATATTAAATCTACTGATCTAGATCAAGCTCGAGAGTGTATTGATTTAGGTTATCAGTCAGCTAAAGAAGCAATTCCAAAGTTTAAAAATTTAATTGAGGAGTGGAATATGGATGAAGAAAAAAGGGTTAATCAAGAATAAAAGGTTATTAAGTTTAATAGCTATTAGTCTTTTGATAGCTATTTTATTTTTTTGGCCCAGTAATTACTATTTTGTTTCCCCTGGGAAAGCAGAAAAGCTAGCACCAATGATTGAGATAGAAGAAGGGCCAACTACTTATCCAGTCCAAGGAGATATAATGTTGACATCTGTCTCAATGAAGAGGGCCAGCTTGATAGAATCTATTTATATTCGATTATTTAATCCTGATTTGGTAGAGTTGAGATCTAGAAACTTTTTGCCACCTGGAGTAGATATGGAGGAATACTTTGAACTGATGCAGGAAATGATGAAAGAAAGTCAGATGAAAGCCAAAGCAGTTGCTTTAGAAAAAGCTGGGTATGAGACTAAAATTACTGGAGAAGGTGCTCGTATAGTCAAGGTCTTAGATGAAAGTGATGCTTATAATAAATTACAGGCTGATGATATTATTATAGCAATTGATGATCAACCTGTTGGATTATTGACAGAAGTTATTAATAAGGTCCAAGAAAGAGAAGTAGGTGCTGATGTTAAAGTAACAGTTAAGCGTAATGGAGAAGAGAAGGAGTTTATAATTGAGACTAAAGTTCTTGAAGAAGGTTCAACTCAACCATCAATTGGTGTTTTAATTAGTCCCTACCAAAGAGAATATGAGTTACCAATTGAGGTTAATATTGAAGCAGGTCAGATTGGTGGGCCATCAGCTGGAAGTATGTTTACTTTAGAGATTTATAACCGATTGACTGAAAAGGATTTAACTGAAAATGTACAAATAGCTGGGACTGGAACAATCAGTTTGGATGGTAAAGTAGGAAAGATCGATGGAGTAGAACAAAAGATAGCAGCTGCTAAAGAAGAAGGAGCGGACATCTTCTTTGTTCCATTAGGAAATCAAGAAGATGTAGAGAAGGTAGAAAAAGAGGGGATTGAAATTGTTGTTGCTGAAGATATAGATCAAATCATATCATATTTAGAAGAAATTTAGGTTAGAACGATCGGGTGACGATAAAAATCAACTCCTCCTTTTCGGGCTATTGATTTAGGAGAAGTTAGTGAATAGATATTATTAGCTTTAATATCAGCTAAGAGCATCTTTTGTCTGATATCTTTAGGTTGCTGATTAGAACGGAAGTGGTTTGACAGCTTAGTGATGACTGGTAACTTAGCCCTTTCTTTTAATAATTTAAGTAATTTTCTACCCTGTTGATTAAAACCTAATATTCTAAAATACTTTGGCCCTCCTGCTAATTCAAACTTGTTTAATTTTTTTTGGTTTAAACCTAATAATAATTGAGTTAGAATTCGTTGGATTCGGGTTTGGGTAAAACGTTTAGTTTTAATCAATTTGATTAATTCTGAGAGAGATGTTGCTTTTGTAGCAGCATCTTTAATTCTATTTTCTAACCCTCCGGTTACTCCTTCATAATTTCTTAATTGATGCCGGGTAGTTCTTCGTAATAAAGTTAAGATCTGTAAAGTAAAGTCTTCGTAAAAAATAGGGCCAACCCCATCTTCAAATGCTGTTTCTAATAGTTTAAAGGTTGAAGCAGGCATTGAATTAGCTAATTCAGCATTTAGAAGTGGTTGTTTAGAGTTATAATTTTTCTTAACCTCTTCTCTAATGGCTGATGCACTAGCTATTTTTTGTAATCTAGTGGAGTGATAATCACTTCCTTCTCGTTTAATCGTTAAAGGAGTGATTGGGCTCTCTAAGTTAGTTAAGGCTCTGATATACTCTAAACCCAAAATATTATTAGAATTAGTCAAAATAGTTTTTAATTTAGTTGGTGAAATATCAGTTGAGTTGGAGTTTATCTGTAAAAATTTAGATAAAGCTTTACTACGGGCTACTGGATAAGATACTCCTGTATTTAACTCTTTTTTAATTAATTGTTCAAGCTCTTTAGGTTCAGCTGCCAGTAATTTACCAATTAATTTAAGAGGGCCAATTTCTCCTAATTCACTACCAAAGCAAAGATAGTCCACAGTATTAGTTGCGGTGAGTAATTTTACTGCTCCATAAGCAAAGTATTGGGCACTGCGAGTGGTATAAGCAACAGGGAGTTGAATTACTAAATCTACACCCTGTTGAAGAGCCATTTTTGTACGAGTCCATTGATTGACAATAGCCGGGGTGCCTCTTTGTAAAAAGCTACCACTCATAATACAGATTGTTGCATCCGCTTTACTTTTGGCCAGTGATTTATTAAGGTGAATTTGATGTCCATAGTGAAATGGATTATATTCAGTGATGATTCCTAATACTTTCATTTAAATTCCTCCTTGTTGTTTATTATAGATTGTTATAATTTAAATATCAATCTTAAAGCGGTATAATTTGAAAAGAATTGTTAAAAATATATAGTGCTGACAATTCATGAGTAGTGAAAGTGATCAGTAATTTTTAACTAGTTGCCAATGGTTGATAAATGATAATTAAGGATGGTTGATTATTTAAATCAGAAACTATTAATAATATGTCAGATAATTAGAAAAATTAAGGCAATGTAGACTTTTTCTATTATTTAAACTTTGAAGAAAAACAAGGAGATTGCGTAATTAATCTAGTATTCCTTAATCTAGTAGTTCTAAAAGAGAGTTCTATGGATTAAGCATAATTTTATAAGAGTATAAGGAGCTTATTTTCTAGTTATAAATATTAAGGAGGGCAAGGGATGAGCTTTATTAGTAATATTTACCAACAAGCAAGACAAAAGAGAAAAAAGATTGTTCTTCCAGAAGGTGCCGATGCAAGGGTAGTAGAAGCAGTTCCTATTATTTTAGAAAAAGGGGTTGCTGATATTGTCTTACTTGGGGAAGAAAAGGAAATTCAAGATGTAGCTTCAGAGTGTGGTACTGATTTAACAGGAGTTGAAATTATCAATCCTGTTGAGTCTGATAAGTTAGAAGAGTATAGTCAAGCTTATTATCAATTAAGAGAGCATAAGGGAATTACATTAGAAGAAGCTAGAGAAAAAGTTACAGATCCATTGTATTTTGCCTCGCTAATGGTTGAAAAAGGGGATGCAGATGGTAAAGTAGCAGGAGCTGTTGCTGAGACCGGGAAGGTATTAAGAGCAGCTCTTAGAGTAATTGGTACTGCTCCAGGAATTTCAGTTATTTCTGGTGCTTTTATTATGATTGTTAAGGATAAAGATTTTGGAGATGGGGGATTGTTAGTCTTTGGGGATTGTGCAGTTAATCCTAATCCTACATCTGAGCAACTAGCTGAAATAGCAGTTTCATCTGCTAGAACAGCTGATAGTTTAGTTGGGATTGATCCACAGGTAGCAATGTTATCATTTTCTACTAATGGCAGTGCTAAACATGAGATGTCTGATAAAGTAAGAAATGCCACTGGATTAGCTCGTGAGCTCGCTCCAGAGCTTAAAATTGATGGTGAAATGCAAGCTGATGCTGCTATTATATCTAAAGTTGCTGAGAAAAAGTATCCTGAAAGTGATCTGGCTGGCCATGCTAACGTTTTGATATTTCCAGATTTACAATCAGGAAATATTGGGTATAAGTTAGTGGAGAGGTTTGCTCAAGCTGAAGCGATTGGCCCTGTGTTACAAGGAATAGCTAAACCAGTAAATGATTTATCTCGGGGTTGTTGTGTTCAGGATATTGTTAATGTAACAGCAATTACTGCTGTGCAGGCTCAAAAGTAAACAATTATAAAAATTAAGTTAAATTAATAAAACAGCTAAAAAACAAGGGGGATTAAGAAATGAAAATTTTAGTAATTAATAGTGGAAGTTCTTCAATTAAATATCAATTATTTAACATGGAACAAGAAGAGGTATTAGCAAAAGGGTTAGTAGAAAGAATTGGAATTGATGGCTCATGTTTAGAGCAAGAAGCTAGTACTGGAGAGGTAATTGAACTAGAAACTGAAATTGCAGATCATGCGGCTGGAATGGAATTAGTAATTGAATCATTAACTGATGAGAATAAAGGAGTTATTACTGGAGTAGATGAAGTAAATGCAGTAGGTCACCGAGTAGTGCAAGGAGGAAAATCTTTTTCTGAGTCAGTAATTGTTGATGAAGAGGTTAAAGAGGAGATCGAGAAATGGTCTAATTTGGCTCCGTTACATAATCCGCCTAATTTAATGGGAATTGAAGTCTGTGAAAAATTAATGCCTCATGCTCAGCAGGTTGCTGTTTTTGATACAGCTTTCCACCAAACTATGCCTAAGGAAGCTTATACTTACGGTTTACCTTACGAATACTATGAGAAATATGCTCTTCGTCGTTATGGTTTCCATGGAACATCACATAAGTTTGTAGCTCAAGCGGTTGCTCAAGAATTAGAAAAAGATTTAGAAGAATTGAAAGTAATTACTTGTCATTTAGGAAATGGAGCTAGTATAACAGCTGTTAAAAATGGGCAATCTTATGATACAAGTATGGGTTTAACTCCTTTAGAAGGGTTAGTTATGGGAACAAGGTGTGGTGATCTTGATCCGGCAGCGATTCCATTTATTATGGAACAAGAAGATCTATCACCAGCAGAGATAGATAATTTAATGAATCAGGAGAGTGGATTATTAGGTTTATCTGGAGTTAGCAGTGATATGAGAGATATTGAGCAAGCAGCTGAAGCAGGAAATGAAAGAGCAGTATTAGCTTTGGATGTATTTAGTTATCGAGTTAAGAAGTATATCGGTTCTTATGTTGCAGCTATGAATGGAGTAGATGCAGTTGTCTTTACAGCAGGAATTGGCGAAAATGGAATTGGTATAAGAGAGTCAATCTGTCAAGATTTAGAGCATTTAGGAATCAAACTTGATTCAGCTAAGAATGATGTTAGAGGAAAAGTACAAGAAATAAGTGCTGATGATTCTCAAGTTAAAGTATTTGTAGTTCCTACTAATGAAGAACTTGTGATAGCACGAGATACTGAAGAATTGATAGGGTAATTCTAGAGAAACTCTTGACAAAAGAGGAATTCCTATATTATAATAGGTATGTTGTTTAGAGGTGATTAGATGAAAATAGATATCACAGAAATTAAAGATAATCTTGGAGCCATGATGAATACTGCTTTTGCTTTGGAGGCAGAAGATAGAACTATTCAAGGACAAAAAATTTCAATTATTGAACCAAGTAATTTGGAATTAAAGGTTATCAATTCTGAGGGCGAGTATGTTATTATAGGAACTGTCTTTTTATCATTACAGGTAGTTTGTAGTCGTTGTTTAAAAGAATTTAAGACTACATTAGAGTTTGAAGTAAAAGGAGAGGTTTCTAAAACAGAAGTTGAAGATGCAGAAATTGATATAAGTACAATTTTAACTGAGCATATTAGGTTAGCAGTACCGATGAAGTATGTCTGTGATGAAGAGTGCAAGGGTTTATGCCCTAATTGTGGTCGAAACTTGAATCAAGAAGACTGTGATTGTATAATGCATAAAGTTGACCCTAGATTAGCAAAGCTTGAGAAGTTATTGCCTGATGAAGAATAATATTGGGTTGTAATTATAGTAACAATTAATAATTTAAAATTTGAAAGGAGGGATTTCAATGGCAGTACCTAAGAGGAGGACTTCTAAGACGCGTAAAAGAAAGAGAAGAACTCATTGGAAGTTAAATGCACCAAACTTGATTGAGTGTCCTCAGTGCCATGAATTCAAATTGTCACATCGTGTATGTCCAGAGTGTGGATATTACAAAGGTAAGAAGGTTAAATAAATATAGCTTATAGATGAAAAGAGTAGGGGAGATAAAAACCTGCTCTTTTTTATTTTGTGGCGTAGATTATAATTGAGTTTGAGTCTAAGTTTAAGCACAATCTAAACTTTATGTACTTGATGGTTGACTCAACCTTAGCCTTAACCTTAAACTTAAGTTAAATTAATAAAAATAAGCTGATTTCTCTTGCATTTATAAATAAAGTTATATATAATGTTAAATGGAAGAAAAAATTAGTACCTGGTCTTAATATAAGGTTTCAGTAGGTGGTTATAATAAATGGGTAAATTAAATAAAGCTGAGCGCCAGAATAAATTGCGGGATAAATTAAAAGAGAATCCATTTTTAGTCGATAAGGAGCTGTCTGAAATGTTTGATGTCAGCATCCAAACTATTAGACTAGATAGAATGGAATTGGGGATACCTGAAGTACGTAAGAGAACTAAAATGGTAGCTAAACAGGCTTATTCTAAAGTTAAGTCTGTACAAAGTGGAGAGATCATTGGTGAGTTAGTAGATATTGAACTTGATCAAAATGGACTTTCTATTCTAGAGGTTACTGAGGAGCTTTGCTTGGAAAAAACAAAAATTGTGCGAGGGCATCATATTTTTGCTCAAGCTAATTCATTAGCGGTAGCAATAATTGATACTGATGTAGCTTTGACAGGTTCATCAGATGTTAGATATAATAGACCTGTTTATATCGGAGAAAGATTGATTGCTAAAGCTAGAGTTGATAAGGCAAAAAAGAATAAATATTATGTTAATGTAGAAACTAAAGCAAGTGAAGATGTAGTTTTTGTAGGAAATTTTATAATGTTTTCAGTTGATGATCCTGAGCGTAAGGAGGTTTAGAATTTTGAAGATTGCTATTGATGCAATGGGGGGCGATTATGCACCCCAAGAGATAATTAAAGGGGTTATGGAAATTATTGATCAGTTTCAAGGGCAAATAGTTTTGGTTGGCCCTGAAGATAGGTTGAAAGAAGAACTTAAACAGTATTCTTTCCCAAATGAAAAGGTAGAGATTTATCATGCTTCAGAGGTAATTGGGATGAATGAATCTCCTGCTAAAGCATTGCGAAAGAAGAAGGATTCAACTGTTGCAATAGGTACTAGATTGGTTAATGAAGGAGAGGTTGATGGTTTTGTGTCTGCTGGGAATACAGGAGCAGTAATGGCAGGTGGTTTATTTAACATTGGTCGAATAAAAGGGGTTAAAAGACCAGCCATTGGTGCTGTCTTTCCAACACTACAAGAGCGGACTTTAGTCTTAGATGCAGGGGCCAACGTAGATAGTAAGCCGGAACATTTGTTTCAACAAGCAATAATGGGCCAGATTTATGCTACTGAAATTTTACATAAACAGAATCCTAAAGTTGGCTTATTAAGCATTGGTGAAGAAGAGAAAAAGGGGAATGAATTAGTTTTGAATGTTCATCAAATGCTAAAAGAGGAAGAGGACATAAATTTTGCTGGAAATATTGAAGGAAGAGATATATTTACTGGTGAATATGATGTGGTGTTAGCTGATGGATTTGTGGGTAATATAGTACTGAAGACATCGGAAGGTTTAGTTAAGAGTTTATTTAAGATTATTAAGCAGGAGATTGAAGCAAGCTGGTTGACTAAGTTAGGTGGTTTGTTATTAAAGCCTGCCTTTAGTAGAGTAAAAAAGAAGATGGATTATACAGAATATGGTGGTGCTCCCTTGTTGGGGGTTGATGGAATAGTAATTATTAGTCATGGTAGTTCGAATGCCAAAGCAATTAAGAACGCAATAAAAATTGCTCAAGAATCAATCGAAGCTAAGTTGATTGATTCAATAAAAGCCAATATTGATGGAAGGACTGATTAATAGCTATGGAGCAGGAATTAAGAAGGGCTAAAATTGCAGGAGTAGGTTCATTTGCCCCCGAAAATGTAATGACAAATAATGATTTAGAAGAAATAGTAGATACTGATGCTGAATGGATTATAAGCAGAACAGGGATTAAAGAGAGAAGAATAGTTGAGGAAGAAGTTGTTACTTCTGATTTGGCTTGTCAAGCAGCAAAAGCTGCGTTGGAGAGTGCTGATTTAGAAGTAAAGGATCTAGATCTGATCTTAGTAGCTACTTCAACTCCTGACTACCTTGGACTTCCTTCAACAGCTTGTATACTACAAGATAAGTTAGGGGCTGAAGGAGTTCCAGCTTTTGATTTGGCTGCTGCGTGTACAGGCTTTATTTATGGTGTATCAGTAGCAACTCAGTATATAGAAACAGGTGCTTATGATAATATTTTAGTTGTTGGTGCTGAAACTCTTTCTAAAATACTTAATTGGGACGATAGAGGAACATGTATCTTATTTGGTGATGGTGCGGGGGCGGTAGTTTTACAGCCGACTCAATCTGCTGGAATCTTATCTAATTCTTTAGGTGCTGATGGCTCTAAGGGTGAAGTATTAAGAGTTCCAGCTGGAGGTTCAAAGCGACCTTTTTCTCAAGGGGTGCTTGAAGAAGGTGCTCACTACCTTGAAATGGATGGTAACCCTGTCTTTAAATTTGCTGTTAGAATCTTAGGTAAAGCAGCTAAAGAAGCACTAGATCAAGTAGGATTGAGTAGTGAAGATATTGATTATTTAATCCCACATCAGGCCAACATTAGAATAATTGATGCTGCCAGAAAACGACTTGATTTAACTGAAGAACAGATTTATGTTAATCTTGATAGGTATGGAAATACTTCTGCTGCTTCAGTTCCACTGGCTTTGGATGAAGCTGTGCGAGAAGGAAAGATAAAAGAAGGCGACACTGTTGTTTTAGTTGGATTTGGGGCTGGATTAACTTGGGGAGCAACAGTCATAGAATGGTCATAAAGGGGGAAATATAAAAATGATAAGGACTAAATTATGTGAACTATTAGATATAGAATATCCAATCATACAAGGAGGAATGGCTTGGGTTGCAACTGGAGAGTTGGCAGCTGCTGTTTCTGAGGCTGGTGGCTTAGGTATTATTGGAGCGGGAAATGCACCAGCTAATATAGTTAGAGAAGAGATTCAAAAGGTTAAGAAAATAACGGATAAGCCATTTGGAGTTAATGTAATGTTACTATCACCGCATGTTGATCAGGTAATGGAAGTTGTTGTGGAAGAAGAGGTAGCTGTTGTAACTACTGGTGCTGGTAATCCTGGTAAATATATTAAAGATTTAAAAGCAATTGGGGCTAAAGTTATCCCGGTAGTTGCTTCGGTAGCTTTAGCTAAGAGAATGTCTCGCTTTGATGTTGATGCTGTAATCGCTGAAGGTAATGAAGCAGGAGGTCATATTGGACAGTTGACAACGATGGCTTTAATACCTCAGATTGTTGATGCTACTGATCTTCCTGTTGTCGCAGCAGGAGGGATTGCAGATGGTCGTGGTTTAGCGGCAGTATTATCATTAGGTGCGGTTGGAGCTCAAATAGGAACAAGGTTTGTTTGTGCAACAGAATGTATTGCCCATGATAATTATAAAGAAGCTATCATTAAAGCTAAGGATAGAGAAGCAATCGTAACTGCTCGCTCTACTGGTCACCCTGTTCGAAATTTAAAGAATAAATTAACTCGTAAGATTGAAAAGATGGAGCGTGAAAATGCTTCTAAGGATAAGATTGAAGAATTAGGGGTAGGTCGTTTGAAACGAGCTGTAATTGACGGAGATGTTGATAAAGGAACTGTAATGGCTGGGCAGGTAGCAGGAATGCTTACTAAAGAAGAACCTGCTGTCGATATCATTACTGATATTGTGGCTGTTGCTGAAGAAGTTTTAGAAAAAAGTTGTGGATTGATTAATAATTAGTGATTGATAACTATTAATTAATAATGGTTTGGAGGAGTATATGATGGGAAAAATGGCATTTATCTTTCCTGGGCAAGGTTCGCAAAAGGTAGGAATGGGAGCAGAGTTGGCTCAGGATTTTGAAGTGGTTAGAAAGGCTTTTGCAGAAGCAGATCAAGCTTTAGATATAGATATATCAGAAGTATGTTTTTCAGGACCAGAAGTAAAGCTAAAGGAGACAAGTAATACTCAACCAGCTATTTTGGCTACCAGTATTGGTATCTATAAATTATTGTTAGAAAAAGGGCTTGAGCCTGATCTAGTTGCAGGACATAGTCTTGGTGAGTATTCTGCTTTAGTTGCTGCAGGGGTATTGGAGTTAGCTGATGCTGTACAACTTGTTAGAAAGAGGGGGCAATTGATGGCAGCAGCAGATCCTTCTGGTGAAGGAACAATGGCTGCAATTATTGGTCTGTCAGCAGATGAAGTGCAAAAAGTTTGTACTTCGGGAAGTAAGCATGGCATAGTTGAAGTAGCTAATTTTAACTGTCCAGGCCAAGTCGTTATTTCTGGTGAGAAGAAAGCTGTTGAGCAGGCTGCTGAATTAGCTAAGGAGGCTGGGGCTAAGAGAGCGGTTATGTTAGATGTCAGTGGCCCTTTTCATTCTAGTTTGATGGAATCTGCTGGGGAGAAGTTGGCCCAAGAATTTGAGACAATAGATTTTAATGAACCTCAAATACCGCTTGTAACGAATGTTAAGGCTGAGATTACTACTGAAGTCGACCATATTAAAGATGCTTTAATCGAGCAGATTAGTGGCTCAGTACGCTGGCAAGAGTCTATTCAGAGGATGATTGATGCTGGTGTAGATACCTTTATTGAAGTTGGCCCGGGGCGAGTACTAAAAGGATTTATGAGAAAGATTGATCGTAGTGTAACAGCATTAAATGTTCAGGACCAGCGCTCTTTAGAAAAAACATTGAGAAAGCTGTGATTTTTAGTTATACAAGATGGTAGATTAGGGAAAACATATAATGAAAGAGTAGGGGAAGTAAAAGCAAAAAAATTCAATATTAATACTTAAAACTAAAATAAACCTAAGGAGTTTAATTAATAAGTTATATGGCTTAAAGTTTTTAAATTAGGTTTTAATTATTAGTTATAAACTATCAATTACTCTTTTGAAAGGAGGTGACAGGAATGGATACTTTAAAAAAGGTTCAAGAGATTGTAGTTACAGAATTGGGTGTAGATGCTGATGAAGTAACTCCAGAGGCTTCATTCATTGAGGATTTAGGAGCTGATTCTTTAGATATTGTTGAGGTTGTTATGGCATTTGAAGAGGAATTTGACATTGAGATTCCTGATGAGGATGCAGAAGATATTGGAACTGTGCAAGATGCAGTAGATTATATTGAAAATGCTTTATAATTTATAGTCTGTTGGATGGATAATGCCCCGTTTATATTGTTTTATAAACGGGGGCTTTATCCATTAATAAATTAAAACTGGGGGAATAATGTTGGAGTTACCTAAATTAAGAATAGGCGATTTAGTAGCTAAAGTGCCCATTATTCAAGGTGGTATGGCTGTTAAAGTTTCTACTGCTCCTTTAGCTGCAGCTGTAGCTAATGAAGGTGGGATAGGATTAATAGCTGGTTCTGGCTTAACAGTAAAAGAGATTAAAGAAGAAATTAGACGGGCACGTCAGTTATCTACAGGAATTATTGGTGTAAATATTATGGTGGCAATTAATGAATTTAAAGATTTAGCTAAGGCATCTATTAGTGAAGGAATTGATTTAATAGTGGCAGGAGCAGGATTTTCTCGTGATTTATTCTCCTTAGGCAAAGAGGGCGATGTTGAAATTGTTCCAATCGTATCATCGGTTAAATTAGCAAAAATTTCTGAGAGATTAGGAGCTTCTGCGATTGTAGTAGAAGGAAAAGAAGCTGGTGGTCATTTAGGTACTGACCAACCAATGAAATCGTTAATTGATAAGATTGTTGATGCAGTTGAGATTCCAGTTATTGCTGCTGGGGGAATTATGAATGGTGAAGATATAGCTGAAGTATTAGAAATGGGAGCAGATGGAGTACAAATGGGTTCTAGATTTGTAGCTAGTGAAGAGTGTGAAGTTGAAGATGAATTTAAAGAATTATATATGAATGCTACTCCAGAAGATGGAGTTGTTATAGATAGTCCAGTTGGCTTACCAGGAAGAGCTTTACGAAATGAGTTTTTAAACAAGGTAGAGGGTGATGAACTAGACACATCTTGTGACTATCTCTGTTTGAAAAAGTGTTCGCGGAGGTTCTGTATTATGGAATCCTTACTAAAAGCTCAAAGTGGAGACATGGATCATGGTTTAGTATTTGCCGGTGAGAAAGCATACCAATTAAATGAAATATTACCTGTCAAACAGATATTTGAAAATCTAATTGAAGAAGCTAAAGAGTACTTAGGAGGGAATACAAAAGATGACTAATCGTGTAGTGATAACTGGAATGGGGGTCATTTCTCCTATCGGGACTGGAATTGAAAATTATTGGTCCTCATTAACAGCAGGAAAATCGGGAGTTGACACTATTACTCATTTTGATGCTAGTGAATATAAAACTCAAATTGCTGCTGAAGTTAAGGATTTTGATGTTAAGGAGTTTGGCATAGAGCATAAGGAAGCTAAGAGGATGGATCGTTATGCTCAATTTGCTGTAGCTGGAGCTAAATTGGCCCTTGAGGATGCAGAGTTAAAGATAAATGAAGAGAATGCAAATGATATTGGAGTCTTGATTGGTTCAGGAATTGGAGGGGTAGAGACTTTTGAGAAGCAGTATGATCGCTTATTAAAGAGAGGGCCAAATCGAGTTAGTCCCTTCTTTATTCCGATGATGATTGCTAATATGGCTGCTGGGCAGGTTTCTATTCATACTGGTGCTAAAGGGCCAAATGTAACGGCAGTAACTGCCTGTGCTTCAGGAACCAATGCTCTTGGGGATGCCTTTGAAATTATCAAGCGTGGAGATGCTAAGATGATGATTGCTGGTGGAACTGAAGCAGCAATTACTCCTGCTTCATGTGCTGGATTTTGTGCTATGAAAGCGATGAGTACTAATAATGATAATCCACAAGCAGCCAGTCGACCATTTGATGCAGAGCGTGATGGATTTGTAATGGGTGAAGGTTCAGGAGTATTGATTTTGGAATCTCTAGAAAGTGCTCAAGCTAGAGGTGCTAAAATCTATGCTGAGGTAGCTGGGTATGGTATGTCTGCTGATGCTCATCATATTACTGCTCCAGCTCCTGGTGGTGAAGGTGCTGCTCGATCTATGGAGATGGCCCTTGAGCAAGGAAATATTGAGCCAACTGAAATGAACTATATTAATGCTCATGGAACCTCTACACCTGCTAATGATAAATTAGAAACAGCAGCTATTAAAAGGGTTTTTGGTGAACATGCTGAGGAATTAATTGTAAGCTCGACTAAGTCAATGACTGGACACTTGTTGGGAGGAGCAGGAGGAATAGAGGCTATTGCTTTAGCTTTAGCTATTCAAAATAATATTATTCCACCGACAATTAATTATGAAAATGTAGACCCAGAGTGTGACCTTGACTATGCAGCAAATGAAGCTAAAGAAACAGAGGTGAAGGTAGCCTTATCTAACTCATTAGGCTTTGGAGGTCAGAATGCTACCATTATCTTAAAGGAGTATAATGCTTAATATAAGGTGTTGATAACATGGAGTTTGATAAGCAAAAAGTTGATAAATTAGAGCAGGAAATTGAGGTAGAGTTTCAAAATGAAGAGTTATTAAAAAGAGCTATCACTCATAAATCTTATTCTAATGAAAATAGAGAACGAAGTTTAAAGAATAATGAACGGTTAGAGTTTTTAGGTGATGCTATATTAGATTTGGTGATTAGTGAATACATTTTTGCTGAATATCCTGACCATCCTGAAGGAGAATTGGCCAAGATTAGATCTGTAGTAGTCAGTGCTCCAGTATTAGCTGAAAAATCTAAAGAAATTAATTTAGGCAACTATTTATTATTAGGAAAAGGTGAAGAAATTACAGGAGGAAGAAAGCGGAACTCTATTTTAGCAGATGCTTTTGAGGCATTGGTAGGAAGTATCTATTTAGATCAAGGTTTGGAAGTTGTTAGAGAGTTTATCTTAGAATTATTAACTGCTGATATTATGACTGTTGAAGCTGGAGAGCATATTCAAGATTATAAAACATTATTACAAGAGTTAATTCAGCAAAGTTCTAACTCACGTCCTGATTATTTGGTGGTTAAGGAAGAAGGGCCAGATCATAATAAAGAATTTACTGTACAAGTTGTTTTTGAAGATGAAGTATTAGGTACTGGTATTGGATCTAGTAAAAAAGAAGCACAACAACAAGCAGCTAAAAATGCAATTAAAAAAATTCAGTAGCTCGTATTTGCGGGCTGCTTTTTTATTTCCCTATAAAGCAGTGAATATTTAATATTGAAAAATGAATAGTTAAAAAACTAACAATAGATAAAATAAGTACAATTTAGATGTTACTATGAAATAGTCTTCATGAGTGAATGGGTTTTGAGTTTAAGGATTTAATGATTTTAATTTTAACTGTTAATTAGAAGGGCGAGGTGGTTTTAAATGTACGATCTAATTGTAGCTGGTGGTGGAGCAGCAGGAATGATGGCAGCAGGTGTTGCTGCTAAAAAAGGAAAGAAAGTATTATTATTAGAAAAGAATGAACAACTAGGTAAGAAGTTATTGATCACTGGGAAAGGACGGTGTAATCTGACTAATAATTGCGAAGTAGAGGAGATAATTAATAATTTCCCAGGGAATGGTAAGTTTTTATATAGCAGTCTCTACTCTTTTTCTAACTGGCAAGTACGAGATTTTTTTTCTCAGTTGGGAGTTGAGACTAAAGTAGAACGCGGTGGGAGGGTCTTTCCTACGTCAGATTCAGCTCGCGATGTAGTGGAAGCATTAAAGAGGTTTATTGTGGATAATGGAGTCGAAGTTAAGTTAAAGGAAGCGGTTGAAGAATTAATAGTTGTTAATGGAGTGATTAAAGGAGTTAAGACTAGCAAGAGTAGCTATAATGGAGATAATTTATTGTTAGCGGTAGGAGGAGCAGCTTATCCAACTACTGGTTCTGCAGGAGATGGCTATTGGTTGGCCCGAAAAGTTGGTCATAATATAATTCAAACTAGACCTTCTTTAGTTCCCCTAGAGATTGCAGAAGAATGGGTTATGGAATTACAAGGGTTAAATTTAAGGAATGTAACTGTAACTTTAACTATTGCTGGAGAAGAAGTTGCAGAAGAGTTTGGGGAGATGTTATTTACCCATTTTGGAGTTAGCGGGCCAATTATTTTAACTTTGAGTCGCCAAGTAGCAAATAACTTAAATCAAGAATTAAAGTTAAAGATTAATCTAAAGCCTGCTCTTTCTATTGAGCAGTTAGATAAGCGATTGCAGAGAGATTTTGCTAAATATTCAAGGAAACAATTCAAAAATAGCTTGGGTGATCTATTACCTAAGGGCTTGATTCCAGTTATTATTAATTTATCATCTATTCCTGAAGATAAATTCGTTAATCAGATTACTCGTGAGGAAAGAAGAGAGTTATTAAAATTATTAACTGGATTAGAGTTGACGATTACTGGAACTAAAGGCTTTAGACGAGCAATTGTTACTGCTGGAGGGGTTGATACAGAAGAGATTGATCCCGGTACTTTAGAATCAAAGTTAGTAGAAGGATTATACTTTGCTGGTGAGCTAGTAGATATTGATGCTTATACAGGTGGGTTTAATTTACAAGCTGCCTTTTCTATGGGGTATGTAGTAGGTAATCAAGTTTGAATTACATAAACAGATTTAAGTTAGGGTACTTTAATATTGAGTTGAAATAAGCTGGAGCTTGATTTTGAAAAAATCTTAGTTAGAAGAAATAGGAATATTAGAAAAGTTATTGTTTTTTAATCTTTTTTAGCTTATTATTTAAACTTAACAGGTTGCTCACTCTTTAAGATAAAAATTAATTCAAATGAAATTATACTTTATTTGGCATAGATTAACTCCTTACAAACATATTATTATAGCAAAAGAGCTATATTTAGGGGGAAGAACTATGCCTAATCGTTTTTTTCGGTTGGTTAGTGATTTAATTAAAGTGATCGAAAGGATATTACTGAAAATCGTAGTGGTAGGACTTGTATTGTTAGTTACAGTCCAAATAATTTTAGTTAATCCTGATTTTGATAGAACTTTAATTTCAAATTTGCCGCTGGTCAACTCTCTGCTTGGGGAAGAATATCATTTTGGTGAGCCAGCTCAAGAAGTTTTTTCAGCACCTGAAGAAGAGTTAAGGGTTACTATTCAAGGGCAGTTAGATTTACCAGAAGCTAAATTAATAGTTAATGGAGAAGTTAAAGATAGTTTTGCTGGAGGGGTTGCTCAAATAAGGGTTAGAAATGGTGATAGAGTAATTATTGATACTAGAGGGATTGAAAGGGGATTATGGATTAGGATTGATGAGCTTTCTGGTGTATTGTATCCATTTGAGAGAGAGCAACAATTTTGGGTACAAGATGAATATAAGACTTTAGGACGGGTGAGAATTGATAGTCAATTTTAAATTGGCCCTTGTGTTAAATATGAAATTATGTTAAGATAATAGGCAAACGTAGAAAAGTAGTATGGTAGTAGGTATAATTGTAGGGTATAATTGTTTAAAGTATAAAATTAAATATTCTAGTAACCCAGTAGGATGGTAGTTAGGTAGGAGTAGGTGGGGTTAGTCTAAGTACTCCTATTGGTAGGAGTGCTTTTTTGATATTATATATACTTATATGCATTGATTTAAGCAAAGTTTTGCTGATATAAAGGTTGAAGAGTCTGAGTTTGACAAGCTACTGATAGTGTATAATTATTAGTTTGATGTATATGATTATATAAAAAAAATGGAAGGAGGAATAATATGACGAATAAAGATAAAGCGAGTAAGGTAGTAGCTACCGCAGCAATTAAGATGGCATTGAGTAATCGTGAGGAGGAAAAACGATTAAAAGGTGTTTATCAACAGGAAACTTTACAAGTAGGTGCTGTTGATTTTGGAGGAGAATTTAATTCTTCAATAAAAAAGATTATTGAAAGAGCTATTGTTGCTGCTAAAAGAGAAGGAATAATCAAGAATACACATGCTGATCAAGGTGCAGTTGCTGGAGCAACTCATGAAGCTTTAAAGCAAATTCATTCTAAAGCGGTTGGCTTTGATGTAGGAGGAAAGATAGGGATTGCTCGCAAGGAGGATCATATTAGTGTAGCTATCTTCTTTGAAATTGGATTATTACACTTAAATGAAATGGCAATAGGGTTGGGTCATCGTGCAACTACTTAATATGAATATAATGTTTCTCTAAAAGGAGGGAGAAGATGAAAGTTAGAGGAGTTAGAGGGGCAACTACAGTACAAGAGAATACTGAACAAGAGATTTTAAAGGCAACTAGAGAGTTATTAGAAGAAATGCTCAAGTTGAATGAAATTAAAGAAGATAATATTACATCGATTTTCTTATCAATGACCTCAGATCTTGATCAGGTTTTTCCAGCGGTTGCTGCTAGAAGAATTGGCTTAACAGATACTCCATTATTATGTACTCAGGAGTTGGAGATTGAGGGAGCTTTAGAAAGGTGTATTAGGGTTTTAATCCATTATAATACTACAAAAACATTAACTGAAATTAACCATATTTATTTAAGAGAAGCAGAGAATTTAAGGCCAGATATAGTAGATAGGAGGAAATAATATGATTGATGAAAGTATAGTTCGTCAAGAAATTTTGAAGATTGAGCCTTATGTGCCAGGAAAGCCAATTGAAGAGGTTAAAAGGGAGTTAGGATTAGAAGAAGTAATTAAACTAGCTTCTAATGAAAACCCATTAGGGCCAGCTCCCCAAGCAATTAAGAAGATGAAAGAGGCAGCGAAGCAGGTTAATATTTATCCTGATGGGAATGTTCATTATTTACGACAGAAATTAGCTGCTAAAGTAGGAGTAAGAGAAGAAGAGTTGATTTTTGGCAATGGTTCTGATGAACTGTTAGCTTTGTTAGCTCAGACATTCATTACTGAGCAGGCAGAAGTGATTATAGCAGGAACTACATTTAGTGAGTATAGATTTGCTACTAATATTATGGGTGGAAAGATAGTTAGTGTACCACTAAAGGACTATGCTCATGATTTAGAAGCGATGGCTGCAGCCATAACACCTAATACTAAGTTGATCTTTATCTGTAATCCTAATAATCCAACAGGAACAATTGTGACTAAAGAGGAAGTAGACAACTTTTTAAAGCAGGTTCCTGATGATGTATTAGTTATCTTTGATGAGGCATATTATGAATATGTTGATAATCCAGCTTATCCTGAAACGGTAAATTATTTAGCCAATCACGAGAATATAATTATTTTAAGAACTTTTTCTAAAGCTTATGCTTTAGCAGGATTAAGGATTGGTTATGGGATTGCCAATCAAAAGTTGATAGATTACATAGATAGGGTAAGGCAACCTTTTAATGTTAATCTGATGGCTCAAAAAGCAGCAATAGCTAGTTTGGAGGCTGAGGAGCACCTAGCTAAATCTGTGGAGCTCAACCAATCCGGAAAAGAATATTTATACCAAGAATTTGATAAATTAGGATTAGAATATCTACCTACTAGTTCCAATTTTATTTTAGTTGATTTAGCACAAGATTCAGCATGGGTTTTTCAGGAATTGATGGAACGCGGAATTATTATACGCAATATGGAGTCTTTTGGCTACCAAGACAAGATTAGAGTTACAGTTGGTCTGCCTGAGGAGAATCAAGTTTTTATAACTCAATTAAAAGAGGTTTTAAATAATTAGCTTAGGAGTAGTTAGTATAAAAGGAGGAGATAATAATGATTGTAGTAATGGAAAATGGTGCAAGTAAAGATATGGTGAAACGGGTATTAGGTCGGATTGAAGAATTAGGATTTGAAGCTCATTTATCTGAAGGAGAAGTCAAGACTATTATTGGAGTAATTGGAGAAGGAAAGATGGAATTAAAGGATAGCTTTGCTATATTACCTGGAGTAGAAGATGTGGTAGAGATAACAAAACCATATAAGTTGTCTGGGAAACAGTTTAAATCTGGTAGGTCAGTAATTGAGATTGATGATGTTAAAGTAGGTGGAGATAATTTTACGATTATGGCTGGGCCTTGTGCAATTGAAAGTAAAGAACAGTTATTACAAGCAGCTCAACAAGTAAAAGATGGCGGTGCTCAGATTTTACGTGGTGGTGCCTTTAAACCAAGGACTTCCCCTTATAGTTTTCAAGGGTTAGAGAAAAATGGTTTGAAAATGTTAGCTGAAGCTAGAGAAGAAACTGGGTTGAAGGTAGTAACAGAGGTAATGGACACACGAGATGTAGGATTGGTAGCAGAGTATGCGGATATTTTACAGGTTGGTGCACGGAACATGCAAAATTATCCATTGTTAAGGGAGGTAGGACAAACTAATCGACCTGTATTGTTAAAACGAGCTATGACTGCTACTTATAAGGAGTTTTTGATGGCAGCTGAATATATTATGGCTGGCGGTAATCATGATGTCATTTTATGTGAAAGAGGAATTAGAACCTTTGTAGATCAGACTAGAAATACGGTTGATTTAACAGTAGTTCCTGTAATTAGGGAATTGAGCCATCTACCGATTATTATTGATCCTAGCCATGGTACAGGAAAATGGAAGTATGTTACTCCGTTAGCTAAGGCTGCGCTAGCAGTTGGAGCAGATGGACTGATGATTGAGGTTCATCCTGATCCGACTAATGCGTTGTGTGATGGGCCACAATCACTACGTCCTGATAAGTTCAAATCCTTAGTAGAGCAGATGAAACCAATAGCTGAAGCAGTTAATCGTAGTTTATAATGAGGTGAGAATATGATCAGTAAGATAGCAGTGGTTGGTGTCGGATTGATTGGTTCATCTTTAGGGTTAGCCTTTCAGGATTTAGAACAGGTTGAAGAGGTGGTGGGGATTGATCAAAATTCCTCTCATCTACAACAAGCCTTAGAAATGGGAGTAATTAATAGTACAGCTAGCTTAAAAGAAGGGGTGCAGGGTGTTGATTTGGTTATAGTGGCAACTCCTGTAGGAACTATTGTTGACTTGATTGAAGAGATAACTTTACATGTTGATCAAGAAACGCTCATTACTGATGTAGGAAGTACTAAATCAAGTTTGGTTGAACAATTAGAAGTAACAGTGGCGGCAAAAGAGCAAATTTATATTGCTGGTCATCCAATGACCGGTTCTGAAGTTGTAGGGCCAAGTGGAGCAGATAAGTACTTGTTTGAGAATGCTATTTATGTTTTAACAGAGACTGAGCAGACAGACCAGACAGCTTTAACTGCTCTTAAAGCTTTACTTGAAAAGTTAGGTGCTCAAGTTTTGGTGTTAGATCCTAAACGCCATGATCAGATAGTAGCTTTAACAAGTCATTTGCCTCATATAGTAGCAGTTAATTTAATGCAGGTGATTGATCAGTTTGCTCAAAGTGATGGGTTGATTACCTCTTTAACAGCAGGAGGTTTTAGGGATACTACTAGGATAGCTGCTGGAGATCCTACAATGTGGAAAGATATTTTTCTTTATAATCAAGTAGAAGTTTTGAAAGTGGTTGAGGCTTTTGAAGATAAATTAGCTCAACTTAAAGAATTAATTATTAAGCAAGCAGAAGAAGAGTTATTAGAGCAACTAACTCAAGCACGAGAATCTAGACTTCAACTTCCGATGAAGAAGAAAGGCTTATTACCGACCAATTATGAGTTGATCATTACCTTAAAGGATGAACCGAATGCTATCGGTCAGGTAGCTTCTTTATTAGGAAAAGAAGGAATTAATATCCAAGATATAGAGGTACTTAAGGTAAGAGAAGATGGGGGGACATTACGTCTCAGTCTTAGCCAAGAAGAAGAACAGATAAAAGCTTGTACTCTCTTACAAGAAGCAGGATATAAAGTCTTTAAAAAGTAAGTGATAAGGAGTGATGAAATGCAGCTTAAAATAGAATCTAAGTCCAACTTAACCGGTGAAGTAAATGTACCTGGAGATAAATCAATTTCTCATCGAGCTGTGATGTTGGGAGCGTTGGCCCAGGGTAAGACGGAGATAGAAGGTTTTTTAACTGGCGAAGATTGCTTAAGTACAGTGAAAGCTTTTCAAGCTCTAGGGGTTGAGGTTGATGGTGTAGGAACAGAAGCGATGACCATTCATGGTAAGGGTTTGGCAGGGCTAGAAGAAGCTGATGATGTATTAGATTTAGGTAATTCAGGAACAACAATGCGGTTGATGCTAGGGATTTTGGCTGGACAGGATTTTTATTCAGTAGTAACAGGTGATGATTCTTTGCGGAGTCGACCAATGGCTCGAGTTACTGAACCATTAGCTGAAATGAATGGGCAATTTTATGGAAGAGATAATGCCAACTTAGCTCCGATAACTGTACTTGGTGGACAACAGCTGAAGGTAATGCAATATCGTTCACCAGTAGCTAGTGCTCAGGTGAAATCATCAATTTTGCTAGCTGGTTTATATGCTGATGGAGTTACTGAAGTAATAGAACCTGCTAAATCTCGAGATCATACTGAGCGGATGCTTGAGTATTTTGGGGCCAATGTTGAAGTTGATGGTTTGGCTGTAAAGGTGGAAGGTAAACCGGAATTAAAAGGGCAGAAAGTAATAGTGCCAGGAGATATCTCCTCAGCTGCTTTTTTAATGGTAGCTGGATTAATTACTTCTGGTTCAGAAATCTTAATTAAGAATGTAGGATTAAATCCAACTCGCTCAGGAGTAATTGATGCTTTGGAGCAGATGAATGCTAATTTAGAATTACTCAACCAGCGGGAAGTCAATGGAGAGCCGATTGCTGATATTATAGTAAAAAGTAGTCAGTTGCAAGGAATTGTGATCGATGGTGAGTTGATCCCGCTATTGATAGATGAGATTCCAATTTTGGCGATAGCTGCCAGCCAAGCAGAGGGGAAGACAGTAATCAAGGATGCTGAAGAGTTACGGGTTAAAGAGACTGATCGAATTGATGCGATGGTAAAAGAGTTAACAAAATTAGGGGTTGAAGTAATTGAGCGAGAAGATGGAATGGAAATAGTAGGGAAGCAGACTATTCAGGGAGGAGCTAAGTGTCGTAGTTATGATGATCACCGAGTTGCTATGTCCTTAGCAATAGCTGGATTGATAGCAGAGGAACCTGTTATTATTGAAAATGCTGAATGTATCAATATTTCCTTCCCTAACTTTGAAGAATTATTAACTGAGTTATAATAAAAAAACCACTTAACTCTATATAGAGTTAAGTGGTTTTTTAGTTTTATATTAATGTTTTGTAATATTCACATAGTTGATTCTAGTAAATATAAATATAGAAGCTAAATCAAGTAATCATTTGATATATGCAGGAAAATAATTTTTTTATTAGAAGTTAATTAGAAAGGGTGTATTTCATTGTAAAGAATTGAGAAAGCTCTTTAAAAGGGAGGGCAGAATATGGGAAGTAGGCAAAATGATGGAATCAAGGTCTATTTAAACCAATCAGCTCATGCTCTATTATCAGCTAAAGAAGAAAAAGAACTGGCTAAAAGGGTGCAAGAAGGAGATGAGCAAGCAAAACAGGCTTTGATTGAGTCTAATTTACGTTTAGTTATCAGTGTTGCTAAGAAGTATATAGGTCAAGGTCTTGATTTTTTAGATTTAATTCAAGAAGGAAACTTAGGTTTGATGCAGGCGATTAAGAAGTTTGATTATACGAAAGGATATCGTTTTAGTACTTATGCAACTTGGTGGATTAAACAACGGATCAATCGAGCTTTAGCTGATAAATCACGTACAATTAGAATACCAGCTCATATATGGGAAATGATGAATAAGTATATTAAAATTTCGAATAGATTGTCAAGTAAGTTAGGTAGAGAACCTAAAATAGAAGAGATGGCAGAAGAAATGAATACTTCTGAAGAAAAGGTTAAAAGGGTTATGGAACTTATTCAAGAGCCTGCTTCATTAGATAGTCCTATTGGTGAAGAGGATGATTTTTATTTAGGAGATATGATTGAAGATTCGACAGCATTAACCCCAGATAAAGCGACTTATAATACACTCTTACAAGAGGAGTTAGACAATATTTTAGATACATTATCAAATAGAGAAAAGAGAATCTTGCAGTTGAGATTTGGACTATTAGATGGAAGGTCACGGACATTAAATGAGATTGGGCAAGAGTATGACCTATCACGAGAAAGAATTAGACAGATTGAAAAAAAGGCTTTACAAAGGTTAAGACATCCCAATCGTAGTAAAAAGTTGAGGGATTATCTGTAAGTAATTTATTAGCAAGATATAAAGTGGTCTATATAAGTTTAATTTAAATTTTTTACTTAATTCTTTGGCGGTTTAGATTAAGTATATTGACAAAAAACACTAAATTTATATATATAAGATAATTTTAAGATAAAGAGGGTAATAAAGATGCAATTAGATCATATAGGTCAACTATTATTTGCTTTAATTAAAAGTGTGTCGGTAATAGCAGTGTTTGCTTATTTATTGGTGTTTAGGGGCAATATTTTCATTCAATTAATAAATAGAAGGACTAGATTAAAGACAAAGTTATTTTTGGGAGTATTTTTTGGTTTTTTTTCTATCTTAGGGACTTATGTCAGTGTCATAACCTTTGATGCTTATACTCATATTAGAATTATTGGGCCAGTGGTAGCCGGTTTCTTAGCTGGTCCTTTTGTGGGAGGGATTGCAGGTTTATTTGGTGGGATACACCGTTATTTTTTAGGTGGCTATACTGCTTTAGCTGCTGCGATATCTGTTGTATTAGCAGGCTTGGTAGGTGGGGTTATTTATTATTCTCGCCCTTTTAATAAGATTACTTTGTTAGAGGGATTTATAATTGGAGTTGTCCATATGGTGATAGAAATGAAATTGATTTTATTATTAAGCTCACCTTATGAACAGGCCCTTGAGTTTGTGAAAGTTGCTTCTTTGCCCATGATTTTAAGTAATGCGTTAGGTATTGTTATTTTTATTAGTATTTTAAAGGATTGCTTAAAGAAACAAGAAGATTTAAAGGCTTTACAGTCACATAAGTCATTAAAGATTGCTAATCAGAGCTTAAGTTATCTGCAAAGTGGACTAAATTATGACTCGGCGTTGGCGGTTGCTCAAATTATTCTCGATGTTACTGATGTAAAGGCTGTTTGTATTACAGATGATGAGAAAGTGTTGGCCCATTGTGGAATAGGGGAAGATCATCATAAAGCAGGAAGCAAGTTCTTAACTGAAGTAACTGAGGAAGTTCTAGAAAAAGGATGCTTAAGCTTAATTTCTCATAAAGAACGACTAGGCTGTCCAGTAGAAGATTGTGATTTAATGTCCGCTGTAATAGCTCCTTTAAAGAAAAAAGACAAGGTGGTTGGGAGTTTAAAGTTATATAAAACTGATAATGATGACATATCAAGCCTTGATATAGAGTTAGCAAGAGGAATATCTAACTTATTATCAACTCAGCTTCATATATCAAGTTTAGAAGAAGAGGCTAAGTTAACAACTGAAGCTGAACTTAAGGCATTACAGGCTCAAATTCATCCTCACTTTTTATTTAATGCTTTAAATACAGTTATATCCTTTTGTCGTACTGAACCTACTAAAGCACGAAACTTACTAATTAAATTATCTAAATTTTTTAGAAGAACTTTAAATCAAGAGAGCAAGTTTATTTCATTAAAGGAAGAAATAGAGAAAGTTTTAGATTATATTGCTATTGAAAAAGCAAGATTTAGTTCTAAATTTGAATTTGAGGTTGAGGTTGAAGATGAGTTATTGGATTATCAATTGCCAATTTTCACCTTGCAACCTTTGGTGGAAAATGCCATTAAGCATGGAATTTCTCATAAAGTTGGTTCTGGAACGGTAAAAATAGAGGCTTTTAAGAAGGATGATATAATAATTAGAATAATTGATGATGGTGTAGGAATAAGTGAAGAAAATCTAGTTAATCTCTTAAATTTAGATTCTGGAAGAAGTTGTGGGATTGGTTTAAACAATGTTGATCAAAGAATAAAAAAAATTTATGGTAGTAGTTATGGTTTAAAAATAAATAGTGAAGTAAATTTGGGAACAACTGTTGAAGTTAAATTACCTGTTGAAGAAAGGGAGGATTAAAAGTCATGCAGAAATTAAAGGTTGTGATAGTTGAGGATGAACCTCCAGCAAGGGATGAATTAGCTTTTTTATTAAATCAAGTTGAATCAATAAAGATTATTGGTCAATTAGGTGATGGTATTAAAGCATTGGAATTTATTAGACAGGAAGATCCTGATATAGTATTTTTAGATATTCAACTACCAGGTCTTAGTGGTTTACAAATAGGGAAAAAAATACAAGAGATGGATAATGAACCACCGATGATTATCTTCAGTACTGCGTATGATAAATATGCAGTTGAAGCTTTTGAAGTAAATGCAATAGATTATCTTTTAAAGCCTTATGAAGAGGAACGCTTGAAAAAGACGATTGAACGAATTAGAAAAGATTATTTTCAACTTGATCATAAAGTAATAAAAAGTAAATTTGATGTAGTATTTAACAAATTGGCGGGAAATAATCTTTCTAATAAAATAGATAAATTTCCAGTTGAAGGTAAACGTGGTAGAATTAAATTGATTAAATATAATGATATTATAGCTTTATATACTAAAGATGGTAAAGTATATGCTAAGACTTATCAAAATGAATATAGGGTAACCTTAAATCTGACTAAAGCAGAAGAGAAACTTGCAGATGATCTTTTTTTACGAATTCATCGTAGTTATTTAATTAATTTATATCAGGTTAAAGAGGTAATCCCTTGGTTTAAAGGGCAGTATAAAGTAGTAATGAATGATGAATCTGAAATGAGAATTCCAGTTAGTCGTTCTAAAGTCAATAAATTAAAGGAAATATTTTCCTTATAACTAAAAGAATTATGTAAGATAAAGTTTGTAGAATAGATCAATTTGATAGATAAATCTTAATAATCAAAGATTAAATCTTTTTAAGTTGCTTTTGAGCAACTTTTTTGTTATTTAGAATAGTAATAAAATTGTATTTATCTTAATTTTCCACATAAACATAATGTAATTCATCCCTGATTTAATGTTATTCAAGTTAAAATTATCTGCAATTGTTGAAAATAGTGTATAATTAACAGAGATAAAAGGTTGAAGCAATAATTTTATAAATCACCATAAATAATTTATTCGATATTGAATTAATTATGTTATAAACTATTTAGTTTTATGTAATAAAAATTTATTTATTCAGTAGCTATTGAGTTTTAAGCAGTTATTTATATAACAAGGGGGATTTAAAATGGAGAAAAAAAAGATTGCAAATCCAGCCCCGTTAGGATTAGCTGGGTTTGCTTTGACTACGTTTGTGTTGAGCTTTTATAATGCTGGGATTTTGCCAGGGGAAGCAGTAGCAATAGTCTTTCCTTTAGCTTTGTTTTATGGTGGTTTAGCCCAGTTTTTGGCTGGAATGTGGGAATTTAAGATTGGTAATACTTTTGGGGCTACAGCTTTTACTTCTTATGGAGCCTGGTGGATGTTTTATGCATTATTACAATATTCAATTAGTTTAGGTTGGATCGATTTAGGTAGATATGAATTGACTGCTATGGGCTTAGTATTAATTTCCTGGGCTATCTTTACTTTTTATATGTGGATAGCAACTTTTAATTTGAATAAAGCTCTTTGGTCAATCTTTTTGACTTTGTGGATAACTTTTACTTTATTGGCCTTGGGTGATTTAGTGGCTCCTATATTTGGAATAGTAGGTGGCTATGTAGGGCTGGTCTGTGCTTCTATAGCGTGGTATACTTCTGCCGCAGAAGTTATTAATGAAACTACTGGAAGAGATGTTTTGCCACTTGGAGATAAGGTTACTGATAAACAAGCCTCTATTAATAATATGAAAGTATCACTGGAAGAGGGAGCTAAATCTTAGTATTTAGTGAGAGGGGTATATAGGATGAATTTAAATAAAAAGGCGATTAAGTTAGTTAGTGGGCTTTTAGATTTTAATTTTGAAATTGGGATTGATCAAGTTGAAATTGAGGTGGATTATAAAAAAGATGGATTAGAAATTTGTATTCAAGGAAATAACAAGAGTATTTCCTTACAGGAGGTAGAAAAGTTAAAAAAAGCTTTAAACACTCCAAAAGAGGCCCAGGTTGAAGAATATTATTGGCAACTAGTGGGTGATATTAGTAATTTTAAAGAATTGGCTTTGGTGGGTATGATAGTTGATGATGCAGAAGTTGAATATAAAAATGATAATTTGAAAATTAAGGTTTATAAACAAAATTAGCACAGGGTTTTAACTGTAATTGTATTTTGTTTTGTATTAAAATAACTAATTCTTAAAGAAAAAGGGAGTCCTTTAAAGGGCTCTCTTTTTTTAGTAGTCAAGTTATAATGATATTTATAGTTTATTAAGATTTAGTTGATATATTACCTATTATGAATTAGACTAACTAATTATGCTAAAATTAAACAGTAGAAGAAGGAAAAATAAGCTGTTATCTTGAAATATATTAAATAAAGCAATAATTTTTCCAATATAATAATCCAACACCATTTTATAAGAAGTGAACTATAATTTTAAATTTGATTATCTAAAAAGAACAAGGTCAGACTCTTTTTTAAAGATTTTACTCATATACAGAGAAACAGCTTTTATATAACGATGCTTTATTTTTATTTAAGTTAAAGTAATTTGACATAAGGGGGTCTTTATGTATAAAAAATTAAGAAGTGTGATAGATGATATAAAAATAATTGATAATCATGGACATCCTGGTTTTGCTAAGTATTTTGAAAATGTTCCAAAAGACAAAAGAATATCTTTTGCAGTTGATATTTATAAGGATCCAGAAGAAGTTTCCTATGGATTTCCTTATTTAAAAGAGCTTCATTATGAAGCTTATAATAAGTTGTATAATTTTTCTAGAAAAGATATAGATAACGAAGCGAAAAGGGATGAATTAAATAATAAATATCAGAAAAAAAGAGAAGATTTAGATGATTTTATAGATGTTGTGATGAAAGAGGCAGGTGTTGAGACCTTAATTGGTAATTATGTCTTACCTGAATCATTAAAAAGTAAGGAGAATATTGAATTTATACCTGTAATAGATCCTGTAATATTACCTTTTGATAATACTTATTTAAAGCAGAGTTTACTTAGTGAGTCTTTTGTTAAAACGGCAGAATATTTATTAGATGAGTTAATGGATAAGTATGATTTTAATAAAATTTTTGCTAATCAAGGTTTAGATGGTTATCTTAAATTTATTGATAAAGTAATTAATGAATATGTTAAAGAGGGAATTGTAGGTTTCAAGTTAGCACTAACTTATTACAGAACTTCTTATTTTGAAAAAATTGATAAAGAGCAGGCAGATGTTTTATATAGGGAAGCTAAAAATGGTAATATAAATTCTTATAAAAAGTTACAGGATTTTTTAGTTTGGTATTTAATGGAGAAGAGTATTGAATATGATTTACCTATTCAAATTCACTTTGCCGTAACAGATACACCAGTAGAGAACTTTGATCCAATGAATTTATCTAATGTATTGAATGATCAGAAATTAAAAGATGTAAAGATAGTGATTTTACATGCTGGATATCCTCGTTATGAGAGAGCACGATTGATGGCTTTAGGTGGATTGTCCCCAAATAATGTTTATATTGATATTTCTGGTAGAGTCATGTTTGGCAATCATCCTAAAATTATCGCAAAAATGTTAAGGGGCTTTCTTGAATTTCCTGCTTTATGGGATAAAATATTATATGGTTCTGATGTTTTATGGGGAGATAGGTATATTTATACTGCAGCTAAAACTGGTAGGGATGCAGTATATTATGCTTTAGAAGGGATGTTAGATGAAGAGATAATTGATGAAGATAAAGCAATTATGATAGCTAAAAAGATATTCAGAGATAATTCATTAGATTTATATAACTTAGATAGATAAAGTTTTACTTTAGTTAGTTTAGATCTAAAAGAGTTATTTAGTATGAAAAGTTTAATAAAACCAAAGGCTAATCCCAGCTCATATGAGCTGGGCTATTATGTAGATTAAAATTAATAATTAATTTTAATCTAGTTAATGGTTAATCATAATAATAAAAAATAAAGAAAGCAGGAAAATAAAGCTCTTGGCTTGAAATAAATGATATAGATTTAAATAAAGGAAAGGGTTGATATCATTATGGAATTAGAGAAGCAACTAGTAATAGCAATTGATGGACCAGCAGGAGCAGGTAAAAGTACTGTAGCTAAGTTAGTAGCTAAACGGTTGGGATATATTTACATAGATACGGGTGCTATGTATCGGGCATTGACGCTTAAAGCGTTACAGAAAGAGATTTCTTTACAATCTGAAGTTAATTTAGCTCAATTGGCTCGAGATACTAGAATTAATTTTATTAAAAAAGGGTTGGAGGATAGAGTAATAATTGATGGATTAGATAAGACTGAAGAGATTAGGGCCAACAGAGTAAGTAATAATGTTTCCACAGTAGCTAAGGTGGCAGAGGTGAGAGGAGAGTTAGTAAGGATTCAGCGTGAGTTGGCCCAATCTGGAGGGGTAGTAATGGATGGGCGTGATATTGGAACGGTTGTCTTACCTGAAGCTGATCTCAAAATCTTTTTAACTGCTACTGTAGAAGAGAGAACCAAGCGTCGTTATCAAGACTTACAGCAAAAAGAAGAAGCAGTCAGCTTTGAACAGTTAAAGGAAGAGATTATTAGACGGGATGAAATTGATCGTAATCGAGATATTGCTCCATTGAAGAAGGCAACTGATGCTATTGAAATTGATACAACTAAATTAAATATAGATGCTGTTGTTGATAAAATTTTGACTATTTGTCAAGAATTATGAGCCTGGTTATAAGTTCAGGTTTGAGTCTAAAAAAGAATAAACTCTTATTTTTAGTAGTTTGTGTAACTTTATAAGAGCACCGATAAGCTTATTGGAAATACTAAGAAGGGGTTTTATGGTAAAATTTGGAGAGTTTATTTTGGCACCCGGGAGGGTGTTTTTTAGTTATTTTTAAAAAGAAGAGACATAAATTTAATATTAAAGGGATAAATTGAGTACAAAAGTTAGTTTAGGGGGGAGTTAATGACAAAGAGAAAGTTTATTTTACTACTAGTAGGTTCTTTGTCTATTGTATTATTAACAGGTTGTATGAAATTAAGGAGTAATGTTCTACTTAATAAGGATGGTAGTGGGCAAATAGAATATATTTTTGGTATGGAATCAAGTTTTTATACAATTGGTGGTCAGGAAGTGAGTAATTTCTTTATTGAATTAGAAGATGTAGCTATAGACAAAGGCTATGAGGTTAATACTTTTGATGATGGAAATTATGTAGGGCTAATTGTTAGCAAAGAGGTAGCTGACTTAACAAGTTATGAAAGAAAATTAGGATTATTCGGTGAAATTGAAGAAAAATCTGAAGTAGGATTGGCAGAGCTAGATGATATTTTATCATTGGTAGGTATTGAAAAAGAAAATTCATTTTTGGCGACAACTTATATGTATGATAAAGAAATTGACTTAACAGAACTAGCTTGGGAAGATGATAATCAAATTAATCAATTTTTTAGTACTGCTTTATTAAAAGAGATGGATTTAGGCCTAGAATTAGATTTACCAGTTGAACCAACAGAGAGTAATGCAACACTAGTAAAAGAAGGTGGAAATAAGTTGATTTGGGAGTTAGTTTTAGGAGAGAAGAACCAGATTTATTTTGAATTAAGAATTTTAAGATTACATAGAATAATGGTTCTTTTATTAGTGGCTGTTGGTGCTGGATTAGTGGTTACTAAATTTAGAAAGGATATACTAGCTAGTATATAAATTAAATTTAAAGCAAGAAGAGCTTTCGCGTTAAAAGCAAATATAACATATTCTTGTTTAGCAAAAATCAAATGACTTTTCGTCTGTTTTTAACAGGAGGTATATAAATGTATCAAGTTGATTTGAATAGTGATATCGGTGAAAGTTTTGGTAATTATAAGTTAGGTTTTGATGCAGAAGTAGCTAAATATATCACCTCAGCTAATATTGCTTGTGGCTGGCATGCTGGTGATCCGGTGGTAATGAATAGGACGGTAAAAATTGCTAAGGAGAAAAGGTTGCAGATAGGAGCCCATCCTGGTTTGCCAGATTTGATGGGGTTTGGTAGGCGAAAAATGGATCTTACAGCTGAAGAGACGAAGGCTTATATTAAGTATCAATTAGGGGCATTGATGGCATTTGCAGAAGGGCTAGATATTAATGTTGAACATCTTAAACCACATGGTGCTTTGTATAACCTTGCTGCTGAAGATAAGAAGTTAGCTGTAGCTATTGCTGAGGCGGTGTATGAAGTTGATCAAAATATTATTTTAGTAGGATTAGCTAATAGTAAATTAATTCAAGCTGGACTGGAACAAGGGTTGCAAGTTGCTAATGAAGTTTTTGCTGATAGAGCTTATAACTTTGATGGAACTTTAGTTTCGAGAAAAAAAGAAGGGGCAGTGATCCATGACTCAACGTTGGTGGTTGAGAGAGTGGTAAGGATGGTAAAAAAAGGAGAGGTAGAAGCGATTACAGGAGATAAAATAGAGATTGAAGCGGATACAGTCTGTGTTCATGGTGATAATCCGCAAGCAGTTGAGTTAACCTCTAAAATTAGAGAGGGATTGGAGAAAGAAGGGATTAAGATAATAGCAATGTCCAATTTATAAACCCTAAAGTTTAGTTGGCTATTTGTTTAAAGGGGGAGAACAAGCTGAATGATTTTGTGATTATTAATTTATTAGTGATACTATAATATCAATCTAGCTAAAGGAGGGGAGATAATGTATAATAAGACTAAATACTTAGATGCAGGGGATAAGGCTCTTGTAGTTGAGATAGGCAACCAAATTTCTGAGAAGATAAATAAGAAGATAAGAAATCTTATTTTGGCGATTGAGAAAAAAGAGTTTAAAGGTGTTGAGGAAGTGATTCCTACTTATAGATCATTGTTGGTAATTTACGATCCTTTAACTATAAAACGTGAACTATTAATTGAAAATTTAAAAAGGTTAGAAGAAGATATAGAAGAGATTGAACTGCCTCAACCAAAAGTAGTTAAGATTCCAATATTATATGGTGGAGAAGGAGGGCCAGACTTAGAGCATGTAGCTCGAGTTAATGGTTTGACTTCTGAGGAGGTAATTGAACTTCATTCTGAAGCAATGTATTTAATTTATATGTTAGGCTTTACGCCTGGTTTTGTTTATTTAGGAGGGCTAACAGAGCAGATAGCTACTCCTCGTTTAGATGAGCCACGAATTGAGATTCCAGCTGGAAGTGTAGGAATTGCTGATAATCAGACAGGGATTTATCCGATTGAAAGTCCAGGAGGCTGGCAGCTTATAGGAAGAACACCTGTGAAATTGTTTGCTCCTTATCGAGATAAACCAATCTTAGCAGAAATAGAGAGTGGAAACTATATTAAGTTTGAGGCGATAACTGAAAATGAATACCAAAAGATAGCTACTGCAATAGAAGCTGGTAACTATCAGATTGAGGTTGATTACAAAATAACTTAAGTTTAAGGTTGAGGTTAAGTCTGAGTCAACCGTTAAAAACATAAGGACTTTTATTCCTTACTTAAACTTAAGCATATATCAATAAAGTGCCAGATTAGGAGGTTAGAATAAATGAGGGAATTAATGATTTTAAAGCCAGGGCCAATGACTACAATTCAAGATTTAGGAAGATGTGGCTATTTAAAGTATGGAATGCCAAAGACAGGAGCTGTAGATCGTTATGCTTTTAGGCTAGCTAATATATTAGTAGGTAATTTAGAAGGGGCAGCAGCAATTGAAGCGACATTTTTAGGGCCAACAATTCAGTTTGAAGTTGAAACTGTAATTGCTATTACTGGAGGGGAGATGAATCCTCACCTTGATGGAGAAGAGATTCCTAGCTGGCAAGCAGTGAAGGTGAGTAAGGGGAGTAGATTATCTTTTAAAGGATTAAAATCAGGCTTAAGAAGTTATATTGCAATTAGAGGGGGGATAGATGTACCAGAGGTAATGGGTAGTAAGTCGACATATTTGCGTGGTGAGCTAGGAGGGTTTAAAGGAAGAAAGCTTAAACAGGGGGATGAACTCAGCTTAGCTAAGAGTGAAGTTGAGCAAAATATCTGTTTGAATAAAGAGTTACCAGAGGAGTTAGTAGAGGATTATTTAACTGATAGATTAGTTCGAGTTATCGTTGGCCCGCAGGATGATTACTTTACTGAGAAGGGTTTAAATACTTTTTTTGAAAGCGAATATCAACTGACCAATCAATCCGACCGGATGGGGTGTAGATTAGCTGGGCCAACCTTAGAGTATAATAATGGAGCTGATATTATTTCAGATGGAATAGCTTTAGGAGCGATTCAGGTATCTGGTGATGGTCAGCCAATTATTATGTTAGCTGATCATCAAACAACTGGAGGTTATGCTAAAATAGCAAATGTAATTAGTGTGGATCTACCTAAAGTGGCTCAAGCTAAGCCTGGGGATGCCTTGAGTTTTGAGGAAATAGGAGTTTTAGAAGCTCAACAGGAGTTGATGAAGAAGGAAAAGAGAATAACTCAGCTTAAAGAGTGGCTTACTGTTGAAGCTAAGAAAACTAAATGCTTTAAGGTTAAGGTTGATGATAAGTTATTTGAAGTACAGATAGAAGAAGTTTGAAAGGGCAGTTAAATAATTAAAGCAAGTTTAAATTAGTTTATATCATATTCTTTTTAGTGTTGGATAGTTCTGATAAGAAGGGAATTAAGATTTAGTATTGAATATCTAACAGTGGTAGTTATAAATGTAGTTGGAATCTAATAATTAATATTGAATAACTAAAAATTAAGAAATCAATTATTGAAAGGAGACAATAATGATGAAGAAAGGTTTGTTGGTCTTTTTATTAGTATGTTGTCTAATTACTTTTTCGCAGGCTGCATGGGCTTTAAGCGGGCCAACTGTAAGGGCAGAGCAAGGTTCAATGAATGCGATGTTGATCAGTGATCATGGTTTTAGCCTTGGAGGAGATTATGGTTTGAATTCTGAATTAGGGTTGACAGCAAAGGTAGGAACATCTTTTACTCGTTTAGGAATTAAATATCAGTTTGATAATAACCTTGCACTATTAGCAGGATTAGCTGATAGTGATCCATTTGTTGGGATTAATGGTCAACGAGGGCTAACTAATGAACTATTAGGGCTTTATGAATTGAACCTGACGACACGAAGAGGTAATTTATCACTAATGTATGATCTAGGTGTTAGAACCAATTTAAATCAGAAGCTTGATTTGAAGGCGGGTTTTATTGGTTATTTAGATGATCGCAGTTCGATTAATCTACAGTTAGGAGTAGGGCATCGCTTTTAATTCAATTAATATTGAATATTTAATGATGAATAGTTAAAACTAAAAGTTAAAAGCTGGAACTACTAATTTACAAATATGTGTCAGTGTCTGTAGATATGGTTTGTTTAAGAGGTTTAAAGGTGGTGGTCTTCACTGACACAGAGACAGACTACTGACACTTAATATCAATAATATGCAAGTTGTTCTATAGGGAGGTAGAAGAATGGAGACTAAAGAAGTACTAAAGGAGCTATCAGAAGCTACCGGTGTCTCAGGCTATGAAAAGGAATTGGGCCAACAGGTAGCTCAGTTATTTGAACCATATGTTGACCAGATTGAATTTGATAAATTAGGTAATCTGCTAGCTTATAAAGCAGGTGAGAGCCAACAAGAATATAAGGTGTTGTTAGCAGCTCATTTAGATGAGATAGGATTGATGGTTACTGAAATTGAAGAAGGAGGTTTTTTACGTTTTACTACGGTTGGTGGTGTCGATCAAAGAACATTAGTAGGACAAGAGGTAATTGTTCATGGAAGGAAAGAGTTGCAAGGGATAATTGGAGCTAAGTCACCTCATTTGCAAGATGAAGAGGAGCAGAAAAAATCATTTGATATAGAAAAGATGTATATTGATCTAGGTTTAACTGAAGCTGATGTTAAAAAGAAGGTTAGAGTCGGTGATATTATTTCACTACAACGGAACCTTTTAACTCTAGAAAATGATCGAGTGGCAGGTAAGGCCTTAGATGATCGGGCAGGTGTCTTGCTTTTATTAGAAACATTAAAGGAGCTAGCTAAGATGAAACATCAAGTTGATCTTTATGCGGTAGCTACTGTACAAGAGGAGGTAGGAGTTAGAGGAGCCACGACGAGTACTTATGGTGTTGTACCCGATATTGGAATTGCAGTTGATGTCTGTCATGGATTGATGTCTGGTGTCAATCAAGATGAAGCTGTTGAGTTGGGAGCAGGGCCAGCACTCAGTTTTGGCCCGCATATTCATCCCCAATTAGTTGATAAGTTAAAAGAAGTAGCAGATGAGATAGAGTTAGATTATCAACTTGATGCTTCTCCATCACCACGGGGGACTGATGCTTATGCAATTCAGGTTACTAAAAGTGGGATTCCAACTGCTGTTTTATCTATTCCGTTACGGTATATGCATACTTCAGTAGAGACAGTCAGCTTAAATGATATTAAGCGAGGGGCTAGATTGTTGGCCCAGTTGCTTAGAGAGTTAGAAGGAGAATTTGTGGAGGGATTAAGATGTTTTTAAAGCAATTATCAGAGGCAGTTGGAGTTTCAGGGCGTGAAGCTGAAGTAAGAGATTTAATTAGAGCAGAGATTAAGGATGATGTTGATCGGATTGAGACTGATGCTTTGGGCAATTTAGTTGCTTTTAAAGAAGCTGATCCAGAGCAACCAACGATATTATTAGCAGCTCATATGGATGAGATTGGATTGATGATTACAGATATTACAGATGATGGACTGCTGAAGTTTAAGCCGATTGGTGGGATTGATAAAAGAATCTTAGTCTCGAAAGAGGTTGTCGTTGGCCCGGAGAAGACTCCAGGGGTTATTGGAGCGAAAGCAATTCATCTCCAAGAACCTGAGGAGCGAAAAAAGCCGCTTGATTATGGAGAGTTGTACATAGATATTGGAGCCAAAGGGAAAGAGGAGTCTGAAAAGTTGGTTGAGTTGGGAATGATGGCTACTTTTGCTACTGAGTTTAAGCAATTGGGTACTGATACTGTTACAGGTAAGGCCTTTGATGATCGGGTTGGATGTGCAGCATTGGTTGAGCTTTTACAGCAAGAGCATCAACTTTCTATTATTGCTACGTTTACTGTTCAAGAGGAGATTGGTCTGCGGGGAGCAAGTGTAGTTGCTTATGATCTTGATCCTGATCTTGCCTTAGTAGTAGAGGGAACTTCAGCTTCTGATGTGCCTGATAGTAAGGAAGCAGGTTATTCTACTCAACTAGGAGCTGGCCCAGCTTTGACAGTTCAAGATAGTTCATTGATCCCTAGCCAAGCTGTAGTTAACAAACTGATTGAGGTAGCTAAAGAAAATAAGATTTCTTATCAATTCAGAAAGTTGACTAGGGCAGGAACTGATGCTGGGGCACTTCATTTAACTAAGGAAGGGATTCGGACAGCAGTTATTTCAATGCCTTGCCGGTATATCCATTCACCAGCTTCACTGCTTAACTTAAATGATTATCGGGCAACAGTTGAATTGCTGACTAAATTTTGCGAAGAGATGGAAGAGGGAGGTCTGACAGATGAAGGAGTTAATTAAGAGGTTAGTAGAGACTTTTGGCCCGTCAGGGGATGAGCTTGCAGTACGAGAGTTAATTCGCGAAGAGATAGAAGATCAACTAGATCAAATTGAGGTTGACACAATGGGTAATCTGATTGCTCTTAAAAAGGGGCAAGATGATTCTAAAAAGGTGATGTTAGCAGCTCATATGGATGAGATTGGATTGATTGCTACCCATATTGAAGAAGATGGATTTATTCGTTTTTCTAATGTAGGAGGAGTTTCTCCTTATAATTTATTGGGGGAGAGGGTACTGTTCAATGGAGAAACGATAGGTGTGATCGATAAAGAAGGTAAATTGGATGATATTAGCAAGTTAAAGCATGATAAGCTGTATGTTGATATCGGAGCTACTAGTCAGGAGGAAGCAGAAGAGAAGGTCAAAATCGGTGATACTGCTACTTATTATCGTCAGCTCGATCTGGTAGAAAACAGATTTGTTGCTAAGGGATTAGATGATCGGGCAGGTTGTGCTGTCTTGATTGAGACGATCAAGCAATTAACAGAGCAGCCAACTTTTGATACATACTTTGTCTTTACCGTTCAAGAAGAGGTTGGTACTCGAGGTGCTATTACTTCATCTTATGAAATTAATCCTGATGTAGGGATTGCAGTTGATCTGACCTTAACTGGTGATACCCCTGAAGCTAAGCGAATGGCAGTTTCTTTAGGTGAAGGGCCAGCGATTAAGGTCAAGGATAGATCGGTATTGGTTAATCCCCAACTAAAGAAATTAATGATTGATCTAGCTGAGGAGAATGAGATACCTTATCAGCTTGAGGTGTTAGATAGAGGTGGAACCGATACTGGTAGAATGCAGTTGTCTAGAGAAGGTGCAATTGCAGGGGCGATTTCAATTCCTGGGCGTTATGTCCATTCACCATCGGAGATGATTGATTTAACAGATTTAGAAAATGGTATTAAATTATTAACCAAAATTGTACAGAGTGACTATCAAGGGTTATTCTAATTTGAACTCAGGGCCAACGTTGGCCCTGAGTTTTTTTTATATTGATTTTAAATTTTTTGATGGTCGAGAAATAGTTGAGTCTTGAAGATTTTAATTGATGTAGCTGGTGGCTGATGACTCATAGCTGATAGCTATAAAGTTGTTATTAGGCAACTTTATTTATCGAGTATTAGATGACTGCTCAAAGTAAATAATATTAAAAGTTTCTTATTTTAAAAAGGAGTTGTAATTATGCCTATAGCACTTAGAGCCTTTCTTTTTTATACTGGTTCTGTATTAATACTGCGGTTACTAGGAAAAGGACTTACCTTTCAACAAAAGCCCTATGATCTAGTAGTAATGATGATCATGGGTTCTGCTTCAGGTGCTTTGATAGTTAACAGAGAAGTTCCTATTTTAAATGGGCTGATAGCTTTAATAATCCTTGCTTTGCTTCATACTCTGATCAGTGTCAGCACCTTGAGTAACCCTTTAAAGGGTATTGTGGGTGGACAGCCTGATCTATTGGTACGAAATGGCCGGATTGTTAAGGAGAATTTAATCAAAAACCAAGTTAATTTAAATCAATTGATGGCTGGCTTGCGTAATCAAGGCTATCGACGGCTACATGATATCGAATTTGCAATTTTAGAACCAAATGGCCAATTATCTGTAATTCCTAAATCAAAAGCTCGACCTGTCACTCCGACTGATTTAGAGTTGAAGAGTAATTATGAGGGAATTCCTGTGCCACTGATTATTGATGGTGAAATTAATACAGGTAAATTAGAGGCTGTAGGATTAGATATGGAATGGTTGGAAACTGAAATTTCAGAAAGGGATTTGGAGATAAGTGAGGTCTTATTGGCTTTACTTGATACCGATGGGAGTCTGTATATCTCTGAGCAGCCACCGATTGACTATCTTAAAGCATTCTTTTTAGGTGAAGGAAAGGATAAGGCACAGGGGAGAAATGATTAAAATTGATTTTTTTGGTTGGAGTTAAATTAAATTGTATGATAGTATAAAATTGGAAAACTTTTAAAGATATCGCTGTATCTTTACTAATTAATTTCTAACAAACTTACTGGTGTAAGTAACCAGATCGGCTTTATTCAATTAAGTTATGTAACAAGTATGGATTGGAACTTCTAAAAAATGGTATCAACAAAAAAAGAACTATCTTTCATGGGGTAGGAAATGATACAAGTCAAAATCAAGTAACTGAGAAAATATATAATGGTTTAGGTTGGTTAATTGAAGAGAGAGTAAAGGTTAATCAAGAGTTGAAATGGGAGAGTGACTTTACAGGAGAGAATAAGACTTATCATGAATATGATTCATTAGGAAGAAGAACTAGAGTTGATCATCCAGATGGAACAAATGTTCAAATCGATTATTCGTATCAGATAATTAAGCAGAATGGGATTAAGTATTTCATCTTAGCAAAAACGATAACTAATGAAGAAGGAGCTAGAAGTAGACATTATCTTGATCCTGATGGTAGGGCATTAAGGAGTATCCGCTATCAGCGAGATGAGGATGGAGTATTTGAGCCTTATGAAGTAGCAGAATTTGAATATGATAACCTTGGCAATTTAACTAGGATTACTAGTCTAACAGATCAGATATTCAATTATAAATATAACGAACGAGGTGATATTTTAAAGATTGAGTATCCTGATGATACTAGAGAAGAATTTATTTATGATAATGTAGGAAATTTAATAGAAAAAGTAAGCAAAAATGGTGAAGTGGTCGAATTAAAGCATGATAACTTACATAGGTTGATTAAGATGGAGTACTCTACAGATAAAGATGCTGATTATCTGATTGATACAGATCAAGATAAGATTATTTATAATTATGATGAAGATGTAGTTAATGGCTTGGGTAATCAGACTAGCATCATCGATGATGGGGACAAAGTAGAATATAGTTATGATAAGTTTAATAGGGTTAATAAGGTAAGTAGGACTTTAGAAGAGGCTGGGGAAACTTGGACAAGCGAATATGATTATAATAGTCAAGGTTTATTAGAGTCAATAGTCTATCCTTCAGAAAGGGTAGTCAATTATGATTACGACTTACGGGGTTTGCGAACAGGGATAGAATTGGAATATGAAGGTGGTAATAAAGAGATTGCTAGTTATCGGTATAATGAAAATGGAGCAGTAGAAGAGATTATTTATGGTAATGAAGTCATTCAGTCAGAGTTTGGCTATGATAGTAGGCAGCGTTTAGAGTTTATAGAAGCAACTAATGATGAAGAACTATTATTCAGTAAAGATTATGAATATGATAGAATTGGTAATCGAAGTAAGACAGTAGGGACTTTTGGAGAAGAGCCAGGTTATCTATATGATGATTTAGATAGATTGACTGAAGTCGATTATCCAGGTAATAAGAAGAGTTATTTTGAGTACGATCCAATCGGTAATCGAAAAGAGTTGATTTATCGGCATGATACATCCTCAGAAAATCAATATCATTATGAGTATGATTATAACCAAGATAATAATCAACTGCTTAATTATCAGCTTAGTCCTTACTCTTATTACGAATATGACTATAATGATAATGGTAGTGTCTTAAGTAAAGAGTTGATAAGAGGGAATGAAGTTATAGAAGAGACAAGCTATAAGTATGACTTACGAAATCAATTAAGAGAGATTGAGATTAGCAACAAACTAACTGGTGCAAGTAATCAAGTCAACTTTGCTTACAATAACAAAGGCTGGCGAGTGATGAAGGATACTGGTTTGGAGAAGACTTATTACTTATATGGAAAAGGCCAACAAGTCTTAGAAGAAAGAAATGAAGCTGATGATATTCAGTTATTTATCTATGGTAATCAAGGTAGACTGGCTGTGTTGGATGAGGATAATCAGTTAAGGTATGTGGTTAATGATATTTTGGGTAGTACATCGGTAGTTACAGATGAAGAAGGTAGTGAGTTAGTACGCTATAAATATGCCCCTTTTGGCAATTTGATTAGAAGTGAAGGGGAAATTAATGATAGTTATCGTTTTACAGGTAAAGAGTTTGATGGGACGACTGGTCTTTATTATTATGGAGCTAGATTTTATGATCCAGAATTGGGGAGATTTATTACTGAAGATCCTGCTCAAGATGGATGGAATTGGTTTGTTTATACTGCTAATAATCCTTTAAAGTATGTTGATCCTGATGGGTTAGCTTATTTATTGAGAAGTGGTGATTTTTATTCTTATAGAGCTGATACTAGAACTGACAGACTTGTAAGAGCAGCTTATGGTTTTATTCCAGCAGGTGGATTTTTATATGATGGTTTAAATAGTTTACTTGGTGCTTATGATTTAAATCAAAGTTCATTGCAAAAATTATCTACAAATTCTATGGATTTGGGGATAGATATTATTGGAAGTGAACAATTTAGAAGTTTTTTTAGTCAATCAAGTTATTTAACTAATTTGAGTATAATATCTAATGTAGCTGGATCAGGATTAACTTTTTATTCTTTTTATAAGGAATCAATTACTGATACTAAAGAAGTTGAATTAGCAATTCAACGTTTTGGTTTGGTAAGAGGTTACAATAAAGAGAAACTTATTGCTTTAACACCATTGGTAGAAACTCAAATGCAACATTTATTAGATACAGGTCAAGTTAGGATAGATGTTGATTATTGGGATAGTTTTAAAGGGTGGAGTTATAATAGAAATGCTCTGAATGAGCTTAGACAATTTATTGATGAATTTAAACTTGAATGGGAGGAAAACTACTAATGATTGATATGTTGATACCTTTGGTTTTGTTATTAATAATAATGAATGTAGGTATTATAGCACGTGGAGCGTGGAGTGGAACACCTAAGCGATATATGATTATGCTGATTATTTTTAGTAATATAATATTTGTGGTTGGATTTATATATTATTGGATTTCAGGATGATTAAGGCTAATTCAATTATAATTGTTTTTTAGCAAAAAGGAGGCTAGAAAGAGCATGCATGTTATAAAAAATAGATATTTAGTTTTATTACTAGTATCTTTAATGATAATCAACCCCTTACTCACCACAGCAGCATTGGCCAGTTTCAAGCCAGCTGTAGGTGAGACAGGGGGATTGCCAGGAGAAAAGATTGCTGTCAGTTCTTTTGATGGTAGATTGCATCTTTGGAATTTAGATCGGACTAATGTTAGAAATTTTCCTAAAGAGTTAAAGGGGTATGTAACTACTTCACCAACGATGGTGAATGTTAATAATGACCGACATGGCTTTAAAGAGATAGCTGTTATTACTAAGGATGATAATGATTATTATCTCAATATTTTAAGAAATAGTGGTAGTCAAGTTTCAAGAGAGTTTCCTTTAGCTTTAGACTTTATACCTACAGCTTCGCCAGTTGGTTTTGATTATGATGATAGTGGAAGGGTAGATTTAATCATTGGTGGAGAAGATGGCAACCTGTATTTATGGAATGATATGGAAGAGGAAACAGCCAACGAGAAGTTAATTATCACTACGATGAAATTAATCGTTTAAGTAGGGTAGAATTTCCTGACGGTGGAGATGTGAAATATGAATACGATCAACTACATCGAATAGTAGAAAAGGTTAATGCTAATGATACAGGAACAAGTTATAATTATACTCCTCGTGGCCAAGTAGAAAGTATAGTCCATTGGGATAAGCATAGAAATAAGACGATTGACTCTTATGCTTATGTTTATAATACCAAAGGCCAACAGACCCTTAAAGCTAATAATGATGGTGAGTTAAGAGCATATCAGTACGATAAGATAGGCAGAGTAGAAAATGTCTACTATCCTTTTAATGATAAGAAGAAGGCAGAGGATTTAAAAGAGAGAAAACACTTTGGCTTAGAGAATGAAATTAAAGATCCAGCAGAGATAGAACTTGATTTTTATCATAATATGACTTGGGATGAAGAGTCTAAATTAAAAGAACAATTACAGAGTACTTTAGAAACAGAAGAAGTAGAAGGAATGCCACAAGTGATGGAAAGTAATCAAGATTTAATTTTATCACAAGCAGAAAATGCTACATCATTTGTAGATGATTTAAATCTTGATTATGAAGATAGAAATGAGATAAAAGATTTACAACAAGAGATCGGTGGTGCAAACTTAAATCTATCAAATCAAGGTTTCTGGCGAGAAAAATTTGAATATGACCCAAGTGGTAATGTAGTCAGTAAGCAAAATGGCTGGGGCCAAATTAATTACGAATATAATGAGAATAACCAACTTACTCAAGCTGGAAATAGAAGCTATCAATATGATAAGAATGGTAATTTAATCAGAGAGGATTTAGATGGTCTTTATGCCCAGTATGAGTATAATTATGAAAACAGACTGACTAGTGTTAAAAATAATAGAGTTCCTCATTTCCACGGTGGAGGTACACCATTCTTTGGAGAGATTGAATACCAGTATGATGCCTTAAATCGAAAGGTAACCAAAGATATAGAGGCCTTTTCAGGTATCAAAAAGGAAGTAGAGCATTATATCTATGATGGCTTAGGGGTAGATATCTTAGCAGAGTATAGACTAGAAGCAATTAGAGATGATCACCCTGGCCAAGGCCAAAAGACAGGAAATCCTTTTGTAACAGGTAGATTACAAAGAATTAATGAGTATTACTACGGCAATGGCAGTTTAGTAGCAATGCATAATAATGAACGACCAGACCAAGGTAATGCTTGGGGTAGAAATAGAAGAGAGCCACTTAGAGATGTTTACTTTTATCATCAGGATAGATTGAATTCAGTTAGAAAGACAACAGGAAGAAATGGTGAGGTTGTAGAAAGATATAATTATGATGCCTATGGATATCCTTACCAAGGAAGATTTGAACAAAATCACAGAAGGAGTAATCCTTTTGGATTTACTGGTAAGAGACATGAGGTAGAGTTAGGAGTTCATTCTTTTGCTTATCGGCATTATAATCCAAGGAGTATGAGATGGTTGACTGTTGATCCGATTCAAGATGGGTTAAATTGGTATCAGTATGTTGGTGGAGATCCAGTTAATTATGTTGATCCGTTGGGGTTACAGTTACTTAAAGCTGGGGAAATAAGAGAAGCAGCAGGTATGTCAACAGGCGATACAGATTCTGCTGTTTGTGGAACAGATGAAAGTGATGTTACAAGTAATATAAGTCAAAAATATTCTCATACAATGCTTGGAACAGATCTTAATCCCGAAAATCCAGATGACCTTGTCTGGGCCAATGTAGGAAGAGGTGAGGTTGAATTATATGACTTGGGAGTACGAGCAGAAGTAGGAGGTATTAACACAGGTTTTAATGTAATTAATTGGGATGACCCTGATAGGTCTTGGGGATTTACTTTTGGCTTAGATACCCAGACTGTAGTTGCTCAAACTGGTCTTGGATTAGATTTAACTAAAGGAGAAAATGTTGACGGTTTTAATATTTCAGGTGGTGCTCATGCAACAACATTTGCTGGAGGTATGAATGCTAAACTTAGAATTTTTAATGATATAAATATAAAAGCTGAATTATATGGGTCAGCTTTAGGAGCAGGTGGATACATGGATGGAGGTTTAAATTATACCGATAGTGATGGAACACATCATTATTTTAAAGGAGAGGGTATAATAGAAAAGATTTTAGGTGTAAGAGTTAATCTTAATGTTTATCAAGAAAATAAATAAAATCATTTCTAATAAATATAAAAAAGGGGAGCAAAGATGAAGAAGAAAATAAATCTATTATTAAAAATATTAAAATTCAAGAAATTTATGAAGCCGTTTTTATTTATGTTCGGTTTTGGTATTTTACTAGTTGGATTCACTTCATTATCGTCAATTAGAACATTTAGTGAATTTCTGGAATTTGTATGGGGATATTTTTTAATGATAATAGGAGCTTTAATAGGTTTGAAGTTTTTTGAATTAATTGCTATCTTGGCTGGGGCTAATAAAATATACAATAGTATTTTTGAGGAAAAGAATGAAAAGTCTAGTAATGATTAAGAATAAATAAATTCAATTAGAAGTTAAATTAAAAGTTTAATTTTAAAGAAATGATCTTAAATTAAGTTAAATTGAGGTCATTTCTTTTTATTTTAAATAGAAGTATTGTTTACGAGAGAGAATTATTGTTTGAAATTTGAAGGTTGTTCTAGCTAAGATTAAAAGGAATATAGTTTATTTCTAATATTTAGTTTTGCTGTTAATGAAGCACTTTCATAGACCAAATCAAGGTAATGCCTGGGGTAGAAATAGAAGAGAGCCACTTAGAGATGTTTACTTTTATCATCAGGATAGATTGAATTCAGTTAGAAAGACAACAGGAAGAAATGGTGAGGTTGTAGAAAGATATAATTATGATGCCTATGGATATCCTTACCAAGGAAGATTTGAACAAAATCACAGAAGGAGTAATCCTTTTGGATTTACTGGTAAGAGACATGAGGTAGAGTTAGGAGTTCATTCTTTTGCTTATCGGCATTATAATCCAAGAAGCATGAGATGGCTGACAGTAGATCCGATTCAGGATGGTTTGAATTGGTATCAGTATGTAGGTGGCGATCCTGTTAATTATGTTGATCCTTTAGGGTTATTTAATGTGCGAGTAGGTGAATCGTTAATTGAACACGGATTAAGAGAAAAACGTAAAGGAAATAAAATAAAGATAGGTTCTTTTGAAGCAAGTGCTTTCAATTTCAAGAAAAAAGAAAGAGGATCAGGATATGAAGGGGAGTTAGTTAAATTAAAATATACTTCTAATAAAGAAGTTGGATATTCGATTGTATCATTGGTTGGTTTTGAAACTTCAAAACCAACTGGTAGAGAGATGGATATTAGCATAGGTGGAAAAGCATACTTTGTTGAACAAACTATTGGTATTAAAACTTTTGAAGATGAGAAAGAAGAAATTTATGCAGAAGCTATTGGTTATATAGGTGTAGGCGGTACTGTTAGTTTTGATTCAGTAGGAAATATTAAAGTTTCCTATGCTAAAGGAGTTGGTGGAGGATTTGGAAGAAAGGTTATTGATAAACCGAAAAATAATTATGAAGATGAAGAATGTGAAGAAGGGTGAGACTAAAATATATATAATAATTTTTCAAATAATTAAAAAAAGATTAAAACTTTTTATATAATTAAAATCACTCCCCTCTTTGAGATTTAATATAGAGGGGATGAAATTTTCTTTGGAGGTAAAAAATGAAAAGAATATCGATATTAATAATTTTATTTATGGTAATATCAAGTTCATTTGTTCAAGCAGAAGAGATTAATGGAAGTAGTATGAGTTTATTTGATTATTTATATTTAATTGGTTTTTTTGTTAATATTCCATTTGTTATTCATGCTCAAACATCTTCATTAAAAAAAAGAGAACAATTTTTATGGACATTAATATTATTTTCTTTTAGTATTTTAGGGTTAATATTATATTATTTTAAGATAATTAGAAAGAGGAATTAATTAAGAAGGAAAAATTAATTTATCAAAATAAGATAATAAAAGTGGTGGAAAAGAATTGAATGTAATAATGAAACCGATGATTTATATGATGATGTGGGAAGGATAGAAAATGTCTATTATCCTTTTAATGACAAAAAGTTAATGACAAAAAGAAGGCAGAGAATTTAAAGGAGAGAAGGCATTATGGTTTAGAAGAAGGAGTAAAAGATCCGACAAGAATAGTATTTGATTTTTATCATACTATGACTTGGGAAGAAGAATCTATATTAAAAGAGCAAGTACAGGATGTTTTAGGTTCTTCTAGTCAAGGAGATGATGAACTGATATTATCTCAGGATGAGGGTGACCTACCTTTCTTAGGAAATTTAAGTTTTGATTATCAAGAAAGAAATCAAATAGAAGATTTATACCAAGAGATTAGTGATGGTGGAGGGAGATCTAATTTAAGAAATCAAGGTTTCTGGCGAGAAAAATTTGAATATGACCCAAGTGGTAATGTAGTCAGTAAGCAAAATGGCTGGGGCCAAATTAATTACGAATATAATGAAAGTAATCAACTTACTCAAGCTGGAAATAGAAGCTATCAATATGATAAGAATGGGAATTTAATCAGAGAGGATTTAGATGGTCTTTATGCCCAGTATGAGTATAATTATGAAAACAGACTGACTAGTGTTAAAAATAATAGAGTTCCTCATTTCCACGGTGGAGGTACACCATTCTTTGGAGAGATTGAATACCAGTATGATGCCTTAAATCGAAAGGTAACCAAAGATATAGAGGCCTTTTCAGGTATCAAAAAGGAAGTAGAGCATTATATCTATGATGGCTTAGGGGTAGATATCTTAGCAGAGTATAGACTAGAAGCAATTAGAGATGATCACCCTGGCCAAGGCCAAAAGACAGGAAATCCTTTTGTAACAGGTAGATTACAAAGAATTAATGAGTATTACTACGGCAATGGCAGTTTAGTAGCAATGCATAATAATGAACGACCAGATCAAGGTAATGCTTGGGGTAGAAATAGAAGAGAGCCACTTAGAGATGTTTACTTTTATCATCAGGATAGATTGAATTCAGTTAGAAAGACAACAGGAAGAAATGGTGAGGTTGTAGAAAGATATAATTATGATGCCTATGGATATCCTTACCAAGGAAGATTTGAACAAAATCATAGAAGGAGTAATCCTTTTGGATTTACTGGTAAGAGACATGAGGTAGAGCTTGGAATTCACTCCTTTGCTTATCGCCATTATAATCCACGTTCAATGCGTTGGTTGACAGTTGATCCGATTCAGGATGGATTAAACTGGTATCAGTATGTAGGTGGCGATCCGGTTAATTATGTGGATCCGTTAGGATTACAGTTACTTAAAGCTGGGGAAATAAGAGAAGCAGCAGGTATGTTAGATAATACAGATTCTACTGCTTGTGGAGAAGATGAAAGTGAAGTTATAAGTAGTATAAGCCAATACGATCCAACCCAAGATGGGATAAGTGGTCCTGTTTCGAATGTTTTAACAGTTAAAGATATTGGAGAAAAAATGAGAACAGGTGATTTTAGTGATGGGAATATTATGAGCGGTATGAAAAGTTCAGCACAATTAGGAGCTGCTTTAGAAGTTGCCGATTATGCAGTTAGAGGTAAGGATTGGGAGAGTCCAGAATTTATTGCAGATGTTACTTATAGTGCGGTTAGATCAGGAGTTAGTGGTCTAGTTGTGGGTGGTTCAACGGTAGCGGGCACTGTGGCAAAGCAGCCTCATTTTGGTGTTTTAGGTGGATTATTCATAGATAGAAGAATTACAAATTTTGAAGAAAGGTATGAAACAAAAGAAAGATTTAGAAATTTAGTAGTAAATATATCTGATGGTGGTAGTCATGGAGGACAGACTTCTATTAAGCCAAATCCATATCTAGGTGGTAATAGGAAGCCAAGTGGCAAATATGGAAAAGCAGGATCTGGATATGCCCAATATTATTCATCTAACTAATGAAAGTGAGAAAATATTTAACATCTAATCTTTATTAAAATAAAATTTGTAACCTCATCTTTAAAGATGAGGTTATTTTAAGGGGGATTATAGTGAAATTAAATAAAGAAGAAATAGGTTTAATTTTTAAATTAATCTTTTGGCCGTTAGTTTTAATGTTTTTAGTAATGTTATTACTTACCATAGGGATATATTTTCAAGAGAAATCTAACATATTTAATCTAACAATTTTATTAGTTCAGCTGATTATTATTGTTATGACAATAGTCAATAAAACTAAAGCATTTTGGTATATATTTAATCAGTTATCCTTATTTTTAGGGATAAGTATTATACTTGTAATTTCTGCTTATGTTTATGGCCAGAGTCTAAGTTTGATTATTTTAGGTAGTACTATAAGTATTTTATTAGGTTATATAAATATTAAAAAGAAGAAAAAAATATTTATAGAGAGAGGAGTAGAAAGGAAAAAGATAGATTTAGAAAATAGAAAGATAAATATAATTCCTATGGCTTGGCCTAATCTCTCCACTTCAAAAATTAAAGAAAAGATAGATGAACTTCTTATTCCTATTGGAGTTCCTTTGGCTGTTGTAATACAAAGAAGTAGGATATTAATGCCTCATGGAGATTGGTTAAGTACAATAGCAGGATGGATGGCTTTATTTGCAGCAGGTTCTTTTTTATGGAAGATTAAGTGGATATTAGATTGGCAGAAGGAATGTGATTGTATTATAAGGACAGATTATGAAGAACATATTTATTAAAGTATAGGGCTATTCACTTGCAGTGGATAGTCTTTTATTTAGATAACTATTTATAGATTGAATTCAGTTAGAAAGACAACAGGAAGAAATGGTGAGGTTGTAGAAAGGTATAATTATGATGACTATGGATATCCTTACCAAGGAAGATTTGAATAAAATCATAGAAGGAGTAATCCTTTTGGATTTACTGGTAAAAGGCATGAAGTAGAGTTAGGATTACATTCTTTTGCCTATCGACATTATAATCCACGCTCAATGAGATGGTTAACAGTTGACCCGATTCAAGATGGATTAAATTGGTATCAGTATGTAGGTGGAGATCCGATTAATTATATTGATCCTTTAGGGTTATTAAGAATTGGAGGAACAGGAGCTCGTGAGTTATTAAATGAAAGTGGAAAAATAAATGAAGAAGATACTGTAGATGTAGCAGAAGTTATGGTTGATAGAGCTCGAGGAGCTGCAAAGTCAGTAGCTATAGGTACAGGTGTCAAAACAATACTTGATTCTGGTATGAATTTAAAGAAGTATAAACCAACTATAATGGGTACACGCAAAGCATTTCAAAAGACAGTTAGAGATAATTTGAATCTGATAACTGTAGGAAAATCGTATATACAAGCTTTAGGTCCAGCTACATCAACAGTAGTAGATAATATGGGAGTTGTTGCTAATAAATTAGGAGGTGGAATAGCAACTAGTACTGTAGGAACAATAGGTATAGCAACTGTATCTATGGTTGTTGGTAAGCCTGGGACAGCACAAACTCCTATGTTGCTAGAAGAAACGATAGAAATTATGGATTCTGTTAATTCTATAGAAGATTTAGTGAGAGAAGTTGAAGGATATATCCACCATCCTGAAGTAAAAGATTATATAATGAATAGTTATATTGATTTAACAGAAGACAGTAAAGAAGAAAAGTAGCAAGTGGCATGATAGAAATAAACAAAGGGTAATACTGACATTACCCTTTGTTTAAATTTTTAAGGTTGTAATAAATGGAGGTTAGAAAAGTGAATGAATTTATTAATAAATTAAGATATTACTTATCTAAGTTATTAGTTTTTTTAGGGATGTTAAATATAGCAGAAAAGATAGCAATCGATATTGATAATCCAGACTTAAAAACTGAAAAATTATTAGTTGACATTAATTTTAAATTAGACAAAGAAGATAAAACTATAAAGCATTTAGATAAAGCAATAGAATTAGCTCCATCTGAAGAAGAAAGATTAATTTTAGTATTTAATAAGGCAAACATTTTAGGTGAATTAAAAAGATATAATGACGCTTTAGAAATTTTAAAAAATGAAGATCAAAATGATGAATTAGTTTTATTTATGGTTGCAAGTATTAATTTACGAGCTGCTAATTTTAAACTTGCTAAAAAATATTTAAAAAAGATTTTAAATATAAATCCCAAAAGTGAAGAAGCATTATTCAGTTTAGGAATTGTAAATTATAAGCTGGGTAATTACAATGAGGCTTTAAAAAATCTTAATAAAGCTTTAGATTTTGGATATGATGAAAAGGAGACTTTAAGTGGTATAATTTCTGTATATTTAGAATTGGATGATTTGACTGAGGCTAAAAAATTATTAAAAAAATTAAAGAAAAAATATGGCAATGATAAGTTGGTTTTATTTACTGAGGCTAAGTATGAATACAAAAGTAATAATATAAAAAGAGCTTATAAAATTTTAGAAAATTTAAAACCAAGTATTAATTATGAGGATTTAGGTGGAGATACATTTTATGAGTTATATAATGAAGTAAAAGAAGTGATGGTTAAAAAAGGTTTATTGGATCAAATTGATGAGTCTGACGATTCTAAGGAAAAATTTAATTTAGTAAAAAGATTAATGACTTTTACTTTACCAGTTGTTTTAATATTACATCTTCTTGGTAGATTTTCATTGTCAAAATTTGATTCTGAAACTAATTTGGTAATATGGTTAATAATAGCTATTATTTGGTTCTCTATCAAATATATTAAAAGATTTGGGAAAGATAATAATTTAGATAAAAAGTAAAACTTCAAAATAGAAAAAGAGGGATAGGTTTTACTATAATAGAATTATTTGCTAGTAGTTGGAGCTATATTAGGAAAACACATTTTAAAGGAGAGTTATTTGAAAAGTTGGTTAATTATTTTATTATAATAACTAAAAATTTAGTTCCTGTCTAATATTAGGCAGGAATTTTTAAATTAAAAATAAAAGGAAAGAATGATAAAATTGTAGAAAACTATAATTATGATGTTTATGGTAATCCTTACGAAGGTAGATTTCAGCAGAATTCAAGAAGGAGTAATCCTTTTGGCTTTACTGGGAAACGGCATGAAGTGGAGTTAGGGTTACATTCTTTTGCTTATCGCTATTATAATCCAAGGAGTATGAGATGGCTGACAGTTGATCCGATTCAGGATGGGTTGAATTGGTATCAGTATGTAGGTGGCGATCCAGTTAATTATGTTGATCCGTTGGGGTTACAGTTACTTAAAGCTGGGGAAATAAGAGAAGCAGCAGGTATGTCAACAGGCGATACAGATTCTCTGTTTGTGGAACAGATGAAAGTGATTTTAATGAACCACAAATTAATATTACAGCCAATGGTGAAGAATATAATCAATTAAATCATATCCTACCTGATTGGACTAAAAGTAGCATAGAAGGTATGAGAATAAAGGAAGATGGCTATTCAATTTATAGTCCTAGACTTAGTAGTTTAGAATTTGATGCAGTCGGGATAGGAGGACCTGGAGAAAAATTCAATGCTATTTTACCTGGAGCTATAACATATAATGCTAGATTTGGAGCAGATGTTAAATTTTATGAAGATAGAACTGATATAAAAGTTTGGGATCATATAGATATAAAAAGTCCTAATGTTGAGATGCTAAGAAAGATAAATTTATATGTACAAGATAAATATGGATTAGAAATGTTATATAGATCTGAAAGATTACATGAAGGTACTATTAAAAGTGGACCAGCTTCGGTATTTAATGATGGTTACTCTACTAATCCATTAGCTGATCCAGATGATAGAGTTATATTTGAAGTTCCAGAAGGATTAAAACCGACTAGACTTGAGCTAGAGCATAATATTTATTGGAGTGATGCTATGTTCTTACCAACTAGAAGAAATAGATTTAATATGTGTTTTCCATATTAAGGAGGAATAGAAATAGCGATGATTAAAAATAAAAAGTTGTTATTACTTATAGGAGCATGTTTAGTTTTATTAATTAGTGTTGCTTATTTAAGTTTTAAGAATTATCAAGAAACTCAGGTGTTAGATGTGAATGGGGAAGATATATATGATGAGTTATTGTTGAAGAATTAAAAAAGTAATGATTATTATCAGTTATCACTATTAATACAACCGCCTTGAAAGAATAGAGTATCCATGGAATATGATAAATTTGAACAAAAAGAAATAGTTTGTTGTAAACTAGTCACTTATGACCAAAATCAATAAAACAAAACAAATCTATTTCAATCAAGAAAATAGTAGGAATTATTATAAGAAATCTAGAAGTGGGATAGTATGTATTAATCATTAAGAATTAGCAAATAATAAAAAATATTATTAAGATAAATGGGGGTTAGTTATGGAAACGATCTATGTCGGGCCAACAGGCTCTGGTAAGACGACAAAGTTATATCAGAAATATAAAGAAATTGCTCAACAGGCTAGTACTGATGACTGTCTTGTTTTGCTCAATGATGCGACCAGTGTTAGAGATTGGCGTAGAAAGATCGATTTAGAATCTATTGGTTCATTACATATTTATAGTTATTTTAGTTTTTTACAACAAGAGCTCAAAAGATATTGGGATCTGATTGAAGAAGAGTTAGTAGGGGGGCGTAAGGTTTTAGAGCCACTATTTATGACTGTTGAACCAGCTCATTATTTAATGAGTAAGTTAGTAGAAAAAGAGCGGGAAAAGGGCTACTTTATAGATGTTAAATCCACTATGCAACAGATTGCAGTACAGTTGATTGATAATCTAAATCATGCTGCTTTAAATGGTCTATCACTGACTGAGGCTAAAGATCGACTCTTGATTTCAGCAGGCGGTGATCAGGATAAGGAAGAGGCTTATCAAGTGGCATTGAAAGTGATGAAGGGCTTTCGGCGATTATGTTTAGAACGGCGTTGTCTCGATTACTCTTTATTGGTAGAGCTTTATAATCAGTATTTATTACCTAACAGAGAATACTATCAAAGCTTAGTTGAACGTTATAATTATGTAATTGTTGATGATCTAGAGCGGATGACACCTGCTGGTCAGGAATTGGTTATGAAGTTAATGGAGGTAGTTGATGATAGTTATTTAGCCTTTAATCCTGAGACTAGTTTGGGTAAATTCTTTGGTTCGGCACCAGAATTGGCTAGAGAGAGGTTTGTGGATAACTGTGAGCAAGTAGAGTTAGAAGGGTCTTATACTGCTTCTGAAAATGCAAGAGAGTTGGCCCGGCAGTTAGCTGAGGGAATTTCAGCTGATGGAGAGATAGACTCAACTGGTTTTATTCAGCAACAGATTCGAACTGAACTACGGGGGGATATGATAGCAGAGGTTGCTTGTGAGGTAATTGAATTACTTCAAGCTGGTGTTGAAGCTAATCGGATTGCTCTAATTACTCCTTATCCAGACAAGGTATTAGATTTTACTCTTAGTAAATATCTTAAGCAAGAGGATTATTCATTGCTTAGCTTGACAAAAAACAGATTGTTGCTTGATAATCCTTTTGCTCAAGCCTTAGTTGTTTTAACAGTCTTAACTAAGCCAGATTGGGGGTTAGATGTTAGTCAGTCTGCTTTATTTCAAACTTTAAATTTGATCTTGGAGTTTGATCCAGTACGGAGTTCATTATTAGCTGAGAAGATTAAAGAGAATGATTTAAGGTTACCTGATCTTGAGCAGAGTGGTTTACGGGCCAAACTTGGCTTCCAGAGAGCTGAGAAGTATGAAGTTTTTCGAGATTGGTTGTTTAATCAACGAAAGAATGATTTTCAATTGGAATATTTCTTTAGAGCAGCCTTTGGGAATCTATTATCTTCTTTAGTCCCTGATGAAGATGATATGTTGGCCTGTCGGCAGTTGATTAAGTCATTTGTTAAATTTAAGGAAGTAATGGCTAAGTTTAAAGATTTTGAAGAACGTGATTTAGGGGCTAGATTTATTGAGATGATCAATGAAGGAACTTTGGCAGCAGAGCTACTTTATCGACCAGAGGATCTAGAAGATCAGGTTATCGTAGCTACGCCTTATACCTTTCTCTCTTTTTCCTATCTAGAAGATGTTGATTATTTATTTTTACTTGATCTGTCTAGTGAATTATGGTTATTAGGAAGTAGTAAGGAGTTGAGTAATCCGCATCTATTATCTAAAGAAGAGGAGGAGTTAGAGTGGAATGATCTCATAGATCAGTCTTTACGGAAGGAGCAATTAGCAAATTATTTGCAGAGTATGCTCAGTAAGGTCAAGGAAGGGCTTTATATAGCTGATAGTGATTTAAATAGTAGAGGCTGGGAGCAGACAGGACAGTTAGCACAGTGGATAGAAAAAATCTAAGAGCGGATTTTTTCATAACGAAGGGTTCAAAGAACCCAGAGGGAAAATTAAGGAACAAATGCACAGAATACAATGTACAGTTGAAGACAAGGAGGGATTGTAGTGATCGACTTTAAAGATGTTGAATTACGAGCTGGAGGACAGCAGGAGGTAGGGGAATACCGTTCGGGAATGATGGCTGTACCAGCGGTACCGGGAGCAGGTAAGACCTTTACCTTAGCTTATTTAGCAGCTGATTTGATTGCAGAGGGTTACTTAGATTCAAGCAAGATCTTGATTGTAACCTATATGAATTCAGCTGTAGCTAATTTTCGTAGCCGAATTGATAAATTTTTAGAACCAAAAGGTCTGCCTAAAGGCTGGGGTTATGAGGTTAAGACACTCCATTCTTTAGCAATGGGGATCTTAAAAGAGCGGCCTGATTATCTATTAATCAATGATGAGTTTAAGGTTTTAGATGAGAATGAACAACAAAGAATTATTGATCGTTTAGCTCAAAGGTGGCTAAGCAAGAATCGTTCCCGCTGGGAAAGAGTTATTGATCGGCCTCCTAATACTAAGTGGCATTCAATTGGAGCTGAGAATTGGCAGGAGAAGGCATTTCCTGGTTTAGTAAAGACGATGATTGGTCAGCTAAAAAGTAATGGTTTAGATAGAAGTCAGGTAAAAAAGTTGCGTAATAAATTATCAGCTCAATCTTATTTGGCTTGGGTCTGTGAAGTATATCTTGATTATGCTCAAGAGTTGGCTAGTAATGGTTTGCTTGATTTTAATGATTTAATCGTCAATGCTTGGCGTTTACTAAATGAAGATGAAATACTTCGTAACCGCTTACAGCAAAGATGGGGCTATATCTTTGAAGATGAAGCTCAAGATTCAAATCTTATTCAACAGAAGATGCTCTATTTATTGGCCGCAGATCATGGGAATTTAGTTCGAGTTGGTGACTCCAATCAATCAATCATGGGGACTTTTACCTTAGCTGAACCGGATCTATTTAGAGATTTTTGTCGACGAGATGATGTTAAGCGGGGGGCAATCTTGGCTTCAAGTAGAAGTACAGAACAGATTATAGATTTAGCAAATTATTTAGTAAGCTGGACTCGAAAGAAGCATCCAGTACCAGACTGTCAGCAGGCATTAGAGCGCCAACTAATCCAAACAGTAACAGAGGATGATCCGTATCCTAACCCTAAATTAGATGCTTATGGCATCTCTAGTAAAAAGTATGAAACTAGAGTTGAAGAGATGGAATTGACTGTTAAAAAGGCTATTAGACAGCTTGAAAGCGATCCAGATGAAACATTAGCTATCTTAGTGCCTAATGGTTATACTCAAGAGGAGTTAGTAGAGCTGTTAAAGCAAGAAGATGCTCCTTTTGTAGAAGTAGGTGGAATCAGTCAAAAGCAGGCTCGTACGATTGAGCATTTAGAAGATGCTGTCAGTTATTTGGCCCGGCCTCATCAACAAGGACAATTAGATAAATTATTAAAAAGTTTATTTCTGGAGCAATTTGCGGAGGTTGAATTGGAAGCAGTCGATTGTTTGCTTAAAGAGTATTCAGTGGCCGAAATTCTCTATCCAATTGGTGGCCAGTTAGCTCCCATAGAGTTACCAGAGGAGCTATTTAATAATAGTCAGTTATATACTGTTTTACAAGAGGCTTTAGATCAGATTCGGTATTGGTTAGAGGCCAGTTTGGAGTTGTCAGCAGATGAATTGATACTCTTTTTAGCAGAGGAGTTAGGATTAAAGGATGATACTTTAGCATTGGCCCAAGGGATTGCTCTCTATTTTAAAGATGAACTACGGGCCAATCCTGGCTGGCGGCTAGCTGATATAGTTGATCAATTATCAGTTTTGAAGCCTTCTTTTAACCGATTGGCCAAAAAACTGTATGATACTAAAGGATTTGAAGCTCAAGCTGGGGTAATAACCGTCTTAACTGCTCATAAGGCTAAAGGTTTAGAATGGGATACTGTCTTTGTAACTTCACTAGTAGCTGATGAATACCAGACTACTTTAGGTGATAGTTTTCGTGGGGAGCAGTGGTATTTAGCTAAGCAGCAATCGAATCCAGTGGCAGTTGCTAAGGCTGAATTAGATGAGAAGTTAGCCAAGACAACAACAAAAGATCCAGTCTTTAAAGCGAAGGTCGATGTGATTGGTGAGCGATTACGCTTATTATATGTTGCAATTACTAGAGCTAAAAAGAGGTTGGTTCTAAGTTCTTATCAAAAACGGAAGAATTGGAATGGAACTAAATTTAATGATATTGGGGCTAGCCAAACCTTTAAAGTTTTAGAAAAGTATATTATGAAGGAGCGAGCAGAGTATGTTGACTAATAGTTTAGATGATCTTTATTTCAGTGCTTCAGCTTTAAAGACTTATGATACTTGTAAATTGAAGTTTAAAAGGCGTTATCTTGAGGGGTTATTTTGGCCTAGTGATTGGAGTCAGGATCAAGAAGATAAGGAGATCTTCAAACTAGGTCAAGAATTTCATAGATTGGCTGAAAGGTATTATTCTCGAGGACGAATAGTTGATCCTGACAGTTTATTGTCAGAGCAGATGCAAAATTGGCTTGCTCAATTAGTTGAATTTAGACCCTATAATGATCAAGAAAGATTTTATTCAGAGCAGGAGTTACGCTTTAATGGTGCTGGAGTTAAGTTGATGGGTAAATATGATCTATTATATATTAGCAAGGAAGGTCAAGGTATTATTTATGATTGGAAGACCTATAAGCAACAGCCACGGGTTGAATATTGGCGTAATAGCCTCCAAACGGTAGTTTATAGGTACTTAATCTGTAAGGCAGGAGGTCAATATGCTCCTGGAGTAGAGTGGAATCCTGATGATATTACTCTAATTTATTGGAATCCTCGTTTTCCTAAAGATTATGAACCTCTTAATTATAGTCAATGGCAGTTTGAACGGGATGAAGCTCGGATAAAAAATCTGATAGCTGAAATTAAGGCATTAAGTCATGATCAATTCTATGCTACTGAGAATGAGAAGAGCTGTCGGTACTGTGAATATAGACCGATCTGCCATGGAGAAGAAGCTCTGCGAGTAGAGTTAGGGGAGGAAGATCTTGAACTGGAGTTGGCTTGGGATGAGATTGAGGAGATCGGGTTTTGAGTTTGATATTAAATGTAATTTTTTAGATAAAAAATAGCCAAAAAATCTTTAACAATATAAAAACTTTTATGTTGTATTAATATAAAGTGTTAATTAGTGTAGATTCGTGGTTTCTTTATTAATAAATAATCAATGTTTAATAATTAGAATAGTAAGGATGGTGCTTATGGAGTTAAAAGTTGATTATCAAGAACAAGTGGAGTTACCTGATTGGTTACTAACCGGAGTTGATGGCAATCATCTGTTGGCTAAGCTTCTTTGGCGACGAGGAATTGACAGTCAACAGCGGTTAGAAGAGTTCTTGAATCTAGAAAAATATACTCCAACAGATCCTTGGCAATTTTCTCAGATGGAGGAAGCAGTTGAGTTGGTATTGTCAGTTGTTGAAGCTAAGGGAAAGATTACTGTTTATGGTGATTATGATGTTGATGGAGTGACCTCAACGGTGATCTTAGTGACTATGCTAGAGGCGGTTGGGGCCAACGTTGATTACCATATTCCAGATAGGTTTACAGAAGGGTATGGAATGGATCAAGGAGTAATTAAGCAGTTGGCTGAAGCTGGGGTAGATTTAATTATTACCTGTGATTGTGGAATCTCTAATTATGATGAGGTAGCTTTAGCTAAAGAGCTGGGAATGAAGGTGTTAGTTACAGATCATCATGATTTACCTGATAGATTACCGAAGGCTGATCTAATATTAACACCTAAATTTTTGGCAACTGAACATCCTGCTTATAATTTACCAGGAGCTGGAATGGCTTACTTTCTAGCTCAGGCTTTATTAACAACTACTGGTCAAAAGAAGCTGGTCAAGAGGTTATTAGATCCTCTAGCGTTGGCAATAGTTGCTGATGTTGTACCATTATATGGTGAGAATAGATACTTGTTGAAGAAAGGATTGGCCTCTTTGCAGGGGACTGATTGGATTGGAATTGAGGAGTTATGTAAGGTGAGTGGAATTACTCTTGAGCAATTGACAGAGGAGGATATTGGTTTTAGAATTGGCCCGCGAATTAATGCTGTAGGACGAATGGCTTCAGCTAACTCTGCTGTAGAGTTATTGTTGGCCAAAGAATTGGCTACAGCTCAAAGATTAGCAGCTAAGTTAGATCAGATTAATCAGCAACGGAAAGAATTGAGCCAACAGATGGAGCTAGATGCAGTAGAGATGATTGAGGGTCAAAAAGAGATAGAACCATTTGTGCTTTATCAACCTGACTGGCACCAGGGAATTGTTGGGATAGGAGCTGGAAGGTTGACCGAAAAGTTTACAGTTCCCACTATATTATTATGTGATAAGCGGGATGGAGAAGGGGTTGTTACTGGTTCGGGCCGGTCTATTCCTGGGATTCATCTAAGGGATCTTTTGACAGAATGTCAAGATTTGTTGTTAAGTTTTGGTGGTCATTCTGGAGCAGCAGGTCTTTCTTTAAAGCGAGAAAATTTAGAGCAATTTTCCAATGAAATGAAGAGATTGTTGCAAGTTAAACTTGATAAATTGGGTCGTAAGCGGATAATTGAGGTTGATGCTAAACTTGATTTTAGCCAGCTTAATTTGGGCTTATACCAGAAGTTAATGAAGTTGGCCCCTTTTGGAGCAGGAAATCCTAAACCAATTTTTTATACTCCAGGTGTTGAGGTGGTCCATTCACGTGCTTTTGGAGATGGCAAGCATTTGAGGTTGGTGTTGGAAGAGCAAGGCGAGAGAAGGTCGGCAGTTTGGTGGCGGGGCCAACAAGAGAAGTTAGGAGATGAGGTTGATCTAGTATATTCGCTACAAATTAATGAATGGCAAGGAAAGAGGGAACTTCAGTTAGTTGTAGAGGAGGTATTAAAGAGCCAAGCTGAAGAGGTAACAGAAGAGTTTGATTGTGAATTTGAAGATTATCGTAATTGGCAAGAATTAGGAAGAAAGTTGCCTAAGTTAACAGAGCAGCTTTATTATTATGAAGGAGTTGAGACTTCTTCTTTTAGTCCAACGATTAATCGCTATCAGGGCCAACAGGCTAAGGTAGTTGTATTTCTTTCTTGCCCACCTAGCTTGAAGATAATGCAGGAGTTGTTATTTAAAATTAGGCCCCAGCGAGTTTTGTTAGCTTATTCTGATTTGGAGCTTAGAGCAGGTAAGCTTTTTTTGCGTCAGTTATTAGGGGTGATTAAAAAAGTGATTACTGAGCAAGGTGGACGAGTAAGAATTGAGACTTTAGCTACATTAACCGGTGAAGAAGAAGGGGCTATTTTGGTAGCTTTAAAGCATCTGCAAGCTCAAGGAATGATTGAACTTGAGTTTGTTGGCCCGGCTAATATCTTATTGAAGAAAGGAAGAAAGCAGAAAAAAAACTCGCCTTATCAGACGAGTTTAAAGAGTCGGCTTGAAGAAAGTAGAGCTTTTAGGAGATATATGTTAGACCAGAATGTGGCTGTAATTAAAAAGTTGATTATGAAGGCGGGTGATAGTTAATTATAATATTAATTTAGTTCATTTCGTTCTCTTCAACCAGCCGCGGATAAATCTCTTTTGAGATTCGTCATTTTCAACAATTTGAATATAACGCATTGCTTGTAAGACATTAAGTAGATGATGCAGGTCATCAGGATGAGGATACTGATTTACAGCAGATAGAGTCTGCGGGCCAACAATTCCATCGACAGTGATTGTATCTTGATTTAAGATATTGTAAGCACGCTGGAGAAGGCGATTAGCAGTTGGAGGGCCTAGATTAACTGCTTGATCGAAGAGTTTGATAGCAATTTCTTGATTCTCAATTTTGTTGTAGTGGTGGTTGGCCCAGTAATGTTGATAATAGATCTCTTTTGCATCTTCTAATGTCAACTCTTTGATTGGCCCTTCATAACCAGCATTTCTGGCTATCTCTTCTGTAATGCCATATTTAGTCTTTCCTCCTCGATCAATAGGATCATTAGAATAACCACCTTCATACTTTATGATTACCTCTTTAAATGCCACCTCAAAATTACTTCTATCCTGTAAACTCGTCCCGAGTTTATTGAAGAAATCTTGAATTCAATCAGCTAATTTTTTGTTGAGATACCTTTCCCGCCATTCTTCTTCTAACTCTTTCACTTGATCTATCCAATCTTCACCAACCAATTCATTAAAGGTTTCAATTAGGGCATCAATAACCTGGGAGAGAAAGAACTCAACCATTCTTCTTTTAATCCAATTTAGTTCCACCTCTTCTTGTATATAATCCATCACTTGTTCCATAACCCATTCTTTCTTAACTTTACCCTGACCACTTTCTTGCCATTTTTCTTCAGCTTTAATTATAGCTTCAAATATCTCTTCCCAAATATTATCCCATAATGTTTCAGCTACATCACTAAAAATTCGCCTGACAATTAGACTTAAAAAAGATAAAATACGTTCGCTCATTTAAATCCTCCCTTTTAGTGTTAGATTATATAATAAACTATTCAATTAATGATCAGTTTATGTTTGAAGAGAATCAAATGAATAAGAAAGGAGGATAAGGTTCTAAATTATCAATTGAAATGGGATTGTGTTAAGTAGTTAACTAAAGAATGTGATATAACTTTTTAATTTAAGTTAGAAGGTTATCTGTTAAAAAAGAGATAGGAAATTAAAGAAAGTGAAGTATAAAGTAGGTATTATTTTTATCTGAGAAGAGTTTAAAGAATAGCTTAAGTTTAAGGTTAAGATTAAGCCAACTATTAAAAAGATAAGGGCTTAGCTCTTACTTAGATTTATCTTCAGATTTATAAAAAACCTTTCGTAAAAAACATTTACTCAAACTTAAGCTATTGTGTTATGTTAAGATCAAGTTCTTTAACCTCCTAAAATATAGAGTGTGGAAGTTAAATTTTTTACTTAAATTACAGTCATTGATCGTTAGTATGATTTATCTCATAGTCCTTAATTTTTGAATTCTTTCTTCAGTAGGTGGATGGCTGCTAAATAACTTACTCATTCCACTTTGACCAGAGAAAGGGTTTAAGATGAACATATGAGATGTTGCTTCATTGACCTTCATCTGTCTGCCATGGACATGACGTTGCATCTTCTGTAAAGCATTAGCTAACCCATCAGGTTTACCTGCTATTCGTGCTCCTTCTTGGTCTGCTAAGTATTCTCGTGAACGGGAGATAGCCATTCTAATGATGATTCCTGCCAAGGGAGCTAAAATCATAGCTACAATCTGTAAGAGGGCACCTCCATTGTCATTATTACGACGGCGTCCACCAAAGATCATGCGATACCTTCCCATGCGGGCCAAAAATGCTAAAGCTCCAGCCATTGCTGCAGCAATTGTACTAATTAAGGTGTCACGATTTTTGATATGGGCTAACTCGTGAGCGATTACTCCTTCTAACTCATCTTTGTCCAATAGATTGACAATACCTTTAGTCACTGCCACCACACCATTTGCTGGATTTCGCCCTGTAGCAAAGGCATTAGGCTGGCTAGAGGGAGTGATATAAACTTTCGGCATTGGAATACGAGCCTTATTGCTCAGTCGACGTACCATAGCATGGATTTCTGGTGCGTCCTGTTCACTCAAAGGTTTGGCTTTAGTCATCTTGATAGCAATTTTGTCACTATGCCAGTAACTTAACAGGTTAATTCCTAAAGCAAAGATAAAGGCCATGACCATGCCATCTTCTCCAGCGATAGCTCCACCGAGAAAGATAAATACGATAAATAATGTAAACATTAACATAAAGGTCTTCATTTTATGCATAACTAGTTCCTCCTTTTATTCTTTTTTAAAATAATTCAACTCTTATTATAACATGGTTTGTTTCTTTTTTAAATCTTTTTAGAAATATATATATATGATATATCCATATTTGCCTTATTTAAAAGAGTTTATGATTTCTTTTTTGATATTTTGAGCATAAATTAAGAAGATAGTTTATTTATGCTTGCTTGACATTAAGAGGAAAAAACTTTATAATAATACCCCCAAGTAACAAGGGGGTATTATTATAATTGGATAGGTTGATTAACATTTGATTATTATGTTTATACTATTATTAGTTAGATCTGTTAAGACTCAGTTGTTAAATTAAACTTTAATTATTTAAAAAGTGGAGGGATAATTATGACTAAAAAAGTTTTGATTGTAGGAGGGGTAGCTGGAGGGGCTAGTGCAGCTGCTCGTTTGCGTCGAGTTGATGAAGAATCTGAAATAGTTGTTTTTGAAAAAGGTGATTATATTTCATTTGCTAATTGTGGTCTGCCTTATCATATTGGTGGAGTAATTGAAGAACGGAGTGATTTATTAATTCAAACTCCAGAAGCAATGGAGGATAGATTTAATCTTGAGGTTCGAGTTAAACAGGAGGTAGTTGATATTGATCCTCAACAGCAAGAGGTTAAGGTTAAAAATTTAGTTACAGATGAAATTTATATTGAAGATTACGATTATTTATTATTGGCTCCAGGAGCTGCTCCAATTAAACCTCCAATTCCTGGGATTGAACTTCAAAATATCTTCAGTTTACGGAGTATTCCAGATACAGATCAGATTAAAGAATTTGTTGATCAAAATCAACCTCAACAGGCAGTAGTAGTTGGAGGAGGATTTATTGGGTTAGAAATGGCAGAAAATCTAGTAGAGCGAGGGGTTGAGGTTGCTGTTGTTGAAATGAGTGAGCAGGTAATGGGGTCACTAGATTATGAAATGGCTGCTTCAGTACATAATCACCTAAGAGAACAAGGGGTTAAGTTGCATTTAGGAGATGGAGTAACAGAATTTAGTAACCAAGAAAATGAGATAATGGTTAAATTAGAGAGTGAACAAGAGTTAAAAGCAGACTTAGTCTTGTTAGCGATTGGAGTCAGTCCTAGTGCTGAGTTGGCTAAGCAAGCTGGTTTAGAACTAGGGCCAACAGGAGGTATTAAGGTTAATAATTACTTACAAACTTCTGATGAGAAAAATATTTATGCCATTGGTGATGTGATTGAGGTAGAAGATTATGTTACGAAGCAACCAGCTCATATTCCATTAGCTGGGCCAGCTAACAAACAAGGTAGGATTGCTGCTAACAATATTGCAGGAAGAAAAGAGGAGTATCAGGGAACACAAGGAACTTCTATTCTTAAGATTTTTGATTTAACTGTAGCTACAACGGGAAGTAATGAAGAGAGGTTGGCAGATGCGGGGATTGATTATCAAGTATCTTATACCAATTCTAAGAGCCATGCGGGTTATTACCCTAATGCGACTTCAATGATGATTAAATTAATCTTTACTCCTCAAGATGGAAAGTTGTTAGGAGCTCAAATTGTTGGTCAAAGAGGAGTTGATAAGCGGATTGATGTTTTAGCAACTGCGTTAAGATACCAAAAGACAGTCTATGATTTGCAGGAGTTGGAATTGGCCTATGCACCTCCCTTTGGTTCGGCTAAGGATCCAGTCAATATGGCAGGATATGTGGCAGGTAATATTCTCAATGGAGATGTTGAGGTTATTCAGTGGCATCAAGTTGATGAATTAGGAGAAGATGTTATATTATTAGATGTTCGAGAAGAGGTTGAGTTAAAGTTTGGAGCTTTAGAAGGAGCAGTTAATATTCCACTTAATAGCTTACGAGACAGATTAGACGAGCTTGATCAGGAAATGGAGATAATAGTTTATTGTGCTGTTGGACTGCGGGGCTACTTAGCTAGTAGAATCTTGACACAACAAGGATTTAAACAGGTTAAAAATTTAAGTGGGGGTTATAAGTTATATAGAGAGGTAGAGCTTGATCGAGTAGAAAAGGTTCCTTCTGCTGAAGAGGAGAAATTATCGACTGCTTCTAATCCTGAAGAGGCTAAAGTGTTAGATTAAGAACAAAATAATTATAGATTAAGTCTTAGATTAATGATAAGAAAAACAAGAAATTCTTATAATTAATAGGGTAAGCACTTATAAGTGCTTACCCTATTTGAGGTTAAAGAAGCATCTAGAGTTAGATTTTGGCTAATAAGTAATAGATATAGGCCTGAGGTTTAGTTTTGGATTTTAAATTATTTCAGAGAAATTTTTAGCTAAATATGAAGGGGGATTTTATCATTTTATAGAACTTAAAATGTACAAGCCTGTAAATATAGTCATCCAAATTTAAAAGCAAATTACAACTTACAATCTTAGTTGTAAATTTATTTTTATGCCAAGGAGGGGAAGAAATGTCTACAAAATTGATTAATAACTTTGATCTTAATAATTTTTGTGAGAAGAATGAATTATTTACTCAAGAGCTTGAAATAAAAATAGGAAATCAGTTTTATTCTTTTCTTATAACGGAGGTAATGGCTGCAAGAAAATTGAAATTGAAATTTTTGTCTAATGAGAGTGGTTTATTAGAGAAGTTGCCTCTTGATCAAAGATTGGTTTTGGCCCTTCGATTTGATAGTGGAATTTATCATTTTCCTATTACTATTATGAATAAGAGTAAAGAAGGAAGTGAAATTATCTGTATTGCTAATTTGGGTGAGCAGATATTACAAATTGAGAGAAGGTGCTTTAAAAGAGTAGAAATCAAAAAAGAGGTTAATTATTTTTATGCTTCTCAAATAAAAGTAGGCTTGCTTGAAAATTTAAGTGCTACTGGTGCTAAGTTGATCAGTGAACAAAAGATTTTAACAGATAAGATAGAATTAGATTTGGAATTTGCTTCTCTGTCCTTTGCTAGGTTATCGGCTGAAATTGTTTGGCACAAAAAAAGGGATGAGTTTTATGATTATGGATTAAAATTTGATTTTGAAGATATCAACCATTATCGTGAACTTAAGGATTGGTTATACTAGTTTGTTTTTAAAGATTAAATTAAGCAGATAAAGTTTAATTATTTAAACCTAGTTTAGTATTAAATACCAGGTGTTTAGCCTGGTTTTTATATTTTAGCTACTGTTAATTATTTTTCTTTTTACTAGGAATTTAGGGTTGATTTACAGAAGTATAATTAAGTATGATCAATTTTGGCAGAAGATCGATTGGATTGAGTATAATAGCATAGGGTTAGAAAGATTTATAAATTGGTAAAAAGAGTTTCTTGGAAAAGTAGTTATGGACTGGAGGAATAAATATGTTTACTAAAGCTTTTTTCCGTATTACAGCAGGAATAATAATGATCTTATTGATTATCTTTTTAAGTTTGCAGATCCCAAATATTATAAATACTGTACAAGATATTATATATATGGTTTTGCTACCTATTTTATCAGCTAGTTTTTTTTATTATATGTTGAGACCAGTAGTTAGATTTTTACAGCAGTATATAAAGAATAAAGAGTTGTCAATCTTGATTACTATTATAGGAGGAGTAGCTCTAATTTCATTTATTACTTATTTTGGGGGAAGTATAATTTATATTGAGATCAGAAGACTAATTAATTTTCTTGCTGATTATGAAGTCAGTGGAAGAGTTATCAATCAAGCTTTTGAGCAGATAGAGGAGTTAGGTTTTTTAGGTGAGTTTGATCTGGAAGATAGAATTACTTCCTTGGTTCAGGAGTTGGTAAATAGAATTAGTAGTTATGATTATCTAGGTGTCTTTGCGTCCTTAACCCAATTTGTAGTAGTAGTTTTATTAATTCCATTTTTAGTGATTTATTTTTTAAAGGATGATCAAAAGTTGGCCCAGAGTCTAATTAAAATTACTCCATTAAAGAAAAGACCTTTAGTTAAGAAAATTTTACGAGCTGTTGATTCAGTATTTGGAATTTATATTCCTAGCCAATTATTAGTAGGTCTTGTTACTGGGGCTATTATGTTTGTAGGGTATATGATTATAGGGATGCCTAATGCAATTGGTCTATCTATTATATTAGCCGTTGCTTCAGTAATTCCTTTTTTAGGGCCAGCTATTGGAGTTTTACCGGCAGTATTTATTGCTTTAACTAGCAGTTTAGATTTGGTAATTAAAGTAGCAATTTTGATGTTGATTGTTCAACAATTTGAAGGGAATGTAATAAGGCCTATCTTACAAGGTGGTAAATTAGATATTCACCCAGTAATAATTATTTTTGTGATTTTAATTGCAACATTATTATTTGGAATTTTAGGTGCTTTATTTGCTGTTCCCCTCTATGCTTCATTACGAGAAGTTATTATAATTTTAACGCAAGCAAAAAAGTCTGACTAAAGATAAAACAGTTTCTTGAAGATATGATTTGCATAATCTACAAAAATATCATATAATTTTAATGCATTATTAGATAGCTTTTAGATTTTGTACAAGTGAAGTAATAGCTTAAAGCTGTTAATTATTTAGGAGGGAATATTAATGGAGAAGTTTGATAATTTAACAAAAACAGAAAAATACTTTCTAATTACTTTTCTTATTGGTTTTTTAATTAAATACAACTATCTTTTAGTATATATATTTAATGTTCCTTCTATTACAGGAGTTATTTTAAGGAATATATTATTTTTCATATTGAGTGGATATTTACTCTTTCCAGTGGTTAAATTAAAAAAAGGGCAAATTTCGTTGTTGATTTTAGTATCAGTATTTTCTTTGCTCTTTTTAGCAAACCTTTGGTATAATCGATATTTTGGTAATTACTTAAGCTTTACTGATATGACTAGAAGCGAAGGAATTGGTTCCAGTATGGTTCTTTTTAGACATATTATCAATCTATGGGACCTCATTTTTCTATTAGATATCTTATTATTGAGTTGGCTTTTATTTCAAGGTGAAAGATCTGAGCAAATTAGAGAAAAGTTATTTTTTAGTAAGAGGAAATATAACTTTCAGACTGTTATAACTGTTATAATCTTATTATTAAGTAGTCAAGTCTTTATTACAAACTTATTATTAGAAAATGAAGATCCAGTAAAACTTTATCAAAGAAGTAGTGCTGGATTTGTTAATGTTTATGGAATTGTCCCTCTTTATTTCTATGAATTTTATGAATCTGTTACTGCTGATAATTCATATGCAGCTGAGTTGGAAACTCCTGCTATTTTATTGGAAAATGAACTGGATGATAAAGCATTAATAGAAGAAGTTAACAATATAGTTGTGATTCAAGTTGAATCCTTAGATGAAAATTTGATTAATTATGAACATAATGGTCGTGAAGTAACTCCTTTTTTAAATCAATTAAAGGAAGAAAGTCTGTATGCTAAAAACTTCTATACTAAGCATGTAAATGGAAGCTTTGATGCCGATTTTTCTTTCTTAACATCATTTTATCCAATAAATAGTAATTTTGTCTTTAAAGGAAATGATATGACTGAATTTGATTCTTTGGCCCGAGTGTTTAGTGATAAGGGTTATCAAACTTTGGCTTTTCATGGCAATGACAAAACCTTTTTTCACCGTCATCAAGCTTATCCTGAACTTGGTTTTGATAAGTTTTATAGTAGAGAGGACTTTTCTAGTGCGGACAAGGTAATGGAGTTAGAAGAAGAGTTTTATTTGGGAATTAATGATTATGATTTTTTTAAGCAATCTTTGGATTATTTAGAAGATGCAGATAGTCCGTTCTTTGCTTATATGATTACAGTAACAAGCCATACCCCGTTTAATTTTTATCCTCCTGACCAAAAGATAGATGAATATAGTGATATTGAAAGTCAACTGGTTTATGATTTTTTTCAATCAATCTCATTTGTAGATAAATCTTTACAGTTTTTCTTTGAGCAACTAGAAGAGAGGGGCTTAAAGGAAGATACTTTAGTTGTGATTTATTCGGATCATGATGCAGCGATAGATACTCCGGAATATTCATCCAGTGCCAATTTTGAGATTGATAGAAATATCAAAAAGCCTGAACATATTCCCTTGTTAATTAAGCATCCTGAGCTTGAAGCTGGGACTATTGAACAGACGGGTACAATTACTGATTTGGCCCCTACACTTTTAGACCTAATGGGTATAGATAAAAAACCTGAAGGTTTTATTGGTACTTCTCTTTTAAAGAAAGAAGAGGAAGCTCCAGTTCTCTTTTTGCATGAGTTACCTCAGGTCCTTTATAAAGATAATCTCTTTGTTAAGCAGTTCAATGAATTTGAAAAGGTCGGTTCTTTGAAAAATAAAGGAGAGGAAGATATAAGATTACCAGAAGCAAAGAAGGATAGAGTTTTACAAACTATTAATTATGTAAGACAGAAGATGATGGCTACACAACGTGCGCAATGAAGATTAATTTAAAAATAAGGGTGGTTTGTATGAAAATGAAATTAGCTATTGTGATAGTAATTTTATTTTTATTATTACTAAGTTTTTATGGCACTTATTATTTAATTAATCCTGATCTGCGAGGTAAAGAGATACTTAACAACCAAGGGATACCTTATCCAGCTGTAATTGCTCATCGAGGAGCTTCGGATAAAGCTCCTGAATCTACTGCTGAGGCTTATATTAAAGCTCGAGATCTAGGCGTTGATTACCTAGAGGCAGACTTACAGCGAACTAAAGATGGTAAGATAGTTATCTTCCATGATCAAACTTTGGAAAGGACTTCAAATGTAGAGAAAGTTTTCCCGAGGCGAAAAGAAGATAAACTTGCAAGTTTTACTTATGCTGAATTAAAGAAATTAGATTTTGGAAGTTGGTTTAATGAAAGTTCACCTCGTTATGGTAGTAAAAAGTACGAGGGATTAGGAATTATTACTTTAGAAGAGTTGATAGAGATTGCTCAAGGTGGTCAGCATACTCCAGGCTTAATTTTAGAGACAAAAAAACCAGAGAAATATCCTGGAATTGAAGAAGAAATAGTTGATATTTTGGAAGAAGAAGGCTGGTTGAAGAGAGATGAAGAAAGAGAGTTTGCTAAGACTATTTTCTTCTCTTTTAGAGAAGAAAGTTTAGAGAGGTTTAAGGAGTTGGTCCCTCAAGCACCTCGACTTTTATTGATTACAGATAATATGATTACCAGAAGGAGTTGGGATCATTGGTTAGAAAGGGCAGATGGGCTAGCTGATGGCTTAGGTACTAAGGGATTTATGAGTTGGCCCTGGTATATTGCTAAGGCTCATGATCAAGGTCTGTTTGTCTTTCCTTATACAATAAATCGACTTTGGCAGATCAAAATATTAGCTTATTTTCATTCCAGTGGTTATATAACTGACAGGCCAGATATAGTATTGGATTTTTTTGATAGAATGCTTGAATTGCCAATAATCAATGATGGATAAAATTTAAATTTGAGTTTAAGTAAAATTGAAAATAAATTTAATTTAAAGTTGCCGGGAGGCAACTTTTTTTGGATAAGTTTCTCTGCTTTTTTTCTTTCTTTTTATATAGAAGTATCTCTTTTCAAAATAAGTTTTCCTTGAAGTTATTAATCAATGAGTAATATAGATTTCAATATTTTTAAGATATTAAAAAGGGTTTTATTGACATTTGTTTAAACATATAGTAAAGAGCTGATTTGAATAGTCTAGTTAGTTAAATAAGAGTTTCAAAATTAATAATCTCTAATTAAGATTTTAATAAGTATAGTTGAGGGAGTTGTTAAGTGTGAAAATTATTAAGACTAAGGATTATCAAGAAATGAGTAAGAAGGCTGCTTTTATTGTGGCTAGTCAGATAACTATCAAGAATAATTCTATTCTTGGATTAGCAACTGGAGGAACCCCTTTAGGGATGTATCAAGAGTTGATTAAGCTTTATAAAGAAGAGATGGTTGACTTTAAGGAGGTAGTTACCTTCAATCTTGATGAATATTATGGGCTGTCGGGTGATAGTGAGCAGAGTTATAGATATTATATGGAAGAAAACTTCTTTAAATATATTAATATTAAACCAGAAAATATTCATATTCCTGATGGTATGGCAGCTGATGTTTCTTTAGAATGTAAAAGGTATAATCGATTGCTAGAAAGAGAAGGTGCTGTTGATTTACAGGTGCTAGGAATTGGAAGAAATGCTCATATTGGTTTTAATGAGCCGGATGATGAATTTAAGGCAGATACTCATTTTGTTAAGTTAGATGATGATACTATAGAAGCTAATGCTAGATTCTTTGATAAACCAGAAGATGTACCACAGAAAGCTATTAGCATGGGAATAAAGAATATTATGCAGGCTAAGAAAATAGTACTGCTTGCTAATGGCCTGGAGAAAGCAGATGCAATAAAGAAGACAATTGAAGGAAAGATCTCACCTGAGGTACCTGCATCAGTATTACAGTTACACCCTGATGTTACCTTTGTATTAGATGAACTGGCAGCTTCTAAATTGGATAATTGATTTTATTAAAGCACACCTAATTTTTTGGGTGTGTTTTTTATAGGTATTATAATTGCTTAACTTAAAGTGAAGATTTATTACAATAATGTGATACTTTTGATATTGCACAAACGTAAGGTTGACCGTAGGGACAGAGACCTGCCTTACTACAAAGAAGGGGGACTCGTGTTCACCTTAAGTAAGTTTTTCTCTAAAATGAGGGCAATCACAAGGTTTGCTCTTACAAAAACATATAAAAGAAGAGAGTTTATAATTTTTCCTAAAGATGATACAATAATTAGAACCGTGTCAGTAAAAAAATCTAACTTCAAAAGTTTTATTTTTGCAAGGGGTAAGGGGGTTTGATTTTGACAGACTACAGTCATAGACACAGACACTTAATATCAATAAAATAAACAACCAGTATTTAAAAGGAGGAAGCTTATAGAATGGATATTGAAAAGTTAGGATTGACATTAGATAACATAGTTAAAATTAGAGAGTGGACTTATAACTTTTTAGGATACTATTTTTATTGTCAGCCTAGATTAAAAGGTTTAAAAGAATTAAGTAATAATAATTACTTTGATCAGTTAATTAAACTAGATCGGGCCAAAGATTTGGATTTAGAATTATTATTGAACTTTATTAAGTTAATACCTGAATTATCAATTTTAGAGGTAGATAAATTGAATGACGAGTATCAGCGATTGTTTGTTGGGCCAGGGGAGTTAGTGGCTCCACCTTGGGAATCGGTTTATGTAAGTGGTGAAAAGATTATCTTTACTGAGGATACTTTAGCAGTACGAAGATTTTATCGACGCTGGGGTCTGCAGTTGGCAAGTGAGACTAAAGAACCTGATGATCATATTGGCTTAGAATTAGAATTTATGGCTTTGACCACTACCGATATTTTGAGGGCTATTGAGAATGGAGAAAAAGATGAGTTATCAAATCTTTTTGAAGCACAACAGAAGTTTTTACAAGACCACCTTTTAAGATGGGTAGAGGAGTTTGCGACTGGATTAGTTGCTAATACTAAAGAGAATTTTTATAAAGGATTAGCTTTATTTACAATTCAGTATTTGGAACTAGATGCTAAATTGGTGGAGGGTTTAACCTCTAATTTAAATGAGTTATCACAATTAAAGGTTGATAGTTCATTAGAATTAACTGGTTGTAAGGCTAAAGGTTTAGAAAGAAGAGAGGTTGATGAAGAGTTTCAAGAGGTAGAGGAGATTATACCTACCGCAGGTACTCATAACTGTGGTGGTCGATGTTTAATTAAGGCCCATGTGAAAGATGATATCATAGTTCGTTTAAGTACTGATAACCAACAGCCAGATCAACCAGCTACTCCTCAAGCTAGAGCCTGTGTTAGAGGGCGTGCTTATCGTCAGACAAATTTTAGTCCTCATCGTTTGAAATATCCTCTAAAGAGAGTTGGCCCGAGAGGAGAAGGTAATTTTGAACGAATTTCTTGGGAAGAAGCTATTGATACCATTGCTAGTGAGACTAAGCGAATAAAGGAGGAATACGGGCCAAGCTCACGTTATGTAAATTATGCCTGGGGTTATAATGCGAGGATTCAGGCTATGAAATTAGCTCAAAGATTACTTGCTCTAGATGGTGGATATTTAGGTAAATATAATTCATATAGTACTGCTTGTACAAGCTATGTTACGCCATATACTTATGGAACTACCGAGACAGGAAATACACTGGATGATTGGGCCAATTCTGAATTAATCATTCTATGGGGTCACAATCCAGCAGAAACTGTCTTTGGGACTACCATGTATCATTTACGACAGGCTAAGGAGACTGGAGCTAAGATTATAGTTATAGATCCTAGGTATAATGATACTGCTGTGGCTTTAGCAGATGAATGGATCCCACTCCTACCGACTACTGATAATGCAGTAATGGATGCTATGGCTTATGTAATGATTACAGAAGATCTATATGATCGGGAATTTGTTGAAGAGTATTGTTTAGGCTTTGATCCTTCACAAATGCCTGAGGGGTTTGCAAGTCATCAATCTTATAAATCTTATATTTTAGGTGAAAGTGACAGTATAGTGAAGACACCTCAATGGGCTGAAGAGATTTCAAAAGTACCTGCTGATACGATCAGAAGATTGGCTAGAGAATATGCAACAGCTGAGGCAGCGGCTTTAGTTCAAGGTTGGGGCCCTCAACGCCATGCTTATGGTGAACAACCGGTTCGCGGTGCTACTGTTTTAGCAGCGATGACTGGAAATGTAGGTAATAATGGAGGTTGGGCATCGGGAGCTGGTTATGTCAGCAGACAGATAATTCCTCAAGTACCGCTTCCAACAAACCCTGTTAAAGCTAAAATTCCTGTCTTTTTATGGACAGATGCTATCGTTAGAGGTACTGACATGGGAGAACAAGATGGGGTTAAGGGTGTCGATAAATTAGACAATAATATTAAATTGATTATGAATTTAGCTGGTAATGCTTTAATTAATCAGCATTCTGATTGTAATCGCACAGCTCAAATTCTAAAAGATGAGAGTAAAGTAGAGTTTATCGTTGTTAGTGAGTTATTTATGACTTCTAGTGCCAAGTTTGCTGATATTTTATTACCTGGGGATACTTTCTTTGAACGGAATAATATTTCGACTCCTTGGGGTTATGGAGATTATGTGATCTATAATAATAAAGTTGTCGATGCTCCATTTGAATGCCGTAATGAATATGATTGGCTAGCAGATGTAGCAGATAAATTGGGAATTAAAGAAGAGTTTACCGCAGGTAAAGAAAGAATGGAAGGCTGGTGTGAATGGATTGTAGCAGGGATTCAAAAGCATCATCCTGAATTTCCGAGTTATCAAAAATTCAAAGAACGTGGAATCTACAAGTGGGCTTATGAGCAACCTAAAGTAGCATTTAAGGAGCAGATTGAAGATCCAGAGAATAATCCATTTCCCACTCCATCAGGTAAGATAGAGATCTTTTCTAAACGATTATTTGGTTTAAATCAACCAGAAGAGATTCCAGCAATTCCGAAATATATTGCTGCTTGGGAAGGGCCAACAGATCAATTAATTGAAAAATATCCGCTACAATGTATTGGTTGGCATTATAAACGACGTTGCCATTCAATTCATGATAATAACCCTTGGTTAGAAGAAGTCGCTCGTCAAGAGATGTGGATTAATCCTAAAGATGCTTCCGCTAGAGGAATAGAAGATGGAGAGGATGTACGAGTATTTAATGACCGCGGAACAGTACAGATTCCAGTCAAGATAACCCCAAGAATAATATCAGGAGTTGTAGCTATTCCGCAAGGGGCCTGGTGGCAACCTAATCAAGAAGGGGTAGATACAAGGGGTAATATTAATACATTGACTACTCAAAAGGCAACACCATTAGCTAAAGGGAATCCACAACATACTAATTTAGTAGAAGTCAATAAAATTTAGGTGAGGAGGATAAAGATGTCGAAACAAGTGGGGTTTGTCCTAGAGCAGAATCGGTGTATGGGATGTAAAGCGTGCCAAATAGCTTGTAAAGATAAGAATAATTTAGGGGTAGGCCAATTCTTTAGGGAAGTCATTGAAGTAGAAGGAGGTAATTATCTAGAGCAAGGAGTAGGTTTTAAACCACAAGTTTATGCTTTTTGGGCCAACTTAAATTGTAACCATTGTCACAAACCAGCTTGCTTATCTGTTTGTCCAGTAGATGCAATTACTAAAAGAGATGAGAGTGGAGTTGTAATAATAGAGCAAGAGCAGTGTATTGGCTGTAGAAATTGTGAGAAGAACTGCCCCTATAACGCCCCTCAGTACTTAAAGAGGGAGAAGAAGGTAGCTAAATGTGATTACTGTATAGATTTAGTAGCTCAAGGAGAAGAGCCAACTTGTGTAGCAGCTTGTCCAATGCGGGCTCTACAATCTGGGCAATTTAATGAATTAAAGAAAAAGTATAATGATGTAGATCAAGGGATATCAGAGTCGTTTACAGAACCTGCTGTAATAGTTATTCCTCATCTAGATTCTAAAAAATAATTATCATTAATAAAGAGGATACCTTTATTTTAGTATAGAATAGAAGTATAATAGTAATGAATTATTTACTTTTTCATATATTACTAAGAAATGGGGGATTATGAAGATGAAGCATGAAAAAATATTATTGGCGACTGATTTTTCTAAACAAGCTAATAATTTAATTGAGACTGCTAAAAGACTTAAGGAAACCGGTTTAAAGAAAGTGATTTTAGTTCATGTAATCAATACTGAAAGGATCAAATTTGAATTTTTTGATACATCCAATTCAATCAACCAAGATTATAAAGAAAGAGAAAAGAAGTTATTGTTGAAAGAAAAAGAAAGACTTGAAAGTTTAGGCTTAGATGTAGAACCACTTATTTTAGTTGGTTCACCTGCTGAAAAAATAGTTGAAACTGCCGAAGCAAAGGAAGTTGATCTGATTTTAATTGCTTCACATGGAAAAGGATATATAAAAGAGTTACTATTGGGAAGCACTACTCTTAAAGTAATAAGAGTTAGTAAAGTACCTGTATTGCTAGAAAATTATAAAGAGAATAAGAAAGAAGTTGAGACATCTTATAATAATAAATTTAATAAGGTTTTAATTCCAATCGATTTTTCTGAGCTTTCAAAACAACTAATTGGTAGAATTAAAGATAGTAATAAGGCTATTAAAAATCTTCTTCTTTTATCTATCATAGAGCGGAGTAATAACCAAGGTAAGTTAGAGAAAATGAAACTATCAACTAAAGATAAATTAAAGAAGCTAAAAACTCAACTAGAAAAGAATGGGATTAATGTCGAGATTAAAGTTAAGGTAGGTAAACCTGCTAAGGGTATTTTAGAGACTGCTCAAAAAGAAGATGTAAGTTTGATTATGATGCCTACAAGAGGCATGGGAAAAATTAAAGAATTTATGATTGGAAGTACAGCAAATTCAGTAATCAGAAATTCTGAAAGAGAGGTTATGATCTTCCCATCCCGGAGCTTATTAACTTCGGAAATCAAGCAAAAAAGGCAGGATAAAGCACTTAAAAAAAGCACTAAATTAGTTAGTGAATTGATGAGCCTTTATTTTGAGTTAGGAATTAAGCAAGTTAAAATTAATGTAGAGCATAAATCTGCTAAAGTAATAATTTCAACTCAAGGTAAAGTAGCAGATTTGTCTTTTGATAAACTAGAAGAGTTAGATAGTTCTTTGAATGTTTCACGTGTTACTCAAGTAGAAGAGTATTATTGGGAGTTAGTAGGTGAGAGTAGTAGTTCTACAGAATTATCTTTGATAGGGATGATAACTGATAAAGCAGAAGTTGAATATGAAGATGATATATTGCAGATTAAGATCCATATGGAAGATAAGTAAGGGCCAAATAGTGTCCGTGTTAGTAATCCGTGTCAGTAAAAAACAGACTATTTTCCGAGTGAAAATTGAAATAAATACAATCGAGGCTAATTTAATCTTAGCCTCGCTTTTATTTATTTTGCTTTACTCATTAGCTCAGTAATTTTAGCAGTAAATTCGACTGGGTCTTCAGGGTTAAACCCTTCAACTAAAGAAGAAAGGTTATAAAGCAATTCACTATAATCTTTTAAAATTTCTGCTTCTGGATCTTCATTATAAATTTCCTCTAAAGTTGTAAAGAGTTGGTGATTAGGATTGAGCTCAAGGATTCTTTGAGCTTGGCCCAAATTCTGCTCCATTTGATTAAACACCTTTTCCATTGACATACTCAGTCCTTGCTGGCCACTGACTAGACAGACAGCACTTGATTTTAATCTTTTACTTAAACGAACGTCATCTACTTTATCAGTTAAGTGTTGCTTAATCTTTGCTAATAACCCCTCTATCTCTTCTTTATCTTCAGATTCAATATCTGACTCAACTTCTAGGTCTAAGTCTTCTCGGAGAACTGATTTGAATTCAAAGTCTTGATAATCACTTAGAATATTGATTACAAATTCAGCAACCTCATCAAGTAGATAAAGTACTTCTAAGTCTTTATCTTGGAGTAGCTCCATTTGTGGCAAATTCTCAATGCTCTTTCGATCCTTTCCTACTACATAATAGATTGCCTCTTGTTCGTTAGGCATTCGTTCCACATATTCTGCTAAGGTTGTCTTTCCTTCCTCAAGGTGGGAAGAGGAAAAGAGTAAGAGGTCGACTAATTTATCTTGCTTAGTAGGATCAGCATAAATTCCTCCTTGAATTGCCTTACCAAACTCTTCCCAAAATTTTTCATATTTGTCGCGTTGATTATTTAGCATCTTCTTTAAGTTTCTAAGAACTACCTTTTCTGCATTTTTAGCAATTACTTTAAGTTGTTTATTATTTTGAAGTATCTCTCTTGAAATATTTAAAGAAAAATCAGGTGAATCGATCAACCCTCTAATGAATTGTAAATATTTTGGTAATAACTCTTGGCATTGTTCCATAATTAAATTATCTTTGGAATAAAGCTTGATACCGGTTTCAAAGTCTGGTGAAAAGAGATTAGTAGGTGCTGTTTGAGGAATAAATAAAAGACCTGTAAATTTGACTAGCCCCTCTACTGACCAGTGAATAGTCTCTAATGGTTCCTGCCAATCTTTAAAGTTTCTCTTATAAAAGTCAGTATATTCTTCTTGGCTAATCTCATCCTCATTCTTTTTCCACAGTGGAGTCATGCTATTGAGAGTTTGAACCTCTACCTCTTCATCTGTAGGAACTTCCATCTTAATAGGATATCTAACATAATTAGAATACTGTTTAACCAAATTTTTGATAATCTGAGGTTCAGTGAAATCTTCTTCATCTCCTTGAGCAGTAAATTCATCTCTTAATTTGAGTTTGATTGTAGTTCCTCTTTCTTCTTTTGTAATATATTCAATTGAGTAAGTACCATCACCTGTTGATTCCCATTTTACTCCTTGTTCTTCACCTGGTGCTTTAGTAAGTAAAGTGACTTTTTCAGCAACCATAAATGAAGAATAGAAACCAACTCCAAATTGACCGATTAGATCAATATTTTCTTGATTTTGTTGTAATTTTTTGAGAAATTTTTTAGTTCCTGATTGAGCAATAGTACCGATGTTTTCGATAACTTCTTGGTAAGTCATACCGATTCCATTATCAGAGATAGTAATTATGTTATTTTCTTGATTTAGATCAAGATTAATCTGAAATTCTGAATCATCTTTTAGTACTTCTGGCTCAGTAAGTGCTTTGAACTTAATCTTATCGATAGCATCAGAAGCATTAGAAATTAGTTCTCTTAAGAATATTTCTTGATTGGTATAGATAGAGTTAATCATCAAATCTAATAATTGTCTTGTTTGAGCTTGAAATTCTTTAGTTTTTGCTTTTTCAGTAGTCATTATAATACCTCCTCTAAAATATTTTTATTTAATACTAAATTTTTAATGATTTTGCTTTTAATTAGTAAGAAGTTACTAATTAAAAGTTATTTTACCCATAGATATTTTAACATTTAAAATTTTTATTGTCAAAAAGGAGTTTTATTAGTAATTATGTTTATTAATTGAAAGTTTCCGACTTTTTAATATAAAGGAAGGAAATTAATTGATGATATAGAATTGGTAATAAGATGTAACTTTTTATCTTAATATAGTAAATAAGCTAAAAAAAGAAGTTTAAGTGTTGAACAACTATTATTTTTAGGAGGTAAAATAATGAATTTAAATTTAAGTTTAAAGCAGAAGTTAACTTTTTATATTTCATTATTGGTAGCAGTACCATTATTAATTTATGGGACAGTTACTTATAATCGTGAAGTAAGTAATATTCGTACTGGGGTAATGGAGCAAGATCAAGTTCTAACAAATGAACTATCAGCAAGAATTGAAGAAGCAATGGTCTCTCAAATGAGATTATTAGAGGTGACTGCCGGAATTGATGGGATCGTAAGTATGAATCCAAATGATATGAGTTCAGAGCAAGAAGTGGAAGAGATTTTAAAGGGGATTCAGAGGGGGAATTCAGTTTTTGAAGTGCTTTACATCCTTAATCAAGGTGGTACAATGATTGCTCATGGCTTAGAAAAGGAAGAAGGTCTAATAGGAGAAGATTTTAGTGATCGAGATTATTTTCAGGTAGCAATTACAGGGGAAAATTTCTTTTCAGATGTTATGATTTCGCGTCAAACAGGCTTACCTACCTCGACCATCGCTGTTCCAATTGAAGATGGTGGTGAGCAGGTAGGAGTATTAGCAGCTACTATCAACTTTGCAGAATTACAGGAGATTATTATTAATTTTAGAGAAGAAGATAAATATGCATATATTACTGATAGTGAAGGGAGAATGGTTGCCCACCCTGAGTATGAAGAGATGGTGTTGGGCCAAGAAAATGTTAGTGAAGTAGAAGTAGTAGCTGAAGCATTAGAGGGAAGAAGTGGGGTTGATCAGTATTATACTCCTGAAGGTGTTGAAGTGTTAGGGGCTTATTCTCCAGTTGAAGAGTTAGGCTGGGCTGTAGTTGTCCAGACTACTACTGAGTCTGCTTTTAGTCAAGTTGATAATATTTTATGGCAGACGATTTTGATCTTAGCTGTTGCAATTATAATGGCAGTGTTTGTGGCTTTATTTATAGTTAAGAATATTTCAGATCCTATTAAGAAAATAGTAATTAAAATGAGGGAAGTAGCTCAAGGTAATCTAAATGCCAGAGTTGATATTGAGCGTAGTGATGAATTAGGAAATTTGGCTGATAATTTTAATCAGATGGTATCAGAAAAAAGAAAGGTTATTGCTAATATAATCAATGTCACGGAGACACTCTCTTCTTCTGGAGAAGAGCTATCTGCTCTCGCTGAAGAAGCTAGTGGAAATGTGGAGGCTACAGCAGGAAATATGCAGCAGATGTCAGCAGGGATAGAAGAAGTATCTGCTACTACCGAGAAGATGAATGATTTTGCTGAAGAGACTGCTAGTAATGCTAATCAAGGCCAAGTTAAGATTGAAGAAGCTGTTTCCGAGATGAAGGTTATTAAAGAGGTTGTAAGTAGTGCAGTTGAAACTATTAGTGATTTAGGTGATAGTTCTGATCAGATCGGTGAAATTATAAAGATGATCACTAATATAGCAGAGCAGACCAATTTATTAGCTCTAAATGCAGCAATTGAAGCAGCAAGAGCAGGGGAGCATGGTCAAGGTTTTGCGGTAGTGGCTGAAGAGATTCGCCAACTAGCCGAAGAGACTACTACTGCTACTGATAAGATTTCCAGTTTAGTTGAACAGATTCAGTTAGAAGCTGGAAATGCTATTTCTGTAGTTAAAGCAGGTGCTGATGAAGTGGAGCAGGGAGAAGAGGTTATTAATCAAGCTGGAGAAACATTTATTCAAATAGTAGAGGCGATTAATGATACAACTGCTCAGCTTCAAGATACAACAGCTGTAATTCAACAGTTGGCTACAGGTAGTGATGAGGTAGTCAAGGCAACTGATGAAATAACCACAGTAACTGAAGAGGCTAGTAATTCGGCAGTGAATTTAACTGAAATAGCAGAAGAATTGAAACAACTTGTTAATAAGTTTGAGGTTTAACCGTTAAAATAAATAGGCTTACTAAAACATATTGATTAATTATAGTATCTTTTTATTTGATTTAAGGTTGGGCCCTTCTTGAAATTGAGAAAACTTTATAGATAGACACTAACTGTCTATGATAGAGTGGTATTATTTAATTAAGCTTGAAGAGTTTGATTATTTAAAAGAGGGGGAGTCAGTTTGGAAGTTAGATTTATATTTTTAGCAATGCTCCTTATTCTGGTAGTGATAATTTTAACAATTATAAAGTTCTTGGATTTGAATCGTAGATTGTTAAAGGCAGAAGCAAGGGTGGAGCAGATGTATCAAAGGGCTATTCGTGATGGAATGACGGGAGTTTATGATCATAAGTATATGCTCGATTATTTAGAAAACCTTGATTCTTCATACTCATTATTGATGCTTGATATCGATGATTTTAAAGATGTTAATGATGAATATGGTCATCAAGTTGGTGATGAAGCTATTAAGTATGTAGCTAGAAAAGCGGCTGCTAATATTCGTAAAAGCGATTTGATTGGAAGATATGGAGGAGACGAGTTTATTATTATCTTATTTGAGTGTAATCAAGAGGAAACAGAACTGGTTAAGCAGAAGGTTAAAGAAGCAATTGAAGAACCATATGAAACTTCTTGTGGGGAGAAATTAAAGATAACAGTTTCGATAGGGACTTATATTAATGATAAGACTGAAACAACTAAAGAGGCTTTATCTAAAGCAGATCAGGAGCTTTATAAGGCTAAAAGCTGTAATGAGAAGGTGTTAAGGTGTAGTTATTGAGTTAAGCTCAAAATATAGAAATAGTGGAATCAAATTATTTTGTTCAAGAGATGGAAAAGATAACTACTTAGGTGTTGGTAATTATAGAGGAGAGTGATCTTTTCAAATAAAATTAAAAATAGAAATTATACTTGACAATAAAATGTCAATATATTATTATGTATAATGAAAACGGTTTTCATTATGATCAAAAAGGTTCTTCTTAGAGATGAATACATAACAAATTAAAATCTAAGCAATATTATTGATAATGGGAGGGAAAAGAGATGGCAGAAATCAAAGTTGGAATTGTAGGGTATGGTAATTTAGGTAAAGGTGTTCAAGCAGCAGTTAAACAGAATTCTGATTTAGAGTTGGTAGGTGTATTTACTAGAAGACCAGTAGATACTGTAAATGTTAATGAAGAAGGAGTCGAGGTTGTAAATGTAGCTGATGCAAAAGATTATGTTGATCAGATAGATGTGATGTTATTATGTGGTGGTTCAGCTACTGACCTTCCTGTTCAAGGGCCAAAATTTGCTGCAATGTTCAATACTGTGGATAGTTTTGATACTCATGCTAAGATTCCAGAATATTATGAGCAAATGAATGAAATTGCAGAAGAAAATGGAAATACTAGTGCGATCAGTATCGGTTGGGATCCAGGTCTCTTCTCAATGAATAGAATGTTAGCTGGAGCTGTTCTTCCAGAAGGTAAAGAATATACTTTTTGGGGAAGAGGAGTTAGCCAAGGACATTCTGATGCGATCAGAAGAATAGATGGAGTCAAAGATGCAGTTCAATATACTATTCCGATTGATGAAGCGATTGAGAAGGTAAGAGAGGGCCAAAATCCTGAGTTAACTACTAAGGAAAAACACTTACGTGACTGTTATATAGTAATTGAAGAAGGAGCAGATAAAGATAAAATTGCTGAAGAGATTAAGACGATGCCTAATTACTTTGCTGAGTATAAAACTACTGTCAATTTTGTGATGGCAGAAGAATTAGCAGAGAAGCATTCTGCAATGCCTCATGGCGGATTTGTAATTCGTAGTGGGCAAACAGGAGAAGATAAAGAGAATAATCAGATTATAGAGTTCTCCTTGAAACTTGATAGCAATCCTGAATTTACAGCTAGTGTCTTAGTGGCATATGCACGAGCTATACATTGTTTTAATCAAGAGGGGCAGACAGGAGCTAAGACAGTTTTTGATATTCCATTATCTTATTTAACTAACAAATCATCAGCTGACTTAAGAAAAGAGTTGCTTTAACAGAAATAAGACAGTATCCTTAAGGATACTGTCTTATTTAGTTCAATTATGGTTAGGATTTTTGGAGATTGTTTGAATTGCTTGAATCACTTTTAAATCAAAGTCAATTTGTGACTGTTCCTCAAACTCATCTAATCTAGTCATCACATCTCCTTTAGCAGTAGTAATATATTTTGCTGGTAGATTATTAAGAGCATAAGAAGCCATATCAATCAAGCACTGTTCACAGATACAAATATCTTTAAAGTCTTCTTCTGTTAATAGTTTTTGTAGTTTATCTAAGACTACATCTTCTGTATGATTATGTAGTTTTTTCTGCTGGATTTTTTTAAAAATTTTATTATTCACATATATCTCCTCCAGTAGTTTTATTCTATTATATCATTTAATTATTATAAAATAAACCTACTGGTAATTTTAATTAATTTCAATTTTTAAATTGATTAATAGTTCATAAAGTCTCTCAAATAATAAGCCTACTATAAACCATAATGGAGCGTAGTCTAATCGAACAAATCCATCGATTGACAAGGGTGTATGACTATAATCCCAAGGGCTAACGCCTACTACATTTAATAATAGCCAGCCAGTAATATATTCAGCAATAAAAATAAGTAAAGTATAACTCCCTCCTCGTAAGATAATTGGCCAGGCCTTTATTTTTTTATAAATCGGTTCTAAAAAGATTGCTAATCCATAGATTGGGAACATCCAAAGAGAAGTCCAGCTTCTTAAAACGAGGTTACCTTCTATTAGAGAATTTAAGCCAGTCCAGAAGATTTCTAGACACCAACCCAGCAAACCGTAAATAATAAATCTAATACTCATATGTTTAGTATTGATAAAGGAAGAAAAGAATATTCAAATTTTTATAGATTTGGATGATTTATAGCAACTACCAATCAAAGTAGAATTCTACTTCTTTTTATGATAGAATACTTATAAATACTAATTATTCTAAATTTAATAACTACTAAGAAGAAAGGTATCATAGTAAAAATTAGAGAAGATCAAACATTTTACAAACATTAGTAATTTTAGCCACAAATTAAGAAGAGAGTAGTACTAGATTAATGATTTTTTATAAAAAAAGATAAAATAAAAGGAGCAGATTTAGATGGTTGAATTGACAGAAGAATCAAATTCAAAAAAGATGAGAAAGAGTATAATAAACTTAGCTTGGCCTGCTGTATTACGTATGTTGTTAGAAAGTATAGTAGGTACAGTAGATATTATTATGGTTGGTAGTTTAGGGGCTGCTTCTTTGGCAGCAGTTGATGTCAGTAACCGAATAGTTTTCTTAGTTGTTGGTTCTTTAACAGCTTTAACAATAGGATCGACTGCATTAGTAGCTCGTTATGTAGGGGCCAACGATCAGAAAAAAGTTAATAATATTATTTCTCAATCAGTACTAATTGGTTTTTTATTACCCTTGATTTTAGTAGTGATTGGTTTTTTATTTGCTGAGGATATGTTGAGATTAATGATGCTTTTAATGGAAGAGGTAGATCCCATTATTTTAGATGAGGGAAGTATCTATATCAAGATTATTTTTAGCTCTATGGTCTTTGGATTACCTATGATGATAGTTACTGCTATTTTACAGGGGATTGGGGATATGAAGACGCCACTTTATATTATGATAACTACTAATTTGTCTAATGTAGTAGCGAATTATGTCTTGATTTTTGGGATTGGATTTTTTCCTCAATTAGGAGTAATGGGGGCTGCATTGGGAACAGCATTTGGTAGATTAGTAGGAGCGATAGTAAGTTTTGCCTTCTTGATTAAAGGTAATACTATGATTAAATTAAACTGGGCTGATATTAAATGGAAGCTTGATTGGAAGGTGATAAAGAATATATTCAGTATCGGTATCCCTTCGGCAGTTGAACAATCTATTAGACAAAGTAGCCAAATTATATATACTGCATTGATTGCTGGATTAGGTACACTGACAATTGCAGCTAATGCTATAATTATGAATATGCTAATGATTCCTGTAATGTTTGGATTTGGATTTGCTTTAGCTGCTACGACGTTAGTAGGTCAGAGTTTGGGAGCACAAAAGTATGATTTAGCTAAAGCATATGGTAAGCAATCCACCTATATAACAATGGTATTGATGAGTATAATATCTGTTCCTATGCTTATTTGGGTCAGACCGATTATTAAGTTATATACTGATAATCCTGAGGTAGTTATGATTGCCGAGCCAGTCTTAAGGGTTGTACTTTTTATGCAGCCATTGTTTGCTGTTGTGATGGTATTGAAAGGAGCTTTGCGAGGAGCAGGGGATACAAAGTGGACGATGTATATTACTGCAATTGGTAATTGGGGAGCTAGACTGTTTTTGAGTTTATTATTTGGTTTTTATCTAAACTATGGATTTATAGGTTTCTGGATTGGTATGGCAGGTGAGATGATAGTAAGAATGATCTTGTTAGTTTGGAGGTATGAATCGGATAAATGGCAGCAGATATATAAGGTTAGGGAAGAAAGAGAATTAGTAGCTGATTGTTAATGATTGTGGCTCTTTTCACCACATAACTCACAGCTATAAGCCATCAGCTATCAGTCTAGAATAATTAAGAAGATCATAGCCATATCTCTTAATGTATGGTGATTGTTGTTTATTAAAGGAAAAAGCCACAGGTTTTAACCTGTGGCGTAGGACTATACTCAGATTTTAAATTCTTTTATGAGAGTTTGTAACTTTTGAGCCATCTTAGATAGCTCTTGAGATGAGTTAGTTACTTCATCAGACATATTTTTTATCTCTTTTGTAGCATTAGTTATCTCATTGCTGTTTTGTGCTAGTTCATTGGTAGCATTAGCCGTCTGTTCAATTTGACTTGAGGTTTCTGTGATTATTTCCTGGATTTCTGTAAATTTAGCACCTGTTTTTTCTGCAATCTCTTTTCCTTCTTTGGTTTTTTGTTCTACTTCATTGACTGCTGTTAATCCTTTGGCAGATTGTTGTTGGACTTTATTGATTAGGTTATAAATTTTTTCAGTAGCCTGTGAAGTCTCTTCTGCTAACTGTCTAATTTCATCTGCTACTACTGCAAAGCCTTGTCCATGTTCACTTGCTCTAGCTGCCTCTATTGCTGCATTCAAAGCTAGTAGATTCGTCTGTTCGGCTATGTTTGTAATTAATTCAATGATTTCTTCAATCTTTTTGGCATTAGTATCTAAATCATTGATGATAGTTACAGTCTCTTGTACTGAGGTATTAATATTAGTGATACTATTGACCGTAGCTTTAATATCATTGGCCCCTAAGTCTGCTTGGGAAGTAGCCGATTCAGAGAAACTGGCTACCTCTTGGGCACTACTTGAAATTTGTTGAATTGATGCTGACATATTTTCAACTAAATAATTAGTATTATCTATCGTTGCATTGCCTTCTTCTGCTGAAGCTGATAATTCATGGCTATAAGCTGATAGATTTTGTACACTAGCTGATAACTCCTTAAGTATTCCTTGAAGATTATTATTCATTATATTGAAAGACTTGGCCAAAGTTCCGAACTCATCTTTTCGTTCAGTCCATTTAGTATCTAATTGAGCTGAAAAATCTTTGTTAGCTATTCGCTGGCTATAGTTGCTGATAATATTTAGAGGTTTAGCAATATAATTACCAATCTTAAAGCTAACAGCTAACAGAACCAATAAGGCTATTATTAATAGAATAATCAGAATGTTTCTAACATTATTTATTGGTTCTTCAATAAATTGATGTGGTACCCTGGTTAATAACCTCCAATTATTGAGTTCTGGTATTTCCTGAAAGTATGCATAAGTTTTCATTCCTTCATATGTATATTCTACCTGTCCAGATTGTTGATTGAGTATTATGTCTGCAACATTTTCAAGTCCGTTTGCTTCTGTTAAACTTTCTTGTAAGACCAGTTCTGAATCAGGATGAGTGATAAAAAGCCCCTCACCATTAACTAGATATGAATAAGAGTCATTATGAGCAATATTGATATCAGAAATAAAATCATTTAAGATATTTAAGTTAACTGTTGCTCCCATTAAACCAATCACTTCATTATTCTCTTTAATTGGAGTGGCAATAACTGAAATTGGATTGCCAGTTGAAATTGCGATCAAAGGTTCTGAAATTGCAGTTTTACCGGCCATTACTTGTGGGAAATAATCTCTTTCACTTACATTCCCATCCTCACCAGCTGTTGCATTATATTCTCCTGTTGTATCTGCTATAAATAATACTTCATAGATATCAGAGTATTGTTTGTGGCGTTCTTCTAGAAAAGCTTCAGCTTCTTCCCAGTCCATACTCCGAACAACAGGGGTTGCTGCGTAATCTTCAAGTTGATTCTTTTTATCTTCAAACCAGTCACTGATATAGTCAGCATTATCTTGTGTACTTTCTGTTACTGTGTTGTCGATTATAGTATGTATTCCATTACTAACTAAGTAATTTGAGATGAGTATAATTGATAGAAAAAGTATACTACTAACAATTGCTATGATCAACATAAGTTTAGTACCAATATTTTTTTGTAACTTCTCTTTAATCATCTTAAAAACCTCCTAGTCTTATTTTTATTTCTTTTATTTGGTATGTAATAAAAAACTTTCTACAAAAATAAAAAAAATCCTTTAAAACTATTTAATAAATTGATAGTTTTCTAAAAGCTTGATATCTAGTTTTCGTAATCCAAAGAATTGATTTAGCAGAGAGTTTTACTGGAAGGTTAATTTAAAATTTATACGTATAAATTTTAGGAGGAACAGAGGTTTTAAATTACAAATCTGGAAGTAATAATAAATAGATATTGGTTATGGTGATAGGAGGAATTAAAAAATGAAAAAAATTATATTACTATTAATTATGTTGAGTGTAGTATTGATCTTTACTGGGTGTCAGGAAGAGGAATATCATTTATCAGGAACTATAACAGATAGCAATGGTAACGGGATAGAAGCGGTGACTCTAAAATTTGAACAGTTTGGTATTGCTACGACAGATGAAGAAGGCAGATGGAGTAAGCATCAATTGGTTGGCCCGGTAACAGTTACGCCAGTTAAGGAGGGCTGGGAGTTTACTCCAGGGAGTATTGAGGTTGAAGAGACTAAGGTAATTTTGACGATGGTTATGCCAGTCTTTTTGCTGGTGAGATTGCTTCTGTTACTTTAAGTTGGCCCAGTGTAGACAGTGATATATATAGAGTTGAACTGTATTATTTTGATGGGGATAAAGAGCTTATTACCCAGTCAAGTTTAATTGCGAGGGATAGTTCGTATACTTTTCATGATAGTTGGCTAGATAAGCCTAATTTAGATTATGTTGCTTTCAGAGTATTAGCTGTTAATGAACATAGGTTAGAGGGTTTTGTTGGAAATTCAGGTTTTGAAATTTCAGCTCCTGATGGGCCAATGATTTCTAATTTCTAAGTAGAGGTTAGTTATAGAGAAATGTTGTTTAATGAAGAGGGGAGGAGAGAAAAATGAAATTTAGAGCACATCATTTGATCTGTAGATTGGGTTTTCGAGGTTTAGGATATGACGAACGTTTTACACAGGTAATGAAAGAGGTATTAGCCAGCTTTAGGTTGAATCCAGAGCTTAAATTAAAGATAGTAAGAAAGCCAGATATCCTTTGTGCTGCTTGTCCTAATAAAAAAGAGAAAGGTTGCTTTAAGGATCAAGATTCAGAGAAGGAAGCAGAGATTAAGAAGCTGGATCAATTTGTGATCGATAAGCTTGGTGTAATAGAGGATGGAATTTATTTATTAACAGATCTTGAACAAAGAATAGCCAAGTTGCTTACAGAAAGAGATTTAGAGGAGTTTTGTGGCTCTTGTCAGTGGAGCGAGTATGGTTATTGTCAGCAAGGGCTGCAAGAATTAAAGAAAGATTAGGTTAAGCTTAAGGCTAAGTCAATCATTAAAAGCATAATGGTTTAGCTCTTATTTAAATTTAGCCTTAAACTTAATATTTATTTACGCCATTTAGTAATTAATTTGTAACTTAAAATAATAATGGTTATTAATATAAGTAACCAAGGAAGCAGTCGTCCACTGACAATGATGATTAAGTGAATACTGGTAATAAAGCCTTGGACTGCTTGTTGTAATGTTTCTGGTAGTCGATAATTATTAAATAATGGTTCTGGCTCGGTCAACCTTAGCCGAATTGTACTTAGATTAATCTGATTATCATAACGCTCCAGTTGATTTTCGATTCGTTCAATTTCAGTTCGTACTCGATTTAATTCTTTTTCAATCTCTAAGATTTCTCTGACTGCTTCAGCTTCAGTTAACAGTTCACGATATCTAGTTTCCTGTGCGGTGAGGTTCTTTTGTCGTACCTCTAGATCAATATATTTATCTGTTACATCTTGACTGCTGATCTGTTTATTTTTCAGCTCTCCTAACTCTTGTAAATCAGAGATAAGTGCTGAGAAATTATCGGTTGGAACTCGAATGGTATATGAGTGTGATTGGCGTTGATCTGCTAGTTGTTGTTGTCGTGAATTAGATAAATAACCAGAATAGTCTTCGATTAATTCTTTGATTTTTCTCTCATTATCTGCTAAATTTGTAGTTTCTAATTGTAGATTGCCAGTGGTGATCAGTTTTCGCTCGGAAGTATTAACTGGTTGATCATCTAGATCATAACTAGTAGTATTAACTACGGGTTCTATACTTTCTTTTCGGGCCAACTCCATCATTCGTTCCGGAGCTTCGACAGTGGGTTCAGAATTATTTCTACCCCAGGAAGGAAGACAACCAGTAGTAAGTAAGAGAATAGTTAACATAAATATTGTAACTAACAGATGAAGTTTACTCTTTCTTCGCATTTAATATCCCCCCCTTTCTAACTTGTATTATACCATGTCTTATTTCAGTAAGCTAATTAAAAATATTACTAACTGATTAGTAGTGAAAAGGCTTAGTATTTAATAATTAATAATTAATATTTAGTAGTGGGAAAGATAAATACTAATAGTCAATGATTACAATCTCATAGAGCGAGCATTAACTAAGAAATATGCAGATTGTTTTTATTATTTGCAGGATATTTTTAACTAAAGCGGAATAATTATAACTAAGAGCTGAGTTGTAACATAGCTTAATTAAGATTTAGCTAAACTTAATGCCAAATAAATTTTATTAAGAAATATATTAAAGTTAAAGCGGTTAAACTTTATAGGAGGAGAGTCAATTTGAGATTACAGCAAGGGGTTGAATATTCTCACTCAATTTTAACAGAACAATTATTTGAAGGGGCCAACGTAGTAGATGCTACTGTTGGTAACGGGAATGATACTGAATTTTTAGCAAAATTAGTAGGTGCTGAAGGACAAGTTTGGGGCTTTGATATCCAAAAGCAGGCTATTGAAAGAACTAAAGGTAAATTAATGAAGTCAGGATTCTTAGAGCGAGTAACTTTAATTCAGGCTGATCATCAGAAGTTGGCCCAATATATAAGTGAAGAAGTTGATGGAATCTTATTTAATTTAGGGTATTTACCAGGAACAGATAAAGATATTACTACAACAATAAAGACTACTCTACGGGCGGTTAAAGCAGGATTAGATATATTAGTCAAGGGTGGAGTAATGGTAATAGTGATCTATACAGGCCATCAAGCTGGAAAAGAAGAAGCAGAAGCTCTTTTACAGTATGCTACAAATCTAAATTATAAGGAATATAATGTATTACATTATCAATTTATTAATCAAGCTAGCAAGCCACCAGAAGTAATGGTGATCAAAAAAAGGGGCTAGAGAGCATTTAATATTTAATATTGAATAGATAAAATTATTTAACACTTAATATTGAATAATGAATAATCAAAGATAGAAGAACTTAAAGATTATAAACTTATTTAAGATATTGATCTTCAACAATTAAGTATTATATATTAAATCTACTTTACCATGGGGGTTGAGAAAATGGATAAATACTATCGTTATTCTAATTATTTGAAGAACAAATATGGAACAAGAACCTATAAGATTCCAATTAATTTAGCACTTACTTGTCCTAATCGTGATGGGAATATAGCTGAAGGTGGTTGTACTTACTGTGGTGAGGGAGGAGCCAGTTTTTCTGAGGATCAAGAAGTAAGTAGAAATGAAGTCTTACATAAAAAGGAAAGAATTGCTACTAAGTATCGAGCTGAGAAGTTTATTGCTTACTTTCAGAATTTCACCAACACATACTTACCTTTAGATCAATTAAAAAGTAATATTGAACAGGTGTTGGGGATTGATGAGATTGTGGAGATTGCTTTAGCGACTAGACCGGATTGTATCAGTCAAGATTATGTAGCTCAGATTATGAAGCTAATACATAAATCAACTACTGAGCCTACTCTTACCTTTGAATTAGGGTTACAATCAACCAATTATCATACATTAGAAGAGATCAACCGAGGTCATACTCTTGCTGAATTTATTGATGCAGTGCTGACTGCCCATAGATATAATGCTGAAATAGGAGCCCATATAATATTGAATTTACCTGGTGATGACAAGTTGGATGCTAGGGAAGCAGCTAAGATAGTCTCGGCATTAAAAGTAGAGAATGTCAAGTTACATGCACTTTATATTAGAGAGGATACTCAACTGGCTGATCAGTATCAACAGGGAGAGTTAGAGCTGATTTCATTAGCTGAATATATTGATCGAGTTATTGAATTTTTAGAGCATTTAGATCCCAAGATAGCAGTTCAGAGATTGATCGGTAAGGCTCCTAGAGAAGGTACATTGTTTGTAAATTGGGATTATAATTATGATCAGATTAATAACTTTATTTTGGAGGAAATGGAGAGAAGAAATAGTTGGCAAGGGAAAAAGTTTGATTATTTAAATGGTAAGGCTTTGTCTAAATTATAAGAAGGGAGGTAGTTAAATGGAGATCTTAATTGTTGATGATTCTCGATTTATAAGGTTCTTGTTGGCCCAGATTCTTAAAGAGGAAGGCTACCAGAAAGTCCATCTTGCTAGTTCAGCTCAAGAAGCATTTGAGATTCTAGGTTTAAAAGATGATAAAGTGGCTGAGATAGATTTGATATTATTGGATATTGTAATGCCGAAAATAGATGGAATCGAACTTTGTCAGCAAATAAAACAAGATTCAAATTTAAAAGATATTCCTGTAATTATGGTTACCTCTAAAACTGATCTTGACTCTTTAGAGCGAGCTTTTTCGGCAGGAGCTATTGATTATATAACTAAGCCGATTCAAAAGGTGGAGTTATTGGCTAGGGTTAATTCGGTTTTGAGACTTAGTAAAGAGATAAAAAAACGTAAAAAAAGAGAAAGAGAACTTGAAGAGAAGACGGAATTATTGGAAAAGCTCAACAAAGAAATAGAAGAGGCTAATAAGAAGCTGGAAAAGATGGCTTCTAGTGATGGTTTAACTGGGCTTGCTAATAGAAGGTTCTTTAATAATAAATTAGAAGAAGAATGGAAGAGATCTAAACGTAAAATGACCCCATTGGCTTTGATTATGATTGATATTGATTATTTTAAAGAATATAATGACACTTATGGACACCAAGCTGGTGATGAGTGTTTACAAAAGATAGCACAGAAGTTTGAAGAGTTAGTACTTCGTCCTGCTGATTTGGTAGCCCGTTATGGAGGAGAAGAGTTTGCTGTGATATTACCAGAAACAGGGCTGAGTGGGGCAGTTAAGGTTGCTGAAAGGCTCAGAATAGGAGTAGAGAGTTTAAAATTACCCCATCAAAAGTCGCAGATTTCTGATTATGTAACGATCAGTGCAGGAGTGGCTATTGCTAAACCTAATAATGATGATGGGTTAGAAAAACTTGTTAAAGTAGCTGATGCAGCACTCTATTTGGCTAAAGAAGAAGGACGAAAGCAGGTTAAAGATGAATCTGAATTGGTTGAGGATATATTATATGAAATAGAAACGGAAAATGAAGCCATAATATAGTTTAAAGATGAATATTATTAAGTATACTAAAAATGAGAGCTTTGACTATAAAGGAGGGGAAAACACATGAGAAAATTTGTTAGCTTTCTTTATAAGCTGGCCAGAGTTGCTAATGATATTGAGACTTTATCGAGTGGTAACCCTAAAAGGATAGCTAAGCGAACTAAAAATAAGGTGATTGGTCGTAAATTAATTAGAAAATTAATGAAATAGGAGTGGTTAATAATGAGAATCATTGAAGAGAGAAAAATAGGTGAAAAATTAACTATTGGTGTTCATAAGGAGCATGGTGAAGTTGGGATCTTTATAGCTTCTGAAGATGTATCAGCTAGTTGTGCTTTTAGACCAGAGGAATGGGAAAAATTTGTTGAAGCAATCAATGAAGCAGATCAACTGCTCAAAGAGAATGGATCGAAATAAAGTTAGTAATTGATAGGTTCAGTTTATTGTACTCAGTAATTTAAAGATCTATATCGATCTTATAGCTTCTCATCTCCCCACTCTAATAAAGGAAGAGTATTGAGCTAGATTAAATTTTTCGAAAAATAAAGCTTTCAATAATCTACTTTCCTTATCTTTAAACTCTAATAGTGTCTTACCATATTTAATATTATTTCTGATGTGAGTGCCTCTTATTTGTTTCTCAAAACCATAAAAGTATTAGGAGTCAAGCAGTTAAAAAGTTTGCTGATAGTTTGTATCTAAATACAAAGTTAAATTTTATAGAAATATCATGCAGGGAATTAGATTAAGTTAGTCAATATATTATAGTAGAATGATAATTAAAAGTAGCTTTTACAAAGAGCCAAGCAGGGTTGATGTAAATATTAACTTTGCTTGGCTTAAATTAATCTATTTTGTAGTTCTTCTTTGATTTTTTCTGTAAAAAAGATACTCAACTGGTGGGCCATAACTAAGAAAAGTAAAGAATTTCTAAAAAGTAAGTTGACCATATTATTAAAAAATAATAGTTAAGGAGAAGTGGGAAATATGAAAAAATATTCATTTGAGATTAGGATACAAAACCCAACACAGCTTGAGGATATTTTTGGAGAAACTGTGATTGCGGAAGCAAGAAAAAACTTAGATCAGACATTTCAAGAGTTAACAACTAAATTGCTGACTAGACATACTATTATTTCTCCTATCAGGAGTGAAAAGTTTGGGGTTTGGACTCTTCTGTTTGCTATGGATGAACTTGATATATTTATTGATCAAAAAGAACAGTTAGAATCATTGAGTAAGACAGGGGTAGAATTAATTCATGATAGGTTAAGAGAGGAGTTTGGGGCTGCTACGGGGAGTAGAATTGACTTTAAGGTTTTGGTTTCTGCTGTTGGGGAGAAGTCAGCTCAAATAAGAAAAGAGTCGCAATTAGAAGGGGCTGGAAATGCTTTAGATTCTAATATAATTTATAAAAAGTTAGTAACTGAGCAGGAGTTTAAAGAGATAATTAAATCTAAACAGTTAAGTACTTATTTTCAACCCTTGCTCTCTGCAACAGATGAAGAGGTTATAGGTTATGAAGCTTTGACCCGAGGGCCAACAGATAGTGAGTTATTTTCAGCAGCAAATTTATTTGGAGCAGCAGCTTATTTTGGATTGACAGAGGAGTTGGAGTTAGCAAGTATTGCTCAGGCACTCAATTGGGCTGAAAAATTGAATGATAAGTATAAGATTGCATTAAATATTGGCCCTGAGCTATTAGTCTCTGATCGATTTTATCAGTTTATCAGTCAAGATAAGTTTAAGCCTATTCTATCAACGATAATTTTGGAGATTACTGAACATTTACCAGTGGAGAAAGTTGAGCAGCTACAAGGAAGAATTGATCAATTAAAGAATCTAGGAATTAAATTTGCACTGGATGATTTAGGTTGTGGTTTTTTTGATCTAGAGACTGTTAAACGATTAAAGCCAACAATTGTTAAGTTGTGCATTACGGTAGTTAATAAAATAGATCAAAGTCAGGCTGTACAGCAGAGTGTTTATCAAACTGTCGAGCGAATTAATAATTTAGGAGCTCAGATTCTTGGTGAGGGGGTTGAACGGGAGGAACAAGTTGTGGCTTTAAAAGAGGGGCGTATTGATCTAGTACAAGGGTATTATTTTGCTAAGCCTCGGCCAGCTCAAGAAATTTTAGGTGAATTATAATTTAATTTTCTAAACTAAAGTTAATCTAATCTATGTAGAATTGTTGCTAAGGTTACACCCCACACGATAGCAAAAATTACAGTTGTTAGGCTGGTTGTTGTTGAAATATTATTAAGAGGAGTAAGATCAGATAAGACAACAACGGCACGAAAAACAAAAGTAAGTAAAAAGGCATAGAGGACACCTTTTAAAATATGTCCTTGGGAGCTTAAATAAGGTATTAAAAGGCTGAAGATAATACCTAATGAACCAGTCCATAGGATTTGAATTATCAATGTATAAATTACTTCGAAGTTATTAGCTGGAATACGGCCGAGCATGATAAGGCTTGCCCAGTCAAGAAAGCGACTTTCTGTTAAGTTAAAGATATAAAAAAAGATTAAATCGAGCGAGTTCATAATAATTGCACTGATTATCCCGGCAAATAAACCTTTTAAAGTTCGATCCACAAAAGTTCCTCCTTTTTTACAGTAAAATTAATTTTCTATAATAGTTTTAGTAATTGAAAAATAATTATTCATTTAAGTTACAAAATAAAAAGAGATTAGCATCTGCTAATCTCTTTTTTCATTAGATTTAAGTTAAAGTTAACTTTTATATTCTGTTTAATAATCAACCTTTAAGCCCAATGAAACTCCTCCTGCACTGTCATTAAATGTTCCGATAGCTCGGTAACTGATTTGGGCTCTGAAATTACTTCTTAAGTTAAATTCCATTCCGATTTGACTATCAAAAAGAAAGCCACCACGTTCTAGATCAGGATCATAAGCTAAGTTGAGATCAGAAAACAGGTTATGATCATCCCAACGAGAACGGCTCAAGAGTCCAACGACAAAATAGGTTTGATTTAGGCTATTTTCTAACCCTTCATATCTATCTTTAGTATCATCGTTTAAAATATCTCCTCGATAGTTTTTAAAACCTGCTTGAACAGCATTCAAACTAGTTTCAGTAACAAACAAGCTATGGCGAGGTATATATTGTACCATCACGTCAAATATTGGCCCACCTGTTGAATAGAAAGAGAAATCTTCTCCGAAACTCTCTCCAGGATAAATAAAGTCCATTGGTTTTTCATTATCATTAAAAGCAGTTAATTTAAAATTAAGAGAAGTCTGGTCATTAATTCCTACTCCTACTAAAAAAGATTGCAATCTTAATTGTGGATCAACACGAAAGCTGTCTATTTTATAAGTCCGTTTTCCTTCTCCTGTTGTAAAAGTAGCAGATGCAGTTGTTGAAAAGGTTAAAATTAATAATATAACTATTAATAAAGTTAACTTTTGTTCTTTAATCATTATTTTAGCTCCCTTCTTTCTGAATCATAGTTTGATAAATAGTTAGATATGTAATAATGAATAATAGAAAAGATCTGTACTTAAGTTTGAAATATTAAGTCTATCTAATTCATTTTATAATCTTTCCATTATATCTATAGGTATTATTCTAGATAATCGGGTAAGTTCCTTGTTTATAATTAATTTAATGTTAGTTTTAATTAGTTAAGGAGTTCTATGATGAATGATGCAGGAAAAAGAAGTTTAAGCAAGAATATATACTTAAAGGAATAATTTTAAGATTTGGAGGAGAAAATCAATGAAAGTAGTAAAAGTATTTATCTTAGTCTCTTTAATTTTATTATTAAGTAGTGGTAGTCTTTTAGCGTCAACTTTAAATTTAGGTCAGGATGTTTATAGAGTGCAGGTATTACATTTTCAATCAAATCAAGGTGATTTTATCACTTTAGATTTGGGTTATGGAGTCAATAACTACTCAGGATATGGTCTCAGTTTTACAGCTCCTTATGGAAGCGATACAGAAGGTTCTGGGGTGGCCAGTATAGAATATCAATTTGTGCCAGAGAGTTTACACGGATCGGAAAGAGACTTTAATTGGGCTCTTAAAGTGGGAGCTACCAGTGGGAATATTCTAGAAACGGATGATGAATTAACTGCTGGAGGATTAAAGTTTGGGTTGATTATGGAGCGTCAATTTGATGAAAGAGCAGAAGTTTATTTTGATCTAGATATAAATTCTAATTTAGTTGGAGTTTCAGATTTTATAATAGATTCTGAGTTAGGAGTGGGTAAAGAATTAGCTGAAGGAATCAAAGGAGTAGCTACTGTTAGGATGTTAGGAGGGGAAGATTTAGATTCGATTTATGGAACTACTTATGGTCTTAAGGTTGATTTTTAATAAGTTAGAGGGAGATAAATAAGGAGTTATTGTTTTCAATATGGGGTTTGTATGGTATTTTGAAATAAACAAATAAGAGTTTTTAATTGTTTAGTTGATTTTAATCTTAGTTTAAATTTAGATAAAAATAAAAGCCTCGGAATTTTCCGAGGCTTGGTAAACATCGTAATCTATATTAATTTATAGTTTGACGACATTTTCAGCTTGAGGTCCACGATCTCCATCAACTACATTAAATTCTACTGATTGACCCTCTTCTAAAGTTTTAAATCCTTCTTCTTCAATTGCAGAAAAATGTACGAATACGTCGTCTCCTTCTGCTCGCTCAATAAATCCATAACCTTTTTCTCCATTAAACCACTTAACATTACCTTGTTCCTTCATTATAAATAATTCCTCCTAATAATTTAAAAATCAACTGATAAGTAATTTTTTATCAGCCTTTTTAAGAATACCACATAATTTCATATTTGTCAATTGATTATCTGATTAAATTCCATTTTACTATCTTTAATTTATAAAAGTGGGTTGAATTACACAGCTTAAGTCTAAGTTTAGATTAATAATTGATACTTATTGACAAAAAAGGTTTATTTTTTTATAATATTATTAGCACTCGACACAAGCGAGTGCTAATAATATTATAAAATGACTGAATAATACTTTAGAGAAAAGAGAAAATATAGTTGGAGGTGTTTATTAATGAAAATGGATAACTTTACTATTAAAGCTCAGGAAAGTTTAATGGAAGCTCAATATTTAGCAGAGGAACATCAAAATCAAGAAGTTTATCCTGCTCATTTATTACTCGCTTTGTTAGAACAAGATGATGGAATAGTAAGGCCTATCTTGCAGAAGATGGAGTTAGACTTAGATAAATTAGAGGCAGAATTAAGAGAGAGGATTGATAAGCTTCCTCAAGTTTATTCTGAACTAGGAGAGCTATATACTTCACAGCAACTAGCTCGGGTTTTGCGTTGGGCTAAAAAGAAAGCTAAAAAGCTAGATGATGAATATGTCTCTACTGAACACTTTTTACTGGCTATCTTAGCTGATGGTAAGAGTAAAGCAGCTAAATTATTGCAAGAGAAAGGGATTGATAAGGAGCAAATTGAAAGAGTAATTGAGAAGGTTCGGGGTGGAGAAAGGGTGACCAGTCAGACTACTGAGGGCCAATATCAAGCCTTAGAAAATTATACAATTGACTTGACTCAGCTAGCTAGAGAAGGTGAGCTTGATCCAGTTATTGGACGTGATGAAAAGATCAGAAGAATAATGCAGGTTTTATCTCGCAGACGAAAGAATAATCCAGTATTAATTGGGGAACCAGGAGTAGGAAAGACTGCGATTGTTGAGGGGTTGGCCCAAAGGATTATTAATGGAGATGTACCTGAACCATTAAAAGATAAGAAGGTAATTTCTTTAGATATGGGCTCATTAATTGCAGGGACTAAGTATCGTGGTGAGTTTGAAGACCGTTTAAAATCTGTATTAAAGGAGATTAAACAGGCAGAAGGGCAGGTTATTCTCTTTGTTGATGAGATGCATACCTTAGTAGGAGCAGGTGCTACGCAAGGAGCAATGGATGCAGCTAATTTATTAAAGCCTGCTTTAGCTAGAGGGGAGTTACACTGCGTAGGAGCTACTACTTTGGGAGAATACAAGCAGCATATTGAAAAGGATGCTGCATTAGAGCGGAGGTTTCAGCCTGTTTTGATTGAAGAACCATCTGTTGCAGATACGATCTCCATTTTACGTGGTTTAAAAAAGAAGTATGAAATTCATCATGGGGTTAAGATTCAAGATAATGCTTTAGTAGCTGCAGCACAACTATCTGATCGTTACTTAACTGAGCGTTTTTTACCCGATAAAGCAATTGATTTAATCGATGAAGCTGCTTCTAAGTTAAGAATTGAGATTGATTCGATGCCAATTGAAATTGATGAATTGGCTCGGAAGTTGAGAAGGTTGGAGATTGAACGTGAAGCATTAAAGAAAGAAGAAGATCAAAGGTCAAAAGAAAGATTATCAGCTCTTGAACAAAAGATAGCTGAGTTAAGAGAAGAAATAAACCCATTGAAAGCAAAATGGGAGAATGAAAAGGAGTTACTTCAAAAAGTTCAAAATCTCAAGGAAGAGATTGAAGAGACCAAGATTGCTGCTGAATCTGCTGAAAGAGAGGCAGACTATGAAGAAGCAGCTCGTTTAAAATATGGTAAATTACATGAATTAGAGCAGAGGCTAAAAGAAACTCAACAAAGGTTAAAAGAGTTAAATCAAGAAAGCGATTTAGCTAGGGAAGAAGTACAACAGGAAGATATAGCAGAAATAATAGGGTCTTGGATTGATATTCCAGTTACTAAAGTAATGGAAGAGGAACGAGAAAAGTTGGTTTACTTAGAAGCTGAATTGTCTAAGCGAGTAATAGGGCAAGATGATGCAATTCAAGCAGTCAGTAATGCTATTCGTCGTTCACGAACTGGATTGCAAGATGAAGACCGTCCTTTAGGTTCTTTTATCTTTATGGGGCCAACCGGGGTCGGTAAGACAGAGTTGGCTAAGACTTTAGCTGAATATTTATTTGATGATGAACGAGCAATGGTTAGGCTGGATATGTCAGAGTATATGGAGCGCCATACTGTCGCTAAATTGATTGGTTCGCCGCCAGGATATGTTGGGTTTGAAGAAGGAGGCCAGCTGACTGAGCAGATTAGGCGTAAACCTTATTCTGTTATCTTATTAGATGAAATAGAGAAGGCTCATCCAGATGTATTTAATATCTTATTACAGATTTTAGATGATGGCTTATTGACAGATAGCCAAGGAAAAGAGGTTGATTTTAGAAATACAGTGATTATTATGACTTCTAATCTTGGGTCACAATATATTCAAGATTTAGAGGGAGATGATGAAATAGAAGAAAAAGTAGCTGAAGCCTTGAAAGATCATTTTAGACCAGAGTTTTTAAATAGAATTGATGAACAGATCATCTTTCACTCTTTGGCTAAGGAGCACTTGAATCAGATTATTGACCTTAGATTAGCTGATCTGGAAGAAAAACTGGCTAAACAGAATCTAGCAATAGAATTGACAGCAGATGCCAAAGTTCAAATTAGAGAACTTGGCTATGATCCAGCTTATGGTGCTCGACCATTGCAAAGAGTAATTCAAAAGCAACTCAAAGATAAGTTGGCAATGATGCTACTTGAAGAAGAGATAGAAGAGGAAGATGAAATCCTAATTGATTATCAAGAGAATGAATTTCAGTTTGAGGTTAGATAATTAGACTTTAAAAAAGCAGTGACATATGTTGCTGCTTTTTTTACTATGTTTAATAGTTTTTTGATATCATATATTTCAATTTGATTCTTATATTTATATCAAAAATTGAAATTATATTTGAAAATTGTAATTTATTTCTATATAATATAAAGGAGTAATAATTATATTTTAAAATGAACTAGGGAAGGGTGCAAACAATGGAGCTTGATTTACTAAAAGAGGAGATAGAAAAGAAAAGAAAAGAACTCAACTTGATAATAAAGAATGGTTGTCAACAGGAAGCCTTAAAAAGAAGTCGAGAATTAGATCGGTTGATTTTTAAGTACATATCTAAAAAAAGAGCTAAGTGATGATGTTTTATCTTTATAAATATCTTTAGCATACAAAAAGAAAAATAAGTAATATAATGCTGGACAAGTAATCATAAAAACGAGTAAATTATATGAAAGAATTGCTCCTTCTTTTTTCAGATTACAACCAAGTGAATTATATCACTATATCTAAGTTTAAATAAAAATAAAGGAGTTTGCAATTAATTGTCGAAGTATAACTTAAGAAGTTAATTGTGGTAATTTATAAAAAATTAGTTATGAAGAGGGAGAGGAGTTAAAAACATGAATGATGTTAGTACTGGAAGGGAGCTTGTTGATGAGTTTGGTATAAATGTAGAAAAATTTAAATATATCATGCTTGGCCCGTTAGTATTTCTATTGATTTTATCTTTACCTATTTTAGGGATGGATTGGCAGGCACGAGGAGGGCTAGGGATTTTAATTTGGATGGCTTTGTGGTGGACGAGTGGACATATTGCTGTTGCAATTACAGCCTTGGTGCCATTTGTAGTGACTACTTTTATTCCGATTGCTCCGATAGAGGATTTAGTAACAGTCTTTAGCCACCGAATTGTATTTCTAATTTCTGGTAGTTGTGCAATTGGAGCAGCTTGGCAGAGGTGGGGGTTGGCTAAACGTGTTTCTTTGAAAATTTTAACAGTAGTAGGGAATAGTGCTCGTAAACAGATCTGGGTTTGGTTTTTATTATCTACTGCTCTAAGTTCGATCATAGCTGATACAGTAACGGCTGCTGTTTTTATTCCGGTAGCAGTTACCTTATTATCTTATCTGGGGTTTGAGAATAATTCAGAACGATGGGAGAGTCCAGTAGCAACAAATATCTTATTGGCTATTGCTTGGGGTGCTTCCATAGGTAGTTTACCGACTCCACTGGGTGGGGGCCAAAACTTACTTATTTATGAGTTTTTATCTGAGGCTGTAGGCAGAGATATTTATTTTTATGAATGGACATTGAGGATGTTGCCTTTTACTCTTGTTTTCATTCCAATTATTGGGTTGTATTTAACTTATATCTTACAACCGCAGGATGAAAAGCTGCCTGGAAGTAAGGAGTTTTATCAGGAAAAATTGGATGAGTTAGGGGCATTAAGTAAAGGTGAACTCTTTTCAGGAGTCATCTTTTTTATTGCTGTATTAGTTGCTTTTACAGAACCTTTGTATAAATCTTATTTACCTAATTTAGATCCTGCTTTTGTCTTCTTTAGTTTGGCAATCTTATTATTTTTTATTCCAACAGAGACAGAGGAGAATGTTCTTTCTTTAAAGAGTATCGTGTATTTTCCAATTACGATCTTAATAGTTTGGCCCAGTGCTTTAGCTTTAGCTAAGGTTTTGGAACATTCAGGATTTGTTGATATTATCGGAGGTTATCTTACTGGTTTTGCTGAGTATAGTGGTCTGCTAACTTTTTTAGTTTTTTGTGGAGTGATAGCTCTTTTGACCAATATTTCAACCAATACTGCTTCTGCTGCTTTATTGGTGCCGGTAGTGATTCAGTTATTTGCAAGTCAAGGTCTAAATCCAGTACCGATTGTTTTTGCTTTGATTACTGCCGTTAATCTATCATTTGCAATAGCTTCTGGGAATGGTTGTTTGGCTGTTAGTGCGGGATATGGAGTTAATTTAAAGACCATGTTTAAACATGGAATGATTATTGCTTTTATAGGTTGGCTGATTTCAGCAGGATTAGCTTATCTTCTTAATAGCACCCTACCGTGGTGGGGAACAATTTAAATTTTCAGTTTACAAAGAGGAACCATTATGGTTTCTCTTTTTTTAGTGCCTAAAGTATTATTTTATTAGGTAAAATTAGTAGCAAATAGATTAAAAGACACAAAACTGGGTATTATATGGCTATTAGACAATTTTATGAAAAAATCCCTAAATAGACCTTGACAAATTATCCCTACACATGTATAATATAAATGAAATCAATAAGAAGATTGATTCTTACAAAATGAGATTAGAGCTTTGAGTATGGTCTATATTTCTTTCTTTAGATTATACAAAATAAGTAATAAGTCTCATTTTTTAAAGTGCTAAATATTCAGAAATTTTAGATTTATCAATATTTAAGTTTGATGGTTAAGCTACAAAAAGTAACTTGAAGGTATCAAGTATTACTTTTTGTAGTTAAATCATATATATACTTATTTAAAATAAGGGGGGATTTAATTGATTAAACAGAGAAAAAGTTTATTGTTTTTGATGGCAGTTTTATTAGTAAGTTTTGTTCTTATTGGTTGTAGTCAATCTGATACTGAGCTTACTCAGGCAGATGATATTCTATCTGGTGAAGTAACAGTGGCAGATACTGGAGGAAGTGATGGTCTTGAAGCGTTGGCTCCTTCATCAGTGTCAAATGCTATAGTAGAGATTGATGGTCAGGAGGTAAAGACCGATTCAAATGGAGTTTTTCAATTTGAAGATTTAGAGCCTGGTGAATATGAAATTTCTGTAAAGGCTGATGGCTTTACAAAATCTACTCAGCAAATTAATTTTGAAGGTGGAGAGAAGCTAGATCTAGAGATAGAATTAGAAGAGCTTGATGGAGCTAATCTAGCAGGAGATTTCATTTCAAAAACGTATAGTAGTGGCTGGGGTGGAGGTATGGACTATAAGGTTTATATCCCTAGCACTTATGATGGTTCAGAAGAAGTCCCATTGGTAGTGATGGTACATGGTTGTACTCAGGATGCAGATGATTTTGCTGCTGGGACACAAATGAATGAGATAGCAGAAGATGAAAATGCAATTGTTGTTTACCCACAAGAATCTGATGGACATATGAATCAGTGTTTTGAATGGTGGGGAGATCAAAATAGAGATCAAGGACAAGCTGCTGAGATTGCTGGAATGACTGAGGATACAATTGCTGATTATAGTATTGCTGAAGATGAGGTTTATATTGCTGGTTTATCTGCTGGAGGAGCAATGGCAGGAAATGTAGCAGCACTTTATCCAGATATTTATAATGGAGTTGCTGTTGCAGCAGGACTGAAATATGAAGTTGCATCATCAGAGATGGATGCAACTACGGCAATGTCTAGTGGAGGGTCAGATCCTGAAGCTGCAGGGATCCGTGCTCATGAAGATGCAGAAGGTAATGATGAGATCATGCCAGTTATGGTGTTCCACGGAACTAATGATTTCACAGTAGATGTAGTAAATGGACATCAGGTCCTTGAACAGTGGGCTACAACGAATGACTTAGCGTATGATGGCGAGAATAATGATATCATCAATGACACTCCTGATGAGGTAATTAATGATGAAGTTCCTGGTGGACGTAGTTATGAATTGTCGGTATATGAAGATCCAGAGGGCAATCCTTTGATGCAAAAATATATAGTAAATGATATGGGACATGACTGGTCTGGTGGAGATAATGCTGGTTCTTATACTGACCCGACTGCTCCAGATGCTGGGGAGTTATTGATGTCATTCTTTACAGCATATCATGATGGAGAAGGAGAAGACGAAGATCCACCAGAAGATCCACCAGAAGATCCACCAGAAGAAGATCAAGAGATAGTAGCAGTAGAAGATCTTGCTGATATAGAAGTTGAATATGGAACAGAGATTGAAAATGTAAATCTACCTGAGCAAGTAGAAGTAACATTGGAAGATAGTCCTGCCGAGAATGTAGATGTTGATTGGAATACAGAAAACTATGATAAAGACACAGCAGGTACTTACCAGCTTGATGGGGATTTAGTAAACTTGCCTGATTATATAATTAACCCTGATGATTTAAATGCAGAGGTTGATATTATAGTCATGGAAGAAGATGATGAACCGTGCTATACTGATGAGGCTACTGCAAGTGTTACAGATCATTACATGGCTGGACGTCTTAGTGTTACAGAGTACAATGCACTAGGTCTTGAAATCGGCTTTGATACTGAAATTACGATGTACGAAGTTGATGGAGATTGGTTACAAGAAGATGAAGTGGATTGTCTGTAAACTTAATTGTAACGTGCAGAGTGAAAAGAAAATATAAGTAATTTTTGAAGACGATAATATCTAGAGCTAAGGAGTATAGATATTATCGTCTTTTTTATTATAGTTTATCAAAATAAATTACTTAGATTTTGAATTGATCAGATTGTAGTAGTTATTAGTTTATTTATTATCTCCAGATAATATTATACAAAATACATATCATATGGTAATATATCTTTTTAATACATAAAAAAGCAAAATATTACTTGACAAAATATTACTTAATAGGTATAATGTCAATATAAATAGAAAGTTACTACTAAAATAAAATTAGGAGCGGTTAACCATAGTCTGTATTTAGCTATCTGAATTATATGGAACTAATGGTGAACCCACCCTAAGTTTTTTTATATCTGATAAAAAAGTCAGAAACTTAAGAAGTTTCAAAGATTTTACTTTTTTAAGCTGATGATTACTCCACAAAAAATCAAGCTATTTTTTTGTGGAAGATCATAATATAAAACTAGGAGGGATTTATTTGATTAAACAGAGAAAGAGCTTAGTGTTTTTGATGGCAGTATTCTTATTGAGTTTTGTTCTTGTTGGTTGTAGTCAATCTGGAACTGAGTTTACCCAGGCAGATGATATTCTATCTGGAGAGGTAACAGTTGCAGGAACTGGCGGAAGTGATGGTCTTGAAGCGTTGGCCCCTTCACCGGTGTCAAATGCTAGAGTAGAGATTGATGGTCAAGAGGTAAAGACTGATTCAAATGGAGTTTTTCAATTTGAAGACTTAGAGCCTGGTGAGTATGAAATTTCTGTAAAGGCTGATGGCTTTAGAAAATCTACTCAGCAAATTAATTTTGAAGGTGGAGAGAAGCTAGATCTAGAGATAGAATTAGAGGAGTTTGATGGAGCAAGTCTAGCAGGAGATTTCATTTCAAAAACGTATGGTAGTGGCTGGGGTGGAGGTATGGACTATAAGGTTTATATCCCTAGCACTTATGATGGTTCAGAAGAAGTCCCATTGGTAGTAATGGTACATGGTTGTACTCAAAATCCAGATGATTTTGCTGCTGGAACACAAATGAATGAGATAGCAGAAGATGAAAATGCAATTGTTATTTACCCGCAAGAATCTGATGGACATATGAATCAGTGTTTTGAATGGTGGGGAGATCAAAATAGGGATCAAGGACAAGCATCTCAAATTGCTGGAATGACTGAGGATACAATTGCTGATTATAGTATTGCTGAAGATGAGGTTTATATTGCTGGTTTATCTGCTGGAGGAGCAATGGCAGGAAATGTAGCAGCACTTTATCCAGATATTTATAATGGAGTTGCTGTTGCAGCAGGACTGAAATATGAAGTTGCAGGATCAGAGATGGATGCTTTTACAGCAATGTCCAGTGGAGGGTCAAATCCTGAAGCTGCAGGGATTCGTGCTCATGAAGATGCCCAAGGTAATGATGAGATCATGCCAGTTATGGTATTTCACGGAGATGCTGACCACACTGTGGCTGTAGTAAATGGACATCAGGTTCTTGAACAGTGGGCTACAACGAATGACTTAGCGTATGATGGTCAGAATAACGATATCATCAATGATACTCCTGATGAGGTAATTAATGATGAAGTTCCTGGTGGACGTAGTTATGAATTGTCGGTATATGAAGATCCAGAGGGTAATCCTTTGATGCAAAAATATATAGTAAATGGTATGGGACATGACTGGTCTGGTGGAGATCATGCTGGTTCTTATACTGACCCGACTGCTCCAGATGCTGGAGAATTATTGATGTCATTCTTTGCAGCATATCATAATAATGATGAAGATCCAGAAGATCCAGAAGATCCAGAAGACCCAGAAGACCCAGAAGATCCAGAAGATCCAGAAGATCCAGAAGATCCAGAAGATCCAGAAGATCCAGAAGATCCAGAAGATCCAGAAGATCCGGAAGATCCAGAAGATCCAGAAGATCCAGAAGATCCAGAAGATCCAGAAGATCCAGAAGATCCAGAAGATCCAGAAGATCCAGAAGATCCAGAAGATCCGTGCTATACTGATGAGGTTACTGCAACAGTTTTAGATCATTATGTTGCTGAACGTATTGATGTTACCACATATAATGAGTTAGGCCTTGAAATTGGTTATGATGCTGAAATCACGCTGTACAAAGTTGATGGAGATTGGGTGCAAGAAGATGAACTTCCAGGTGATTGTCTCTAAACTTAATTTCAACTTGCAGAGTGAAAAGAAAATATAAGTGATTTTTGAAGGCGATAATGTCTAGGGCTAAGTGTATAGGCATTATCGTCTTTTTTTATTATCGACACAGAAAACTATAAAAACATATAGTTTATGGTAATTTGTCGTAATATGTCATTTTTATTCATCAAATCTCAAAATATTACTTGACAAAATATTACTCGATAGGTATAATGTTAGTATAAAGAAAAAGTTATTGTTATCACAAGATTAGGAGCTATGAAGTATAGTCTGTATTTGGTCACCTGGACTATATGGAGCTAATGGTGAACCCACCCTAAGTTTTTATATTTGATAAAAAAGTCAGAAATTTAAGAAGTTTCAAAGGTTTTACTCTTTTAAGCTGATGATTACTCCACAAAAAATCAAACTGTTTTTTGTGGAAGATCATAATATAAAACTAGGAGGGATTTATTTGATTAAACAGAGAAAGAGCTTAGTGTTTTTGATGGCAGTATTCTTATTGAGTTTTGTTCTTGTTGGTTGTAGTCAATCTGGAACTGAGTTTACCCAGGCAGATGATATTCTATCTGGAGAGGTAACAGTTGCAGGAACTGGCGGAAGTGATGGTCTTGAAGCGTTGGCCCCTTCACCAGTATCAAATGCTACAGTAGAGATTGATGGCCAGGAGGTAAAGACCGATTCAAATGGAGTTTTTCAATTTGAAGACTTAGAGCCTGGTGAGTATGAAATTTCTGTAAAGGCTGATGGCTTTACAAAATCTACTCAGCAAATTAATTTTGAAGGTGGAGAAAAACTAGATCTAGAGATAGAATTAGAGGAGTTTGATGGAGCAAGTCTAGCAGGAGATTTCATTTCAAAAACGTATGGTAGTGGCTGGGGTGGAGGTATGGACTATAAGGTTTATATCCCTAGCACTTATGATGGTTCAGAAGAAGTCCCATTGGTAGTAATGATACATGGCTGTACTCAAAATCCAGATGATTTTGCTGCTGGAACACGAATGAATGAGATAGCAGAAGAGGAAAATGTGATTGTTGCGTATCCTCAAGAATCTGATGGACATATGAATCAGTGCTTTGTATGGTGGGGAGATCAGAATAGAGGTTCTGGACAACCTGCTCAAATTGCTGGGATAACAGATGAAGTGATTGCTGATTACAATATTAATGAAGATCGTGTATATGCTGCTGGATTATCTGCTGGAGGTGCAATGACAGGAATAGTAGGAGCACTTTATCCAGATAAGTATGCTGGAATTGCTGTTGCAGCAGGACTGAAATATGAAGTTGCAGGATCAGAGATGGATGCCTTTACAGCAATGTCCAGTGGAGGATCAAATCCTGAAGCAGCAGGGATTCGTGCTCATGAAGATGCCCAAGGTAATGATGAGATCATGCCAGTTATGGTATTCCACGGAGATGCTGACCACACTGTGGCTGTAGTAAATGGACATCAGGTTCTTGAACAGTGGGCTACAACGAATGACTTAGCGTATGATGGTCAGAATAACGATATCATCAATGATACTCCTGATGAGGTAGTTAATGGTCAGGTTCCTGGTGGACGTAGTTATGAATTGTCGGTATATGAAGATCCAGAGGGTAATCCTTTGATGCAAAAATATATAGTAAATGGTATGGGACATGACTGGTCTGGTGGAGATCATGCTGGTTCTTATACTGACCCAACTGCTCCAGATGCTGGAGAGTTAATGCTGTCATTCTTTGCAGCATATTATGATGATGCTCCAGAAGATCCAGAAGATCCAGAAGATCCAGAAGATCCATGTTATACTGATGAGGCTACTGGAAATGTTACAGATCATTACAATGCTGGACGTCTTAGTGTTACAGAATATAATGCATTAGGTCTTGAGATCGGATTTGACACTGTAATTACGCTGTACAAAGTTGATGGAAACTGGGTACAAGAGAGTGAATTACCTGGTGACTGTACCTATGACGACGAAGATGAAGATGAAGAAAAGGAAGATGAGGATGAAGATGAGGATGAAGATGAGGATGAAGATGAAGAGCAAGTAATAGAAGTAGTGGAAACTTTTAATCAGATAGAAGTTGACTATGGAACAGCAATTGAGAATGTAAACTTGCCACAAGTAGTAGAAGTAACATTAGAAGATAACACTACAGTTGATGTAGATGTTGATTGGAACACAGAAGATTACGATAAAAACACTCCAGCTACTTATGTACTTCAAGGAGATTTAGTAAGTCTACCTGAGGGTGTAATCAATTCTGATAATTTAAAGGCAGAGGTTGATGTTGTAGTCTTAGAAGAAGAAGAATGCTATACAGATACTATTACTGCGAGTGTTACAGATCACTATATGGCTGGACGTCTTAGTGTTACAGAGTACAATTCACTAGGTCTTGAAATCGGCTATAATACTGAAATTACGATGTATGAAGTTGATGGAGAATGGGTATTAGAAGATGAAGTGGATTGTCTCTAAGCTGAAGAGCTGAACCTGTGGCAGATAAGGAATGTAACTGCTGCTGAAATTAATCAATCAGGAGTTATGATTTCGATCATAGCTCCTGATTTTTATTTATAATTAAAAGTAGCTAGATATTATGATAATTTCAAATTCATATATTATACAGCAAAAAGTAAAACATATTATATGGAAATAAGACATTTTTATTAATCAAATATCAAAAATTTACTTGACAAAATATTACTTGATAGGTATAATATAATCATAAATATGAAGTAACTATAATCGTAATAGTGGGAGTGGGGAGGACATTTTACAGTTAGTTATCTGAATTCTGTGAAATTAAAATTCAAACCAAATTTCTATTTCCGCTAAAAATTCAGAAAGTTGAGAAACTTGTAATTTTTTACTATATAAAGTTAATGATTGCTGTAAAAAAGTGATTAAATTAATGTAGTTATGGAGGTGTTGAGATGACTTTAACGTTATTATCTTTGTTGCTTATTTTGTTTGTTTTTTCTATGCCAGCATTTGCTCATTGTCCTCTTTGTACTCTAGGTATTGGTTTTTTAGTAGTTATGGCTAATAAGCTAGGGGTTGATCTAGTTGTGATAGGTCTATTTGCTGGTGCATTCTCATTATCTTTGGGAATGTTTATCAGTAGAAAAATAGTAAAACAAAACAAATATATGTTTACTATTTTAACAATAAGCTCTTTTTTGCTAATGATAATTCCTTTAAGTAAATTTAGTGGGGTAGATGTAGCTATCTCATTTGATTTTTTAGAAGGAATGACTAACGGAACTTATTTAATAGATAGGTTTGTTTTAGGGAGTATCATAGGAGCAATAGTATTGCTATCATCTACAGCGTTACATAAAAAGATTAAAGAGGTAAAAGGAAGAGTCTTTATTCCTTTTCAAATTATAATTTTATCTATGAGTCTTTTAATAGTTACAGCAACCATAATGCAATTAATTATTTAAGTAAGGGGTGTTGATATGGTATTATCAGAAGTTGATAAAGACAAGCTTGATAAAAGATTTATAAATAAAGTAAAAAGTATCAAAAATGAGTTTGATCTCTCTAAGGATGAAGACTTAAGTATAGCATTGATGCATTTGATCAGTTTAGAAGAACATTTATACTTTTCAGCTATGAAGACAAGTAATGATAATTATATAGATTATTTAAAAGCAATAAGAGAGTTAAGAAAAAAATTAATGAAAAAAATTGTTGTTGAACCTGAAGGAGAAGAGTGGTGTATATATAAACACTTACTCGGTTCTTCTATGAGACTAATAGAAGTTGGAACAAAAGAGTTAGGCCAAGGTGGAAAGAGTAATATGTATTTTGAATCTGCATTTGATCTGTATTCTTTATTTTTCAGTATGAATTTAAAAGGTAGCAGCCAAGAAGATAAACCAAAAGAAGATAAACCAAAAGAAGATAAACCAAAAGAAGATAAACCGCAAAAAAAAAACTTATTTGAAAAAGCCAGAAGCTTAGTCAGAGAGATGGTTGACTGTTGTATAGAGTAAGCTAGAGAAATAAAAGAGAGTATCAGATCAAAAGAGGAAACGATCTATATTCTAAGGAGGGAGACAAAGGATGAAGCAGTTTAATTCTAAAAAATTGGTAATTGGTCTAATAACTTTAATCTTAGTTAGTGTTGGTTTGATTTTCATTATGCAAAGAAGTATGGCAGAAGATGAAAAACAAGAAATTGGAGTTGAGGTAAATAAAATAGCTCCTGATTTTACCTTAATGAATCTTGAGGGAGAAGAGGTTTCATTATCAGACTATCGTGGAAAAAATGTTTTACTTCATTTTTGGCTAACTACTTGTCCTATTTGTGAGGAAGAAAAGCCATATTTAGATGAATTTCATAATAAAAACGAAGATGTAGTTGTCTTGGCCGTTAGTGTTGCAGAACCAAAAGCTCGTGTTAAAGAGTATATGAAAAGTGGTGGATATCAAATACCTACTTTATTAGATGAGGCAGCAGAGATTGCTATAAAATATAATGTTGGTGGTGTTCCTGCTAACTTTTTCATTGACCAAGAGGGTAGAATAAAACATATTGAGAATGGAAAGGCAACTAAAGAGCAATTAAACAAGCTGAAGCAAGGATTGTTTTAAGATCAATCAAATTAAGGTGATTAGCTTTTTAATATTCTGGCTTTTTACAATAAAATCATACCGAAAGGGGTAGATATTATGTTTAGAAAGTTTAAGAAGAATATGTTACCATTGATGTTAGTTTTAGCTGCCATGCTAGTCATTGCTGGTTGTAGTCAGATGGATACTGATTTTGATGCTGTTGAAGGTCAGTTTGATCTAGTTGGTAATGTACTTGAAGATGGAACTCCAATTGAGGGAGCAGTTGTTGAAGTTGGAGAGAAAGAAGCCGTTACTGATGAGGCTGGAGTATTTGAAATAAAAGCCTTAGCAGAGGGAGAATATGATTTATTTCTAAATGGAGAATTGAAAGATAAAATAATGATTGATGCTGATATGACTATGGTGTTAGAAGATGACTCTATAACACTGAATACTTCTGAGGAGTTAAAAGATATTGAAAAAACTGCAACAAGTTCTTCAGCTACTCTTATAGACGTAATTGATGATCCTCATCCTTGGGAAAGGGTAGAACTATGGGGTAGTGATAATCCAGAAATGATAGCAGGACAAGAACCGATTTTAGAAATAAGCTTACCAAAAAACAATAAAGTAAGAAGTTGGTTTCCTGATGATATTTTTGTAAAAGATGGATCAAGCTCTCGTTATCAAGATTATGATTTTGGAAATTATGGTCGTTTAAAGAGTGATAGATATTTTGTTTTGGGTCATGGTTCAAATTGGGAAAATGCTACTAAAGAGACCCCAGTATTGCTTGTACATGGAGCTACTCATGACATGAATCATGCTTGGGCTCACCCTTTTGATGAGCAGACACCTTCTACAATTAGTAATCCAGGACTTAAACAGTATTTATCAGATAGAGGGCATGCAGTTTTTGCTATTTCTTTCCCACATACGCAAGGAAATAATTTGATTCAAGGTCAATTAATAGCTGATGCCATTGATGTTATCAAGTCTAAAACTGGTGCTGATGAAGTTGATATTGTAGCTCACAGTAAAGGAAATGTATCATCAATTTCTTATATGAGTTCTTTAAATCAAGAATGGGATGATACAAGTTGGTTGGAAGATTATCGTGGAGATGTAAGAAGGTATATAGCTGTTGCAGGCCCATTAAAAGGGTTAGATACTATGTTCCGTTATTATACAGGTAACACTACTGTAATTAGTGAGCAGGAAAATGCTCCGGTTGCGTTCCATGATGCATATATTTACTCTTTGTATAGAGATTATCATCGTTGGGATATGAGTGCTACCTATAATGATAACTTCTTCCAAGGGCAGACCCAAATGCTTCATAATTGGGTAGAAGATGATGAAAATCCTATTGGTTTTAATTCTGAAAGTAATACATCTGATTGGAATGCAACGAGGAATGCACTTTATTATGGTGGTTCAAGTTATTATGTAACTTCAGATGGGATTGATGCAGTGATTGAAAACCCTCAGGGCGAGATGGGTACTAGTAACTTTATAGAAAAGATGAATAATAAAGGGTTAGCTCCAGATATTGATCTTTATGTTTTACATGGTACTAGGCAGGCAATGGATCATTTCTTTTGGTATCCAATAGGAGAAAAAGCTGCTTCTAGTGATGGTTTACTCTTTACTGCTAGTGCAACTTATACTGATGGACTGACCAGAAGAGGAGCAAACTTGGTTGATCTAACAGGCAAACACTATAATCACAGAGGTATAGCACGTGAAGAAGAACCTATGAGTTATATAAATAGTGCATTAACAAACTAGAAGATAATAAGTAGTTAATAAATAAGATGTACATAATGTACATCTTATTTATTCTATTTAGGGTTTTTTATTAAGTACTAATCTTTTAAAGAAAGGGGTATTGGTTTATGTTATTCAAAAAGAAATCATATCTGATATTGTTATTAGGACTGATGATGGTAGTTACTTCTGCTTGTGGTTTAAGTACTGAGACGAAACAAGACGTAGAAGCTGATGAATATATTATTCTTTTTAATGATGAAAACCTTGAGAATGCTATCAGAAGTGAGATTGATAAAGAAGAAGGTGATATATTTTTAGCAGATGTTAATGATATAGAAGAACTTATTTTAAGGGATAAGGAGATAAAAGACATAACTTCTCTCTCTTATTTTAGTAGTTTAGAGAGGCTTTGTCTGCAAAACAATAAAATAAAGGATATAGGTTCACTAGCAAAGCTTAGTGATTTAGAACTTTTAAATATTAGTCATAATCAAATAAAGGATATATCTCCTCTAACAGAAGCTAAAGAAATTAAAGAGATAAATGCTGAAAGCAACATGATAAATGATATAAGCTATCTTACTGAGCTCGAGAATTTAGAAACGCTTAATTTAAGAGATAATCAAATAATGGATATAAGTTACTTAGAAGGGATTGATGATGCAAAAATAAAGGTACTCAATCTCTCTGAGAATGAAATAGAGGATATATCTGCCTTATCAAATTTAACCAACTTAACAGCTGTTGGATTAAATAATAATCAAATAGAGGATATATCTGCTCTTGCAGAACTTAAAAATTTACAAACAGTTAGCCTTGCCAATAATGAGATAAGTGATTTAAAACCTTTATTGAATCTTAACAATATAACCGATCTTTATTTACGAGGAAATAACTTGGATTTATCTGAAGGATCAGAAACATTAGATGTCATTAAAAAGCTTCGGGAGCGAAGTTATATTGTTGAATTTTTAAATTAGTACTTATCAGTTGAAATCTGAACTGAAAATTTAGTAGTAGAAGGTTATCAAGGAAAATCTATTGCAAAGATGCAGTACTACTAAGAATTAATAATAAGATATAGTGAAGAAGTTAGTTAATAAACAGAGGATAAATCTGTAACGACAGATTTATCCTCTGTTTATTTTTATAATAATTCTCCGATAAAAGCTCCTATAATTCCTCCAATTACTACTAATAATAGATGAGGTGCAACTAATGCTAATATAACTGCTACAAGTCCACCGAGGATTGCTGATAATGAACTGCCTGTGGAGTAAAGAATTCCAGGAAAGATAAGAGCACCTAAGGCAGCATAAGGAATAAATTTTAAAAAGCGATTAAGAAATGGAGGTAAATCAAGTTCTTTCAGTAAAGCCATTGGTAATGCTCGTGGTAGATAGGTTACTACTGCCATTGCTAAGACTAAATTGACTAAATTCATTCTTTTTCAACTCCTTCGGGGAATAGAACTGCTCCTAATGTAGCTGCAATTGTAGTGCTGATGATGATCTGCCAACCGGTAGAAAGTGAACTGAAGTTATAGTACAATACAGAGTTAGAGCAGATAGCAACCAAAGCAGTAATTAAGATTGGTTGTGATTTTTTAAGGCTAGGTACTAAGAGGCCGATGAACATAGCGTATAGACCAAGCCCCATACTATTTTGAATTATCTGTGGGAGATTGGTTCCTAAAAAGGTGCCCATAGCAGTACCAATAACCCAAGCACTATAACTGATTAAATTTAAACCTAATAAAAATTGTGATTTTAATTCTTTCTCATTTGTTAGAGAAGCTACTGAAAATGTTTCATCAGTAACTCCAAAAGCTAGCAAACTACGCCATTTTTTAGATAAAGCTGGATTTAGCCTTTGGCTTAAGGAAGCAGTCATTAGAAAGTGGCGTAAATTAATAATAAAAGTTGTCATAACAATCTCCCAGCTACCAGCATTTAATAGTAATAAATTAACAGCAATGAATTGGCTAGCCCCAGCAAAGACAAGTAAGGACATCATAATACTGATATAGTGAGGAATACCAGCTGAATTTGCCATTAAACCAAAGGTAGTTCCAATTGGGATGTAGCCTAATGCAATAGGAATACCTTTTTTAACTCCTGCCAGGAAGGAAGGGCTAATTATAGAGTTGCTTATTTTTTGATTTAAAGTTTTGATCTTATTAACCATATTTATGTCTCCTTTGTTTAGTAAAGTTATTTTTTTGATTGCTCTTAAAATAAGCTAAAGAAAGAATTTAAGGTGAAGTGTAGTGCTGTTGGCCATTAAATTAATATTTTTAATCATTGACTATTATCATATCTTCTTTTTCAGTGGGGTGTCCTCCTTCTACTATCCTGCTTTTTTTGACACAATTTACACTAAACTCTGATATAAAGATAAATAATTGGAGGATTTTATGCAAGAATGTAGTATTGTGTAAATGAGGGATGATATATTGATTGGAGTTTTCATGGTTTTTTATTTTAAAAAAAGAGATGTTATTGAGTTAAATGTTAGTTATATATAGAAAATAGGGTTTGTAGATAAAGATATAGGAGGTTAAATTTAAGATGTCTAAAGATTATTATGAAATATTGGAGGTTTCATCTAATGCTAGTCAGGCTGAAATTAAGCAAAAATATAGAGAATTAGTTAAAAAATATCATCCTGATCGACATTATGATAATCCGCTTAAGGAGTTGACATTAGAAAAATTTAAAGAAGTTAAAGAGGCTTATGACGTTTTAGGAGATCCAGAAGAACGGAGCAGGTATGATAGAAATAGAAAAGGTTCAAGTGCCCAGCAACAGAGTACAAGCAGAGGGTTAAATCAATTTGAAGTATTATTGCAGGAAATTGATAACTTATTGAATAATAGGCAGTGGACTGAGGCTAAGCAGAAATGTAAGCAGGCAATTAATTTAAATTCAAATAGCCCAATCCCTTATGCTTTTAGAGGTTTGGCTTATCTAAATTCAAGTCAAGCTAAAGCATCTCTCTCTGATTTTGAGCAAGCAGAAAAGTTAGGTTATAATGCTGGATGGTTTTTTGGAAATTATGGGGTTGCTTTAAATGAGACTGGCCATTTTAGGAAAGCAATAACCAAGCTTAAAAAAGCAGTAGAGATTGATGGTCAAATACCAGGCTATATTGCCCACTTGGCTATTGCTTATGAGTCAGCTGGCAATTTAACAAAAGCAGATCAAAACTGGAACAAATTAGAAAGAATAGATCCTAATAATCCGATATTACAAAAGAGGAAGCAGGTTTGGAATAACTCACATACTCAGCATAATGAAGAAAGTTGCTGTGATGATTTATGTTGTTTTTGTCTAGTTCTTAAATGCTGTTTTGATTGTTGTTAAAGGAAGTGTTTAAATGTTTGAGGTTGATGAATTAATAAGGTTAATCTTTGAATATGGCTATATTATTATTTTTTTAGGTACTTTAATTAATTATTCAGGGATTCCAGTCTTTATAGTATTGGCTGGTTTACTCTATTCTACTGGAAAACTAGATTTACAGTTAACTGTATTAAGTTTTTTAATAGCACTTGTAATTATTGATCTATTATTATTTAAGGTAGGTAAATATTTTGCTGACAGGCAGAGTCGTTATCTGTTTAAAGCTGGAGTTAAAGGCTTTTTTTATAAGTTATTACTTAAAGGGAGTAGGTTTTTTTTAAGCAACCAGACTATATTTTATTTATTCTCTAAACTAATTCCAATTTTAGGTAAGTACACTCCTGTTATTGCTGGCTATACAGATAAACCTTTTTTAAAGGCTATGGTTATGTTTTTTATAGGTGATTGTATATATTCTTTTTCTTTTTTTATTAGTGCTTTTTTTATTGGGGAGTTGATTTTAGAATATTCACTAATTGTCGGTTTATTGAATGCAGGAGTGTTTTTTTTAATTTATACTATATTTTATCTAGTAAATAAACGTAGGGTAAAGAAGAAAATAAATGATTAAGTAATTTATCTTAGGTTGGGAGGAGAATTATGCTTGGATATTTCAGACCTAAAAAATGTTTATTATCTAAAGAGGATAGAGAATTTTATAAAGCTATGTATTGTAGTTTTTGTCATAGTATAAAGAAGAACCATGGTCTAACGACCACTCTCTTTTTACAGTATGATCTAATTTTTTTATTATTAATTATTGATTCAGAGTTAGATCTTTTTTCTCATGGGAGAGTTAGAGATAAGAGATGCCTCTTTCCTTTAAAAAAGGTAAGTTGTGTATCTGAAAATTCTTTGTTGGATAAGTTATCTGATTTAGCAATCTTTGTTGTTTATACTTATTATCTTGATAAAAAGATTGATGGTGATGATTATAGGGTAAAGGATAAATTAATTCATAAGTTGATTAAAATAAAAGGAAATAAGAGCTTTAAAGGTTTAAAAAATATAAAGGGTATAAAAGAGAAGTTGGTAGCTGGAATGAAATTAGAAGAACAAAGAGAGTATTCACCAGATTATAGAATAAGTTTTATCTGTGATCTTTACGCTAATTTGGTGGTTGATAACTTGGGATTAGTTGATTTAGAAGTTGATTATTATAAAGTAGCTTATAATATGTGTAAGGTAATGTATTATTTAGATGCTTTAGAAGATTTTAAGAGTGATCGGAAGAATGGAGAGGTGAATATACTATTTGATCTAAATACTGATTTAGATCAAATAGTAGGGTATGTAAGGAATAAGTTAATTTCTGCTTTAGCAGAAATTAAAGGTTCACTCTTATTTAATAAAAATAAAAAAATAATAGAGAATATTATTGAAATCCATTTACAAGGAGTCTTCAATAAGTTTAGGAAAGAACTTTTAATGGAGAATTAATTTATTGTTACAAGATATATTGCTAAAGATGGAAGAAATTAATATAGATTAGACTTAAAAAGTGAGTTAAGATAAGAAGTAGATATTATAAAATATATAAAGGAGATTAAATTATGAAACTTAAAGTAATAGTACTGATTAGTTTACTTCTTATCTTAGGTGCGGGTTGTAAAGAACAGGAGAGACATGAGATATCTGGTCAAATAGTAGAAGTTGGAGAAGTAGGGGTTGAAGATGTATCGCTACATATAGGAAGTGATGGCTTAGTAAGGACTGATGAAGAAGGTAGATGGTCTAAGATAGTTGAAGAAAAGCAGTTAAGTAAAGGAGAGGTTTTGATCAGACCTGCTAAGGAAGGGTATTATTTTATTCCTCAAGAAAAGAAGATGACTTCATTAAGACAGGATATAGAGTTTGAAGCGGTTAAAAGCAATTATTTTGAAGGGGATAATAAGATTCATCTGATAGAGGTTCAACCTCAAAAGAGGATTTTGATTGAAGAGATTCTACCTGGGGAAGAGTATAAGATCTCATTTGATTTAGTATCAACAGTTGAGAATGAAGAACTTGCAAAATATCTAGAGGTATTAGGGTTAGAATATATTGATTTGGCTGTAATTGACAACCCTTATCCTGGTGAAGTAGAAAGATTAATTAAGAAGTTTGAAGAGGTTAATCTGAAAGATGTAGTTGATCCGGCAATAGAGGGTACAATAACTATTATAGAGAGTTATTTAGTTAATTTGGCAGATGATAATATTGATTTGATTGAAGATAGGTTTGATGGTCTGCAAAGGTTGATTTCTGATGAAGATAATTTAGATGAAGTTATAGATTAAGTAGTAGTTTGATTAAGCAGATCTCATTCTTTGTGGGGTCTGCTTTATTTTTTTAGATTGTAGTTACTTTGATGTTGTGCTTAAGCAACTAGAAAATATTAAAAAGATAAGCTACGGGCCAACCCCATAGCTTATCTTTTTAATGGTTTAAATAGAGCCCAATATTAACATCAAACTTTCCAAAATCAGTCTCAAGAGGCTGAATAGAGATCTCCTCACTTGTCAGTGAAATCTTATTATTAACTCCAATAATCACTTGAGGGGGAGTAATATCACAACAGTAATCATTTTGGTTAAGTTTTGTCATAGCATTACCACAGATAATATTTCCTAGTTCACTGACTGCGGAAGTAACAAATTTGTCGATCTCTGTTATTTCCATACCGGACATCTCTTGTACTATCTTGAGTGCTATCTCTTCTGGGAAACTGAAGATAATAGCACCTTCTAAATCACCAGTTACACCAATAGAGATATTAACCTTCTTAGTTGAGATTAATTCTTCAGTGACAGTCATTGGCCCATGTTCAATCTCTTCTAATTGAAGAATATTATTTAAGACCTTATTAGTAGCAGTAAAGATCGGTTCTATGTAATCATTAGCCATCTTAAAGTTCCTCCTTTAAAGATTTTGTTTTAATTACTCTTGGACATAATCAGCAATTTTTTGATCTTCATCAGCAACATGATTGATTAACCAGGTTAGTAGTTTACCACTAAACTCCATAATGAGATCTTCATTATATTTGTCTGCTTCAAACTCTTCTTTAAACTTGATAATTTCTTTTTTGAATCTATCGTGAACATCTTTGTGTTCTTCGTAATAAGGGTAATTATATTCTTGTTGTATCTTCTCTTCTGAATCAAAATGAACAACAACATATTGGCCCATAAAATCAAGTGTCTCTTCGAGCTCTTCTATTTTATTCTCAAGCTCTTCATCATTACGAACGACATCTAAAAAACTATTTAATCGATTAAATAGTTCTTGATGTTGTTGGTCGATCTTTTCAATGCCTATCTTGTATTTTTCTTTCCATAACATAATTCTCACTCCTTTTTTTAGTAATAATAATGATTCCTGTTATTATATTTTAATTCAATAAACTTTAAGAAAATCCTTTAGATAATGGAAATTAATTTGCTATAATTTTTATAGGAGAGTTTAAAAGTTAAATTAAGCACTTAAACTATAAGGGTTTATATCATATTTAAACTTAATATAAATAAATTTCAGTTCAAGGGTATGGCCCTTGTTTTTTATTATTGAGAATATAATACAGGAAATCTACAAGCAAGAGTAGAATATAGTAATAAAAGCTAACTTGGGAGGGAAGTATGTTTAAATATAAAAAATCACTTAAATTAAATTTGCTAATATGTTTGCTAATAGTTTTGTTTGTTGTAGGATGTAGTAGTGATGATAATGGCCAATTGGAGTTTATTTCTTTTCCAGAGCGAGTTACAGAAGGTGAATCTTTTAATGTTAAGGGAGAATATTTAACTGTAAAGCCTGAGAAAAAAGAGGTAACAGTAATATTGAATATTAAAGAAATAGGCAATGAGAACAGTTTAAAAACTAAAGAGAAGAATTTTCAAAACGAGAGTCAAAATTTTGAGTTTTCAGAATTAGTTGTAAATAATATTAAAAATGATATTTATTTTGAATTTAAATTGATTATAGATAGTAATTATATTCAAAGAGTAGATACAACTAATAATCTTAGTTATGTAGCTAATTGGCATACTGATATTAAAACTACATATTTTAATGATCGAGATGAGGATGGCAACCCTCTTTATGGAGCTTGGGGTAATGATCTGACAGAAGAAAATCCTTTTTACTACGCTTTACCTTATCGCCCCTATTATCAAGGAATGGTTTATCAGGATTATAATGAAGTTAAGAATAAGTGGATTGAGATTCGTTATTGTGATGGAGAAGATTCTGAATCAATTTATGCTCAATGGGTAGATGTTGGCCCGTGGAATGTGTATGACCCTTATTATGTCTTTAGCAAAAGGGATGAACGACCTTATGCTGAAACAGGAATAGATATGGGGTGGAGCGGAGAACATCGTGAGACCAATAAGGCTGGTCTTGATATTTCACCTACGGCTATGGAGTATTTAGGTAAGCAGGTAGAAGGCGATTTTATTGAGAAGGGAATAGTGGAACTTGATTGGCGTTTTGTTGATGAAGATGAGGTGCCTGTTGGCCCGTGGCTTTATGATGAAAGCACTGAAGAAGCTAATCCCGAAGAGTTTAATTTAGAGACGGAAACTTTAAGAAACCGTAATTAAAGTAGTATCTAAGTTTAAAAGAAGACTTTATATCAATTAAACTTAATCGTAGCTGGAAGTAAAAAGCTAGCTGCTAAATGGCTTTAGAAGACAAGTTAAGGAATTAATGGAAAACCAGTATATATATGCTTGGCTTGGTTAAAATAATAGAGAATCTTGAAAAAGGAGTTGAAATTGATGTTAAACCAAGTCAATTTGGTCGGAAGGTTGGCAAGGGATCCCAAGCTGGTTGAAATGGAAAGTGGTAGTAAGAGGGTTAATTTAGTGGTAGCTGTGGAACGTGATTATAGAAATAAAGAAGGAGAGCGTAAGACAGATTTTATCTATGTTACAGTTTGGAATCGATTGGCGGAGCAGTGTGATGAGTTTTTAACGAAGGGAAGATTGATTGCAGTTCAAGGACGTATTGAGGTCAATAGTTGGAATGATGAAGATACAGGCAAAAAGAGATATAGAACCGGTATTATTGCTAGAGAAGTTAAATTTTTAGATAGCCCACGTGAAGAAGTGAGTGCTTAATAATTAGATCAACCCTGTAACTTTTAATTATAGGGTTGGTCTTTTTTTATTTATTGTAGTTGATGCTTAAGTAAAAAATGAAGGCTAATATAAAATTAGGTGGCAATTTTCATTTATAAGAAAAGTGTTTTTATGGAAAAACAGTGATAAAAAATTAAATATATTGAAAAATATTAATTTATGTTTTATAATATTAACAAGTAACAAATATGTAATAATGGAAATTAAATTGAGTAATAATTAAAAAAGGCAACTGAATTGAATTTGAAAGGACTAATTGGAAAAGTTATATTTAATTTTATTATTTCTTTTTAAGTATAAGTCAAGTTCTAAATCCTAATTCTAAAAGTAAGATTTATTATTTGAAAGGAGGATAAAAATGAAGAAAGTAGTTGAAATTATGACAGAAGATGTGATTACTGTTGGCCCAGAAACAGGTGTTAAAGAAGTGGCTAGAATTTTAAGTGAGAATAAGATCAGTGGGGTGCCTGTGATAGATGATAAAGAGCTAGTAGGGATTGTAAGTGATAGTGATTTAATTCGTCAGGGCAAAAAACTTGAATTACCTAATTATATTTATCTACTAGATAGTATTTTATATTTAGAGAGTTTTAAGAAATTTGAAGAAGAATTCAAGAAGATGGTAGGAGCTAAAGTGAAAGATGTAATGGAGACTGAAGTTTGTACCGTTACTTCTGATGCAACAGTTGAGGATGTAGCAACTATATTAGCTGATCATGAGATTAAGCGGGCACCTGTTGTTAATAAAGAAGGAAACTTAATAGGAATTGTTAGTCGAGGAGATATTATTGATTACTTAAGTGAATAAATATAAGAATTTTAGTTGAAGCAAAGCCACCGACAATTAACTGAGCAGTTAATTAATTGAAGGGAGAATTATTTATTACTAATCAGATGAGCATGTAAAGTGTTATATTTTGTGACAATGGCTAGATTATTGAAAATTTAGTTAGATAATGAAGATTATCTAACTAAATTTATTATTCTAATTGGCTCAGTTTTAAGATCAGTAGCTCCATTTCTAGTTCTGGATTACCCTTGCTAACCAACTTTATATCTGTTTTGTGCAATTCTTCAAGGCCTTGCTCTAAACTATCCATTGAGAAGTTTTTACTCTGTTTTAAACATTTTTCAATTGGATAGGGGTGTTGGTTTAATTTACGAGCAATTTGCTTAACAGTTAAATTTTTGTGGTATAAAGATTTAGTCTGGATCATTAATCTAATCTGTCGAGCAATCATTCCTAAGATTTGTTTAGGAGAACCACCATCTTCTATAATTTGGTTCAGTAAATTTAAAGCTTGAGAATTATTTTTCTTACCAATAGCATCTACAAAGTCAAAAATAGCATTTTCTTTTAGCAATTGATCTTTGCTGATGATTTTTGTTACATCCTGTTTAGTAATCTTTCCTTCCTTTTTAGGGCCAATAAAAGTGATGATTTTTTCTAATTCTGTATCTAATCGCTGCAAATCATTGTTAAAGGTTGATTCTAGCAATTTGATTGCTTGAAAATCAATAGTTAAACCTTCTGCTCTTACTTTAGTTTTAATCCAATTATCTAATTTTTTATATTTTAATTCTTTAAATTGCAGTGTTTCTCCTATGCTAGCTACTTTTTTATACAATTTAAGCCGTTTGTCAGGTTTTTTAAAGCTGACAAATAACAAGCTAGTTGTTGTGGGAAAATCATCAAGTAGAGTAATTAATGAATCACTTCCCTCCATCTTTTTACTGAATAAGTTTGTAGCATGGACAACTACAATTCTCTTATCAGACATAAAGGGCATTACTTGGGTTGAGTTTATAATTCTATAAATAAAATCATCGCTAGTTTCTGTAATTAAATCATAACCAAAATCTTTCATTTGTTGATTGACGAAAGTATTAATGAATTTTTTACTAAATTCTTTGATTAAGTAATTATCCCCATAAGCTAAATAGACGGGGGCCAATTGGTTGAGCTCTTTTTTTAAAATCTGTTCAGGGTTCATAAAAGTCCTCCTTGCTTAAGTTTACTTACTGTTCAACTATATATTATATTTAATCTTATGGGTAAAGTCAATTAATTGATATACAGTGGCACTTTTCGTTCGTAAAAGAATGTATTTTTGTAGGGGCGACTCTCCGTGGTCGCCCGTGATTTAACATGGGCAGGCACAGAGACCTGCCCCTACAAATATCATTTTTACCCGCCAAATCAAAAGTGCCACATTATTATAATATAGCTTAGTTTGGTCAATTGCGATATTGAGGTGAGTAAGTTAAAAAATTTAAATTCATGGAGTGATTAGATGTTGAAGATAGGTCATCGTGGTGCTGCAGGGTTGGCTCCGGAAAACACCCGGGCTTCTTTTGAAAAAGCAATGGAAGCTAATTTAGATATGATCGAAATAGATGTTCAGTTATCTAAGGATAATCAATTGATTGTTTTTCATGATCATAATCTGAGAAGGCTTGCTGGAATTAACAAGAAAGTAAATGAGTTGAAGTTAAGTGAGCTTAAAAAGATTGATATTGGAAGTTGGTTTAGTGAACAATTTGCCCAAGAGCGAATTTTGTCCTTAGCAGAAGTGATTGAATTGGTAAAAGGTCACTTGCAGATTAATATTGAATTAAAAGTGATCAGAAGAGATCATAACCTCTTAGTTAAAAAGTTGGTCAGGTTATTAAAAGAAAGAGATTTTAGTCAAGATGTCATTATCTCTTCCTTCGATCATCAGTTGATTAAATCCTTAAAACAGACTAATCCTGAGTTGCAAGGGGCAATTTTGGTTGCTTCTGTGCCAGTCGATCCACTTAGATTGATTAGGGATGCAGATGCTGATGGAATTCATCCTCATTATCTGACTGTAACTGAAGAGTTGGTCAAGCTTGTTAAGCAAGCAGGGCTTATGATCAATACTTGGACAGTAAATCAGCAAGATGAAATAACTAGATTAAAGAACTTAAATATTGATGGGATTATGACAGATTATCCTGAGTTATTAGTTGAAAGATAGACCTAAATTGTAATAATAAATTGAACTAATTTCAAGAGGTTATTTAAAAGATTACTTTATTGAGAAGTTCAAAAAATAGGTGGTTTTAGAAGGGAAATTAATTTAATTGTAGAAATAGATATTTATTATTAGATAAATAATTGTTATTAATAGGAGACAGTGAAGTATAATCTGTATCTGGTCACCTGGATTATACAGAGTTAGTGGTGAAACCGTCCTAAGTTCTTTAATTAAAGGCTTAGGATTTAATTATTTTTAATTATAAAATAGAACTATAAGCACTATTGAAGAGTACTTTGAATATAATAGAAGGAATCGATCAGAAATCTTTATTAGTTTTTTTGGGGTGATAGAAGAGATGATTAAAAAGAAACGGTTGGGCGATATTTTAGTAGAGGTAGGATTTATTACGCAAGAGGAGTTACAGCAAGCTTTGCAGGAACAAAAAGATAGTGATAAGCGGCTGGGCCAAGTGATGAAAGAGATGGGATTGATTACTGACCAGGATGTAATGGAGGCTTTGGAATTTCAGCTAGGAATTCCTCAGGTTAATTTAAGAAAATTTGTCATTGATCCTGAGGTAGTAAAGGTGATCCCTCAGGCTTTGGCTGAAAAGCATAGATTGATCCCGATGAAGAAGAAAGGGAATAATTTAACGATAGCTATGGCCGATCCTTTGGATGTGATGGCTATTGATGATATTAGTGTACATACAAACTGTGAAATAACACCGGTAATTGCTATTGAAGAAGAGATAGAATATGCTATCAATCAGTATTATGGTAATGAAGATGTGGTAAATGAGTTTGTAGAAGATATTAGTTCACGTGTTCAACTAGAAGAAGATGGAGAGTTAGAGCTTAATAGGTTGCGACAGATGGTAGAAGAGGCTCCAGTAGTGAAGTTGGTCAATAATATTATTGAAGAAGGGATTCAACTCAAAGCCAGTGATATACATATTGAACCTCAAGAGCAGATAGTTAGAGTCAGATATAGAGTCGATGGAGTCCTGTATAATGAGATGAATGTTCCTCGCCATACCCATTCTGCTTTGATTTCAAGAATTAAGATTATGGCTGGTCTCGATATTGCTAAACGCAGAGTACCTCAAGATGGAAGGGTAGAGTTGGATTTGGAGAATAGGGAGGTTGATTTACGAGTTTCGACCTTACCTACAATTAAAGGTGAGAAGGTAGTAATCAGGATTTTGGATAAGAGTAGTTTGATGCTTGATTTGAAGCAGTTAGGATTTTTGCCAGAACAGGAGCGTTTATTCAAAAGATTGATCAATCAGCCTTATGGGATGATCTTGATTACCGGGCCAACAGGGAGTGGAAAGACTACCACCCTCTATTCAGCTTTGAAATCTCTAAATAGTGCAGAGCAAAATATTATTACTGTTGAGGATCCAGTAGAGTATAGATTAGATGGGGTTAATCAGGTTCAGACCAATCCGAAGGCTGGGCTTGATTTTGCTAATGGGTTGAGATCTATCTTACGTCAGGATCCAGATATTATAATGGTAGGAGAGATTAGAGATAAGGAGACGGCTGAAATTGCTATTCATGCTGCTTTAACTGGCCACTTAGTATTGAGTACCCTACATACCAATCAAGCTTCTGGAGCTTTGGCTAGACTGGTCAATATGGGGGTTGAGCCTTTTTTGGTTGCTTCTTCGGTCTTAGGCGTTGTAGCTCAGCGGTTATTAAGGAAACTCTGTGATGATTGTAAAACAGTTAAGGAGTTGCCTGAAGATTTTGATCAGAAGTTGAACTCTTTTAAAGAGGCATTAGAGAGGAAAGCGATTCAGGATGGAGAAGCAGAGGTTGAACGCTTTGGCCCGCAAGGTTGTAGAGTCTGTAACCAGACAGGTTATCGAGGTCGAACCGCTATTCATGAGGTGTTAGAGGTTGATGCTGAAATGGAGAAGTTGGTAATGCGGAATGCTTCAGCTAGTGAAATAGAAGATTTGGCTAAGGATAAGGGATTGATTACTCTAGAAGGGTCAGGGTTGATGAAAGTGGCAGAAGGGATTACTTCTTTAGAAGAGGTAATGCGAGTAACGAAGGTGCAGATAGAAGAGGAGGTTAAATAGTGAGATTAGATCAGTTGTTAGATGAAGGGATTAAGTTGGGGGCTTCAGATTTACATTTGACAGTAGGGATAGAGCCTAGATATAGGATTAATGGAGAGCTAAGGAGTAGCAAAAAACTGAAACTAACAGCTAAGAAGGCTGAGAAGATGATTAAGGGGATGGTACCTGCTGAAAAAGAAGAGGAATTTATAAAGCAGGGAGAAGTTGATTTTGCTTACCACTTAGGTGATCATAGATTCAGAGTCAATGCCTTCCAACAACGAGGTCAGGTGGCGGCTGTATTAAGAACTATTCCTAGCCGAATTTTGAGTTTTAAGGAATTAGGACTACCTCAGCAGCTAAGAGAGTTGGCTTTCAAACCACGAGGGATGTTTTTGGTGACTGGCCCTACTGGTAGCGGTAAGTCGACTACCCTAGCTGCGATGATTGATTTAATCAATCAGGAATCTGATAAGCATATCATTACTTTAGAAGACCCAATCGAGTATGTCCATCAACATCAGCGAAGTATAGTTAATCAGCGAGCAGTCGGTAAGGATACTCAGAATTTTGCTAACGGACTGCGTGCAGCATTACGTCAAGACCCTGATGTGATCTTGGTAGGTGAGATGCGAGATTTAGAGACTATATCTACTGCTATTACGGCGGCAGAGACAGGTCATTTGGTCTTTGCAACTTTACATACTAATAGTGCTTCCGAAACTATTGAACGGGTAATTGATGTTTTTCCTCCTCATCAACAGAATCAGATTCGAACTCAGCTCTCTTTAACATTAGAAGGGGTCTTATCCCAGCAATTATTACCTACTGTGGATAATATGAGCCGTGTAGCAGCTACGGAATTATTGATTGTTAATTCAGCTGTTAGGAATTTAATTCGAGAAGGCAAAACTCATCAATTAGACTCTATTATGCAGACGGGGGGCGATAAGGGGATGCACAGTATGGATTATTCATTACGTGATCTCTATTTAGAAGGGGAGATTACTCGAAGAATGGCATTAAAAAAAGCTAATAAAGTTGAGGTTTTACAGAAGTTGATTTAAAGGAGGGATTTCTATTCCACAATTATTTCAGTATAAGGTCCGAGATAGTGAAGGAGTGTTGACTGAAGGTAGAATAGAAGCCGAAAGTGAGAGTGCAGTGGTGATGAGGTTACGCAATCGTGGTTACTATATCACCTCTATTGAAGAGGTCAGTGTTGGTGGAGGTGGTCTACGAGATCGGTTTCATCAATTACAGAAGGTTAATTTAAAGGATCTCTCCCTGTTTTGCCGTCAGTTTGCAACTATGATTGATTCTGGACTTACATTAGTCAGATCACTCAATATTCTTGCTGAACAGACTACTAAACATAAATTACGAGAGGCGATCAACTCTGTAAGAGAGAATGTGGAAGGGGGAATGGCTCTTTCCGAGGCTTTAGCAGAGGAGGATCAGATCTTTCCCCAGCTCTTTATCAGTATGATGGAGGCTGGAGAGATAGGAGGAGTTCTAGATGAAACCCTAAATGAGATGGCTGATCATTTTGAACGAGAGAATGATCTCAATCAAAAGATTACTTCAGCTTTAGCTTATCCGGTTGTAATTATGTTGGTGGCTATGGGAGTGGTGGTTTTTTTGGTAGGGGTTGTCTTACCTACTTTTGTTAATATGTTTGCAGGTATGGATATTGCTTTACCATTACCTACTAGAATTTTGATGGTGATCACCGGCTTTATTACTAATTACTGGTATTTGATTTTGCTAGTATTAGCAACTGGGGTTTTTGCTCTGTATCGTTATTATCAGAGTGAAGATGGGAGAAGAGGGATTGATGATTTACTATTAAAGATACCTCTGGTTGGAGATCTGTTAATCAAGATTGCGGTGACCAGATTCAGTAAAACTCTCTCTATTTTGATTAGAAGTGGAGTTACGATTTTAGAGGGCTTTGAGGTAGTAGCTAGGATCATGACCAATCAAGTGATAGCAGAGAGGATTATGGAAGCTCGCCAGAGTGTCAGTGAGGGCCAAAGCATAGCCACTCCCTTCGTTCAAGATGGCTTATTTCCGACGATGGTATTACAGATGATCAGAGTCGGTGAAGAGACTGGAAATCTCGATGGGATGTTGGAAAAGGTGGCTGATTTTTATGAACGAGAGGTAGAGTATAAGGTTGATGCTATGATCTCCTTGATTGAACCAGCTATGATTCTCATCTTAGGAGTCGTTGTCGGAGGAATTGTAATTTCAGTGATGCTGCCGATGTTTGAGATGATTCAAGGGTTTTGATTAATTCATGTACATAGTGTCAGTGTCGGTGTCAGTAAAAAAACTAACTTTCAAATCCTATGTTTAAGGGGTTTAAAGGGGTTGGCTTACTGACACAGACACGAACCACTGACACTTTATGTTAAGAAAGGAGGGGTGCTGATGGGAAGGTGGGCTAGGGAGGATGGATTTACTTTAATTGAGCTGTTGGTAGTAATTGTAGTTTTAGGAGTTTTGGCGGGGGTTGCAATTCCGAGGTTGAGTGGGATTCAAGAGCGGGCCCAGCGATCTGTCCTAGAGGCCAATGCCAATACTATTCGTAATGTGATGGAGATGTATCGGACATTTGAAGGTGGTTATCCTGATTTAGATGAGATTAGTAATATAGCAGATTTAAATGATGCTTTAGGAGATGAGTTTAGTATCTCTGATTTAGATGTTGAAATAATTGATGACGAAGATTCTCCCTCTGGAGCTGATGATTCATTTACGCTAACTATAGCAGATGATTATGATAATCGGTTAACGATTACTGAGGGAGGTGTTAGTGGTAGAAGTTGGGGCGATTAAGAGTTTAATCTGAATTTCTTAAAGTTTGTAGATAGTTTATTAGTTTTAAGGCCTTGCTCTTACTTATCCTTAACCTGAGACTTAAACTAATTTTAGATTGTTTTTAGATTGAAATATTATACTGTTAATAAACTAATAGTTAATTGTGAGGTTTTGATTTTTAACTATTCAATATTCAGTATTAAATATTAAATAAGAAAGTGGGGATAAAAATGATAACAAAGTTAAGAAGCAAGTTTAGTCGTGAGGATGGTTTTACTTTGGTTGAGTTGATGTTGGTGATTGTGGTCTTGGGAACTTTAGCTGGGGTGGCTGTACCGAGATTGACGGGGATAGGTGATAGAGCAGATAAAGCAGCGGTTGAATCTGACCTGCGTAATATTCAGAATGCATTGGAAATGTATAGGATGGATGTTGGTAATTATCCAGAAACCAGTGACGGATCGGATGATGATGGCTTATCTGAATTAGTTGATCCTAAAGATGATGATGGTAACGCACAGGATGATGGATATACAACTCAGGCTGTGATTGATGATCCGACTGATGATGATGAAGTTTATAATTATGATGTTAATAATGATGATAATGAGTATATTGTCTGGACAAATGAGCAAATTGAAGGAGAGTATATTATATTGGATTCTGATGAAGGATTGGATTCTAATGAGAGTAAACCTAGTTTAGAAAAAGAGTAAACTGTTTAAATTCATTTGAAAATTGATTGGAATATAAATTTAAATGAAATTTATTGTAAAAATAATATTGCTGGGCGGGATTATAATGAATATACTAATCTTTATTTTCGGACTAATGATCGGTAGTTTTCTCAATGTCGTTATCTATCGTCTGCCTGCTGGAAAATCAATAGTCTTTCCTCGCTCCCAGTGTGGTCACTGCCAGACTAAGCTCGGTGCTTGGGATCTAATACCTGTTGTTAGTTACTTGCTGTTGGGGGGGCGGTGTCGTTATTGTAAGAGCAGATTTTCTTTACAGTATCCAGTGGTGGAGTTCTTGACCGGACTCCTCTTTCTGCTCCTTTATCAGCAGTACTCTTTAGGCTCTCAGTTTCTAGTCTATAGCTTTCTGTTAACACTTTTAATACCAGCCAGTGTGATTGACTTACAGAAAAGAATTATCCCCAATCAGATCAATTATTTTGGGATTGGGGTCGGACTTATATTCAGTTTATTATTTAATCATATCTCTTTAATTTCATCTCTGCTTGGGATAGTAATAGCAGGTGGAGCTCTTTTATTACTGGCGGTAGTGAGTGGTAGTATGGGCATGGGTGATGTCAAATTTTTAGCAATGATTGGCAGTTTTGTGGGAGCAAGAGTGGCTCTGTATAGTCTCTTTTTTGGCTCACTGCTCGGCTCAGTTGTGCTCTTACCCTTGATGATAGCAGGTGTTATAGGGAGAAAGACTCGGATTCCATTTGGGCCACTGATTGCTTTAGGAGCGGTGATGATGCTTTTAGGTGGAGAGCAGATCATTGCGTGGTATTTGAACCTTTTTGGAGTTTGATGAATAGAGTTGTGAGCTTATAACATCTATAAAAATTTAACTGTCAATTATCAATTGTAAATTAACTAGGGGGGAGTAATGCTGATGATCTATAAAGAGATTTTTTCTAAAGAAGAAGCATTCAGTCTACTTGAGGTTGTCATCGGGATTGCTATTCTCTCTATTGTCTTAATACCTACTTTGAGTTTTTTCAGTAATAGTCTCGGCTTTATAGGTAGGATTGACCAACGGACTCGGGCTTTGAATTTGGCCCAACAGACTATGGAGGAGTTAAAAGCTGATGCTGAGCGAGATTTTAATCTTTTAGAAGATAAATGGAATGATTATCAGGAGGAAGAAGTTGTTTTTTCAATAAAAGTGGTTGTTGGTGAATTTCCTACTGAACCGGATAAAAATATTAAAAAGATAACGGTTACTGTTTCTTGGGAAGATCAAAAGATTAAATTAGTAACTTTAATTGCAGAAAAGTCATTTTTGATTGAAGATTAATTATTAATTAATTCTGGGGGTGGGTTTATGCAAAGCTTTCATAGAGAACAGAAGGCTGTAACGTTAATAGAACTGATGATTGTAATAGCTATTATCGGAGTTGTTTTTACAGCTATCTATAATACTCACCTGACAGGCTGGAGGGTCTGGAACTTTAGTCAAGATCGTGTGAAACTTCAACAGACGGCTAGGTTATTAATGATGCGGATTTCTAGAGATGCCAGAAGTGCTAGGAAGCTGAAAATAGAGCCTGATGGTTATATGGTTACTTTATATTATGGTCAAGGTGATGATTTAGAAGAGATAAGATATGAAATTGACAAAGATAATAAAAAACTGAGAAGAAGTGAAAAAGAAAAAGGTAATAGTAATTTTGGGGAGCCAGAGTTGTTTGCTACTGGAATAATAGATATTGAAGCTTATCAGGAAGAACCTTTTAAAAAAGATGGTGGAATTTTCGAAGTCATCTTTAATCTGAAAACAGGTAATCAAGGTGATAGCTTCGAGACTAAGATATATCTTAGAAATTATAAAGGGGGTGGGTAAGGGTGCTTATCCATCAAGAAGAGGGATCGGTGCTGGTGTTGGCCCTGCTGGTGATGATTATCTTAACTGTTTTAGTTACGGGAATGTCTGTTTTAGTTAATAGTGAGATTAGATTAACTAGTAGCAATGAAGGTTCTGTTAAAGCTTTTTATTTAGCTGAAGCAGGTTTGGAATATGGTCGATCTAAACTAGGTGATGAAACTGCTTGGAAGGATAGAAACGGTGATGAGTTTGTTGTACCTAATAATGATGATTGGTTTAATAATATAGTTGATAGTGAAAATGAAATTAAAGTAAAAAAGTATAAAAATAAAGATGGGGAAGATGATTGGATTTATAAGCTTGAAAGTACTGGTACTTACACTAATAGCAGTAGAACTGTAGAGGCAAAGTTTGTTGTTGAGGGTTTTTCCTATGAAGAGGTAGAGGATGCTTATGATGAGGATGGTAATTTAGAAAATGCACATATTTTTACTGAAGAATATATTGATGTGCATATGAGTGGAGGAGGAGATATTAAAAATACAACTATAGAATCAACTGAAAACGAGGTTGATATAAAAATTGCTGGTGGTGGAGGCGATAATGAAATTAAAAATGTTCTTATTAAATCTAAGGAAGGAATTGAGACAGACTTAGCAAGTGGAGGAAATATGGAATGCGTGGTTTTTGAATCAGAAGGAGATGTTACAATAAAGCCTAGTAATAATACTACAATGGAAAATGTAGTTATTAAGTCTAAAGGAGAGGTTGAAATTGACTTAGGACAAGGGGCTGTAATGAATAATGTAATAATTTATGTTGTAAGTGCTGATATAGATAAAGTTGAGATAAAGGAAAGGGGCGGTTCTACTTTTGAAGAAGGAGTAGACTATATTATTAAAAACTATGATGACAGTAGCTTTTCTAATGAACTTGAGTGTGATCCAGGTTATGACAAAAGTGAAGAAGATAGATATATAATTGATCCGTGGTCAGAAAGATAGTCAATAATTAAATTGTACAAAGAATTAACGAAGGGGGTGGTGAGGTGAAATTAATCAATAAGGTTAATAATTTATTTCAAAATAAAATAGAGGTTCTTTTCCAAAACAATATCTCAGGTCTGCTTAATAAAGAGGTGATCGGTCTTGATATCGGCTCTAATATGATCAAAATTGTAAGTGCTGACCTAGATGGAGAAGAGATTGTACTTAAGAACTTGGCTGTAGTACCAACCCCTCCTGATGCAGTAGAAGAAGGAAAGTTATTAGATTTGGAAGCTTTAAGTGCTAAGATAGATGGACTATTGAGTACTAATGGTTTTGAACCTACTCACGTAGTGGCTGCTATCAGTGGGGAGGAGCTAATTAGCAGAATGGTGGAAATCCCTGCTATGCCTAAAGAAGAGCTGCCAGAAGCTGTTAAATGGGAGGCCCAAGAGCAGCTTCCGATGTCTTTAGAGAATGTAATCTTAGATTATGAAATTATTAACCGCAAAGAAAATGGTAGTTACGAGTTAATGTTGGTAGCGGTTGATCGAGATATTATAGATAATTATTTAGAACTATTTGAGAGGTTAGATTTAAAGGCTCTTGCTATCGAGATAGAACCGTTAGCTTTGATTAGAGCGATTGAACATCTCTACTCGGGCCAAACCTTGGCCATTATAGATATGGGAGCTTCGACTACCGATGTTTCAATTTGTAGTCAGGGCCAACTTCTATTTACTCGAACTATCAGTGTAGGTGGAGACAATATTACTGAAGAGGTGGCTGACAATCATGAGTTGGAGCTGGCAGAAGCGGAAGAGTATAAGTGTAATAATAATCTCTTTGAAGGGGAGTTAGGATTGATTATTAGAAATCTAACTACTACTATATACAGGTCTCTAGATTACTTTCAAGTTAAATTTAAAGGTTATAATATAGAACAGGTGATTTTAACTGGAGGCGGAAGTAGATTGATAGGTTTTGATCAGCATTTAAGTGAGGAGTTTGGAATAGAGGTCACAAAATTAGAGTTATTAGATTCCTTAAGGGTTGAAACAGAGAATAATATGGAGCTAGCTGCACAGCAGTTGCTAGGAGTAAGTGTAGGGTTGGCTTTAAGGGGTGTAACAGGTAATGATTAATCTATTACCATCTAAGTATTTAGAGGAGCAGAAGACCGACTGGATGAAGATTATAACTAGCAGTTTAGTAGTAGTTATTCTCTTAGTAGTTGTTGTTAGCTCTGTACGATTAGTTTTACATAATAGAGAAGAGAGAATGAAGCTGAAAATAACAGAAAATAAGCTAAGTCAGGTTCAAGCGGAATTAGAAGATTTATCAGCCGTGGAAAATAAAAAAGAGGAGTTAGTAAGTAGGCTTAAAAATAGAGCTGAGATCATAGGTAAACAGGTGGACTGGTTATCTATGATGGGAGAGTTGGAATTATTGATGCCTAAAGGAGCTTGGATTGAGGAGTTTAATATTTATTCAGCTACAGATTTTAACCTTGATGGCTATGTTTTAAGAGCTGAGGTAAGAAATTTGGTTGAAAGGTTAGAGACTTCACCTTATTTTAGTGATTTAGAGGTTGATTATGTTGAACAAAGGGATATTAGTTATTTAGATTATGCAGAAGAGAAAGCTATATTCTTTAAATTGAGTGGTACTATAGCTAGAAGTCAGGGTGATCGATGATGGAACTTAGAGGATTGACTTCTAGAGAGAAGAAATTATTAATTATCCTTATGGTTGTATCTATTGTAGCAGGAACTTATCATTTTTTTTATGCTCCGCAGTGGGAAGAAAGGGCTAGACTGGAAGTTGAGCTGGAAGAGAAGTTACATAAGTTGGAATTGAGTAGTTTTCAATTGCGCAAAATTAGGCTTTTAAGAGAGGAAATAAAGAAGTTAGAGGAGTTGAAAGAAGGAGGAGTTGAATTTTTAGAGGTTGGGCAAAGGAATAGATTGATCGTAGACCTTGATGAAGCAGCCTTAGTAGCAGGAATGGAATTAGTGAGTATCAGTCCGGCTAATACTCGTAAAGAAAATGAATATATCCAGTATCCGGTCAACTTAGCCTTGGTTGGAGATTATAGTGGTTTGTTGGACTTTATCAAGGAGTTATCTGAATTTGATTATTTAGTGCGGGCCAATAATTTAGAAATTTCTTTAGCATCAACTTTAAGTAGAGAGATCATCTTTGAAATAGAGGTAATAGGTTATGCCTTCAAAGAGGAGGGGGATTGAGTTGGTTACTAAATTTAAAGATATCTTTAGTTCAGTCAATTTAAAAGTCTTTTTAATTTTTTTACTTGCCCTCTTTTTCTTTGGTAGTGGTGTTATCTTATCTTATGTTTTTTTGAATGGTCTTCTTTTCAATCAAGGTTTAGTTGAATTTGAAGATGAGTTAAAAACTATGATTGATAGACAACGTAGAGCTGAGGTTGAGGTTCAATTACCTACTGACTTAAAAGAGTTAAGTACTAGAAAGAATAATTTAGCCTCCATAGACTATGAGCTAAATAATAGAAATCCCTTTAAGATAGAAGAAGTTAAGAAAGTAAAAGAGATTGAAGATAGAGAATCTGATGGGAAAGAGAATATAGAGCTTGATAGAAGGGTTGAAGTGATAGGAATTTTAGGAGCGGAGACTGATAGAAAAGCTATTTTGGAGGTTAGTGGTAGTAGTTATATAGTCGATCAAGGTTTTGAAGTTGAATGGTTAAAGGTTAAATCAATAACAGCTAAAGAGGTTATTATCCTTCAAGATGGCCAGCAGGTTACTTATAGACTAGGAGGTGAAGAAGATTAAATTTAAGCATAAGATTTTAACTATTATTCTGTTAGTGGGATTTAGCACTTTATTTTTAACTACAAATGTAGTGGAATCGTTTACTGAGAATGAATCTATATTGGAGTCTAAAGTTAATGATACAAAGATAGATCTGAATCTGAGAGGGGTTGAGCTAAGAGATGCTTTTAGTGCTTTAGCTGAGATAGCTGATATAAATATAGTTGCTGATGCTTCGCTAGAAGGGCAAGTTACGCTTAATTTGAAGCAGCTTGAATTTTTTGAAGCGTTAGATCTTTTGACTAAAACCAATGGTTTAGATTATAAGATGCTTCATAATTCAGTAGTAATCTCAACACCTGAACGTTTAAAAGAGTTCTATACTGAAAAGGAGACTCTAGTTTTTGAGCTTAATAATTCTGAGCCTGATGAGATAAAAGAGACTTTAAATTTGATTATAGATGATGGTAATATCAGAGTTGATGATCGGACAAAAAGCCTGATAGTTACTGCTTCTCAAGAGGAACTTAAGACAGTAGAAAGCTTGATTGGTGAACTTGATATAGCTAAAAAGCAGATTGCTCTAGAAGTTAGAATAGAGGAGTTTTCCCATGATAAGATGGAAGAGATAGGTTTGAGTGGAGATGATTTGAGTTTAGATAATCTGAGCACTTTAAATTATAAAGGTTATACAGATATTTTAAAATTTATAGAAAGTAAAGGTGAGAGTAGTATTTTGGCCCGGCCACAAATTTCTACTATTGATGGTGAAGCCGCTACTATTATGATCGGAGATGAGGAGCCTATTTTCACTTATAGTGTAGATCAAGATGGTAATGAGCAAGTATCGGTTGACTATCGAGAAGTAGGAATTGATCTGGAGATCACTCCACGGATTACAGAGAATGAGCAGATATTTGTGGAGGTAGTGCCAGAGATAACGGCAATTATAGAGTATAGAGATGACCGAGTGACAGGAAATCAATATCCAGTCTTCAGTAATCGTAGAGTAGAGACGAATATTCGAGTAGCTGATGGAGAGACGATTGTGATTGGTGGTTTGATCAAGGATGAAGAATTTGAGAGAAAGCGGAAATTACCGTTGTTAGGTGATCTTCCACTTCTGGGAAGACTATTCAGTTGGACTACAACTGAATATGATAAGACAGAACTGGTTATTTTTATGACTCCTACTATTATAGAAGATATGGTTAAACAGGAAGAGAAATCACTAGCAAAGGAAGAAGAACTAGAGGAGTTAAAAGAAGAAAAAGAAGGTGAAAAGTGGATTGAGATAAAAGAGGATGAAGCTTTTGAACAGGAGGTAACTAGTTCTATCTATGCAGTCCAAGTTGGTGCATTTGAAGAAAAAGTGAATGCTTATAATATTATTAATGAGTTGGAGGAGATGGATTATTCAGCCTATATTATTCCTTACAAGGGGCTTAAGCTAGTCCATGTAGGTTCCTTTACGGAGTGGATTGAGGCTCAAAGTCTAGCTAATCGCTTAAAGGAGGATGACTTCCCTTTTGTTTTAGAGTTATTTCCAGAAAAGGAATATTTAGAATGGAAACAACTTTATTTAGAGACTGAAGAGAAGTAAGATAGTGAATATAGAAGAGATACTAGTAGGAAACTAAGTTTTAAAACATAATATTTTTTTAGTTTTTGTGTTGGCCCGGATTACTTTAAAGTAATCCGGTTTTTTTATTAGGGCCGTCTATCAATTAAATTTGTAAAATAATAATATTATTTCCAATAAAATCATAATTTAAAATTAAAGGGGTAAAACATTATAGGAGGTGATCTTAATTAGAATTAAAACAAGGTTGATATGTATAGTGATCTTGCTAATTTGTTTTGTGAACATAAATCTTTCTCCTTTAGTTAAAGCAGATGAAGTTATTATGGAGGAGATAGATGGTATTAGCCTAGATTTTAAAGAAGCAGAATTACAGGATATTTTTAGAATTCTAACTGAATTATCTGGTGTTAATTTGATAGTTGATAGTTCTGTTCAAGGAAGAGCAACTGTAACCTTACAAGAACTTTCTTTACTAGAAATTATAGAACTAATAACTACTACTCATGATTTAGAGTATAGAATTGTTGATGGAACAGTGGTTATCTTTCCTGCTGGAAATTTACAAGCAAGATTTGATCAACAAGTTACTGAAGTATTTCAATTGAAAAATTCAGAACCCGAGCAATTAAAAGAGAGTTTAAATTCCATAATTGATGATAGTAAGGTTGTAATTGATCAACGGACTAATAGCTTGGTTATAACTACTTACGAAAGCAATTTAGAAAAAGTAGAGAGCTTGATCACAAAACTAGACTTAGCTAAAGAACAAGTAGCTTTAGAGGTTAAGTTAGTAGAAATTTCTTATAATAAAAAGGATAGTTTGGGAATTGATTGGCAATTTAGTGATCTTAAGTTTAATCGTTCTGGAGGTGATGGAACAGGCTTTAAAATAGGAAATACTCTTTTTAATTATAATGCAGTTTTGAACTTATTAGAATTACAAGCGGAAGCATCTATTTTAGCAAGTCCTCAACTTGCTACTCTTGATGGAGAAAAAGCAACGATTAGGATTGGTGATCGAGAACCAATTACAAGGGATGTAGGTGAGGGAGAGGTTGATGTAGAGTTTGTAGATGTTGGGATTAGTTTGCAAATGACTCCACGAATAACTGATCAGGATCAGGTATTGATCAAGTTAAAACCTGAGGTAAGTGCCGTTACAGGAACGGGCCAAAATAATGATTATCCAGTGATTAGCACTAGGGAGGTTGAAACTCAAATTAGAGTTGCAAGTAATGAGACGATTGCAATTGGTGGTTTAATTAAGGAGGAAGAGATAAAAAACAACTCTAAAGTTCCAATCCTTGGAGATGTACCTTTAATAGGTTATTTATTTAACAAAGAGACAGCTGCTTTACAGAAGACGGAACTAGTGATTTTTATTACCCCTCAGATTATGACTGGTGATTCTCAAAGGGGAGTCAATTCAGATGCTGTCGAAGAGTTTATACGTAAGCAAAGTTCAGAGGAATGGTAAAGGAGAAAGAGTATTTTATTTTAAAGAAATAAGCATTAAATAAAGCTAGGTTAACTTTGTGATCAGCTTAAGCTGAATCTAAATTAAAGCCTCTGCTTTTTTTCAATAACTCTTCAAATTCACTAGCAGATACAGGTTTGCTAAATAGATATCCTTGTGCTTCATCACAATTATAATCTTTAGCTAAATCAAACTGTTGTTCTGTCTCAATACCTTCAGCGACAGTTTTAATATTTAACTTTTTAGCCATAGCTATAATAGCAGATACAATAGCACTCTTTCCTTTTTTACTAGAGATGTCCTTAATAAAGGAGCGATCTATTTTCAAGATATCTATTGGGAATTTGGTTAAATAACTTAAAGAAGAATAACCAGTACCAAAATCATCTAACAAGACTGAAATTCCCATTTCCTTAAACCTTTCTAAGATAGAGCTGGTCAAAGGAATATTTTGCATGGCTATACTTTCTGTAATTTCAATTCCTAACAAATTAGGTTTTAGGTTTGTAGAGGCAAGTATATCTTTTACTGTCTTCTCTAAGTCAGGCTTATGTAACTGTTGAGCTGAAAGATTAACAGAAATTTTAATTGGGTTATGTCCTGTTTCAATCCAGTGATTAATTTGCTGACAAGCATTCTTCAAAACATAGTTACCTAAGGGAACGATTAGTCCTGTCTCTTCAGCTAAAGGAATAAATTTACCTGGTGAAATTAGACCACGCTGTGGATGATTCCAGCGGACTAGTGCTTCTGCTTTAGTAATTTTTCCGGTTTTAAAATCTACAATTGGTTGATAATAGACTTCTAATTGATCACTTTGAATTGCTTTTCTCAAGTCTCTTTCTATAAATAACTTTTCATTAACCTTATGATTCATATCAATATCATATAATTCAAAGCGGTTACCTCTAATCTCTTTAGCGCGATAGACTGCTATATCAGCATTTTTCAATAAATCTTCTGCTGTTTTACCATCGGAAGGATAAAGGGCAATACCTATGCTAGCTGTTAAATTAAACTCCTTCCCATTAACTGTAAAGTCTTCTTCAAAGAGACTTAAAATTTCTTTAGCAATTGTTTTAATTTCTTTTTTTGGTCTTTTAATTTCAGTTAATAGCCCTATAAATTCATCTCCTCCCATTCGAGCAATTGTATCCCTTTCTTTTAGGATTTCTTGCAATTGCTCTCCTACGCTTTTTAAGATTAAATCCCCAATTTTATGACCGTGGATACTATTAATTAGTTTAAAACGATCAATATCAAGAAATATTACTGCAAAGCTTTTATTGTTATTTGATGCATATTCAACTTCTTTTTTGAATTGTTGATTGAAATATTTACGATTGGGTAGACCTGTTACGGAATCATGTTGTTCTTGATATGTTAAAGATTTTTTAGTTTCCTCTAATTTTGTTATATCTATTCCTACAGCTAAAATAGAGTGCTCTTTTTGAGCAGGGTTCTTAAGATTAGAAAAAGTCCAAGAGATAAAGTATTCTTGTTTATTACAATCTTCATTTTTGTTACAATTAATAGTGGTTATGAAAGGAGATTTTTTTCGCTTGTTTTTATTTAATATATCAAAAAAGATATTTTGTAACTCTTTTCTATCTGTATTATTTTTAATGAGTTTAAAGAAATGTTCACCAATGATTTCTTTGGATTGGTAGCCTGTCAATATTTCTGAATTTTCATTAAATGAAGTGATATTATAATTCTTGTCTAAAGTAATTATTAGTGAGTTAGTAGTATTAATGATTTCTTGTTGGAAATTTTGTTTAAGAGTTAGTTTCTGTTTAATTCTATTATGTCTTGAGTGTGAAATGATTAAAATTACAGTAATTATTATTAATATTATAATTAGCAATTAAGTTTCCTCCTTAATAGTGTTCTTACTTAAATTAGATATGTTAACTTCTATCTGCACATTGCTTTATAATGTATATAATTAAAATTCAAACTTCTAAGAGATAAGGTTAATTAACTTACTTATATTTAATTGTAAAATTGGTCCAGCATTTGTAAATGATTAAAGATTAAAAATTTTGATTTTAAAGCCACACTACCTAATTCTATATTAACATTAATTTTCCTTTAATAAATTAATAAACATTTCAAACTAAATTCTTCTATAATTAGTTATATAATTTATGAGAAGTGATCTAAAATTAAAGAAAAAAATTAGAAAAATAAGCAGGAAAAATAGTTTTAGTCTAGAAATACTATTTTAAGAGTAATAATTATTACTACAAATAAGAGTTATTTATTCTACAGTAATTTTTAACTAGACGATTAAAAATTAAATTTAGGAGGGGAATAATGACTAAATTAAGAGAATTATATAGGTGTACTAAGTGTGACAATGTAATTGAAATTGTTCATCAAGGTGCACCAGCTTTGGTCTGTTGTGGTGAAAAGATGGAGCAATTAGAGGCTCAAACTGGTGATCCTAATCAGCAAAAACATGTTCCGATAGTTGAAGAGGTTGATGATGGAGTTGAAGTAGTTGTTGGTAGTACTCATCATCCGATGGAAGAAGAGCACTATATTAAATTCATTGAAGTTTTAACCGCTGATCAGGTTCTGCGTGCTGAACTTGATGTAGATCAAAAGCCAGTAGTTCAATTTAATGTTGATAAGGATGAAATAGTTGAAGTACGTGAGTATTGTAATTTACATGGATTATGGAAAGCGTAGCTAAAAGATGATAGTTATTCTAGATCTAAAAAAGTAGATAAAGGGGAGATTTATTTATGGCAAAGTTAAAAGGAACTGAAACTGAGAAAAATTTATTGAAAGCTTTTGCGGGAGAGTCTCAAGCAAGAAATAGGTATAGCTTCTTTGCGTCCGTAGCTAAAAAAGAAGGGTATAATCAGATTGCTAGTATCTTTTCAGAAACAGCTCGTAATGAAAGAGCTCATGCTAAGACTTTCTTTAAGTTTTTAGAAGGTGGGGATGTAGAAATAACTGCTGCTTATCCAGCAGGGGTGATTGGTACAACTGAGGAAAATTTAAAAGCATCTGCAGAAGGAGAAAATGAAGAACATACAGAATTATATCCTAAATTTGCGGATGTAGCTGAAGAAGAAGGGTTTACTAAAATAGCCCAGGTCTTTAGAGAGATAGCTAAAGTGGAAGCAGAGCATGAGAAAAGATATTTGACTTTACTAGAAAATATTAAAGAAGATAAAGTATTTAAGAGAGATGAAGTAGTAAGATGGAAGTGTGATAATTGTGGTTATGTTTACGAAGGTAAGAAAGCTTTAGAAGTTTGTCCTTCTTGTGCTCATCCAAAGAGCTACTTTGAATTGAAAGAACAGAATTACTAATTTCACTGTATTTAACCCCTGCCGCATATGCGGCAGGGGTATTTTTATGGGCCAATCATTTTAGTTTAAGGTTGAGCCATGTTACGACATTCAGTAGCACATTGACGACAGATTTTAGCACAAGGCTGGCAGTGTGGATCATCGAATTTTTCACATTCAGTAGCACAGGCGTTACAGATATCTGCACATAAGTTGGCAATTTCGGTAGCAAAGTCACTATTTCTAGTCATAAATTTGGTAGTTAAGGCACAGATATCAGCACAATCTCTGAGTAGTTCAATGCATGTAATACGCTGATCGACATCAGGAGCATTCAAGCAAGCATCTAAGCAAAACTCACATTCATTCAAGCACTTAGCAGTAAGTTCAATACAGGTCTGATATTTATCCATATGGGTTGTCATAGTCATATGTATTCCTCCTTTTATTTTATTATTGGATAAGTATGGATAAAATATGTTGAGATTAATTACAAAACAGCTTAAGTTTGAGTTTGAGGTTAAGGCAATCGTTAAAAACATAAAGGTTTTTAGTTCTTACTTAAACTTAGACTTGGACTTAAACTATATATCAATTAAAATGAAAAAGACTTGACATAATGGTCAAGGTATGGTAATCTTATAACCACAACATACCCCCAGGGGGTAAAAAAGTATTAATTTTACTAACAAGGTAAACAATATACTAAGAAATAATTAGAGGAGGGATGACAGATGAGTTCTACAGCACAAAAAGAGAATGAGCAAACAAAGAAAGTTACTTTAAAGGTTTCAGGAATGACTTGTACTAGTTGTTCTCAGCGTGTGGAGAAGAATTTACAACAAGAAGAAGGGATAAAATCAGTACAGGTTAATTTTGCTGTTGAAAAAGCTTATATTGAATATAAGCCAGCACAAATTGAGCTTGATCAAGTATTTGAATTGATCGATCAGGCAGGCTATAAAGCTGAGTTAATGAATGACCAACAGAAAAAGTTGAGCTTACAGTTAGCAGGGATGACCTGTACAGCTTGTGCACAGCGAGTGGAAAAGAGTTTAAAGCAATTATCTGGAGCTAAAGAGGTCAATGTTAATTTTACTATGGAAAAAGCTACGATTAAATATGATCCTAGTCAAATAACTACTGAAGAAATTAAGAAGACGATTGAAAAAACAGGATATGAAGTGATTGATCAAGAGAGAGAAGAAGAAGTGGATCGAGAGCAGAAGAAAGTAGATGAAGCTTTTAAAAGAATGATTTTTGGTATTGCATTTGCTGCTCCAATTATGATTTTGATGATGATTCATATGTTTATTATAGAGATTCCTTATTATTTTACTATAATTACAATTTTAGGTTTTCCTCCAATAGTAATTGCTGGTTGGGAGACTCACAAAGCGAGTTTTAAAGCAGTTAAAAATTTGAGTCCTAATATGGATACTTTGGTAACTATGGGTTCTTTGATTGCTTATCTTTTGAACTTTTTAGCCTTCTGGTTACCAATAATATCATTTGTTGAGATGGCAGCTTCGATTATAACTTTACATTTAGTAGGTAGATATTTAGAAGCGAAAGCAAAAGGAAAGGCTTCGCAAGCAATTAAGAAGTTATTAGAAATGGAAGCAAAAGAAGCAAGGATAATTGTCGATGGAGAAGAAAAAGAAGTGCCGATTGAAGATCTTCAAGAAGACGATATTATGTTAATCAAGCCGGGAGAGAAGATTCCAACTGACGGTGTAGTAGTTGATGGACAGAGTACTGTTGATGAATCGATGGCGACTGGAGAGTCTTTACCAGTAGAAAGAAAAGAAGGGGATGAAGTGATTGGTTCTACTATTAACAAGCAAGGGATGTTAAAGGTTAAAGCAACTAAAGTAGGTAAAGATACCTTCTTCTCTCAAGTAATTAAGATGGTTGAAGAGTGCCAAGGTTCTAAGGTTCCAATTCAAGAGTTTGCAGATAGGATAACCGGTTATTTTGTGCCAGGGGTATTAGTACTTGCTACGTGGGCTTTTATTTCTTGGATGGTATTTCCTGAATTTCATCGTGGAGTTTTAGAAATATTTAATTTACCATGGACTTTTCCTGATTTATCTATCTTAGCTTTGGCAATCTTAGCTACGATTTCGGTCTTAGTTATTTCTTGTCCATGTGCGTTAGGTTTAGCTACGCCGACAGCAATTATGGTTGGTAGTGGTTTAGGAGCAGAAAATGGTGTTTTGATCAGAAAAGGTGAAGCTATTCAGACGATTAAGGATACAAAGATTATTGCTTTCGATAAAACAGGAACGATTACGAAAGGTGCTCCAGAAGTTACTGATATATTGAGCTTTAATAATTATAGTCAACAGGCTGTATTATTATATGCTGGGAGTATAGAGGTTGCTTCTGAACATCCATTAGGGCAAGCCATTGTAGAAGGAGCTAAAGCAGAAGGTATTGAGCTTCAGGAAGTAACAGACTTTTCTTCAATTACTGGGAAAGGTGTTAGAGGAGTAGTAGATGATCAAGAAATACTAATTGGTAATCGAAGGTTGATGAATGAGAATAATATAGAGCATACTGAGCATGGCTCTGAATTAGAAAGATTAGAAAAAGAAGCTAAAACAGCTATGTTGTTGGCTGTTGATGGGAAGTTAGCTGGAATTATAGCGGTAGCTGATACAATCAAGGAAGATTCTACTCAAGCTATTGCTGAGATTGAGAAGATGGGGATTAAAACAGCAATGATTACAGGTGATAATCAACGGACTGCTGAAGCAATTGCTGATAAAGTAGGTATTAGTAGGGTCTTAGCTGAGGTATTACCAGAAGGTAAAGTAGATGAGGTAGAAAAATTACAAGAGGAATATGATACAGTAGCTATGGTTGGAGATGGAATTAATGATGCTCCAGCCTTAAAGCAAGCAAATGTTGGTATAGCTATTGGAACTGGAACTGATATTGCGATTGAAGCAGCAGATATTACTCTTGTTCGAGGAGATTTAAGTGCTGTAATTTCAGCTATTAAATTATCCAATGCTACTTTTAATAAGATTAAACAGAATTATTTTTGGGCTTGGTTCTATAATGCTTTAGCTATTCCAGCAGCCTTTTTTGGATTAATTCATCCTATTATTGGAGCTGCAGCAATGGCTACCAGCTCAATTAATGTAGTTTTGAATTCTACACGATTGAAAAAAGTTAATATTAAACCATCTTATAAAGATTAATTAATAAAGAATTCATCTGAAATTTCAGGTGAATTCTTTGTGTTTAATAATAGTATATTAGAGTTGAATTAACAGATCATCAGAGTTTAAATAAAATTTAATAATTTCTTAATAATTTCTTAATATTTATATCCTATAATAAGATAAGAAAGAATAATAAAGTATAGCAAGGAGGGGATAGAGATGAATAAGCGGATTGTTAGTTTAGTAATAGTGTTTATTTTATTAGCTGGCTTTTCTAATTTAGGATATGGAATGATGCGCGGAAGAAACCATAGAGGTTATGAAGCAAAAGACTGGGATAATTTAAACTTATCCCAAGAAGAGTCTAGAGAAATAGAGAGGTTGACTGATGATCATTATCGTCAAATTAGAGAGATTAGTTATCAATTGAGAGATAAGAGATATCAATTGCATGATTTATATTTTGATGCTGAAGTAAGCAACAATAGAATTGAAGAACAACAAACAGAAGTTAAGAAGTTACAAGGAGAGTTAGATTCATTGCGAGCTGATTATAAATTATATTTAAGGGATATATTAACTACAGAGCAATTGAATATGTTGAGTGCTAAGGGCCAATCTGATTGTCATCGTTCTTTTAGAAGAGAAAAAAGAGGGTCTAACTTCTCTCATATGGGAAGAGGTTATCATGGTGGAATGGTGGATTGGTTTAATTAAAATATTGTATCAGTCTTGTGTGGGAGTGTGAGTAAGTTCAAAAATATAAGTACTAAGGTTTTGTTTTTGCTGACACACACTATTCAGACTGATACTTTTTGAGGGGGAGTTTATAATGATGCATTATTGGGGGCATGGAACGAGATTTGGAGGATGGTTGCATATGATTGGAATGGCAACCTTTTGGATAGTAATTATTGCATTAGCGATTTTTTTGATTAAGAGATTAACTAATAATAATAATTACAGTAATAAACAATTGAATAAAACTAAATCAGAAGATGCAATAGAAATAGCTAAGAAAAGGTATGCCCGTGGAGAGATCAGTAAAAAAGAGTATCAACAATTAGTTAATGATTTAAAGAAGAATTAATTTTTTAACTTCCATATACCTTACCTAGGTACCATATATAAGTATAAAGGAGGACGATAAAAGTGTACTTTAAATCAACTGAAAAAAAACTAAGCATTATATTAGTAGGAGTATTAATTTTTCTTGGTGGAGCTTATTATTTAAGAATGAATGAAACTGAAAATGATGAGTTAAATAATAATATGTCTGCTGTTGGAGAAATTGAGAGTCAGCATCTAACAGAAGAGACTGCTGAAACTGAGGCATTTGAAGAGGATTGGAGTCGTAGCTCTAACCAAGCTGGAGTTATGATTCTTGCTATCCTATCAAAGCCTAGTCACACTGAAGAGGGATTAAAGTTTGAAGTTAATATGGATACTCATAGTGGTAACTTATTAGAATTAGAGATTGAAGAAATCACTGAAGTCAGAAGTGATAATGGAGTTGCAGGAGAAGTAAATTGGGAATGGCTACAAGAAGATAGTCATCATCCTAGTGGCAAGTTAGAAGTTAGCAATGAGACTGAAACAGGTCAATTATTAATTGATGAGAATACAACTTTTGTTGAACTGATTTTTAAAGAGATTAATGGTGCTGAACATCAATTTGAGTGGCAATTTGATTAAGGAGGATTTAAAAGGAGGAGGACAGCGAAGATGAATAAAAAGGGGATTGTTAGTGTTGTAGTGATAATTTCCATTGTGGTTTTATTAGCTATTTCATATAATAATAGTAATGATATTGGTTATCAAGCTTATATAACTAATGCTAGCAGTGGTACAGTCTCAGTTATTGACTTGACAGAAAAAGATTTGGTTGATGAGTTGAAAATCAGTGAGCGATCATCACATGGCATAGCAATTACTCCAGATGGCAAGGAGCTTTTTGTAGGTGATGAAACTAATGGAGAGGTTAAAGTGATTGATACCGCTTATAATGAAGTGATTAATGTTATTCCGGCAGGGGTTGGAGTCCATGGATTAGATATAACTCCTGATGGAAAATATGCATTTATTGCTAGTTCTGCTAATGATGAAGTGATTGTTATTGATATTGAAGAACAAGAGATTATTGAACGAATGACGGAAGGATTTGGTTCTAATCCAAGCCATATTGATTTTACTCCTAACAGCGATTTTGCACTATTGACCAATTTAGATGATAATAGTCTTTCTATGATTTCAATACCTCAGTTTGAGGTTAAACAGACTATTCCGGTAGGAGAAGGGCCAAATGAATCAAGAGTTGCTCCTGATGGCAAGAGAGCTTATGTAGCTAATTGGGAGTCTAATACGGTTTCAGTAGTAGATTTAGAAGAATTTAAAGAAATAGTTCAAATCCCAGCAGGGGAAGGAACTCATGGGGTTGTTGTCTCTCCTGATAGTAAAGAGGTTTGGACTGCTAATCGAATCACAGAAGATGTAGCAGTAATCAATGCTGAAACTTTGCAAATTGAACGATATATTGATGCTGGAGAGTATGCTAATCATTTAGCTTTTACACCTGATGGTAATTATGTAGTTGTAACTAATGCTAGAGAAGATAAAGTAATTTTGATTGATGCGATAAATTATCAAGTAGTGGCTGAATTTGAAGTAGGAGAAGAACCACATGAGATAGCTATTAAGTGATGCTTAATTACAATAATGTGGCACAAAAGTGCCACATAGCGAACGGTTTTTGTTACGAAGAGTCTTGATTTTTAGACTCGTAGGGTCAGCTATCAGCTAAGAGCATTTAAAATCAATAAAAATTAAAGCATCTAGAAACCATTATATTTCCTAGTTTGAGATGGTTTTACTTGTTGGGGTTTAATAGGTTTTGATTGGGCTGACGACTCATGGCTGATAGCTGACGGCTGTGTCACGAAGTTACACATTATATCAATATAAAGCAAACTGATTTGTAGAAAATATGTATTAAATTAACGCACATGATTTTCTACTTTAACTAGTCACTAAACGGAGAGAGGGTTGAAAAAATGAGAGAAGCACTTATTCATTTAGGGCCTTTTTCAGTTCATTTATTTGGAGTATTCATTGCTTTAGGGATGTTAGCTGGTATTTATGTAGTACAAAAGGAAGCAAAGAGAAAAGGGTTAGATGTTGATCTAGTATTTAATTTGGCCCTCTTGGGTATGATAGCAGGAATTATTGGGGCCAGAATTTATTATGTATTAGTCTTTAACCCAGGTTATTATTTTAATAATCCAGGACAGATCTTGATGCTTCATACTGGAGGACTATCTATTCAAGGAGGATTATTAGGAGCGATCTTATTTGGCGTAGCTTATACTAAATATCATCAAATTCCCTTCTGGAAGGTTGCAGATACATTTGCTCCAGCAATAATCTTAGGACAGGCAATTGCTAGAGTTGGTTGTGATGTCTTTGGGATTCCAATGGTCAATCCGCAATTGTGGGGTGTTACGTTGGATAACCAGCTTTTACACCCAGTACAGATTTATGAATCACTGCTTAATTATGGCTTGTTCTTGATCTTATGGAACTATCGGGATAAAGTTAAATATAATGGTCAATTATTTATGATTTATTTAATTGGTTTCTCTATTAATCGAGGAGTTATTGAGTTCTTTAGAACCAACCCAATTGTAGTGGGACAATTTACTGTAGTTCATGTAACCAGTTTATTCTTAATTATAATAACTGGAGGACTAGCTTTATACCTTAAAAATAATCAATTATCATCTGAACCGAAGTTGGTGAATAAATCAGAAAAGTTAAGGGATAATTTAATTGTTGCAGGAATGGTAATTTTATCTATTTTGATCTATTATTTTCTCTATTAACAAGTAAAGGGCTGAGAAGTATGAACCAGAAACTGAAGGTAATAATCTTAGTATTAATTACAATTATTGTTAGTGCGACCGTTATTATGGCTGAAGAGATTGATTTCAACGATTCAGAGCAACAAATAACACCACCAGAAGAAGTAGGTGAGCAGCCACAAGAACAAGCAGAGCAAGAAGAAAGTTATTATCGAGGTCGAGTTATTTTGGTGCAAGATATTGAAATAGATGATGATGATTTTAGTACGACTGAAGAACAGATAAATCAAAGGGCTAGAGTTGTTATTACAACAGGGCCACATCAAGACGAAGTGATTGATGTCGATAATACCTATCAAGAAGGTCATTACTATTACAATCTTTATCTTGAAGAGGGTATGGAAGTTATTTTAGTAACAATGGAAGAAGACAATCTAGAAGGGATTTATTTACATGATATTGCTAGAGATAGGAGTTTACTGTATCTATTAGTGCTCTTTGTAGTCTGTTTATTAGTGGTAGGTAAGCTTAAAGGGGTAAAGACGTTATTAACCTTACTATTAGCAGGATTTACGATTGTTAAAATTATGTTGCCTTTAATGTTGGCAGGGTATAATCCAATTGGTGTAGGAGTAGCAAGTGCAATTATTATTTTAATTCCTACCTTCTTGTTGGTTAGTGGTTTTAATCTTAAGTCTTTAGTAGCAATTATAGGTACCAGTGTTGGAGTTTTAGTAGCAGGTCTTTTAGCATTGTGGGTCGGTAGACTAGCTAATTTGACTGGGTTTAATAATCAAGAAGCACAGATGCTACTTGTGATGGACCAAGCAATCAATATTCAAGGCCTCTTATTTGCAGGAATAATTATTGGTTCTTTGGGGGCTGTCACAGATGTTAGTATGTCGGTAGCATCGGCAATGTTTGAAATTAAGCGGGCCAACCCCCAGATTGAACAGGTAGAATTGATCAACTCAGGTTTGAATGTAGGTCGTGATATTATGGGAACTATGGCTAACACATTATTATTAGCTTATGTAGGAGGAACGATTCCTTTATTGTTATTATTGATGGGAGCAGAGATGCCTTGGATTAGGGTTATTAATATGGACTTAATTGCTACTGAGGTTGTAAGGGGATTGACAGGTAGTATAGGGTTGGTCATTTCGATTCCTATAACTGCACTAGTAACAGGAATCTTGCTTAAGAAGTCTAGAGAATGATTTTGAGGAGGGAGAAGTAATGGAAGAGTTTTTGTCAGGAATTGTATTGATTGGATTTGTAGGGGCAGTTTTTTATTTACTTGCTAAGAAGTTAAAAGTTACTGAAAAGGATCATAATCAAGATAACGATGATTTTTCTTGCCATTAATCAATTCTAAATTAAATTTAAGGAGGAATTTTATGTCTAATAAGAAAGGGCATCAGTATGGGGGGAATCATCTATGGATGATGTTGCTTTGTTGTATAGCTATGTTTGCTGGAATCTGGTGGTTTGCAGGGTCAGGAGTAGAAGTAGGAAGAGATGGTTTTGCAGGTGGTAACTTTAGGTGGTTGATCTTTTTGTTATGTCCATTGATGCATCTGTTTATGATGAAAGGGATGTGCCATAAAGATAAAGGTGAGGAGCAAGAAGATAAAGATTGTCATTAATTAAATGATTTCTTAGAGCAAGAAGGACTCTTATAAGAGTCCTTCTTTATTGTATTCCGTATAGATTATGGGAAGGTTCATATTTGATTATGTCTGATGTCAAATTATTAATCTGATTAAAGTATGGTTTTCTTAATGGTGATTTTAAATTAGTCAAATAGTTGTCAATACTAACTTCATTTGATATACTGTCACTGGGCATAAGTCTATTACTTTTCTATTATTGGTATGGATACCAACATTTAATTGTAGGAGATAGCTTATGCTCACTTTTACAGAAGTTAATGGTTAATTTTTACAGACAGTTACATAAAAAGAGTCAGTTTTTAAGTTTTAATGATAATTAATATTAAAAAAGGAGTGGAGCTAATGGGAGAGTTATTAAAGCAAGAATTAAATAAAAGAATTGAAGGATTTCAAGAGAAATTAAATCATAAAGAGATCGACTTAGCAATAATTATTGATAATGTAAATTTATATTATTTTAGTGGTACGATTCAAGCTCAATATTTATGTATTCCTAGACAAGGTCAACCTGTTTTATTGGTACGAAAGGGTATAGAACGGGCTAAAGAAGAAACCGCCTTGAAGAATGTGATTAAATTTGGATCTTCTAAGGAGATACCACAAAAGCTTGCTGATTTTGGAATTGGAATACCAGACAAATTAGGATTGGAATTAGATGTAGTAGCTTATAAAGATGTAGTTAAGTTGCAAAAGCTCTTTGGAACTGAAGAAGTAACTGGAATTATTAATTCGATTAGACAGTTGAGAATGATTAAATCTGATTATGAATTACAATTGATGCAAAAATCTGCTGCACAATTGGATGATTTTTCAGTTTTAGTCAAGAATAATCTAGAAGAAGGTATTAGTGAAATGAATTTAGCAACAGCTATTGAAAGTGAATTGAAACAAAAAGGGCATGCTGGATTGATTAGAATGCGGGGGTTGAATAATACTGTTTCAGTGGGGGTTTGTGCTTCCGGGAAGAGTGCCTTACAACCTGTTAAGGCTGATGCACTTGCTGGAGGAGAAGGAACTTATCCTGGAGTAGGTATTGGCCCTTCTTATAAGAAAATTAAAGCTGGAGAACCGATTGTGTTTGATTATGTTAGTAATTATAAAGGTTATCATATTGATCAAACTAGACTAGCAATGATAGGTCAACCGTCTGCTGAAGTTAAAGAATTATATCAAAAGATGGTTAAATTTCAAAGGGAGTTGAAGAATTACTTAACTGTTGATTATAGTTGGGGAGATATTTATCAACAGAGTTTGAAATTGGCAGAAGAGTTAGGGGTCAGTGAATATTATTTAGGTTTTGGAGATAATCAGGTAAGGTTTGTGGGACATGGAGTAGGGTTGGAATTAAATGAATTTCCATTTTTGGCCCCTGGATTTGATTATCAACTGAAAAAAGGGATGGTAATTGCTCTAGAGCCTAAATTATTGATACCTAAGGTAGGTTTAATTGGTATAGAGAATACATATGCAGTGACTGAAAAAGAACCGAAATGTTTGACTACATCTGATGAAGAATTAATTATTGTTTGATTAATTTTAATGTGAAGCTTAATTACAATAATGTGTCACTTTTGTGCCACATAGCTGTGAGCTATCAGCCCTCAGCTATCAGCTAAAAACAAAACCATAAAATCAAATTCAAAACAAGCTTTAAGCTTTTGATTTTAAGGGGTTAAGTGATTTTAGATTTTAGCTTTGAAGATTTTGAACTGGCTCACGACTGAAGGCTGATAGCTGATAGCTCAGTGGCACTGAAAGTGCCACTAAATATCAATAAAGGAGGATTCTATTGGAAGAGGTTTCAATAACGATTGCCTTTGTAGCAGGTTTGTTATCTTTTTTGTCTCCATGTGTTTTACCTTTAGTGCCTGCTTATCTTGGTTATATAACGGGGAGTAGTGCTTCTAAGGAAAATAAGACTTTTGTTTTTACTAGGGCGGTAGGATTTGTTATTGGTTTTTCAATCATTTTTATTTTACTGGGGGCTTCGGCAAGTTATCTGGGCCAACTCTTCATTAGATATAGGCGGTTATTGACCAAAATAAGTGGAGTTATAATTATTCTATTTGGTTTACATATTGTAGGAGTTTTTGAGATTAAGTTATTATATCGAGAGCTTAGGGCCAACCAACCTCAAGAAGTTAGTAGTTGGTTTGGCTCTATTTTGATGGGAAGCTCTTTTGCTATTGGTTGGACCCCTTGTGTTGGCCCAGTTTTAGCTTCTATTTTATTATATGCAGGAACTTCTCAGACGATAGGAATGGGAGTTTTATTATTGGTTAGTTATTCATTAGGTTTAGGAATTCCTTTTTTATTTGCTGCAATAATGGTTGACAGATTTGCTGCTGCGATTAGTAGTTTTAATAATTTTTTACCGGTGTTTGAGAAGGTAAGTGGTCTTATTTTGATTATTTTTGGAATCATTATTTATTTTAATTTGCTTGGACGCTGGACAGCATTATTTTATTAAGGAGAGTTGATAAGATGCGGAAGTATTATCTTAAATATATGGTATTTGGGCTAGCAATTTTAGGGTTAATCAGTTTAGCAGTGGTTTATGTTGGCCCTGCTAGCTCGGATAATTTAGTCAACGAGATTGCTGAAAAGGAATTGAATCAGGAGGTAGGGATTGAAATTGGAAAGTTTGGCCCAGATTTTAACTTAACAGCTTTAAGGGGAGATCAGGTGTCTTTATCTCAGTTTAGAGGGCAGAAAGTTATTCTTCATTTTTGGGCCAGTTGGTGTCCATCTTGTCGCGAGGAGATGCCTGATTTAGCCCAATTTGATACTGAATATGATGATATTACAGTATTAGGTGTTAATGTAGGGGAAGAAGAAGAGGCCGTTAATGAATTTATCAATAGTAATGATTATCAATTTATTGTCTTATTAGATCAAGCCAGTTTGGTTGCAGGAGAATATGCAGTTTCAGTTTTACCTACTACTTATTTTATAGATCAAGAAGGAAGGATTAAGTATATCAAACGGGGTATAGTTAATAAAGAAGAATTGATTGAACTAAGAAGAGAGTTGTTTTAGAAACCAGCAGCTTAAGATAGGGGAGGTTGAAGATGGAAGAGGATAAGTTGGTTTGTCAGGAGTATTGTATCCAATCGAAAATAATTGAAGAATTGAAGAAGGATGAGTTATCTGAAGGGGTTATTACTCAACTAGCAGATATTTTTAAAGTTTTAGGGGATCCGACACGAATTAAGATTATACATGCTTTAGCTAAACAGGAGCTATGTGTTTGTGACATCTCTGAATTATTAAAGATGAGTCAATCTGCTATTTCTCATCAATTAAGGAAATTGCGGGATTTCAAATTGGTTAAGCATAGAAAAGAAGGTAGGGTTGTTTATTATTCACTGGATGATGATCATATTTTGCAACTATTTAGCCAAGGATTAGAGCATGTTAAAGAAGAAAAATAAGAAATTCTGTTGACAAAACCTCCTAAAAAGTAATATAATATATGAACAAGCGCTCATATATTTTTTAAATAATATATGAGCAGATAATCATATATTATTAGGAGGGGTTAGATGGAGGCTAAAAAACTGGTGACAGAAATAAAAAAAGAGTCTAAAGCTAAAGATAAAGTAATAGAGGGGGTAGAGAAAATAGACTCAAAGCTAAAACCAGATAAAAAAGAAGAGAGTATGAAATTAAGACTGGAAGGATTGGGCTGTGCAGACTGTGCTGCTAAAATTGAAAGAGAAGTCAAGCAGTTGTCTAATGTACAGGAGGCGAGGTTGGATTTTATCTCAGAAAAGCTGACAATTATTTTTAAGAAAGATGTAGTAAGTAGTGAAATAATTGAGTCAGTTAAGAAGATTGTCAATCGCATAGAGCCTGAAGTTAGAGTATCTGCTGAGCAACAAATTAAAACATCAGAAACAAAAGAAGAAAAAAGTAATAATTTCCGAAACAAAATGATTAAATTAATTGTGGGGAGTAGTTTATTTGTAGTAGCTTTATTGTTTGAAGTTTCTTTTTTACAAAGCTTAGCTTTGTATGGGAGTAGTTACTTAATAATTGGTGGTACAGTAGTTTTGAAGGCAATTAAAAATATTGGAAAAGGCCAACTATTCGATGAAAATTTCTTAATGACTATTGCTACTATTGGTGCTTTTGCAATTGGAGAATTTCCTGAAGCAGTGGCAGTGATGTTATTTTATAAGGTAGGTGAAATCTTTCAAGCAAGAGCTGTCGATCATTCGCGACGTTCAATTAAGTCTTTGTTAGAAATCAAAGCTGATTATGCTAATTTAAAAATTGGCGATCAAATCAAGCAAGTAGCACCGGAAGAACTTGAAGTTGGAGATATAATTGTGCTCAAGGCAGGAGATAAAGTTCCTGTTGATGGTGAGGTGATTGATGGAGCGGCTAGGGTTGATACTTCTGCTCTAACTGGAGAGTCAGTACCACAAAAGATAACAGCAGGAGATGAGATTTTAAGTGGCTTTATCAATCAAGATGGAGCTTTAAAAGTTAGGGTTACAAAGGAATTTAATGATTCTGCAGTAGCTAAAGTGCTGGATCTAGTTGAAAATGCTGCTGCTAAGAAAGCACCAACCGAAAATTTTATTACTAAATTTGCTAGGTACTATACTCCATTGGTTGTAGCAGGAGCTTTTTTAGTGGCTATCATACCACCATTATTTATGGGAGAAGCATTCAGCCTCTGGTTTTATCGGGCTTTAGTATTTTTAGTTATTTCATGTCCTTGTGCTTTGGTAATCTCGATTCCACTCGGTTTTTTTGGTGGAATTGGAGCTGCTTCCAAAAATGGGATTTTAGTAAAAGGTGGTAATTACCTAGAAGCCTTAAATAGTGTCAAGCAGGTTGTTTTTGATAAGACAGGTACTTTAACAGAAGGGGTATTTCAGGTAGTTGAGATCAATAATCAAGCTGGCTGGACAGAAGAAGAAGTATTGGAATTAGCTGCAATGATAGAATTGAATTCTAATCATCCAATTGCTAAATCAATTGTAGAGGCTTGTCCAACAGAAGTCAATAATAAAATGATTGACAATTATCGAGAGATCTCTGGTCAAGGAGTGACTGCAACTGTAAAAGGGAAGGAGCTTTTAGTAGGCAATCAAAAATTGTTGAATGCAGCAGGAATCGAATTTGAAACTTGTAATTTTAAAGGAACAGAGGTCTATGTTAGTTATGGGCAAGAGTTTATAGGAACTATTTTAATCTCTGATCAAATCAAATCTGATGCTAAGGGAGCAGTTAAAGCTTTACGAGAATTAAAGGTTGATAATTTAGCAATGTTGACTGGTGATCTTAAGCAAGTAGCTTTACAGGTGAAGGATCATTTAAACCTGGACGAATATTATGCAGAGTTGTTACCTGAAAATAAAGTAGAATTAATGGAGCAATTTATTGAAGGAAAAGAAGAAGGAGCTAAGGTTATTTTTGTAGGAGATGGAATCAATGATGCTCCTGTTTTAGCTAGAAGTGATATAGGGGTAGCTATGGGAGGTTTAGGTTCAGATGCAGCCATTGAAGCAGCAGATGTTGTATTGATGACTGATGAACCGACTAAATTAGTAGAAGCAATTAAGATTGCTCGTTTTACTCGGAGGGTAGTCTGGCAAAATATTATTTTAGCATTAGGGGTTAAAGGGATTATACTAATCATGGGGTTATTTGGAATGACGACGATGTGGGCAGCAATCTTTGCAGATGTAGGGGTAGCGTTATTGGCTATTTTTAATGCCTTAAGGATTATTATGAATAAAGAATTTAATTAAAAAAGCTCCCCCCGACTATGTAAAAAAATGTAAAATAATAATAAATCTGCTTGAAATAAATGTTAATATTTGCTATAATGATAATGCTGAATTAGAGTTTTAGCTAGCCAATCAATTATAAAGCTATTATAATAGGTATTTATCATAATCTTATAAGATTTTAAGGATAAATTCGGGGGGGTTGAAATGAGCTCAGAAGATGGGAGCACTAGCAAACATATATGTAGTTTATATTATGGAAAAGAGCATTTTTTAGTAAAAACAGTCCATTTTTTAAAGCAAGGTTTAAAAAATGAAGAGAAAGTCTTTTTATATGTGGAAGATGAATTAAAGGAAGAAATTTTAGAAATACTTGACGAGAAGTATCAAGATTCTTCTCAACTGGAGTTTATATTCGAGCTAGATTTAGCTGAAGTCTATTTGCAATTTGGTAAGGAAAGATTGAAAGAGAAACTAAAAGTTTTTTCTGCTGGAAGGTTTAATAAAGCTAGGGTCTTATATCAGATCAGTAAATCATTAAAAGAAGCTGATCAAAATTCTGTTTTGGAGTTAGAAGAGATTATGAATGAAGTGTTAGAAGATAGTAATCTATTTGTATTATGTATGTATGATGCTACTGATTTGATTGAAGATGATAATTCCAGCCTTTGGCTAAAGAAAGCTGTTAACTGCCATCAAAGCTTATTGAGTGCAGATGAATATCTTGAGCTAACTAAAGATGAATTAGCAGTATGATTTAATAAGGCCTTAATATTAAGGCCTTATTATTTTTAGTTAGGTTTATTCAATTTCGTTTTGGGTTCGTTCTCTAAAGAGTAAACTGATAGAATATAATCCGGCAAGACCAACAATAGAGTAAATTATTCTACTAAGCATTGCAGTCTGTCCTCCAAAAAGGCTTGCTACTAAATCAAATCTAAATAAACCGATTAATCCCCAATTTAATGCTCCAATAATCATTATTATGAGTGCCGTTCTATCCATTATTAATCAACTCCTTATCTTTTTTTTTAGTATCTCTAAAATCTTTGCTTGATATTCAATAAATGTTTTTGAGTAGAATGAAAAGGTGTTTTCCTAGATTAGAGAGAATATATAATAAGTACTATTTTAACTAAAATAATACTTATTCATGAAATAAATAATGAACAACAAACATATAATATGTTAAATATTACAAAAAAGGAGGATTCAACCATGAGATTGAAGACGATTAGTATTTCTTTATTATTTTTATTGATTATTTCTACTACTAGTATGGCATATAGCATGCAAAGAGAGGAGCAACAAATAAGAAATTTCTTAAATTATAGGATCAAATATATTCATAATAACGCATATAATACAACTGTAACCTTGTCTAAATCTAGAGTTGAAGAATATACTGAAGAGATAATCAAGTGGTCTAATTACTATTCTGAAAAATTTAATGTAGATGTTAATCCATTGTTAGTTGCTGCTATTTTGGAAACAGAGACTAACTTTGTTTCGAGAAGTGATTATGATCAAGGAAGAAGTATTGGAATATCAAGTATGAAGATAAATACTGCTGAGTGGATTGCAGAGCAGTTAGATGTTGATTATAATAAGTGGAGAAAGTTAGATCCAACTGATTTAGGAATTAAATTTGCTACTTATTATTTAGCTTTAGCCTATCAACGTTATGATAGTAATATCAATCGAGTTATTATCTCTTATAATCAAGGATTTACAAATGCTAACTCTAAAGGTGCAGATGAGCTTTATAATAATTACTTATTTCAAGTATTAGGTCGCTATAAATTTTATAAAGAGCGGATTAATTATTATGGAGCTTATGCTAATCAACATTTCGAGCAATTATTTTTGGAATTGGAATAAGTTTTATATTTAATTTTGAATAATTTCAGTACGATACCCATCAGGATCTGTTAGAAAATAATAACCTTCACTTGCTTCTTCACTAAGGCTAGTAATATCACTAACTTCATAGCCTAATTGTTGATGTCTTTGATAAGAACTTTTTAAGTCATCAACAGTAACAGCAATATGACTATATCCGTCACCAACTGTATAAGGCTTTTTACGATCATAATTATATGTAAGTTCAATTTCAAAATCACCTGTACTGCTTGTTAGATAAACTAAAGTAAATTCATATTCAGGAAAGTCTCTTTTTCTAGCTACTTCCAGTCCTAATGCTTGTTGATAAAATTCGATTGATTTTTTTAAGTCAAGAACTCTAATACAAGAATGAACAAATTTATAATCTTGAGACATCGGGTCAACCTCCTTAAAATAGAATTATTTAACTTACATTGTAATAAATAAATAATTAGATGTCAAACTTTATTCTTATCTAAAATGCTGTTATAATAGTGTTTAGTAAATACTAAAGTAATAAAGCTTAAATTTAAGACTGAAGTTAAGTCTAAGCCAATCATTAAAAATATAAGAGCTTAGATTCTACTTAGATTTATATCTAATATTAAATTTAATATCAATAAGGGGGAAAAATAATGAAATTAAAAAAGCTTACAGTAGGAATAGGAAATGTTAACTGTTATGTTGTGAATGATGAAGAAGGAAGAGGAGTAATTGTAGATCCAGGTGGTGGAAAGAGGAGTATTCTTGATTACATTGAACAAGAAGGGTTGAGTATTAAAGCTATTATTTTAACTCATTCCCATTATGATCATATTTTAGCTGTTGAAGATTTGCAAAAGGAGTTGCAGTTACCAGTTTGGATTCATGAAGCTGGAGAAGAGAGATTACTTAAACCAGAATTGAATTTATCTAATAGCGCTTCAGTTCCAAGCGTCAGTATTAAAGCTGATAAATTATTGCAAGATGGGGAAGAGATAAGAGTAGGTCAGTTAAAATTAGAGATAATTCATACTCCAGGGCATACTCCAGGGGGAGTTTGTATCAAAATAGATGATATTTTATTAACTGGAGACACTTTATTTAAAGGTTCAGTAGGTAGAACAGATTTAGCTGGAGGAAGCTATCAGCAGTTAGCTGATTCAATTTCTCAAAAAGTAATGAAGTTAGATGATCAGTTGTCAGTTTATCCAGGACATCTCGGTCAGAGTACTTTAGGGAAAGAAAGAAGAAGAAATCAGTTAGTAAAGAGAATGTTAAAAGAGAATTGATTTATACTTTTGTAAATGGGGTGAGAAGATGGAGTATCAACAACAATTAGATAAATTAGAGAATTTTTTTAAGAAAGGAGAGACTACTCAGCAGAATTTAGGGGTAGAGTTTGAGCATTTTATAGTAGAGCAGAATACGTGGAGAGCAATTGATTATCGGGAAGATGATGGAATAGAAGATATTCTAGAAGAGTTGGCCCGGAAAGGCTGGAAAGAAGAGAAAGAAAATGGCTATTTAGTCGGTTTGACCTCTCAACAAGCGGAAGTCACCTTAGAACCTGGCGGTCAAATAGAAATAAGTATTTATCCAAAAGGAGAGATTAAGAAGTTGGAAGAAGTTTATTTTAATTTTTTAGAAGACTTTATTCCAATCTTAAATAAGAAAGGATATTATTTAATAACCTCAGGCTACCAGCCTAAAAGTAAAATTGAGCAGATAGAGTGGAATCCTAAACAGAGGTATCAGATTATGTCAGATTATTTAGGGGCCAAAGGGGAAACAGCTCATAATATGATGAAAGGAACAGCAGCTTTACAAGTAGCCCTGGATTATGAGAGTGAAATCGATTTTATACATAAATTTAGAGTTGCTAATGCCTTATCTCCTCTCTTTGCGATATTGACAGATAATGCTCCTATTTTTGAAGGGGAAGTCTATTTACAACAGACTTTACGAACATATATTTGGGATAACACTGATCCTGCTCGAACAGGGATTATTGAGGGAGTATTTGATGAGGATTTTGGTTATAGAAAGTATGGAGAATATATCTTGACAAGAGAGCCAATATTGTTAAAGACTAATAATCAATATTTATCCACCGGAGAGAAGACCTGTCAAGAGATCTTTGAAGAAAATGAGTTCGGTCTTCAGGAGCTAGAGCATGTATTGACAATGGTCTTTCCTGATGTCAGATTAAAACAGTTTATTGAGATTAGGATGACAGATTCTATCCCTCCTGATCTGAGTTGGGCGATGCTAGCTTTATATAAAGGGTTGTTTTATGATCAACAGAATTTGAAAAGGTTATACAAGTTAGTGAGAGGGTTCAGTTTAGAAGAGGTCTTAGCTGCTCGAGAAAGAAGTATGCTTGATGGCTTAGATGCTATTTTAGGTAATTATAAATTAATAGAATTAGCTAAACAATTATTGGAGTGGGCCAAAAGAGGGCTTGCTAGTTCAGAAGTTGATTATTTGGAACCATTAACTAAAATTATCGATTCTAAAGAGACTTTAGCAACTCAAATTAAATCTAAGTTAAAAGCAGGTAGGACAGAAGCTTTTAAAAGTGATATTTTAAATTTTTATATTGAGGAGGAGTAGCTGATGGATCAACTATTTCAAAAGTACCAAAAGATATTGACAGCAGATGCAGCAAAATATGATAATGATTACCAATTGTTGGCCCGGAAACTTGAAGATTCAGCTGCCTATTACCAAGGGGCAGTGATTCCTTTTTTATACCAACCCTTTTTTTTTAGTTCTTTAGAAAGAAAGAAATTTAAAGAATTGACCGATCAAATGGCTAAAATTTTGAATAAAGTTATCGATAGATATTTAACTGATCAAGAGTTTCGATCATACTTTGGATTTTCCAAGGAGTTAGAAGAGTTGATATTGGTTGATCCTGGTTATGATTCTTATTTTCCGATGGCTCGTTTTGATATATTTTATTATGGGCCAAAAGACTTTAAATTTTGTGAATTGAATACAGATGGCTCTTCTGGAATGGTTAAGACCAATATTTTAGAAGAATACTTTTTGAATACTGCTGCAGTTAAAACTTTGGCTGAGGATTACAAATTTGAGTATTGTGAATTATTAGATAGTTGGGTGAATACTTTATTAAGTAATTATCGCCAATTTGGAGGTCAGCTAGAACGACCGAATATTGGCATTATGGATTTTGAAGGCTACGGAATGGTTAGTGAATTTAAATATTTTCAAAGATTATTGAGTCAGAAGGGTTATTCGGTTCAAATTATTGACCCTAGAGAATTAACTTATAATGGGAATAATTTGTATAATGACGATTTTAGAGTGGATTTGATTTATCGACGGGCAGTGACTTTGGATTTAATGGAGCACTATCAAGAGATAGATGGCTTTTTGGCTGCCTATCGCAATCAAGATGTCTGTGTGGTTGGCCCTATTAGATCGCAAATTATACATAACAAGGTTATTTTTTCTATTTTACATAATCAAAAACAGAATGATTTTTTAGATGAAGCTGAAAAGAAATTTATCAAGCAGCATATTCCCTTGACATTTAATTATCAACCAACAAGTAAAAAGCTAGTTAATCAAGTAAGAAATAATAAAGATCAGTTTGTCTTAAAACCAATGGATCTGTATGGAGGCCAAGGAGTAGTAATCGGTAAAGAGTTAACTGACCAAGAATGGAAGACCAAGTTAGAAGGGGTTGAGCCTGGAACTCATTTAGTTCAGGAATATTGTCCATTACCCAGTCATGATTTAGCAGTCTTTAAAGAAGGAGAGCTCAAATTTGAAGCTTTTAAGTATATTTTAGGATTATTTTTATATAACCATGAATTTAAGGGGATTTATACTAGAGCAGGAAAGAAAGATGTAATTGCCAGTGCAACAGGTTGTGTTACTCAACCTAATTTTATTAATTTAGAAAATTAAATAATTAAGTCAAGTGAATAAAAAAGCAATAATCTTAAATACAAATTAATTACAAAAAATAATTCATATTTTTATTTCCATCAAATATAAGTTAGTAATATAGTGGGTTAATTTTAAACTTTTACTTTATTTAGTTATATTTAACCCAAACCCTTAATAGAATATAATGTAAAATAAAATAAGTATTTTGTTAACATGGGAAAGGGGTTGGATATTATGTTCGAAGAGTTAGAACCGACAAAAAAGAATAGAGAAGAAGCAATCACCGATGTTTTAGAATCTACTGCTCTAGCTAGAACAGCACTTGCTCAGTTAGTTAATGCTGAGGCTGAAGAATTAAAGAAAATAGTAGATATGGAGCAAATTAACCCTGAAAAATTGATTGAATTTCAGGAAAGTGTAGTTCAATTAATGAAAACTGGGATAGACTTACAAGAGTTATTGAGGGCTGATTTAGAAGATGTTCTAGCATTAAGTTCATCTGATGAAATACAACAAGGTGATGTGTTAGAAGTAGAAGAGGAAGTAATTGAAGAGATGAATGATGATAAGAAGACAATTAAAAAGGTAATTACAAAAAAGAAGAAGGATTAGACTTATAAACAGAGGAGTACTCCTCTGTTTTTTTATTTTAGGTTATAAAATGGTGTTTGTGTATTTAACTATACTAGTAAAAATTAGACTTATAACTCGTATATCAAAATATTATAAATTTTCAGTTTATGGTCACTTTATTATTAGTCACTTATGACTAATAAATTAATAAAATATTATAATTCAAAAATAATTAATATAAGAGATGAATATAAAATAGATAAAGGTAATTAATTAATCAGAAAGGAGTTAATAATGCTATATTTTATGCAAGGAGTTTTTAGCAATTTGATCAGTCTAATTGTTTTTGTAAGTCTTTCTATATTATTAATTATTGATTTGGGCCTTTATGGCAAGATATTTAAAGAATTAATCTCGTTGAACCAAATGATTGATAGAGGAGGGATGACTCAAGAGCCAATTAAGAAGTTAGTAGTAGAATATAAGAATATATTAGGGAATTCATTAACCCAAGTAAATACCCGTTCATTTATTGAATCTTATTTTGCTGATTATAGAGTAGAGCTGGGAAAAAGAACTAATTTAGAAAAAGAAACTTCTCTTTTGGCATTACCAATTATCAGCTCACTTGCTTTTGTTCAGAAGTCTATCTCTTTTTTTATTTTAGTTGGTGTCTTAGGAACTTTTATTGGTTTATATTATTCGTTAAGTCAACTACCTACAACGGATATTAACTTAGAGCAGTTTGGAGCTGTAATGTCAGGAATGCAGATAGCTTTTAATACCAGTATTATTGGAATGTTATACTCTTTGATTGTCAACTTTGTAACTAAAATCTTTAATGCTGAAGAATTATTAACAAAGATCATGTTAAAGCTAGAAAATAATTTAGATAACAAGGTTTATACTGCTAATGTGGAACGGAATTTATTTACTGAATCGATCGATCAGTTACAAGAAGCATTAACTACTACATATACCAATTCAATTAATCAGTTGCGAGGAGTACTAGAAGATATTTACAAAAGTATGAACAGCTTTGAAAATTTTTCTGCTGAGTTTGAGCAAGGAAGGGAACATATGAATCAATTTAATTATCGATTGAATAAAAGTATTGAAAAATTTGATATAATTCAGCAGCAATTAAAGGAAACTTATCAGTATGGGAAAGATTTTAATCAGCAATTTAAGCTAGGTCTTGATGATTTAAATAATAATTTTGCTTCATTATTTAAAGTATTTGATAATTTACAAAATCAACAACATAATTATTTAGAATTATTTAAAGAACAGACTAAAATTCAGAATGAAAATAATCAAACCCTCAAAAAAGAACTTGAGCTATTGAAGAGTTTAACAGAAAAAACAGAAGATAGCTTCAGGGTTTATACTGAACAATTTAGTGAAACTATAAAAGAATTAGAGACTGCTATTATAGAAGAAAATGAATCACAGAGTAAGTTATTGGCTAAATTGACTACAAGGCTGAAAAGTTATTTAGCAGAATATAGTCAAGAATTTAAGAAACAAAGTCAATACTTAGAACAAAAGCAGACTGAAGAGAGTAAGTTGATAGTAGCTTGTGAAAAGATTAATCAAACTAATGGAAAGTTAATCTATAAAGTAAATAATTTCGCTAAGACATTAGATCAGAATATGTCAACTAAGATTAATAAGTTAGAAAAGATAATGAATAATTTTAATCAAGTTCATAGTAAAGAATTAAAAAGTATCTTACAAGAATTTAAAAATTATATAGAGATAACAGAACAATTAATTGGTGAGAAATTTGAAAATATAGATACTGTATTAGGTAATTTCTTAAGTGATATTGATTTCAATCTTAATGATCTAGAGTCAGTAATTAAAGATTTAAATTTATCAATTTATGAACTAGGTGAAAGTATTAATCAAAATAATCAGTTTAATACAGAATTAAAAGAGCTATTTACAATTTCAAAAGAAAAAAGAGAAAAAGAAAGTACTAAGGAAGAAGAATCAGAATCAGAAATAACTGGTGATATAAATGTATTAACCTCACAAGAATTAGAAGAGTATTTAAAAGGTAGCCAAAAGGATTAAAGGGTGAGTATATGTTAAATAAGAATAGACGAATTTTGAGTTCAACAGAAGGTGAGGAGGGTTTTTGGCCCAGTTTTACTGATTTGCTGACTACAATCATTTTAGTAATTCTTTTATTTTTAATCATTACTTTATTTATGAGGCAGTCTCAACTGTACCGTTTGGAACAACAGCAGAAGCAACTAGATTATTATCAGAGCCAGATCGAACAATTAATGGGGGTTAGGGCAGAAATTGTAAGAGATATAAGTCAAACTTTTGCTCAATCTGATCTGGATATTGAAGTTGATCAGCGGACAGGAGCGATTCGATTTAGTGGTAGTGTTTTGTTTGAGTTTGGAAAAGATAATATTCAACCACAATTTAAAGAAGAGTTAAGAGAGTTTATCCCTGAATATATAGATGTTATTTTAGCACCGCAATATCGAGAACATGTTTCAGAGATTGTGGTTGAAGGGCATACTGATGATGTTGGTAGTTATATGTATAATTTGGAGTTGTCTCAGCAGAGGGCTTATAGTGTAGTTCGCTATATTTTAAGTGATCAGTTTCCAGAGTATGATTATAAAGAATTGTTGAAAGAGAGAATTACAGCTAATGGTAGATCGAAGAGTAATTTGATTAAAAAAGCAGATGGTTTGGTTAATCGTGATAAATCACGCCGGGTAGAATTTAAGTTTCGCTTGAAGGATGATGAGTTATTAGATGAAATGTTACAGGCAATTAATAATATCTAGGAAAGGTTTGAGAAATTAACTGATTTAATAAAGGAGCTAAAGTCAAAAGTTATTTTAATTCAAGTAACCAATTTTAAGTATTTCCTGAACTGTGAGCAATTAGAGTTATTTTTAGCGAAAAGATTTTGATTCAGATAGATAAAGAGTCTTCTTACTTAAATTTAAGTAAGAAGACTCTTTAAAATTTGATAGTTTATTTTGCAAATGGAGGAGGAATAAGAAACCAACCTTTTAATTGGCCGTATTCAACTAATTTTTCAGCCATATCTAATTCTTGAATCAGATAATCTTTAAATAGACTTCTTAATTTTGTATTAGTTGCTGATTTAAAAGCTCGAGTATGTAAATCAATATAACCCTGGATACCACGGTGAATATCTCTAAAGATCATTTTATCTTTAACGATAGTAATGTTATTATTAATATTTACTTTTGCTGGTGGTCTATTTGGTAATGTAATTCCAAGGTCACTCATAATATTTTCTAACTTACCAATCTGAGATTTTAACTTCTGAATACCTCGTTTAACGATTGCTAAAAAGTCTTTATCATTAATAAATTCACAATATATCTGTGTTTTATCTAGAGAATCGTATCTGGCAACTAATAATTCCCACAAATAGAATGCTTCACCAACATGAACCTTCATTTGCTTATTCTTCTTTTGTCCGACTTTTTCTGTGATGTTTTTTAAGATCGACATTAGATTTGACTCCTTTCAATTGTTTATCCTCCAAGAGTAATATCTTGTTGATCATACCAATTGAGTGCTTGATAGAAGTGTTCTTCTTTAAAGTCGGGCCAATAATCCTCAACAACATAAAAATCAGAATAAACAGATTGAGCTGGCAAAAAGCCACTAAGCCTTCGTCGATTACCCCAGCGAATAATAAGATCGATTCGAGAAATATCTTTTGATTGTAAGGAATCAATTACTCCTTGTTTAGATCTCTTTTCAGTCTGCTCTAAATTACCTAAATCCCAATGCCAACCATAATTGATAAGGAAATTAACCTTGATCTTTTCTCCTTGGTTAGTTGTTCGTGTTGTATATGGTAATAACTCCTCAGGAAACATAGGTGAATCTGTATTACCAACTACTAAAATTGATGCTTTTTCTTGAGCTAGTATTTTAACAGCCTCAATACATGCTTTAGTAAAGGCTTGAGTTTGAACAGTACGTCTTTTTGTATTATCTACTGTAAAACCATAGAAGGTCAACTCTTTAACCCCAATTTCTTGGCAGAGCTTAAAGACTTTCAAACCTGGTTTAAGGCCATGAGCATAGCCTTCTTCCTTATTTAACCCTCTATTTTTAGCCCATCTTCTATTACCATCAGGAATTATTCCTATATGTTCTGGAATTCTCATTTAAGTTCCTCCCTTTCCAAAATCTAATCTTATTATTGGGAATATTAAGAGAGATTATTCTTAAATTTTACCAAGATTTTTTATGAGATAAAAAAGTCTAAATATTATTCAAAAACTTGTTTGGGACTTTTGAAGAATATAGAAGAAGCTAAGCTTGATAATTTTAGAGAAAGTGATAAAAGAAGATAATTACTTAAGTTAAACAGGTATCCAGAGACTGGTTACCTGTTTTGAGATTAAGCAATTTATGGGAGTAGATTTAATAAAACTTCTGGTTGACTTGACGACATTAGATGAATTCCATCAATTAAATCATAAGCTTTTTCTAAAAGATTGTGAGCAATCTTGATTCCTTCTTTTTTGCCTTTACCTTTCATTTGGCTTAAAACAGAAGGAGGAATTTTAATTCCAGGGACTTGCTGAGCTAAGTAATTACCCATTTTATAACTGGTTAAAGGTAAAATACCGATTAAGATTGGAACCTTAAGATGTTCAGTTTTAGCTAGAAATTTTTCTATTGTTTCCAAATCATAAGCAGGTTGTGTTTGAATGAAATTAGCACCTGCCTCAATTTTAGTAGTTAACTTTTCTATTTCTTGCTCTAAATTATCAGCCCCTAAGTTAGCAGCGGTAGCAACTGTCAACTCAGTTTTAGCAGTTAGAGGAGTATTGTTATGGTCTGTTCCATTATTTAATTGTTTGATTGTTTTAATAAGTCCGATAGAATCAGTATCAAAGACTGGACTTGCTTGTGGATGATCTCCTATTGTTGGGTCATCTCCTGTTACAGCTAAAATATTTTTAATTCCTAAGTTAGCTGCTCCTAATAAGTCTCCTTGAAGAGCAATTAAATTTTTATCTCGGCAACTTATATGAGGGATTGTTTCGATACCTGTTTTAGTTTCGATCAGGTGAGCTGCCATTATTGAACTCATCTTCATTTTAGCCATCGGTGAATCAGTAATATTAACTGCATCTACTTTTGACTTTAGTTTATCAGCTAGCTTATACATTTGACTACAATCTGTTCCTTTAGGTGGTGTTAATTCACTAGTAATAATAAATTCTTTCTTTAGTAACTTATTTTTTAATAACATCTTTTTTCTCCTTTCTATCTCTTAACTTTTATTTATAACATTAGTAGTACTTTATTAGACATAAACTATCTTTGAGTTACACACTCTTTAACAGAGTTTTTTTAATCTTTGCTGAGTTGGATCTAAAATAAGAATATCTAATCCAGCTTGAATAGCCATCGTTAAGTAAGTAGTTTTAACTTTTTCAGAGTGAGGTAGATTTGTTACAAGCTCCTTCTTCCTTAAAGCAGTTGATAAGTTTAAATCTTTTTTAATTGACTTAATTGCAGTTAGAATTTGTTGACCTGAACTCTGTTGAGCAGTAATCTCAGTTGCAGGTAACTCAATAATAATATTATTTTTTTGAATTCCAAGGTCTATTAATCGTTCGAAATTATTTTGTACAGTAGTCAATATTTTTTCTATTGTAATAGGCTGCTTATCTATTAAAGTTGGAATTAAAATAGTTGCTCCATACTTGTTAGTTAAGGTTAATATTTCTTCTGCTTTTGGTTGATTAATATCGACTAATTGAATTAAAGGTTTACCTACTATTGATTGTAAAGCAACTTCTAACAGTTCTGGTTTCTTTAATTTAAGGGCCAATGGTAGTCTGGTTCTCATTTGAACAGTATTGACTATTTTTTTAACTTGTTGTGGTTTAGTTAGATCAGAGAGGTTGCAACTGATAATATCTGCTCCTGCTTGATCTTGATTAGTAGTTACTTGGCTAAGTAGATTAGTCTTATTATTTTTTAGCTCTGTTGCTAAATCTGTTTGCTCAGTTGAGTCAATTTTATCTCCGACAAAGAGTGGTTTTGTTTGATTAAGGCTCAATTGTTGAGTACGGCTAGCTACTCTTACTTTTATTTGTTCAGCTTCTGATTTAGGTTTGAGATCTTTAATTTCTGCTCTTAATAAACGGATATAATCTGGACTTGAGCCACAACATCCACCAATGATATTTGCTCCTGCTGCAACAAAATCTGCTCCATAACTGGCCATCTCTTCAGCTTCCATAGGAAAAATAGTTTGGTTGTGTTCATCTAAGACAGGTAAACCAGCATTTGGTTGGACTGCTAAATAGCTAGATTTTTGTTGGCCCATCGTGTTGATGATCTTAGTTAACTCTGCTGGGCCAAGACCACAGTTAGCCCCAATTATATCTGCTCCTGCTGCTTTTAAGACGGTGATAGCAGTCATAGGGTCAGTACCGGTCACAGTTCTTTGGCCCGTTTCATAGGTCAAGTTACAGATGACAGGTAATGATGTATTTTCTTTAACCGCAATTAGAGCAGCTTTAGCTTCTTGTAAATCGATCATCGTTTCGATATTGATCAAATCTGCTCCCGCTGCTGCTAAAATTTCAGCCTGTTGGGCAAATACTTCATAAGCTTCTTGAAAAGATAGAATACCCATTGGCTCTAATAACTTACCAGTAGGGCCAATTGAAGCTGAAATGAGTGTGTTCTGATTAGCAGCTTCTTGAGCTAACTTGACAGCAGTAGTATTAATCTTTTCAATTTCTTCACTTAATCCATATTTATCTAATTTAATGCTGTTGGCCCCGAAAGTATTGGTCTGAATAATGTCACTACCTGCTTTTACATAACTATTATGGATCTCCTTTAATATCTTAGGATGTGTCAAATTCAATTTTTCAGGACAGTTTCCGACCTCTAAACCTTTATTTTGTAATTCTGTCCCCATTGCTCCATCTAAAAGTAATATCTCTTCTTGCAACCTACTTAATAATTGACTCATTATTTATCTACTCCTTTCAAGATTAAACTTTATAATAATATTACAAAAAAAAACAAAATTTTAATATGGTATGTAATAAAAAAATCTCTTCCTTAAGAGAAGAGATAGTGAATTAATTATAGTCCCTTCTCTCATCTTCCAGAAGTTTGACTTCTGTAGGAATTAGCACCACTGTAGCATTTCGCTACTGGTTGCTGGGTTTCATAGGGCCAGTCCCTCCACCACTCCGGATAAGAGATGAATCTTTATTCAGTTATTGTAAATAATTATAACAGCATCCTTGGGGAATGTCAAAGAAAAAAATTATTTTTTTAATAATAGTTAATTATGGATTGTCATTTGTTGATTAATTAGCTAAAGATTTAAGGGCACCCAATAGCAATAAAATCTAAAATCAAGTATAAACAAGCAAAGATTGTTTAACTATAAATAATGGTTTTATATTTTTTAGAAAGTAGGAGATATAATGGAACAAGAAGAAAAAGAAAAAATAAGAAAAAAGATTGAAAGAGATTATAAATTTAATTTCTGGATCAGTATCGGAGAAGGAGCATTTTATACATTAGGTATAGGAATTGTAGCAGTCAATACAATTCTACCCTTATTCGTTAGACAGCTGACTGAATCTAAATTTTTAGTAAGCTTAATTACAGGGATTTATATATTTGGACTTCATTCTCCACAACTTCTGTCTGCTAAATGGATAGAAGGTGTGGAAATTAAGAAGAAGTACGTCTTAGGAATAGGAATTTTTCAAAGGTTACCTTGGTTATTTTTATCATTACTAACTTACTTATTATTTCCTGATAATCAAAGCTTGTTGTTAATTTTATTTTTTATATTATGGGCATTTCATAATCTTTCCTCTGGTTTAGTTGGCCCGCCATGGTTTGATATGACCTTTAAAGTTATTCCGCAAGAAAGAAGAGGTAGGTTTTTTGGTTATCGAACATTTATAAGTAGCATTTTAGAGGTTTTAGGAGCGTTTGGAGCTGGCTATATAATTAAATTCTTTGAATTTAGAATAGGGTTTATTTTATTATTTTCATTAGCGTTTATAAGTAAGATGCTTTCTTACTTATTTCTAATATTTATTAAAGAACCTGCTTATAGTGTTGAGCAGAAAAAGGAAAGTGTTAGAGAATATGTGCAACATTTGAAAGATATTTTGCAAACACAAAATAATTATCGCAACTATATATTAGCTGCTATTTTAGTCCAATTTATTGGTATGTCTAATGGATTATTTACAGTTGCAGGAATAGAAAGGTTGGGTTTATCGATAAAGGAAGCTAATGATTTGGTAGGTACTTTTACAATTATTTCAATTGCAAGTAAGAGTTTAACCAATGTTTTATGGGGTTATGTAGGAGATAATTATGGACATAAGCTAGTTATTATACTAGCAGCTCTCTTTAATGCCGCCGGGGTATTAGTTGCTTTCTTTGCTCAACAACGATTTGCATTTTATTTAGTATTTGTTTTGACAGGAATAGCATTGGGTGGAAATAGTGTATCTTTTATGACAATAATCCCTGACTTTTGTTCTAAGATTCAAGAACGGCCTATTTATGTGGGATTAACCAGTACAATTGTTGGATTAACTGTAACTTTTATTTCTTTATTAGGAGGATTTTTAGTAGATTTATATAACTATCGAATTGTGTTTGGAATTACATTTGTAATGATTAGCTTAGGAGCAATCTTTTTAATCTTGAAGGTAAAAGATCCTAAGTCTTTGAACAATTAATTAAAAACCAAAAATTAATAATTATGTTGAAATTTATATAAGCTTTAATTATAATAAGATACAACTAACAAATTTACTTAAATAATTTATTATTAAGGAGGATTATAAATAATGGGTAAAATTAAAAAAATTACTGAAGAAGTAATTGCAGGAAATGTTGATGGAGTAACTGAGTTAACAAAGGGGTTAATAGATGAGGGAGAAAAGCCAAGTGAAATTATTAAAAATGGATTAGTTGCAGGGATGGATGTTGTAGGGGGGCGATTTAAAAAGAATGAAATGTTCGTACCGGAAGTTTTAATTGCTGCTAGAGCAATGGATGCAGGAATGGCTATAGTTAAACCGCTACTAACTGAAGGAGAAGACAGTTCTATTGGAAGAATAATTATGGCTACAGTAGAAGGTGACTTACATGATATTGGCAAAAATTTGGTAGCAATGATGCTAGAAGGAGCTGGATTTGAAGTAATTGATTTAGGAGTAGATATATCAGCAGATGAATTTGTAGAAGCAGTTAAAGAGTATCAACCTGATATTATTGGCTTATCGGCATTATTAACTACAACCATGCCAGTTATGGAAGAGACTATCAAATCTTTGGAAGAAGCAGGAATTAGAAATCAAGTTAAGGTTATGGTTGGTGGAGCACCAGTCAGCGAAGATTTTGCAAATGAAATTGGTGCTGATGGTTATGCTGCTGATGGCAGTACTGCCACTGATATAGCTAGGGAATTTGTAAGCTAAACAGATATAAAATCTAAGTTTAAGGAAAATCTCAACCTTTAAGTTTTTAACATTTGCTTTAGCCTATATTGTAATTAGATTTCGATTTGAATCTAATTGACTTAAAATATGAAAAATAAAAAGGAGGCAATCAAATGATTGTTATCGGAGAATTAATTAATACAAGTAGAGAAGGGTTAGAAGAAGCAGTAAAGAATAGAGATGTAGAATTTATCCAAAATCTAGCTAAAAAACAAGAAGAAGCAGGAGTAGACTATATTGATGTTAATTGTGGTACTTTATTTAAAGAGGAAGTTGAAGCTATGAAGTGGCTAGTAAATATAGTACAAGAAGTAGTTGATGTTCCGCTTTGTATTGATAGTCCCAATCTTAAAGCACTTAAGGGAGGCTTAGAAGTCCATAAGGGAAAAGCACTAGTTAACTCTATTTCTGCTGAAAAGAAGAGGTTTAAGGAAACTTTAAAAATTATTAAGGAGTATGATGCAAGAGTAATTGCTTTAACAATGGATGATGAGGGAATGCCAAAGAGTGCAGAGGATAGAATTAGGGTAGGAAAGAAATTAATTGAAGATTTAACGGCTGCAGAAATTGCTGAAGATGATATCTTTATTGATCCAATCATTAATCCAATAGGCACAGATCAACAAGTGGGGCAATATATATTACATGCAATTGAAGAACTTTCAAGAGAGTATCAAGATATTCATATTACTGGTGGTTTAAGTAATATATCTCATGGATTACCACAAAGACATTTATTAAATAGAACATTTTTAATATTAGCAATGAGTAAAGGATTAGATAGTGCAATTATAGATCCTTTAGATCCAAAAATTATGGCATTATTAACTGCTGCTAATACTTTATTAGGAAATGATCAGTACTGTACTGATTATATTCAAGCATCTAAAAGTGGAAACTTAGATATTTAAATTATTAAATAAATTGTTAAAATAAAGGTGGCGAAATTTTGCTATCTTTATTTTGATTTTTAATTATCCTTATATTATTGATGGATTTAAGTATTAATAATTGAGTGAAAAACTATTATAATCTCAATAATTTAAATATAATAAGATTAGCAACTAATAATTAGGGAGGTAAAAGATGAATAACTCTGTTGAAATTGAAAAGTTGTGCCAAAAAAATGTCCCGTTAGCACTACATTCCTCTTATCAAATAGGAGGAAAAGCAGCTTATTTTGCTGAACCAGAAACTACAGAAGAACTACTTAATTTACTTAATAACTGCAAAAAAGTTGGGTTAGATTATTATATCTTTGGATATGGCACTAATATTCTATTTCCCGATCAACCTAGGGATAATCGAATCTTTATTTCATTAAAAAGATATATTGAAAGTAAGTTCAACAATGGAAGATTGTTTCTTTCTGCTGGGGTTCCTTTATCATTAATTTCATTGATCGGAGTCATAACCAATAAGACTGATTTTCAATTCACTTATTTATTACCTGGTTCGGTAGGAGCTGGGATCTATATTAATGCCAAGTATTATGAAGAACAAATTTGTGATCTACTAAATACTATTTACTATTTAGATTTAACTAAAGAGAGATTATCTTTAGAAAATATAACGGTTGAACAGTGCGAATTTGACTATAAAAAATCTATTTTTCAAAATAAATCATGGTTAATTGTAGGTGCTGATTTTAATCTAGTCGATTGCAGTCAACAAGAAATTAAAATGATAAACAGATTATTATCAAAAGTACAAGATAGAAATTTAAATTTATCATCATTAACAGAATTTAAATCTCTTTTTAGAACTGAACTAAAAAATTTAGAGGCCGAGTTAGGTATTGATTGTGACTATCTTCAAGATATTAACCAATTTAGACAAAATAGAAATCACTTCAAATATCCTTGTTGTGGCTCAGTTTTTAAGAATAATCAGTCATATGGCATTTCTACTGGAGCCTTGGTTGACGAATTAGGTTTAAAGGGAAAAAAATATGGTGGAGCAATGATTGCACCATATCATGGTAATTTTATAATTAATCATAATCAAGCTCAAGCATCTGATGTCTTATATTTAATCAATTTAGTTACTGAGTTAATTGATAAAAGATATGAGTTTATTCCTGAAACAGAAGTTATTATCGTCGAAAAGTAAGACATAAATTAATTATTAAAATCAATTTATGAAATAATTGAACTAATGTTCAATTATTTCATAGTCACTTATGACTATCATTAATAAAAAATAAAATAATAACATATCTATTACCAATAAAACTTAAAAGAAGAAAGGAGAAAAATGATATTCTTAATTAAAAAAGAAAAATTATTTATTTTATGTTGTTGTTTTATTTTAGGTGGAATTACATTCTTCACAAAAGAAAGAATAGTTACTACAATACCAACAACTAGTTCTAATAAAACGCTAGAAGGGATAACAATTGTTGTTGATCCAGGTCATGGTGGGATAGATAAAGGGTCTAATTATGAAGATATATTAGAAAAGGATATAAATCTTAAAATTGGTTTAGAATTAAAAACATTGTTAACTAAACAAGGGGCAAGAGTGATTATGACTAGACAATCTGATACAGCTTTAGATCACCAAAATAAAACTTATAGTAATAGACATAAACGTGATTTACAGGCAAGAGTTGATATTATCAATCAAAATCAACCTGACCTATTCATTAGTTTACATGTTAACTATTTTGGGAGAAAATTTAGAATCAGAGGGCCAATTGTTTTTTATCAAGACCATAAAACTAAAAATAAAGTCTTAGCAGATAAGCTACAGACAAGATTGAATTCGATTGAATATGAAGGGGTTGAGATGCTTAACAATTCGATATGTAAAGGGGATTATTATATTTTAAATAATACTAAATATCCCGGTGTTTTAGTTGAAATGGGATTTATCAATAAAGAGATTGATCGCTGGTTATTAACTCGTCAGCAATTTCAAAAATTATTAACCCAACAAATTTATCGGGGAATTTTAGATTACTTATAATCTAATCATCTTCTATTGTAAAATTTATTTCTTCTTTATTGTTACCAGAAGAGAAATGGAAACTACCAGTAGTAATTAATCTTCTTAATCTATCTTTAGTTAATAACTTTATTTTACTTCTAGTTATTGGAATAATACAAGCAAATCCAGCTAAATCACTCAACAACCCTGGCGTAATTAACATTGCTCCTCCGATTAAGATTAATAAACCATCGACTAAGTTATCAGTTGGCATCTTTCCTTGTTCTAAAGAAACATTTATCTTACTGACTGTTGATATTCCTTCAAGTCTAGTTAATTTGGCCCCAATAATTCCTGTAATTGCAACTAATAAAACAGTAGGTACTGCTCCCCAAAATTGACTTAATTTGATTAAAAGGGTTAACTCAAGTAATGGAATAACTGTAAAAAGCAAAACCAATTTAAGCAAAATAATCACCCCGTAGTTAATTATTAGTTTATTATACTCAATCTTTTCTAAAAGTGTTTATAGTAATTTTAACCAAGATCTATTTTTTAGCTATATGTTCAGTTGTTATATAGTCACTTATGAACAAATTCAAATTTAAAATAATTCAATTAAAATTAATTCTTTAATTTTAATTGAAAGTAAGTTATTATTAACATAATACAATATTTTAAGTTTAAGACTAAATCTATTTTATAATATAATTTCAACTTTAATTGCTAACAATAGAGAATAAGAAAGGGGTTTAAATTGAAATGTACAATTATATAGAAAATAAACCAGAATTATTATCTCCAGTAGGAAATCAAGAAAGTTTACTAGCTGCTATTAATAATGGTTGCGATGCAATATATTTGGGAGGGAAAGCTTTTAATGCTCGACAGAGAGCTGATAACTTTGATTTAAAAGAACTTAAAGAAGCAATTGAATATGCTCATTTAAGAACAGTTAAAGTCTATCTAACTGTTAATACATTGTATAAGGATGATGAATTAAAAAATGTAATTAAATTTATTGAACAAATTTATAAATTTGGGATAGATGCAATCATAGTTCAAGATTTGGGATTGGCTCGACTAGTTAGTCAAACTCTCCCTAAACTAGAGTTACATGCTAGTACTCAATTGACAGTTCATAACTTAAAAGGAGTAAAGTATTTAGAAAGTTTAGGATTTTCTCGAGTTGTATTGGCTAGAGAATTGACTTTAACAGAAATTGAAGAGATTATTCAAAATACTAAGTTAGAAGTTGAAACATTTATTCATGGAGCATTATGCATTTCTTATTCGGGCCAATGCTTATTAAGTAGCATAATTGGTGGACGAAGTGGTAATCGTGGACTGTGTGCTCAACCATGTCGTTTACCTTATACAGTAGTTGATTTAGAAACTGAAGAAATTCTTAATAATAAGTTTTCTAAACAACATTTGCTTAGCCCTAAGGATATTAATACTTTAGAGTTAGTACCTGATTTGATTGAAGCTGGCATCTCATCTTTTAAGATAGAAGGAAGAATGAAACGCCCAGAGTATGTAGCGGTAGTAACAGAAAAATATCGTAATTACATAGATCAATATTTCAATCAACAGGGAAGGTTTGAAGTAAATGATCAAGATCAAGAAGAGATTAAACAACTCTTTAATCGTGATGGATTTATTCCTGGTTATTACTTAGGAAAAGATAACTTAGATTTAATCAGTTATCAACGACCAAAAAATTGGGGGATCAAAGTTGGAAAAGTAGTTGATTATAACCAACAAAATAAAGAATGTAAAATTAAATTAGAAGAACTAGTTAATGAAGGGGATGGAATAGAAGTTTGGACTGAAGAAGGTAAAAATCCGGGTTTAACTTTATCGAAACCCGAAAAATTAACTGCTGAATTCTTAGTTGTGAAGATCAAAGGGAAGATAAAACCAGGCGATTTAGTCTATCGAACTTCGCAAAAGAAATTATTGGATAGGTTACAAAAAAGTTATCAAGATATAAATCAACAAAAAAGGATAGCTATTTTTGGTCATTTATCAGCTCATTTAGACCAACCACTCCAACTTAATCTATGGGATCAAACTGGTCATCATACTACTATCAAAAGTGATTTCTGTCCAAAAATAGCTAAAAAAGAACCAATTACGGAAAAAGATATTAAAGAACAGTTGACTAGACTAGGGCCAACCCCTTATCAATTACTTGACTTAGGTATTGAACTTGGCCCAAATCTTTTTATCCCATTATCTAAATTAAATCAATTGCGGCAATTAGCAGTCAAAGATTTAAATCAACAGAGAAAAAAAGAGTTTCTACCTACTTATAAGCAGAATGATTTTGAAGTTGAAATTCCAGAATTAAAAAGTAAACCAGCAATTAATAATAAACCAAAGCTAAGTGTTTGCTGCAATAAACGAGATTATCTAATTGAACTAGCTAGTTTATCTGAAGTAGATAGAATTTATTATGAAATTAATAATTTAACTGATCAGGAAATTTTAACATTAATTGATCAAGTTAAAGCTAAAACAAAAGAATTATTTATTAAATTTCCACGCGTTGCTCGACAACAAGAAATGATAGATATTAAAGAAAAAATTGAGTTATTAGAGAAAACAAAAATAGATGGTTATCTAGTTTCTCAACTAGGGGTAGCAGAGTTATTATTAGAAACTAAAAAAATATTAGTAGCTGATTATCCACTCAATAGTTTTAATAGTTATGCAGTTAATCATTGGCAACAAGAAGGTTACCAAGGAGTAACTCTATCACCTGAACTTAATTTAGATGAAATAAAAGAAATAACGCGTAACAATCAAATTGAAACTGAGTTAGTTGTATATGGTTATTTACCTGTTATGATCAGTGAATACTGTCCAATTGGAGCTGTTAACAAAGAGTTTGATTCTAAACGGAACTGTAAGCAAGACTGTTTAAGAGATAAAAAATATGGTCTAAAGGATCGTAAGGAGTATCTTTTCCCAGTCATCACCAATTGTACTTATTGTCGAACAATAATTTATAATTGTTATCCATTATATCTATTAAATTATTTGCCAGAAATTATTAAGACAAGAAGTGATTTTTATCGTTTGGGGATTAATTGGGAAGAGAAAGAAGAAATGATCAAGATAATTAAAAATTATTATCAAAAGATTAATAATCCTAAAACAAATAATAAAGAGATGGATCTACTTAATTATAAGTTTAAAAAAGAAGGATATACTAAAGGTCATTTTTATCGAGGTGTTGAATAGAATAGTTTGAACTATTCTATTTGGAATTATATCCAGTTGTTATATGGTCACTTATGAACAAAAATCACAAATAAAATTACATTATACAATTATAATATAAAACTTCCTTGAATACTCTAAAATTAAATAGTACCCAAAAAATAATTAAGGAAGTGTAATTATGATTATAATATTTAAAAAAAGAAAATTATACTTAACCATAATTCTCTTTTCTATCTTACTTTTTTCACTACAAAATCTTAAATTAACAAAAAAAATTATTGAAACTGATCCACTTGCTGATAGAACAATTGCAATTGATCCAGGGCATGGGGGGGTAGACGGAGGAACCAGTTATAATAACTTATTAGAAAAAGATCTTAACTTAAAGATTGGTTTAAAATTAAGAGATTTATTAGAAGCAAAAAATAATCTAACTGTAATTATGACTAGAGATAAAGATACTGCTTTGGATCATCTTAATCAATATTCAAAAAGTAGACATCAGCGTGATCTAATGGCTAGAATAGATATAGTTAACCAAAAAGAGGTAGATCTATTTATCAGTTTACATATTGATGCTCGAACTGGTCAACCTGAAATGCAAGGGCCAACTGTTTTATATTACCCTCGCCATAGAGAAAACCAAAAAATAGCAGAAATATTACAGAAACATCTCAATCAAATTAATTACCCCAACTTTAATCCCCCTACCCACCATATACATCAAAGAGATTTTTATATCTTAAAAGCTAAAAAGACACCAGGAGTAATTATTGAATTAGGATTTATCACTAATTATTTAAATAGAAAATTACTACAACAAGATACTTATCAACAAGCACTGGTTAAGGCGATTTACAAAGGTATTGAAGAGTATTTTTCTAGTTTTAGTTTTCTGACAGGTAATTTTTAATTTTAAATTAAATAAAGTTTGGAGTGTTAAGCTAAAATGATTTTGATCATTAAAAGAAAGTATTTTAAATATTTGTTTATATTTTTATCTTTTTGTTTAGTCCTAATTTTTTTAAACCATATAACTATACCTGATAAAGAGGTAGATAAATTATTAGTTGAAACAATAAAAGATAATATTAAGGAAGATAAACTAATAAAAAATATAGGTTATCAAAAAGGAGTACTTTATCTTGATTTAGTAACTAAAGTTGAAAGTTTTGATATAATGGAACAATTTTTTCTGATTGAGTCTTTACTGACTACACTAGCAGATTTACCAAAGCTAGAATATGCTCAATTTTTAATTGAAGGAGAAAGAAAAAAACTATCTCCTTATTTAAATTTAAAAAAACCAATTAAACTACGCCATCAAGCAGCTCGAATAGCAATTATCATTGATGATTTTGGAAATAGAGCGGAAGGAACAGAAGGGATGCTTAATTTAGAACAAAAAATAACAGTTGCTATTATGCCTTTTGAGAAAAGATCACAACAAGAAGCAAAAGAAGCAAAAGAAGCTGGATTTGATGTAATTATTCATCTACCGATGGAACCAAACAACGGCAAACGAAGTTGGTTAGGACCAAAGCCAATTATGACAACCTTATCAACTAAAGAAATAAAGAAAAGAATGGAAGAAGCAATTATAGATATTCCTCAAGCAATTGGTTTTAACAATCATACTGGTTCTAAAGCTACTGCTGATAAAAGGGTTATCAAGGCAGTATTAGAAGTTGCTAAAGCCAATGGCTTGATAGCAATAGATAGTCGAACCAGTCCCAAGTCAGTAATTGGAGAGATAGGAGATAAATTAGATATTCCAGTGATAAAAAGGGATCTCTTTTTAGACTTACAATCAGACAATGAACATATAGAAAAAGCAATGTTAACTTTAGTAGGTATGGCAATTAAAGAAGGAGAAGCAATAGGAATTGGACACGTTGGCCCGCAGGGTGGAATAAAAACTTTAGATATATTAAAAAAATTATTACCTAAATTAGATGAAAGAGGAATAGAATTTGTAGGTGTTGGCGATTTAATAGACAAATAAAATTTTTACTAACACTATTAAGAATTATTACATATATTATAATGAATTTATAAAAAAAGGAGGGAAAGAACGTGTCTGAAACTCAAAGAAGAAGAAGACCTATTATTGGTGATGAATTTGCATTTGTACTCTTTTTAATCTTGATCTTGTTAGTAATAGGCATGTATTAAATTAAGCAACAAATATCAATATACTCACATAGCTCCTATGGTTAAGCAGATTAAAAGAAAGGAAGACAAAAGATGCCTCACCATTATGAAATATACATGGTCTTTTTAATCTTGATTTTATTATTACTGGGTATTTAATAATAATTAAGGGGAAGGAGTTGATCAACTAACTCCTTCTCTTTAATTATTTTAAATTTAAATTTTGAAATAAAAAAGTAAAAATGTGATTTTAATCATATAAAAGAAGTTTATTATTCGTTATAATCAAAAGAGAAAAAGTAGTAGTATAATAACTGACCATTAAAAAGGGGGGATAAAATGGAAGAACTCTATCAAATTAATTGTTGTCGCGGTTTGGAAGGCAATTGCTCTAATGCATTAGCTAACCTTAAAAATTTAAAAGAAAAAATTATAAAAATACTACATAAACTTAACTTTACAAATGAATTAGCAGCTACAATTGTTGGCCCGCAAAGGCATCATCATCTATTTAAAATTAACATTGCAGCTTGTCCAAATGGTTGCACTAAACCTCAAATTAAAGATATTGGAATTATAGCTAATAAAAAGATTGAATTTATAACAAATAAATGTATCTATTGTAAAAGATGTATAGAGACGTGTAAAGAAGAGGCTATTAATCTGATTAACCAACAAATTATTTTAGAGAAATGTCTTCAGTGTGGACAATGCGAATCAGTCTGTCCAGTAGAGGCTTTAAAAGAAAAAAAACAAGGCTATCAATTATTACTTGGAGGGAAACTAGGTCGACATCCTAGATTTGCTCAAAAGATACACTCAGATATTATAACGAAAAAAGATTTAATCTTATTGATAGAAGATAGCTTAAAATGGTATTTAAACCAACTAGAAGAGTATACCAAGTTAGGGATTTTACTATCTAGAAAAGAAATTGAACCCTTTAAAAGGTTTTAAGAAAATTAGATAGGTATTAATAAAAACTTAAAAAATATTACCAGTTTATAATTATAATATGATTTTACTAAATGAGAGATATTATAATTAATATATAGTATTTAAACTGCAAAAGGAGGCTATTAAATATGAAGATCAAAAAAGATGAAATCATCTCCAAAGTGCTACAAAAACATCCAGAAACAAGTGATGTTTTCCAAAGCTTTGGAATGCATTGTTTAGGCTGTCCAACTGCCACAGGAGAATCAATTGAACAAGCTGCTCAAGTTCACGGAATTGATTTAGAAGAGTTAATATCAGCTTTAAATGAAAAAGTAACCAAATAACCAATAATTATTGACTTAAACCCCTGAAAAAGGGGTTTTTTATGATATAATAATAAAAAAAGGAGGGAATTAAATGACTGAAGTTTCATTACAAGAATATAACTATTTCTCTGAGTTAACATCTGAAGAAGCAAAAGAGATCAAAAAAATTATCCATACTAAAGAATATAAAGAGGGAGAAATAATTTTTTTTGAAGATGAGCCAGGAGAAGCTTTATTTTTAGTTCAAGAAGGAAAAGTAAAATTGATTAAGATGATAGAAAGTGGAGAGGAGCAAATACTTAATATTTTAAAACAGGGAAGTATGTTTGCTGAAGTCGTTTTATTTGATGGTGGAAGATATCCTGCTACAGCAATAGTCTTAGAAGAGTCAACAATTGGAATCATTAATAGAAAAGATATGATACAATTAATAGATAAAGTCCCAGATATCGCTTTAAAGATACTTAAAGTCATGAGTAAAAGATTAAGAAGAGCTCAAAACATGGTTCAAAACTTAGGATTAAGAGATACCACCAGTCGAACAGCTAGTATTTTAGTTTATTTAGCAAAAGAGCATGGGATTACCAACCAAGAACAAGTAAAAATAAATTTGTCATTAACACAGCAAGAATTGGCTAATATGATCGGAACCTCACGTGAGACAGTATCTAGAGTACTCAATAAATTTAAAGCTGAAAAATTAATTTTTACTTCAAGACAAAAGATTATTATTACAAATTTAAAAGGGTTAAAAGAATTTATTTAAAACAATTAGAAAAAAGACTTGAAAGTTTAAACTAACTTTCAAGTCTTTTTTCTAATTTATCAATTAACTCAATATAGTTTTGTTGTAAATCTTTTTTGTAAGCTTTCTTTTCAACTTTTTCGCATTCTTTTTCAACTTCTGCAAGAATCTCTTGGGGGAGGTTTTTTTCTGCGAAAGTATAAATAGCATTATCTTCTTTATCTATATGACGATAGAGTAAATCTGTATAAGAAATCGCATTAGCAATAATATCAACTTTAGCATCATCATTGCCGTCTTTTACATCAATTAAAGCTTTTTCTAAATTGCTGATAAAAAGTCTACCTAAATCATGTTCAGAAAACATTCCCATAATAGGATCAGTAATCAGATCTTGATCTAATTCTTGTTTCATCCTTTCAAATAGAATTTCTTCTTCTTTATTATGGTGATGCTGATCAGCATAATTTCGAACAAACTTGATAGCATCATAAAAGCTTTCATAATCTATTAAATCTTGATTTAATATTTTGAGGCATAGTTTTCTGATGATTTTTAAAACACGCTTAATATTATTATGCTCTTCAATTAACAAGGTTATTGCTTTCATAATCTTAATTCCTCCTATTCCTTGTTGATGGCTATTATTTGACAGTAGTAGGCTCTAATTCTTTAAGAAGCTTTTTATGAAGTTCATCAGAACTTGCAGCTTGAATTAAATCACCATCAAGCAAAGCAAAAGGGCCAACTGCACAATCAGCACATAGACCTAAGCAAGCTTTTACTTCTAATTGAAGATCATCTATTTCACGTTGAATCTTTTCCGCTATTTGACCACTACCAGTTGAAAAGTTATTCTCACAAAATTGAATTTTTCTCATTGATCTCACTCCTTGTATAAATTAGTTTAACCCTTGATAGGCCTGTTTATAGATCTCTATTAGTTCTGAGATTAAAGGCCGCCTTGGATTAGCACCTGTCGATTGATCGCTATAAGCAATGGTTGCCATTTCTTCTAATTCATCTTGAAACTCTTCTTCTTCAATGCCTGCTTCTGCTAAGCTTAAAGGTACATTTAAGTTTTTCATTAGATCCTTGATAGCATTAATTAAACTTTTAATTTCATTTTCTTCAGTAAAATCTAACCCTACCCACTTAGCAATTTTTTTATATTTTTTAGTAGCTTGCGGATAAGAATAATTAGGATAATGAGCTATTTTAGTTGGCATTTGTGAATTATATTTAATAACATGAGGTAATAAAATAGCATTTGCTAAACCATGAGGAATCCTAAATTTCCCTCCTAAAATATGAGCCAAACTATGATTGATACCCAAAAATGAATTAGTAAAAACTATTCCTGCAATACAAGATGCATTATGCATCTTTTCTCTAGCTAGCTGATTATGTTGGCCCTTCTGATAAGCTTGAGGTAGATAATCAAAGACCAACTTAATTGCTTTTAGTGCTAATGGATCTGTATAATCAGAAGCTAGAATAGAGACATATCCTTCAATTGCATGAGTTAAGACATCTAATCCAGTATGAGCAGTTACTTGAGGAGGTAAAGTCATAGTTAGCTCGGAATCAATAATTGCTATATTAGGAGTCAATTCATAAGAAACTAAAGGATACTTGATATTATTTTCTTTGTCAGTAATTACAGTAAAGGAGGTCACCTCAGAGCCTGAACCACTTGTAGTTGGAATTGCAATTAACTTAGCTTTTTGTCCTGACTTAGGAAATTGATAAGTACGTTTTTTAATATCAGTAAAACGTAACCTTAAGTTTTCAAAACGAAGTTCAGGATTTTCATAAAAAAGCCAAATTCCTTTAGCTGCATCCATAGGAGATCCGCCACCAAGAGCAATAATTAAATCAGCTGCGAAATCTTTAACAAATTCTGTTCCTGTTAAAACTGTTTCTACCGAAGGGTCAGGTTCCACAGCACTGAAAACTTTACAATCTATTTCAGCTTTCTTTAAATGTTCAACAACCTTTTCAACATAACCTAAATCCTTCATTACTTGATCAGTAATAATCACAGCTTTATCTCCTTCTAATTTACGTAAATGGAGTAAGGAGTTTGGTTCAAAATAGATCTCTGGTGGTATCTTAAGCCATTTTCTTTCTCTTTTTCGAGCTGTAATACGCTTGATATTATATAGATGTTCCACACTGACATTATCTGTAGTTGAGTTACCCCCATAAGTTCCACAACCTAATGTTAATGAAGGAGTTAGGTGATTATAAAGATCTCCAATTGCCCCAAAGGTAGTAGGGGTATTGATCAATAACCTACCTGCTTGTAACTTATCACTAAATTGATCGATTATTTGTTGATCTTTAGAATGAATAGCTGCCGTATGACCTAAACCTTCAAATTCAGTGACAGCAACTGCTTGCTTGATACCTTCTTTATAATCTTCTACTCCCATCAAACCAAGAATGGGACTTAACTTTTCTCGAGAAAGAGGGTAATCAGGGCCAACTCCTTCCAATGGAGCTACTAATAGAGTAGTATTAGAGGGAACTTCAATATCAGCCATTTGAGCAATATCAGTAGCACTCTTTCCTACTATATCTGGATTCATAGCATGAGTTTTAGGATCAATAGCTATCTGTTCTAATTTCTTACTTTCTTTTAGGGTCATGATATAAGCATGATGCTCTTCTAATCTCTCTTTAGTTTCAGCCAATATTTTTTGATCTACTATTAAAGTCTGTTCAGAAGCACAGACAGTTCCATAATCGAAGGTTTTACTCATTACAATATCATTAACTGCTTGCTTTAAATCACAACTTTGTTCCAGATAAGCAGGAACATTGCCTGGGCCAACACCAATAGCAGGAGTGCCCGAACTATAAGCTGCTTTAACCATCTTAGTTCCACCGGTTGCTAAAACCAAACTTACATCACTATGACTCATTAACTTGTTAGCTACTTCAATAGAAGGAGGATCAATCCATTGAATACAACCCCTTGGAGCCCCAGCATTTATTGCTGCTTGTAATAAAGTCTTTGCAGCTTCTACACAACAGAGTTGAGCTTTAGGATGAAAACTGAAGATAATTGGATTACCTGCTTTAAGAGCAATTAATATTTTATAGATGGTTGTTGAAGTAGGATTTGTCATTGGAACTAAGGCGGTAATAATCCCCACCGGTTCAGCTATTTCAATTAACTTTTCTTCTCGATTTTTCTTGATTACTCCTATCGTCTTTTTATCTTTGAGATTATTATAAATATTTTCAACTGAATATATATTTTTAACTATTTTATCTTCATAAAGTCCCATACCAGTATCTTCAACAGATAATTTAGCTAATCTCATATGATCTTCAAGACCTGCTAGAGCCATATGACGTACTATCTTATCAATCTCACCTTGATTCATCGTTGCTAATTGAGCTTCTGCTTTTTTAGCTCTATCGATTAGATTAGAAATATTTTCTTCAATTTGTGATTTTTCTGTAATTTTAATCTCCTCCTAGCTCTACTCTTTAAATTTAGTATCGAAAAATAGGAATCAGATTATTCTTGGTAAGTTTTGATAGATAGCTGTTCTATATGATACAGTTACCAGCTGACAACTGATAGCTATGGTATAAAAGTAACATAACTAAATAACTTTAAAAAACAAAAAGTTCCCTTGGGAACTTTTTGTTTTTCTATTTAAAGACCAAGTTCTTCTCTTTTTTTCATAATATGTGCTTCAATTCCATCAGCAGCTTCTTTAGGATCATTTCCTAAAGCAACCTTTCCTCCTGTCAGCTCTTCTAAATCTTCAGTCAATAATTTAACTAACTTTGGCCCGCCAGCAACTGGAGGAGTAGGAGATAGATGAGTATATAACCCATATGCTAACGCAAACATAGCATCGATAGTTGCTTTTTGCTCTAGATACTGGGGAGCAGTTACTGCTACTGGTAATTGAGCAGTATCTACTTCTAAGAAGTTAGCAAGTTCAGTTACTAACATTGAGATTCTTCCCGTATCAGTACAGGTTCCAAAGCTAAGAACTGGTGGAATATTAAGCTGTTCGCAGACAGCTTTTAATCCTTCACCGGCTTGTTCAGCTGCTTTAAGATCAGCTAGTCCGGCTACTTCCAATCCGTGGTTACCACATCCACCACTGACAATTAATATATCCCGTTTGATTAACTCTTTAGCTAGGTTGACTGTCATATAATCATGTGGCCCATTAGCTAAAGTAGTACAGTTGACCAATCCGACAACTCCTTTAATATTACCTGCTTTGAGAACATCAACTAAAGGATCTAATTTTCCTCCCAGAGCGTTAATAACTGCTTCAGTAGAAAAACCTGAAATAGCTTTTTGGACTCGCTGTGGTACATGTGGAGTTACATTCTCCCTTCGTTGTTTGAAGTTATCTATTCCCATATCAATTAATTTTTGTGCTGTATCTCCTACTTCTGTTGGTTTATAATCATAGTTATCTTCTACTCCTGGAATTCTTACCAAATCATTAACTGAAACGAGTTTGACCTGATATTTTTCTTCGTAAGGCTTTAAATTAGGTGGAGAGCAGTTTTCATCCATAGCAAAGATATCTACTGCACCAGTAGCTAAGACAGGTTCAATCGCTAACCAGTTACCGATCAACCCTCTAAATACTTCATCTATTTCAAAACGTTGTAATAATTCTTGTCCAGTTTCTATTGAGCCAATTACTCTAACTCCTTTTGCTCCAGCATCTTTAGCTTTCTGTTGAATTTGAGGATCACGAGCAGCATAAATAGTAGCAACTGCTGTCCAGGGTTCATGTCCATTGAACATAATATTTACATAATCAGGGTCTAAAATCCCCATATCTGTATCAACTTCATGGGGCATAGGAGTACCAAATAAAATATCTTGAACCATTTCCAGTCCTAATTGTGCTCCATAGATTGTAGCAATTCCAGCTCGTAATGCTTTCCTTGCTAGAGAGAAATGATCTCCATCGACATTTGTTAAACAACTGGCCGTTGCATCTTTAATTTCATGCATAACTCCCACAGGATAGATAGCTAGATCCTGCCATACTTTTTTACGGGGTTCTGGGGCAAAAATTTCTACCATTGCAGGAGGATCATCATAATCACTGCTCAACTGATCAATTAAAAAATCTGCTAATTGAATAGCAATTTCTTCTTTGGTTTGAGAAGTATCAACCCCTACTGCTTCTGCCATCCAATTTAGCTTTTCTTCATCAGTAATACCGAAAGGTGTTTTTCCTTCTCCGGTAGACTTAAGGGTTCTAAAAGCATTATAAGCATGATGGGCATAAGTACTGGTACCCATAATATTTCTTAATAACATATCACGCATTGCCATTGCATCAGGATCAATCCCACAGTCACCAAGTTCTGCTCCTACTTTTTCTGAAATTCGACATGGGCCATTTGTACATAGTTGACAGCTGACTCCATCACTACAAAATCCGCAACGGATTTTTTCTTGGGGATCGAAACGATCAAAAACATTACTCAATCCATCCTGATGAATCTTTTCATACATTTCATTGACAGTTTCATGAACACTAACTTTGCCATCAGTTAACTCTTCAATACCTGGTATTAATTTTGCCATTAATCTACCTCCTTGGATATGTTAAAAATCTACCTTTAGTATTTAGAATGATTTGAAAGATTATACATCTATTACAAATAAAATGACCTTCAGTTATAGACTAAAACTAAACTTACAATAATCTGCTTAATAATAAAATAACCCAGGGTTTCCCCTGGATTATTTATTCTTTGAAAGAAGGTTACTTTTTAAGCATTCTCCTTAGCAGATAAATCCCTGTAACTGCTAAGACTTTAGTATAGATTGATTTTGAATTTGAGTTTGAAGACTTTCTATTGAAAATATCACTTAGAAAGCCTTCTTTGCGATTAAATAAGTTCATAAAACGCATTTTTATTCCTCCCTTCAAAGTCATAGTTATTATTAACTTAATTTAAATAAAGTATTCTATTTTAATTTTTGTGATAATTCTCATAGTAAACTTTGTTAAAGAATAGTAAAATCAAATTAAAGTGAGAGGGGGGGATTGTTTTGTTATTTATAAATAAAAGTAATCATTATAAAAGTGAGATTCAAGAATTGGAAAGAGAAAATAAAGAACTTAAAGAAAAGTTAGAAGCACAAAAACAGAAACTAACTGAGTTAAAGAAAGCACTAGCAGAAGCAGATAGTTGCCAGAATAGATTATATAAGTTAAAAGATGATGTTAAAGGACAGATTAATCAGATGATTGAGGAGGATGATTGGATTATTAGTCAAGTAAATCAAATTAATAAAGATGTGAAAGAGGTTTTAAATGAAAATAAATTAGGAGAAGAGATCATTACTGAAATGGAATCTAAACTAAATGCTTCTACAACCGAGCTGGACCAATTTTATTCTAACTTTACTGAATTGCATGAAGAAATTAATAATATTGCCTACTTTGTAGGGGAAATAAAAAATATTGCTAATCAAACTAACTTGTTGGCTTTAAATGCTTCAATTGAGGCAGCAAGGGTTAATAAAGGTAGCACTGGCTTTTCAGTAGTAGCAGAAGAAATCAAGAGTTTAGCAGTTAAGACTGCTAAGTTATTGAAAAAAATTATTAATAGTACTAAAAGGATTTATCAATTGCTGAATAAATCTAAAAAAAGTATTAAAAATTTAATATCTAAAATTGAAGACAGTGAAGAAATTACAAAGAAGGTAGATGTTCACTTCTCTAATATTACATCTTTAATCGATGACGTCTTTACAAAAATTAGTGATATTAACCAGGCAGGAGAGGAGCATTTAGGCTTAGGGGAGGAGATTATTAATAATTTAACTTGGTGATGTGATTTAAATCAATTACAAATGATAGATATTACTTTATAATAAAGATATAATAATTAAACAAGGAGGAATTAATATGGCTTATCCCATAGTTAATGAAGAAGAATGTATTACTTGTGGTCTTTGTGAATCTACCTGCCCAGCTAATCCTAATGTCTTTGAAATTGAAGATGTATCTAAAGTTGTTAATCCAGAAAGTTGTGTTGGCTGTGAAAACTGTGTTAGAGAATGTCCTCTTGGTTGTATTAAGTTAAAAGAAAGTTAAGAGGTTATAATAATGGGCAGAAGTTTCTTATATTGCTATGAAACCAAAAATAAGCTTTCGTAATAAATTTAATAATGATTTCTAATAATATAGGTAATAGTGAGATGAGGAGTGAAAAAAATGAGTTTAAGACTAGGAGAAATTCATAATTGGCTTTACAAGCAAATTATGATTATTGAAGAGCGTGAAGTAAAACTATTAACAAATTTTAAAGAGCAATATGGAAAAAAAGTAGATCCATTAACTAAACAATTGCGAGAAGAATATGGTCAATTAAAAGCTGAACAGCCACTAGAGAAGTTGATAGGGGAAGAGCATATCCATCCTTGGTTAGAAGAGGCAATTACTACTGCTCAAACTCGAGAAACAGCTTGTGTTAAAAAATTAGTGGAAGAGTTTTCGAATGAAACCTTATTAAGAAAAACTTATTATAAACAAGGGCAAGAGTTGGCCCGGGAAATATGGCAGGAGAAGCAAGAAAATAATCTAGAATTGGCCTTTAGAGCATTAAAGAATAATTTTTTAGAAAGAATGCCTTGTGATAGATTATCAACTATTGTTATAAATGAAGAGAATAAAATAGTTTGGCGGCATCATTCGAAATTACATACTGAGTTTTGGAGTGAAGTGGATTTTTCTATCAAGTTAATGCACCAGTTATATCAAATTTGGATAGAAGGTTTTATGGAAGCAATTAATCCAGCAATTAAGTGCCAGCGTCAAATCGAAAAAGATTATTATGATGATCTCTTCTTTTGGGAGGAGGAAGGTTAATGAAATTTTATCAAGAATTTAGTCGCTATTATGATCATATTTTTCCTTTTAAAGAAGTTAAATTGCATTTTTTACAAGAAAACTTATCTGAAAAAGGAAAAGTTTTAGATCTTGCTACTGGTACGGGGACTTATCCTATTGCGTTAGCTAAGCGAGGTTATCGACTAACAGCAGTTGATTTAAGTAAACAGATGATTGCTACTGCTAATAATAAGGCTAAAGAAGAAGGAGTTAGCATAGATTTTCAGAATGAGGACATAAAAAAAATTGATGCTTTGTATTCGATAGAAAGTTTTGACTTGATTAGCTGTATTGGAAACTCTTTAGTTCACTTAGATGGAGTAGATGAAATTAGAGAACTTATCAGCAAAATTTATTCTTTATTGAAAAAGGAAGGAACTTTTGCTTTACAGATTGTTAATTATGATCGTATTTTAGCTAAAGATATTACTAAATTACCTAGCATTGAAGGTGCAGATGGTATAAAGTTAATCAGAAATTATGAAAGTCAAGGGCCAAAAATTAATTTCAAGACTCTTTTAAAGACACCTAATGGTGAATTTAATAATTCAGTCTTGTTATATCCTTTAACCAGCGATAAATTAAGAGATATATTGGTTGAAACTGGCTTCAAAAAAATAAACTTATATGGTAATTTTCAGTTTGATGATTATAAACCATTAGAATCTTTTTCACTAGTTATTACAGGAAGTAAATAGGACTGATTGATTAACCCAACCTCGTCTAACCTATTTAGATGAGGTTGGGTCTTAATCTTAAACATTAGTGATCCTTTTTAGATTTTTCTAAATATCTATTTAATTTTTCATTTGCTTCATTAACTTTTAGCTCAAGGTTATCAGTTATTTCTATTGATGAATCCGTCTGAAAGATAGACCAAAGTGATTTTAATTCAGTATTTTCAACAATAATAATTTTTTTGTTATTGCTCTTAGGTTTAATTAAGTTATATTTAGCTTTAGAATTGAATAATTTCCAACATAATCGAGTTAATTTAATATTCTCACCTTTAATAGTAAATATTTTCATCAATTCTAATAGTTCTAGTTGCTTAAGATCAGTTTTATGATAATTGATTTCATCAAGAAAAAGATTGAGTGAAATTTGTTGTTGTAAAGGGTAATGGCTTAAGACAGCAATAGTATTTCTCAGCTTTTGAGCATATTTAGGAAAGAGTGTTTCTAATCCAACTAAGATCTTTTCATTATATGATGTATTAAGCCACTTATTAATATTATCACTTACTTTGTAGGTTGATTTTTCTAAGAGTTGATTTTCAAATGAATATAGTTGAATATAATCAAATAACTTATGATTAGAAATTGAACTGCAATTAAGTTTAGAAATGAATTTTTTTATCTTATCCTCTTTTAACTCATCAGAAGTAGTAATATAACCCAAAAAAATCAATAAATAGTGGAAAAATGAAGGGGTACACTTGATCTTCATTACTCTTTTAGCACTATCTAGAATAGGTTCTTGTTCAGTAGCTTTAGTAAAATTAGTTTCTTTAGAAGCTTTAGGTAAACTTTGCTTGGTAGCTAAAAGGTCTATTAATGATTTTTTAATATCATTGGGAAAATAACAAAATTCATTCTGCTCATAAATTAAACCTAAATCTACTAACATTTCATATGTAGAAAGTCGTAAGCCTTCCTTATTGATCGGTTCAGTTGAAATTAATCTTTTTATAGTTGATATGTCCTTAGATGGAAATTTTTTTTCGATTAACTCTTTAAGATAGGCAGGATCAGATAATTTTTTATTTATTTTTTTACTGATCCATGTTTTTGAAAAATTAGGTTCATAATAAATATGATGGTTTGCTGCAATTTGATTTAAATCCTCTCTATCTCTTCTTTTTAATGTTTCAACCAATTGCATTAAGATCTCTCCCTCCAAACTAAATTGAATACCATTTGAAATATCAAGGTATAATTGATTATTATTAATAATTGTACTATAATTATTATATGTTATTTAATGCCATAAAAAGTAGTAATTATAGTATTGATTTGAATTAAATTTTTGAAATTTTTTGCTAGAAGGAGTGATTCTTATCGTCATGGATTTATCTATTAAAAACAAAGTCATACGCTATAATAAAGGTCAGGTTGAACAGATAGATGATTTTTTAATTAAAGAATATGCATTAACTATATTTTTAAATAATAAAGAGTTTATCACTTTATTATGCTCACCACAAAGCCTTGAATATCTAACAGTTGGTTTTTTAGTTTCAGAAGGATTATTAAAGGCACCTGCTGAATTAAAGCAAATAGAGGTTGAGCCAGAAAAAGGGTTTTGTAAGATAACAACTAACAAAAAGTTGAATATGAGAGAAAAGTTACATGGCAAGAGAACATTGACCACAGGATGTGGTAAAGGTACCGTTTTTTATAATGTGTTGGATTCTTTAGGTACTAAAAAACTTAAAAAAGAAAAAACAAAGATTAATGTTAAAAAGATTTTAAGTTTAATAAAAAAGATGAGTCGTCAATCCAAACTCTTCAAACAGACTGGTGGAGTACATAGTTGTTGTTTGACTGATCAGGAAGAGATTATTATGTTTCATGAAGATGTAGGACGACATAATGCTGTCGATAAGATTATTGGTGAAGCATTTATGAATGAAATTAATCTTACAGATAAGATTTTATTGACTAGTGGTAGAATTTCTTCAGAAATGTTACTTAAAGCTGCTAAGCAAGAGGTTCCGATTGTAGCCTCTAGATCTGCTCCTACAAACCTAACAATCAAGATTGCTAAAGAATTAAATTTAACAGTGATTGGATTTGCTAGAGGAAAGAGGTTGAATGTATATACCCATCCTGATAGAGTAGATTTTAATAAATTCAATTAATAACTAGTAAAAAGTCATCATTACAACTTTGTATTTTAAAAAGCTTCAATCTTTAGATGAGATTGAAGCTTTTTTATGTTATCTAAAATGAATTAATGATTTCTTTCAATATACTCAATAAACCTTAAATAGACTAAGTCCAACCTATTATATAGAAAGGTCAATTTATTTTATAATAGACTTCAATCTTTTCTTGATAAATCTTTCTAGTAGGAGGTTGTGGGGCAATAATAGAAATTTCTTCCTGATAATTAATCAAACCGATATATTCTGCTTTGATTTGTTGAATACCCATAATTGATGAATTGATTGTTCGAGCCAATATTTCTGCTTTTTGTTTGCTATCTGCTATAGCTTCTTTTAATAATCTTTCTTGTAATTCTATTGAAGCATATAAAGTATAGTAACCTTGAATCACAGTATAACCGATCTCATAGTGTTGATTGTAAGTTGCTCGTCTACGACTGGAATCATTTGCTTTGATAATGTCAATCAAATCTAAAATAGCTGATGCAATCTTGGTTGAATCAAAGTCTAAAATTTCAATTGTTAATAAAAACTTTAATTGTTCAATTTTTTCTTGTCTGGCTCCTTTTTTACGGTTATAAATAGAATGTTCAGGATTTGATTGAATTATCTTTGTTCTGCTTAATAATTCAAGTTCTGTTATATCTTTTTTTAGTGAATTAAGCTTTTGTTCAGTATGATGTTTAAGGTTTGTTTTATCTCTCCCTTCTGCTAATACCTCTACTTCAATTACTGTTTGATCAGGTTCAAATTCAATCTCTCCTAAACCAACAGTTGAAATGATTTGAGTTGAATTATCAGCTGAAACTATTGAAGAGAATGATGAAATTAAAAAAATCCATAGCAAGAAAAAAAGTATTTTATTTTTTATAAAAAACCCTCCTCATAATAGTAGTTTCTTCCTATTAATTCTTAAATTCTTCTGCTTAATTATATTCTATCATTATTTGCTTTAATTTAATATATTTTTATAATTTCTTTTTTGTTGGTATTAAGTCTAAGGTTAAATCTAAGTTTAAGTAAGACCTAAGCTTAAAAATTATATTAATATAAAACTATATTCTTCTAAATAGACTACCATGCTTTAATTTGAATCAATGGGATTATAATATCATTAATTCATTATATTCTTTAGATAATCATAGTATATATTAATTAATGTATACTGGAGGATAAAAGTGAAAGGTAATTTAATCAGGTTTATAAAAAATATTAGTTGGATTTTATTAATATTTTTCTTGCTATTTGGTAGGGTGAATTTATTGTTAGGAAATTTAGTTATAGTTTGTATGTTAGCACCATTAGTTACTTCTACAATAACAGGGAAGAGAATCTGGTGTGGTTTTTTTTGTCCACGAGGTAGCTTATATGATAACTTAATAGAAAAGATAAGTTTCCAGCGAAAAATACCTTCTATATTTAAAAAGACATATTTTAAAATTGGTTTCTTAGGCTTGCTGATTGGAAACTTATTAATTGCAATTTATTTAGTCGCAGGAGACTGGGAGCAAAGTGGTTTAATTTTTTATCGTTTGATCTTAGCAACTACATTAATTGGTGTTTTCTTAGGGCTGATCTTTAAGGAAAGAATCTGGTGTGCTTTTTGTCCGATGGGTCTATTATCAAACTTTTTCATTAAACTCAAAGCTAAAATATTAGGGGACTATTTAATTTTTTTCTAAAGCTCAGAATTAAACTTGAACTTAATTAATTATTTAACTTCTTTTGGTTAATAATATAAATGAAGAATAGTTAGCGATAATTGACTAAAGGAGGATTTGATGAGAACAAAAGTAAGAATTCATTATGATAATAAAAGAAATTTTAGAAATCCAGTTTTATGGGCTTGGCTGGATGGAACAGGAAAATTTCAAAAAAAGGTTTATCCTGATGGCAGGGACGATTATGGACTCTACTATGATTTAGTAGTTAATCGAACAAACTTCAATTTTAAATTTAAAGATGAATTAGGAGATCACACCATCTGGGAAGATGAACGAAACAATCGTTTTTATAATGCAGGATTAGGAGGGGAAATTTGGTGTAAAGCAGGCTGGCATAATGTTTATAATGTTAGACCAGCAGATCCTGTCGGGCATATTAAAGAGGCCTATCAGAAAATTAAAGATTTAATTCCCCAGGATAATTTTTATTTACCACAAACAGATGTGTCTAAATTTGAAACCCCTTCTTTATTAGGAGCTCATAAGTTAACTGATGGTTCAATCAGTTTTGCTCTCTTTCATCCACGAGCTGGTCGAGTTTATTTAGGTTCTAATCTCAATGATTTTCAAACTCCTGGTAATTGTCCTGCTTGTGCTGATGAAGAAGAGTCATTTATTGAGCTTGACTTATACCAAGGGTATTATAACCAACCCAATATTTGGTGGACAAGGGTGCCAGCTGATCAGATAGATCCCGAACTTCCAGAAGTTGAATATAAATTTTTTGTTCATGGGGGTATTGGAGGAAATGAGAGATGGGCTTGGGATCCTTATACTAGAGTTTATAGTGATAACTATCAACGAGAAAATTGTGTAGTTGCTGATCCAACCGAATTTGAATGGACAGATCAAGATTGGGAAACACCTGATATTAGTCAATTAATTATCTATGAATTGAATGTATATGGCTTTACAGATGAAGATTCAGATCTTCCAATAGAAGAACAGAGTACATTTAAGGGAGTTATTCGTAGAATTGAAGAAGGCTATTTTAATGATTTAGGGGTTACTGCTTTAGCTTTAATGCCTACTTCTGAATCTTGGAGCCATTTCGGTTTGGGATATGATCCATGTAGCTTTATGTCAATAGAGAAGGATTTTGGTGATTTAGATGACTTTAGAAAATTAGTCGATACTGCGCATAATCATGGTTTAGCAGTAATTGTTGATCAAGTATTCAATCATACTTCAAATCAATTTAACCCATTATGGGATCTGATTGATGATGGCTCGGGGCCAGGGGGACTTTATTTTTCTGGAAGTACTAAATGGGGCAATCGAGTTGCTACTGAGAAACCTGAAGTTAATAATATGTTAATCGATTCTTGTAAATTATTTATTGAGGAATATCATGTAGATGGATTTAGATTTGATGCTACGCATAGTAATTATTTAGATCACCAATTACTGTATGAAATACAAGATAAAATTAGGGATAGTGGATTTAAAGCTGATACAATTTTGATTGCTGAAAACCTACCTAATGAGTCAGATTTGAATTTTGAAGGATATAATGGCTATGCCCAGTGGAGTGATATGTTTCATGACAAGATTAAAGCATTGTTGAGGGAAGGTGTTTATAGGGATTGGTGTTATAATACACCGCAAGGATTAGGAGATATTTTTTATTTCTCTAAGAACCAATTTGCTGATCATACAAACAATGTCATTAATTATAGTGAAAGTCATGATGAACCGAGTGTTAAATTTGAGGTTGAAACAAACGAAATAACTGATTGTAATATCAAAGACAGAAAGGCTAAGTTAGCCATGATGGCCACTATGACTGCTTTAGGTCAGCCAATGCTATATATGGGCCAAGAGTTTGGAGTAAACAGAGATGCCAATAATATTGATCTTAATAAAGTAACTCCTGATCCTAACTGTCCAGAATTTGAGTATAATCCATTCTTTGACTGGACACAACGATTGATTAATTTGCGTAAAAAATATGGAGCTTTGAAGATTTCTGGAGCCAATCCGATTGAAACTGGTGAATTCAGTTGGATGTTAGGGCCTTGGTTGTCTGAAGAAAAAGGGAAGAATAAACGTTTGATTGGTTGGAGAACAAAAGACCTAGATAGTGATGAGGAAATGTTAATCCTGATCAACTTTGAAGGGGCAGATATCAAAGTGAAATTAGAGTTTGATGTTGAAGGGAAATGGGCCAAAATTGCTGATCTAGATCAGATTAATGATTTTACAACTGAAACTGAAATTGAACCGATGGATACTTTAATTATAGAACAAAATAAAAAGGTAGACTTTAATTTACCAGCATACAGTGGTTTTATCTATAAGAAACTTTAAACAAAAAAGCACCTTGTTAACAAGGTGCTTTTTTTGTTTATTTAAAATAAAATGTTAAATTATATTTAAGAAAGATTAAATTTGATAAATTAACTCCTTATTAAGCAGGAAATTTATTATAAATCGTTAAATAGTTGAATAAGCTAACGATAAAATTCAAAAAAAGAGAAAATATCATAAAGGCAGTCTTTTTATTAATTTCACCACTGACACCATATATCAATCATTTTATAATAGGAGGTTTGCTAAATGCAAGAAAAGAATGACTTAGTCTTTGCTTTAGATATTGGAACTAGAACAGTAGTTGGGGTTGTATTAGAACCTACTACTAATGATAAGTTGATTGTTAAAGCATCTGAAATGATAGAACATAAAAATCGTTCAATGATAGATGGTCAAATACATAATGTAAGAGAAGTTGCTCAACAAGTAGAAAAGATCAAAACCCGCTTAGAAAGAAAATGTGATATAAACTTAAATAAGGTTGGAATTGCTGCTGCTGGACGTGCTTTAAAGACGGTTACTGGTCATTTTCAATTAGAATTTGAAAATAAAAGGGAGATAACTACTAGCGATGTACAAGCTTTAGAATTTTCTGCTGTTCAAAATGCTCAAGAAAAATTAGCCGGAAATGATAATCAAGCTGATGGATATCATTTTGTAGGATATACTTTGTTACAAAATATGCTAGATGGAATGAAGATTGGTAATTTAATAGGGCAAAGTGGCAAAAAAATAGAAGTTGATTTAATTGCTACTTTTTTACCAAGAATAGTGGTTGATTCTCTATTAACAGTTATTCGGCAAACAGATTTGGAGGTGGATCATTTAACACTAGAACCAATTGCTGCTTCTAATTTGATTGTACCACGACAAATGTATAACTTTAATTTAGCTTTAGTAGATATTGGCGCTGGAACTTCAGATATTGCCATTACCAAAGAGGGTTCAATTATCGGGTATGCTATGGTTCCAGTAGCAGGTGATGAGATTACTGAAGCAATATGCCAGAATTATATGCTTGATTATCATAAAGCTGAAAAAATTAAAAGAAAGTTAACTTTGGAAGACAAGGTGAAAATCAAAGATATTTTAGGTCAAACAACTACCGTAGCAACTACTAGTATTATTAAAATGATAGAAGATGAAGTAGAGAATTTGGCCCAGCAAATTGCTAAGCAAGTCTTAGAATTAAATAAAGAAGAACCACAAGCTGTTATTTGCATTGGTGGGGGTAGTTTAACTCCTTTATTAAAGGAAAAATTAGCTAAAGAATTAGAATTACCTATTAATAGAGTTGGAATTAAAGATTGCCAAGAAATAGATGAGATTACAGGAGAAATTGATGGAATAGCAGAAACCCAATCAATAACACCATTTGGTATTGCGATTACTTGCCATAATAATAACAACCAGGTTAACTTTATAGATGTAGAAGTTAATGGAAATTTAACTCATTTGTTTACTTTAAGAGAGCCTAAAGTATCTGATGCACTTTTAGCAGCTGAAGTTGATATTAAGGCTTTAAAACCAAGCCCTGGTTTAGCTATTTCAGTAGAAGTTAATGGTGATTTGAAGGTGATTAGAGGCTCATTAGGAACTGCTGGAAAGATTTTAATCAATGGTACAAAAGCAGAACTTGAAACTGAAATTAGCCACGGTGATCAATTGACAGTTGAATTAGGTGAACAAGGTAAGAATGCATCTGGAATAGTAGCAGATGTAGTTCCTGAACTACCAAGTCAAAAGATACATATAAATAATACAGAGGTAAACTTAGAACCAATTTGTTATATGAATGAGGAGCGAGTAAGTTTAAATACAGAATTAAAAGATAGGGCAAAAATTAATTATATTTTACCTCAGACAGTAAAAGAAGTAGTCGAAGAGATTTTAGAGTTTCCTGTTGAAGAGATTAAAGAAAAAAAGATCGTTTATACTTTTAACGGAGAAGAACAGGAAAAGCGCTATCAAAATTATCATATTTTACTTAATGGAAAAGAAGTACCATTGGATAAAGAAGTTACTACTGGTGATCATTTAAAATTTACAGAGGTTAATCAGGCTAGCTTACGAATAAAAGATATTTTAGAAGAAATGGAATTGAATAATACAATTAATATTATATTTAATGAACAGTCAATAAAATTGCCAGTTACTAATTTCAAATTATTAAAAAATGGGAAGGCAGTAAATGATGAAGAAGAAGTCTTTGCTGGTGATAAGCTTGTTTATAAACCTGGCACCGTACACTTGAATCAATTATTAAATCATATTAATTATGAAATCCCAACAAATATTAATGGGAAGTTGATTATTGAGAAGAATGGTCAAGATGCCCAACTAATTGAACCTTTAGCAGATGGTGATCAGGTTAGAGTTTATATTAAAAATAACAAATTAAATTTTCAATCAGAAAAATAGCTTGTTAAAACTATAAGAGAGATTAAAAAAGTGAGTTGTTAAACTAACTCAAATAGCACTTGACCATTAAGTCTAGGTAGTTGTCTTAAAAGTGGATTTAATTTAGTCGGTAATTGATTAAAAAAATCAGGATTATTAGATATGTTTTCTAAAAATGATTCTATTAAAATAAATATAGCCACTAAAATTAGTGATAATAAGATCATTTTTAATGATTTCTCTATTAAGCCTTTTAATAATTGGGTAGCCATGACAGATAAGCCTCCTTGCTATTATTTTGTTAAATAAACTAAAAAATATACTAGGAATAAATTACCATAAATTTAGAATGAGGGTTTTTATTTAGTAATAAAAATATTTTTATTACTAAATAAACCAGAGCAAGCTAACTGTTAATAATTAGCTTGCTCTATTTATTAAAATTATTTTATTGATTCTGTTGATTTTGTTGGCCCTGCTGATTTTGTTGCATTTGCTGCTTTTGCTTATATTGTGGTTCTTCACTTTCAACGTAATTTACTCTATCTTCTAATTGTTGAGCTACCTGCTCAATTTGTTGAGCACATTGAGTGTACATATCTTGAGCTAAATCATCATTAGTATCTTGAGAAAAACCTTCTAAAGTGCTTTTAGCAGTTTCTAACCCTGTAAGAGCTTGGTGTAAATCATCACCTACTGTCATTTATTAAGCTCACCTCCTTTCAGCACATTAATTATAATATCCTATAATCTATTTAAATATAACTTGAATATTTATTTAATCTATTAAAAAATTTCTATATTTAAAGGAGCTTTACAAAAAAATAGCATATATGATTAAAGATGATATTTCACTCTTGAGTTTTTACTGATATTTATTACAGAAATTGAAACTATCTATTCAAAGAAGAGGTTAGATATAAATGAAGTTATTATTTAAACAACTAAAACAAATCAATTTTTGACAACTTTTTGGTTTTGTGTTAAGATTAGTTGATATAATTATTGTTCTAAGAAGGGAGTTACAGGAATGCATAAAACTAAAAAATTAACATTAGCTGGTCTATTAATTGGATTAGTAACTATAGCTACTATGGTAATTAAGATTCCAGTTCCAGCTACAGAAGGTTATATTCATCTAGGCGATAGTATGATTTATGTAGCTGCTATTTTATTTGGTAGTAAGTTCGGGTCTTTAGCAGGAGGAGTTGGTTCAGCAATAGCAGATATATTATTAGGCTATACTCATTGGGCACTTCCTACTTTGATTGTTAAGGGGATTAAAGGGTTTATTGTTGGTAAAATTTCTAATCCCAATCAAATTAAAGTTGACACTATCAGAGTTAAAGATGCAGTGGCAATTTTAGTTGGTGGAACCTGGATGATAGTAGGTTATTATTTTGTGTCAGCATTATTTAGTGGAAGTTTTATAGTTCCTTTGCAGGGGGTTCCTATGGATTTTGTTCAAATGGGTATGGGGGCAGCTATAGCTTTTCCTGTTGTGTTTGCATTATTAAAGAGTGAGATTATAGATGAAATTACTAAATAATTACTTCATTAAATAGTTTAGAAAGGTGATAGACCTATGAAAGCTGGTAAAATTGATATTAACAATCTAAAAGAACTTATTTTAAGTAAAATTTCCGCTACAAATGATGAAGTTTTAGTTCGACCTGGGATCGGTGAAGATTCGACTGTGATTGATTTTGGAGAGTTTGTTGCTGTGATGTCTACTGATCCAATTACTGGGGTACAAGAGGGAATGGGGAGTTTAGCAGTTAATGTTGCTTGTAATGATATAGCGGCTAATGGTGCACAACCAATCGGTATTCAACAAGTCTTATTATTTCCACCAAGTACAAGCAAAGAAGAAATAACAGCAATAGTAAAAGATATAAATCAAGCTGCTCAAGATTTAGAGATCGATATTTTAGGAGGGCATACAGAAATAACTGATATTGTACAACAACCTTTAGTTTCTTGTACAGCAATCGGTAAAACAACTAAAGATAAATTTGTAACTTCGGCTGATGCTCAGCCAGGAGATCAGATCATTATCACTAAATGGGCAGGTTTAGAAGGTACTGCTATTTTGGCTACAGATTTTGCTGAACGTTTATTAGAGTTGGGGCTTGAGACTGAAATAATAGAAGAAGCGCAACATCTAACTGAATATTTAAGTGTAATTCCAGAAGGGTTATTAGGAGCAGAACTAAAAGTAAATGCAATGCATGATATTACTGAAGGAGGCTTATATGGTTCCTTGTTTGAATTGGCTGAAGCAGCTGGAGTTGGATTTACAATAAAAGAAAGTGCAATTCCTTTACATCGAACAACTGAAAATATAACTGAGCTGTTAAATATCAACCCTTATCACTTAATCGGTTCTGGAGCAATGATCTTAACTACTGCTGAAGGAGAAAAGGTTGTAGATAAGTTGACCTCAACTGGAATTAATGCCACAATTATTGGAGAGATCACAGCTCAAGGGAGAGTAGTTGTTACAGAGCAAAAAGAGATCGAGCTTAATCAAGCCCCTCAAGATGAATTGTGGAGATTTTTAGCTGAGAATTAATTATTCTCCTTACCCTTATTACATAAAAAGTTTAGCTAAGCTAAAAATAATATTAAGCTGAAAATTTTAAAAGAGGGTGGGAATATATTGAATAAAGATAATTATCCACTAATCGTAGTAATTGTTTTAGTATTAATTTTGTTAGGAACAATCTTTTATAAGGTTAATTTTGAAAATGAACGAGTTAATAATATAGTAGGCTTTGATAATGAAGAGTTAGAAGTTACTATTTTTCCTATTTATGGATCAGATGAAAGATATGATGATACGGAAGTTAACTTTTATATTCAGATTGCTGATGATTTAGAGCTGTTGGAAAAATTACAGGTAATTGCTAATAGGTTATCAAGATTTAGATTTGATTTTTTACCGATTAAGGTTATAGAAATAGAAGAAGAAAACGGAAGAGATATAGCAGTTATAAATTTAGAGGAACACCAATGGAACCGAAATAAAGATGAACTACCTACCTTTAGAGGAAATGCTGGGATTACATGGTATTTAGATTATTTTCAAGGAGCAGCTGATGGACATTTTACTTCTGTAACCTTGATTAATTCTTTTTTACAACCAGAGTATGAAAGAGATTGGATTGATGGAGTTAAGTTTCTTTATCAAGGAGAACCAATTCGTGAAGAAGACTGGGATACGGTTGCTTTAGAAGGAATATTTTATAGAGATGAACTTGATAATTAAAGATTCAAACCTAAGTATAATCCTATATATCTTATAAGATATATAGGATTATTTTAATTTAACCCTCTTAACTAAGAGGAAAAAAATGATTAGGGAAAGAAGTTTATAATTATAGAGAAGGGAGGGCATAATGAGTAGGAGCAAGCTAAGTCAAACTGAAATAGATAAGATTGTTAGTGCTAGATTAAAAAAGCCATCTGATTTTCTGGGGGCTAATTTTCTTGATAAAAACCAAGTAGTGATTAGGGTTTTTCGACCAGATGTAACTAATGTTTTTGTTGTCTCTGATGATTTAGAGCAAAAGATTGAATTAAATAAGGTAGCAGAAAGTGGACTGTTTGAAAAGGTAATTGAAGCTGAACAGCTATTTGATTATCAATTACAATTTGAAACTGAGCAGAGTCGTTGGTTAGAAGAAGACCCTTATACCTTTGGCCCTGTTTTATCGAATTATGATTTACATCTATTTAATGAAGGAAATCATCATCGTATTTATGAAAAGATGGGGGCCAAAATTATAACTCACGATGGAAGTAGAGGGGTTCATTTTTCTATTTGGGCTCCAGAAGCAAAGCGAGTTAGTGTGATTGGTCAGTTTAATAATTGGGATGGAAGGATACATCAATTGAGGTTATTAGAAGGGTCTGGAGTCTGGGAATTGTTTATTCCTGGTTTAGGAGAGGAAGAATTATATCGATTTGAGATATTGACTAAAGCGGGCCAAAAGTTAATTAAATCAGACCCTTATGCTTTTTATAGTGAGTTAAGACCTGCTAGTGCTTCACTAACCTATGATCTATCTAATAAGCATCAATGGCAAGATGATAATTGGATGAAAAAAAGAGAAGAGATAGACTGGTTACAAAAACCAATTTCAATTTATGAAGTTAATCTAGCTTCTTGGGCCAGAGTTCCTGAAGAAGATAATAGGTTTTTAACTTATCGTGAATTAGCCGATAAGCTGGTTAGTTATGTCACTGAAAATAATTTTACTCATGTAGAGCTGATGCCGCTAGGAGAGTATCCATTAGATGAATCTTGGGGGTATCAAGTAGTCGGATACTTTTCTCCAACCAGTAGGTTTGGTAAACCAGAAGATTTAATGTATTTAATCGATCAGTTCCATCAACATGATATTGGGGTTATTTTAGATTGGGTTCCTGGGCATTTCCCTAAAGATGGCCATGGGCTAGGTAGATTTGATGGAACCGCTTTATATGAGCATCTAGATCCTCGATTAGGAGAGCATAAGAAGTGGGGAACGTATGTCTTTAATTATGGTCGTGAAGAAGTCAGGAATTTTTTAATCTCTAATGCACTATATTGGCTAGATAAATTTCATATAGACGGCTTTCGAGTTGATGCAGTATCCTCTATGCTCTATTTGGATCACAAACGAAAAGAATGGATTAGTAATAAATATGGAGGTCGAGAGAATTTAGAAGCAATTGCTTTTTTACAGTCTTTTAATTCAATTACTCACCAATACTATCCTGGCATCTTAACTATTGCTGAAGAGTCTACTTCCTGGTCAGGAGTAACCAAGCCTACTTATCTAGGTGGACTTGGTTTTTCGATGAAGTGGAATATGGGCTGGATGAATGATGCTTTGGAGTATATCGAAGTCGATCCATTTTATAAAAAATATCATCATAATAAGTTAACTTTTCCTTTATTATATTCATTTAATGAAAATCATATCTTGATATTGTCCCATGATGAAATAGTCCATGAAAAGAGTTCAATGATTGGAAAGATGCCTGGTGATCGCTGGCAGAAATTTGCTAATTTACGACTCTTTTATGCTTATATGTTTGGCCATCCTGGCAAAAAACTTCTCTTTATGGGTAATGAATTTGGACAGTGGAATGAATGGAATGATACTAGAAGCCTTGATTGGCATCTTTTAGATTATAAACCTCATCAGAAGTTGTTGAGATTTGTCTGTGAATTAAATGCTATCTATCAAAAACAGAATGCTTTATGGGAGAATGATTTTGATCAATCAGGATTTGAGTGGATTGATTGTCATGACTTTGAGAAGAGTGTTATTTCTTTCATTCGCAAGGGTTATAATCCGGAGGAAAGGCTGGTCTGTGTTTTTAACTTTACACCTGTTATTAGGGAAAATTATAGGTTAGCTGTACCAGAAGCAGGGTTTTATGAGGAGATATTAAATACTAATGCTGAAATTTATGGTGGAACTAATTTAGGAAATTTAGGAGGAGTTTACTCAGAACCTATTGCTTGGCATGGGCGGGAGCATTCAATTGAGATTACATTGCCACCATTAACCGGTCTGTACTTTAAATATAAAAAGGACTAACACTAAGTCCTTTTTAGTTTAAGTCTAAGGTTAAGTTTTAGTAAAATCATTTAATAAATCAAAACTAAAAAAGCAGTCATAAGGAAAAGGTTTTATGACTGCTTTAATTATTAATAAATTTATGTTTTTGTTGTAGATTATTTGTTTATTACTTTATGTTTATTATCTTTATTTAACCTCAAACTTATTTCGTCATCAATTTTTTAGCATTCTCTAATTCAGTGTCATAATCAAGCTCTATTCTAGCTACACCACTTTCAATAGCAGCTTGAGCTACTGCAGCAGCAACATAAGGGCCAACCCGCTCATCGAATGGCTTTGGAATCACATAATCAGGGGCCAACTTATCCTCAGTGACTAATTCAGCTAAGGCATATGCAGCGGCTACTTTCATCTCTTGATTGATATCTTTGGCCCTTACATCCAATGCACCACGGAAGACGCCAGGGAAGGCCATTACATTATTAACTTGGTTTGGATAATCAGAACGACCGGTGCCCACTATTTTAGCTCCTGCTTCAAAAGCATCTTCAGGCCAAATTTCAGGATCAGGGTTGGCCATTGGGAATAAAATTGGATCATCAGCCATACCTTTTACCATCTCTTTACTCAATACTCCAGCAACAGAAACGCCAATAAAGACATCTGCGCCTACAATTGCATCGGCAAGGTTGCCTTCTTCTTTCTCTTTATTTGTCAATTCAGCTAATTCTTCCTTTGCCTTATCTAAATTATCTCGTCCTTGATAAATTAAACCCTTGCTATCTAAAACTTTGATCTGTTCAACACCTTCAGATAATAAGAGTTTAACAATACTTACTCCAGCAGCTCCTGCACCATTAACTACTATTTTAAGATCTTCCATCTTTTTGTCAACTATTTTTAAAGCATTTAATAGGCCAGCTAAAGTAATAATAGCAGTACCATGTTGATCATCATGAAAGATTGGAATATCTAATTCTTCTTTTAATTTTTGCTCAATATAGAAACACTCAGGTCCTTTGATATCTTCTAGATTAATACCACCAAATGTAGGAGCAATCTGCTTAACTGCCTTAACTAATGCATCTGGATCTGTTTCATTAATACAGATAGGGAAAGCATCAACACCACCAAATTCTTTAAAGAGAACAGCTTTTCCTTCCATGACAGGCATTGAGGCTTTGGCTCCAATATCACCTAAGCCTAGGACAGCACTACCATTACTGACAACAGCTACGAAATTTGACTTATTGGTATATTCATAAACCTTCTTCTCATCTTTAGCGATTTCTAGACAAGGCTCTGCTACTCCTGGCGAGTAAGCAAGTGAAAGATCATTTTCATCATTAACTTTTACTTTAGTATTTACTTTTAATTTGCCTTGGTTTTCTTGATGTAAGTTAAGTGCATCTTCTTTTAAACTCATTTTTTATTCCTCCTTATTTTATCTCCTAACTTTAGATATTAGTTATCAATCTATATTTTCCTGCATTTATTAGTAATTTCATTATTTTCGTATGCTTAATATAACCGGTTAGAAGAAGTTAATACTTTTAAAATTGAATTTTAACCTGAATCTAAATAAGATTAAAAACCTCTGTTGAAGATTAGGAGGAGGAAGATTAATAAAGAAATAGAATAATATCATTGTAGCTGTAAAAATAATAGGTAATAGTAAATAAGTAAATAAAGTTTCAAGGAGGAGTTAATATGTGTCAAGAGGAAATTAATTTGGTGAGGTTGTTGAAGAATAGAAGGAGAATTTGATTATAGCAAGGTATTTACTGAAAAATATAAGAGTTAGTTAGTAATTTTATTTATAGATGTAATCTAAGGAGTTGGTTGAATGTTAGAACAAGCTGAACAGTTATTACAAGATTATTTTGGTTATTCATCATTTAAAAAAGGACAAAAAGAGATCATCGAAAGTATATTAACAGGTAACAACACCTTAGGAATAATGCCTACTGGGGGAGGAAAGTCCATCTGCTTTCAGATTCCAGCCCTTTGTTTATCAGGTGTTACTTTGGTAATTTCGCCTTTGATTTCATTAATGAAAGATCAGATTGATTCCCTAAATGCTTTAGAAGTTGAAGCTACTTTTATTAATAGTTCATTAAGTAATTTGGAAATTAAAGAAAGGATGGCTAAAACATGTGAAGGTCAATATGATTTGTTATATATTGCACCTGAGAGATTACAATCTAAAGAATTTATTTCCCAATTACAAGCTAGTGATATTTCTTTAATAGCAGTTGATGAGAGTCACTGTATATCCAGTTGGGGCCATGATTTTCGACCCAGCTATCGCTTGATTCCTAAATTAATAACCAGCCTCTCTAATCAACCAGTAGTAACTGCGTTTACCGCAACTGCAACAAAAGAAGTCAGGAAGGATATAAGTGAACTGTTAAGAATTGAAGAGGAAAGTATTTATGTAACTGGATTTGATCGTCCTAATTTAAAGTTTAACTTAATTAGTGGAGATAATAAGAAGGATTTCATTGCAGAATATGTGGAAGTTAATCAAGATGATGCTGGGATCATCTATGCTGCTACCAGAAAAGAGGTCGATCAATTAACTTCTTTTCTAAAGCAAAAAGGATTTTCAGTTGGTAAATACCATGCTGGATTGGGTGGTCAAGAACGGAGAGAGGTTCAAGAAAAATTTATCTTTGATGAACTAAAAATAATTGTCGCAACTAATGCTTTTGGAATGGGAATTGATAAATCAAATGTGCGCTATGTGATCCATCATAATTTACCGCAGACGTTAGAGGATTATTATCAGGAAGCAGGGAGAGCAGGGCGGGATGGCGAACCAGGTGAATGTATCTTATTATTTCACCCTGCGGATATTAGATTACCTAAGTTTTTTATTGAAAAATCTAATTTAACGCCCCAATTTAAAAAGCGTAGATATCAACAGCTACATAAAATGATTGATTATTGCTATACAACCAAATGTTTGAGAGGGTTTATCTTAAATTATTTTGATAATCAGCAATTAATTAATGATTGTGATAATTGTAGTAACTGTAATGAAGAACAAGAGTTGATTGATATAACAACAGAAGCCCAAAAGATTTTATCCTGTGTTTATAAGACTGAACAGAGGTTTGGAGTTACAACGGTTGCTTGTGTGCTGAAAGGTTCTAAACGACAGAAAATACTGAAGCTAGGCTTTGATCAACTATCCACCTATGGCTTATTAAAGGAGAATACTATAAAAGAGATTAAAGATTTAATTAATTTTTTAATTGCTGAAGGATATATTAGTTTAACGAATAGTAAATATCCTGTAACTAAATTGACAGCAAAGGCTAAGCCAGTATTAGCGGGAAGGGAAGAGGTATATTATAAAGTTAGAAAGAAGATCAAACGAATCACTTCTCAAAATAGCTTATTCAGTATCTTACGTGAATTTAGAATGAAATTAGCTAAAAAAGAAGATCTACCCCCTTATGCAATCTTTCATGATAGCACTTTAAAGCAGATGACTGAGCAAAAACCGATAACTAAAGAAGCCATGCTAGAGATTAAAGGAGTTGGCCCAATTAAGTTCCAACGCTATGGTAAATTTTTTCTAGAAAAAATTAAGGAATTTGCAGTACAAGAGACTGCTAGACAAGAGACTGCAACTACAACAGATACCCCAAGTCATTTGGTAAGTTATAATCTATTAAAGACCGGTAAAAGTTTATCGGAAATAGCTAATTTGAGAGAACTTGCTTTAACAACAGTTCAAAGCCATATGGTTCGTTCTTTACAGGAGGGGTTTGATTTAAATCTTGATCTATTTGTTTCTCATAAAAATAGAGATTTAATTAAAAATAAGATCAAAGAAATAGGAGCTGAACGTTTAAAGCCATTAAAGGAAGCATTACCTGAAGAGATCAGCTATTTTCAAATTAAATTGATACTTTCTGCAAAAGAAGAATATCTTGAGTTATAAACAACCATCTTAATAGATAAGTGTTGGCAAAAAAATGATCTTTAGCTATACCTTAAGATTGAGTGACTTATTAAAAACTCTTTTAATGCAGATTTACAAGTTCTAAATAAATTTTGGTGCACTACTTATCATAAGTTATTAAGTAATAATAGAAGGTTAGGTGAACTATAATGACAAAATTAAGTGCATTTGATATTTTAGGGCCAATTATGATTGGTCCATCTAGTTCCCACACAGCTGGTGCAGTCAGAATTGGTAATTTGGCCCGAGAGATTGTAAGTACAGAGATTACAGAAGTTAAGTTTTTTTTGCATGGCTCATTTAAAGAGACTTACCAAGGTCATGGTACTGATAAAGCTTTATTAGGAGGATTGCTAGGAATGGCAACTGACGATCCTAGGATTAAAGACTCTTTTGCGTTGGCCCGAAATAAAGAGATTGAATTTGAGTTTTTACCTACTGAACTAGACGGTTTCCACCCTAATACTGTTAAGCTTGAAATCAAGAATTTGACAGAGAAAGTTACTACAATAATTGCTTCTTCTGTTGGAGGGGGTAATATTGTAATTGAAGAGATAGATGGAATTAATGTAGAATTGACTGGAGAATATCACACTTTGATTACTTTACACCATGATAAAGCAGGAGTAATTGCTAAAATATCCAGAGTGTTAGAAGAAAGTGAGTTAAATATTGCCTTTATGAAGGTGTTAAGGGAGTATAAGGGAGCCTTAGCTACCGCAGTAATTGAACTGGATCATGGATTGGCCCTAGAAAGATTAACAGCAATAGAAGAAATAGATGAAGTTAAAGAAGCTAAAGTAATTAAACCTGTTCAATAGGGAGGGTTTAAAATGTATTATTTCAAAACAATAGCAGAACTTACTGAACTTGCTGATAAAAAGAAAATTTCTATTCCAGAAGTTGTTATCTTAAGAGAAAAGGAATTAAGTGAAAAATCTGAAGTTGAAATCAGAAAATGTATGAAACAGAACTTAAAAGTAATGAGGGAAGCAATCAAGGCAGGGCTTGAAAGTGAAGGGTTAACTTCAATGAGTGGATTAGCAGGAGGAGATGCTAAATTAATTGATCACGTTCACCAAAAAGGGACCAGTCTAACAGGAGAGATAAATTCCCAAGCTATTGCTAGAGCTTTGGCAATTTCAGAGGTGAATGCTGCCATGGGCCCAATAGTAGCAGTTCCTACCGCAGGTTCTTGTGGAATCTTGCCAGCGGCATTACTAACGATAGCTGATAAATATGAAAAGGGTGAAGAAGAGGTAATCGATGCTTTGTTCGTAGCTTCTGGAATTGGTCTGGTTATTGCTCAACAAGCATCTGTATCAGGAGCAGAAGGAGGTTGTCAAGCCGAATGTGGTTCTGCTGCTGGAATGGCCGCAGGGGCTATTACTTATCTAATGGGGGGAGATAGTGAGCAGATAGCTAATGCAATAGCAATTTCACTTAAGAATGTGTTAGGCTTAGTCTGTGATCCGGTAGCAGGTTTAGTAGAAATTCCATGTATTAAAAGAAATGCTGTGGGAGCAAGTAATTCATTAGTAGCAGCTGAGATGGCTCTGGCAGGGATAGAAAGTGTAATTCCAGTTGATGAGGTAATAGTGGCCATGAAGAAGGTGGGGGATGCACTACCCAATGAATTAAAAGAGACTTCGTTAGGAGGTTTAGCAGCAACTCCTACTGCTTGTAGAATTAAATCGGATTTGTTAGAAGGTTAACTATGGTAACTTAAGTTTGATTAAGTTACCATAGTTAACAATGATTTTTAACTAATTAAAATGGAGCCGGAACACATAATATATCACCTTGATAAATAATTTCTGGGTCTGTGATATGAGGGTTGGCCCGAATTAGACCAGCTAAACTTACTCCAAAACGGCGAGCAATATTCCACATAGTATCTCCAGCTCTAACGGTATAGCGTGATTCATATCCTCTAGGACATTCTGTTGGAACTCTTGGTGTTATATCTGGAGGTGGTGGAGGTGGTTCTGGTAAGCAGAGTACATCACCAGGAAATATGACATCTGGATCAGGAATATGTGGATTAGCAGCAATTAGACCTTCTAAGCTGATTTCAATACCACGTCTTTGTAAGCGCCGTGTTATATTAAACATAGTATCCCCTGATCTAACTGTGTATAAGACACCAAATCGTGGTGGGCAAAATTCTGGAACTCTTGCTTGCCTTCTGTTTCCATTTGGATTAGAACGAGGACAACCTCTATAATTTCCCATTTGCAATCCCTCCTTTCAATATTTTTTCTTTTTTATTATTTTATGCAATTAGTTAGAAGATGGTGTTGCTTTCTAAATATTTGTTAGTAATTTTCTTCCACTGTTATTATCAAATGGGTATTTAATTCCCGATGAGGAATTCAGTGGGTTGTTAGTTACTGGCATAACAATAATTTCTAATGAAATTAATAAGAAAAGATGGTATATTTATAACTGACGATATAAAATTTAAAATAATCTTTATACTACTATTTAAACTCTAAATAAAATACATAGTCATAATATTAAAAGAGGAAGGAAATCAGCCTATGAAGAACAAACACTATAAACTAATAGCTAGCTTGTTAGTATTCACAATTTTATTTCCATTTTTATCAGGCTTTGTTTTAGTTGTTCCTGCTTATGCTTCTGAAGGAGGCTTAAGCTCTTTAACTGAAAACAAAGGTTTTTTATCAATTGTACAGAGTTTACTTATGTTATTCTTTTTCTCTTCATTTACTGGTGATAATGATAGTGAAGATTATCTAGGAGACTCATATGAGTCAGCTGCCAGTGATGAAGAGCCTGCTGATTCTAGCTTTCAGCGTTTATATGTAACTTCTGAGGAACGTGACATTTTAGCTAGAGCTGTTTATTCAGAGGCTAGAGGAGAACCATTTAAAGGACAGGTAGCAGTAGCAGGAGTGGTTATTAATCGAGTTGAAAGTCCAGAATTTCCTAATGATGTTGAAGGGGTTGTATTCCAACAAACAAGTGGAGGACATTATGCCTTTTCGGCAGTATTAGATGGACAGATTGATCTGACTCCAGATGAGACTGCTTATGAAGCGGTGGATTACGCTTTAAATGGTTGGGATCCGTCAAATGGAGCTCTTTATTATTATAATCCAGTTACAGCTACTGCACAATGGATGTTCGATAATATGGTAACTGAATCAGTAATTGGAAGTCATCATTTTGGGAATGTAAGAAGATAAGTTAAAATTAAGTAAAGTCATTAACAAAATATAGAATTCAAAGAGAGCGGTCAGTTGACTGCTCTCTTTTTATCTTAGCAATAAAAAAGGAAAATACTAATTAATCGGGAACTATTAATTAGTAGAATAATTTAACTTGATAAATTAAATTTAATATCTAAAGGGGAAGGATATCTATTATGAAATATTTATTGACGATTTTATCAGGGGTTTTGTTAGGATTGCCATTTTATAATACTAATTTATTCTTTTTAGCTTGGATCGGTTTAGTTCCTTTTTTATGGGCTTTACAAAAACAGCACAAGAGAGAATCTTTCTTCTTGGGTTGGTTAATGGGGATTGCTTTCTTTGGCATTGGAGGCAATTGGATAATTTATCCGCTTTTTGATTTTAGCGGGTTGCCGACAATAGTCTCTGTTTTTATCTTTACTCTAGCAATTTTTATTTTAGCTATATTTTTGGGTCTGTTTGCAGTCTTATCAAAGTCACTAGAAATAAAGTTTAGCTTATCTTATATACTTCTTGTTCCCATTAGTTGGACAGCCATTGAATTTTTACGAACAAGACTTTCGTTTGGATATCTATTTGGCTTTCTCGGTTATTCACAAAGTTTCATCCCAGAATTGATCCAATTAGCAGAGTATGGTGGAGTTTATTTAATTACTTTTATAATTGTATTAGTTAATACTATATTATTTTTGGCTATTAAGGAGAGAAAATTTTATTATCTTCTAATTGGTATAGCAATTATTAGTTTAGTTTTTTACCAGGGTCAGTTGCGATTGTCTGAAACAGATACTAAAGGTGAGGAGTTGTCAGTAGGATTAATCCAGCCTGGTATTCCCCAACAAATAAAAATGAACCCTGACTATCAAGATTTAATTGTTGATAGGTTATTAGAACTGTCTAATCATGAAATAAAAGAAAATAATCCTGATTTGTTGATTTGGCCCGAAACAGCTATTCTAAGAACTTATGACGAAACTAAAAAAATACCATTTGATTTTGTTGAAGAAACTCCATTATTCTTTGGAGGGTTTATTAGAGATGGTAGAGGGAGTTTAAATAGTAGTTTTTTATCAAATTCTAATAAAGATATAGTTGCTAGATATAGTAAGAATAAGTTGGTTCCTTTTGGTGAGTATACTCCATTTGCTAAAATAATTCCCGATGTGATTGTAGAAAATCTAAATAATTTAGTTCCAGGCCAAGAAAAAAAAGAATTTGTTTTTAATAAAGTTAGTTGGGTAAGTCCAATTTGTTCAGAAATTTTGAACTCTTCTTTTGTTAGAAAATTAGACCCTGGTTCTGATCTATTGATTACTATTTCTAATGAGGCTTGGTTTGGAAAGAGTAATTTACCATTACAAATGTTACAGGCGACTATTTTTCGAACAATTGAGTACAATCTTCCTGTTATTAAGGTAGGAAATACTGGATTTAGTGGGGTTATAGATAATCAAGGGAGAATATTGACCAAAACTGAACTTTTTGAACCAACTTCTAAAAGTTTTAATTTAACAGTACCTGAACGAAAGTTAACCATATATTATCAATATGGTAATTTATTTGGTTTAGTAACTTTAATATTTGTATTACTTTTAACAGGAGTTATTGGAATTGAAAAATTTAAAGCAATTAAAGAAAAATAACACTCTTTTGAGTGTTATTTTTCTTTAATTGCTATTCCTAAATTACTTTCTTAGCTTTTTCTTGATTGATTATTTTTGGAGCAGTCTTTTTATTTTGTTTTCTATTTTTCAATCTATGAATTCCTCCAATTAAAATACTTATAACTGTAATGATGCTTGTAAAAAGAATCATTAAAATTGCAACTTGTCCTATAGTTATACTATTTAAATCACTGAATTGTTCAAGGGCCAATATATTTACATTAGTTAAAGTAGCAATTAAAATAAGTAAACTTGAAATATAAATAAAGCTATTAGAAATAAATCTAAATAATAAGTTAGAGAAGTTTTTTTGTTCAGTCGTATCTTTAATAAAAAAGCTTTTGAGAAGAATTATAGCCTCAATAATTATCATGATTATAAAAGAAATACTGATGATAATTTCTGGATTCATCAAATCATCCCCTTTTTATGGTTGTTAATTATATTTTAACATATTATTATCTTTTTTCAATAGTAAACCAATTAAAAAACAACAAGAGTAAATTAAGTTATATTTTGTATGTTTTGGGTTTGATTACAAAATAACACTTGTAAGGTTAGGGATATTAAACATTATTAAAATAAGTTATTATGGAACCTTTCTTTTTAGTCTTTAGTATACATTATATACAAATTTAAATTTTTTACTGAAATACTAAAAGGTTAATTTGTAATTCTAATAGTTATTTGATATAATTTTTGATAATAATTAACAAGAATATATTATATTAGATAGAAAGAAGCCTTTTTTAAGAATACAAAGAAATGATTAATCATTTCTTTGTATTCATAGGGGTCGATCTTTTTTTGTGTATTTATGTAATGTATAAATTAATATTTAACAAACTAAAAAGAGGTAGGTATAATGAAAAGAGCAATCGTATTTATTAATGGAGATTTGAAAGGAAAAAAAGATTTTTATTTAAGATATATTCAAAAGGAAGATGAAATTTTTTGTGCTGATGGAGGGGCAGAGCATGCTTATGACTTAGGGTTAATGCCAAAATTAATTCTAGGGGATTTTGATTCAGTTTCAAAAGAGGTTTTAAATTATTATAAACACAAAGAAGTTAAGTTAAAGAGCTATCCCTCTGAAAAAGATAAAACAGATAGTCAAATTTTATTAGAATTTTTAATAGAGCATAATTTTGAAAAAGTGATTATTTTTGCTGGGTTAGGAGGTAATTTGGATCATATTTTAGGAAATTTATATTTATTAGAGAAGTTTTCTGAGTTTGATATTGATTTGAGCTTTGTCAGCCCTTCAGAAACAATAGAAATAATCACCAAGCAAAAAACCATAAAAAACCGACAAAACAAACGAGTATCTCTTTTGCCATTAACTTCTAAGGTTACAGGAATAGATTTAACTGGTTTTAAATATGAACTAACAGATGGAAAAATGGTCAAGGGGGATACATTAGGGTTAGGTAACCTTATTACTAAAAAAGAAGCTGTTATTAAACTGAAATCAGGAAAATTATTCATGATAATTTGCACTTGATTAATCACAAGTTTATATAATAGAGAACAGGGGGGTATACTTGCTTATTGTACTAAAGGAAGTGAATATAGCTTGATATGTTTTTAATTAATTGAAGAAATACATTTAGTGTAATATTTATATTAAAACTTTTGGAAATTAAATCTTAAAATCTATAAATGTTCAACAAGATACTAAGAGAACAGTTAATGATTCAAGAGGAATAGTATTATATTTACTTATATTTTAACACTAAAATGTAAGGTTTAAAAAATCTAAATTTTAAACTTGTTTTAATTTTAGTGTATATAATACCTTGTTCAGGTAATAATTAGTATAGGGGGTAGATATGGATGAAAGAATGTGTTTTGGATTATAAAGCATGCGAATATTGCGGTAAGTGTTTATTCTGTGACATGGATTCTAGTAAGAAATGTGATAATTGTATGGAGTGTATTCAAGGCGAAGCTAATTATAGAGGGGTTAAGGTAGATGAAGTTCACTATAATGAGCCGCAATCTAATTAAATTAGCCGGCTAACCCAGAAAATAAATTATTATATAATAATTTATTTTCTGGGTTGTTAGTTTAAAATTTTTAATAGACTAAAATATATAATATAGGAAGTGTAATCCAATGTATATTTGATGAAAAAGGATTATGGCGAAAAGAAATACGCTTTTTGGATTATGCTAAAATGAAAAATAGATATGAATTAGCAATGTATGAAATTTTTTATATAAATAAGCATAAACCAGTATTTAATACTAAAAATAAATTCAACTGTGATTTGACACTTGAATTAGAAGAACTTGATTTCTCAAATTTGAAAACTATTAGTGAATTAGGTATAGATATCAAATATTATTTGAAATTATTTAACCAAAGACAAATAGAATTTGATCTTAAAAAGAAAACATTTGATATAGAAAACAAAAAGAAGTTAATTGGTAAAATAGATAGTAATTATTCAGAGCTTTTTCAATTAATAAGAAAAAACATAAATGAATTGAATTCTAATTCTTTTTACAAAGCAAGAGATCTATTAGTTATTAAACTGGTATTTTATGCTGGATTAAAAACTTCTGAAATGGTTTCTTTAAATTGGACTGATATAGACATGAAAGATAGAGTAATAAACATTCGCATTAAAAATAATAATTATATTATGCCAATGGATTTGGAAATAAAAAATGAACTTGAAAATTATTTGGAGAATAGTAACAATGATAATAAAGAACTGGCAAAAGAACTTATTATCCATAAAACTAACCGACATAATACTTCACAAAAGATACATTTTGTGTAATGATATGAAAGTTTGAAATAAATCTGTAAAAGTAATATAATTTATTGTACAAGGAGGTATTTAACTGATGAAAAACATAAAGTATAAACAAGCAGTTCAAAGTTTTTTGAAATATTTAATAGCAGAACGTGGTTATTCTGAATTGACTGTTAAAGAATATGAACTTGATTTAAAATTATTTGCTAGGTACTTAAAAAGAGAATTCAATTATTCTGAAGAAAACCTAACAATCGATGAAATTAATGAGTTTCAGATTTCTGAATTTCTCGGTGATATTATTTTAGTTAAAGATAATTCAGCTGCAACAAGAAACCGTAAGTTATATAGTTTGCGTTCTTTTTTTAAATTCTTAAAAAAGAAAGGCTTCAGAGAAACAAACCCAGTTGAATCAATTGAACCAACCAAAACAAAATTAAAATCTGAACCAGTTTATCTTAGCTATAAAGAAATAAAAGAATATTTAAAAGCAATTAAAAGCTATGATTCTAAAAATAGAAATCGTGATTTAGCAATTATTAAAACTTTCCTTTATTGTGGATTACGTATTTCAGAGCTAGTTAGTCTGAATATAAATGATATTAATTATCAAGACCAATCAATTAAATTTTATGGTAAAGGTAACAAAGAACGTTATGTTCCATTACATAAGGAAGTTATTGATGCTATAAAAAATTATTTGCCAGATCGAAAGCAGATTACTCCCAATAATACTGATGCTAAAAAAGCCCTCTTCTTATCTAATCGTGGTAATCGAATCAGTACTCGAACAGTTCAAAAAATGGTTAAAAAATATGCTAAAAAAGCCGGAATTAAAAATGCTGAAAGTATAACCCCTCATAAATTAAGACATACTTTTGCTTCAATGTTATACCAAAGAACAAAGGACTTACGTGTGCTACAAGAACTATTAGGTCATAGTGATATTTCAACAACTCAAATTTATACTCATACAGATAAAGAACAGCGTAAGCACGCTGTTCAGCAAATGCCCGAGCTTTAATTTGAACTTTGTTTAAAGATATCTTCTAGAGCTGTTTCATACTCATTAAGATTACGGTTAGCTATCCATCTAATATCATTCAACTCCTCTCCCCTCTCCCATTCATCTTTTTTCTCCATTTTTTGTTTTAAGGTTTCTAACTCCATTAAATGTATATTAAGCATATTAATTTCTTCTTTAATCTTATCCAACGGGCCAACATCGAAAGTCCGATATTGTTCACGAATGAATCTAATTTCTTTTTCATCAGGATATTTATCGACTAAGTGGTAATTGATCTGATTTAAAGTTAGCATTGTTGATAACAAGTCGCTTCCTTTTCTCAATAACTCATCATCTTGATAATCTTGCTGGATAATATCATTAGATAAATCTATCATCTGTTGTAATAAATTAAACTGTTGATCCATTAATTGGTCATAATTATCAGTTTCATCTGCTAAATTCAATTTCATACTTTCACCCCTTCAATGTTGGTCATTATATTCTCTGAAATTAGTTTTCCCTGTTTTATTAATTGATATACATAGATTAGTTTGCTATATCTTTTTCAAGTATGTAAATTAAACTAATAACTTCTCGTGCAGTCTATAATTTGCTAAAATTCATCTTTGAAATCATCATCAACAATTAATAATTTATATATTTCTTTTAATTCATCCTTTTCAAAATCTGTTATTTGATTATTATCTTTTTTTGCCTTTAAATTTTTAGCCACTTTAATTAATCTTTTCACCTCATCTTCCTTCATCTTCTCTCCCCCTTGTTAGCTTTATTTATTCACTAACATTATATTGAAAATAAAATATTTTTGTTACTTTTAATACTTCACAGACCAATAAACTATATATTAATAAATAGAAAAGCAAAAGGAGTGATTACAAGATAAAACAACATTCATTAATTAAAGGTGCTTTTATTTTAATGTTGGCCGGCTTCTTTAATAGAGTATTAGGCTTTGTTCTAAGAATGATCTTGGTTAGAGTAATTGGAGATGAAGGATTAGGGTTGTTTCAGATGGTATTTCCTGTTTTTATAACCTGCTCTATCATTACCACAATGGGACTACCAGTAGCCATCTCTAAATTCACCTCTCAAGAAATGGCTAACAAAAACCATCAAATAGTCTTAAAGAATTTTAAATTAGCAATCTCTTTAGTAATAGCTAGTAGTCTAGTAGTTGTCTTTATTTTTGCTAATAGTGCTAATTTTATAGCTAACAATCTATTAAATGATCCTAGAACTTATCCTATTTTGCTTGCAGTTGCTCCAGCACTTTTTTTTGTTAGTATTTCTTCTATCTTACGAGGTTTTTTTCAAGGATTAAGAATTATGACTCCAACTGCTTTATCACAGATGATAGAACAGGTAACTAGGATGATTGTAACTTTATTTGTCTTATATAAATTAATTGAAGCTCCACTTAAACTTCAAGCAACTGGAGTAGCAATGGGAGTAACTATAGGAGAAGCAGTTGGCTTTTTAACATTATTGATCATCTTTTTCTTTTATTTGCCAGAAATAAAAAAGAATTGTTCAGAATCTAGTACTAAAAGAAGTTTTATTCTAATTAAAAAATTATTAAAATTTGGAGTTCCAATCACCTTAGGTCGACTTGTAGCTTCATTAATGTATAGTGTAGAGGCAATAGCTATTCCTGGCAAACTACAACAGATAGGATATAGTATTTCAGAGGCTACATCATTATATGGTCAATTATCAGGAATGGTATTACAATTGATTTATTTACCAACAATCATTACAATTGCATTAATGTCAAATCTAATTCCTGCTATTTCTGAATCAGCTGCTCACAATAATCAACAAGCAATCAGAAAGAAATCGCTAGAAGCAATCAGATTAACATTTTATTTGGGTATGTTAGCAGTGGTTATCTTATTTTTAGTCCCTCATGAAATTACTGATTTAATCTTTAATTATCCCCAAGCAGGTGATTATTTGAAGTTATTAGCCCTACCAGCTATATGCATGTATTTATCACAAATATTTGCTGGCATTATTCAAGGATTAGGTCAGCCCAATTTAGTTGTTAAAAATTCAATTGTAGGATTAGCAATTGAATTAGCTATTATTCAATCAGTTACCTTCTTTCCTCAGTTAGGATTTAATTTAATTATTTTAGCAATTGGAATTAGATATATTATTATATCTTTTCTACATTATAGATCGATTAATAATCAGGTTAAGTTACAGATACCAGTTGTTCATTTAGTTCTTAAACCAATTTTAGCTAGTAGTTTAGTAATTGCTATTTTACCACAGGTTTATAAAATGATTCATTATATGTCTAATAGTGACTTAATCAGCTTAGCTGTTTCGATTACATTAAGTAGTAGTTTTTATTTTGCTTTTTTAGTCTTGACTAACGGAATAACTAAAGAAGATCTAGAGAGATTGAAACCATAAAACAAGCAAAGTTCATTTCAGCTTAAGTCTAAAATAAGGCTAAGTAAGTAAATTAAATAAAAAACTCTTCTCTTAAATGAGAAGAGTTTTTTTAGATCTTACTTAAGCTCAAACTTAACCGCAGACTAAACTTATCTTAAGACAAGTTCACCTACCAGCTTGCTTTTCTTATACCCGGTAATTTCCCTTGATGGGCCAACTCTCTAAAGCAGATTCTACAAAGTTCAAATTTACGCAAAACACCATGAGGTCGTCCACAAACCTTACAACGATTCTCTTCTCTAGTGGAGAACTTTGCTTTTTTGTTTGCTCTTTCAATTTTTGCTTTACGAGCCACTATATTCCTCCCTCTTTTTTAATATTAAAATTTATTATTTATCAATTATTATAGCATGGTTTCTGAATAGATTAAATAGTACCAATTGCCATTTAATCTATTTTAAGCTTATTTAACTTATAATATAAACTTCTAATTGAAATATCTAATAACTCTGCTGCTTTAGTCTTATTTCCATCAGTTTTTTTGAGTGCTGCTTTAATTGCTTTTACTTCTGCTTTAGCAACTACTTCTGATAAGGTCTTACTTCTAACTTCAATTTCAGATATAAAATCATTATCTTCTGTATTAGATTCTTGATTATTATTATTTAATACTGGTAAATGTTTGCCAGTGATAACTTCATCTGTCTGTCCCATATTAATAATTGTTCTACCAATTATGTTCTCTAACTCCCTGACATTACCGGGCCAATCATACTCCATAAGCTTATCAAGCGCATTAGAAGAAATATCTGTGACCAACTTCCCATAATCTTGAGTATATTTTCTTAACAACATTCTAACTAGCTTAGGAATATCTCCTTTTCTATGACACAAAGGAGGGATAGAGATAGGAACGACATTAATACGATAGTATAAATCCTCCCTAAAAGAGCCTTCCTCTACCTCTTCTCTTAAATTAGCATTAGTAGCAACAATAACGCGTACATCGACCTCTTTTGGTTCAGTACCCCCTACTCTAGTTATCTCCTTTTCTTGCAGAACCCTCAATAATTTAGCTTGCAAATTAAAATCTAATTTTCCTATTTCATCCAAGAAAATTGTTCCTCTATTTGCCTCTTCGAACAATCCTTTCTTCCCTCCTTTTTTTGCCCCTGTAAAAGCCCCTTCTTCATAACCAAATAACTCACTTTCTAATAGAGAATCAGAAATAGCAGGACAATTAACACTAACAAAAGGTTTATTACTTCTTTTACTGGCATTATGAATAGCATGAGCAAATAGTTCCTTTCCTGTTCCGCTATCTCCTCGTAATAAAACAGTAGCAGGAGTTCTAGAAGCTTTCTTAGCTTTTTTAATAGCTAATGTTATTTCTGGAGTATCTCCAATAATATCTGCAAAGGTATATTTGGCTTTTAAATCTCTAATCATCCGTTTAGCTTCTGACAACTCTCGATTCAGCTGACGAATATTAGAAATATCATGGATTACCCCTACACTGCCTTTTAACTCTCCTTCAACCAGAATTGGAGAAACATTGACAATAACCTCTTTATGTTGCGGGCCAACCTTCATAGGTATTCCTGAAACAGGTTTTTTCGTCTTTAAAACCTTAAGGTGCATACTATCCCCTTCAGCAATATCAACAGTAGCAGATTTGCCGATTACATCCTTCTCTGTTAAACCTGTTATCTGAGTATAAGCAGGATTAATCATAATCCCTCGCCCTGTCTCATCAACTACCGAGATCGCATCTTGAGTAGAGTTAATAATCGCTTCTAACATACCTCTTATTTCCTTTGAATTAGTCAATTTCTCAGCTAAAGTTTTAACCTCAGTAACATCTCTAAAAACAGCAACAACAGCCATAACTCGACCATCTTTATTTTTGATAGGTACTCGATTAGTAATAATAACCTTATCACCAAGCGACTGTAATTGATTAATCTCTTTTTTACCTGTTTCTAAGACTTTAGTAAGCCCTGTATTAGGCACTAACCTTTTAATATCATAACCAATATAATCCTTGTCAAAATTAAGCAACTCCTTAGCTGCCTGATTGATCAAGGTAATCTTACCCTTATGATTAATAGCAATCATAGCATCATGAGTCGAATTAATAATTATTTTTTGCTTCTTTAATTTATATTTATACTCTTTTAATAATTGATCCCCTTTAATTATTGAATTTAATAATATTTCTACGATTTCAGGTTCAACAAAAGTCAAATCTAACTGAGAAAGATTTAAACTATCTTCAACAACTTCTCGATGAACAGTAGAAAATATTAAGTCAATCTCTGTAAAGTTAATCTCAACCTCTTTTAAATTGGCTACCGGAACCAAGGCAACTAATTCAACTTCTTCTAAGTTCTTAAAATGATTATTTAATAATTTGATATTAGCCTCTTTTTGATGGAGAATTACTGCCTGTTTCATAAAAAAACACCTCCCTAAATACTTAGCGATATTTATATTATATAGCTTCTAATCCAAAATAAACAACTCTTCCTTTAATTTAAAAATTAAATAAAAAAATAAAGAGAGCAAAAGCCCTCCTTATTTTTCAAATAAGATGTTTTTATTATACAAATGTCTGCCAAATGCTAACAAACATTATAACTGCAATTGCTGGTGGAATTATATATTTAATCATAATTTTAAACCAAACTCCAATCTTTAAAACACTGTTTCCTTGGTTAATCTCATCTAATATATCATCTGTTCTCCAGACATACCCAGCAAAGATAGCAGTCAATAAACCACCAACTGGTAAGAAAATACTATTAGCAAACCAATCATAGGTATCCAAGATATCCATTCCTAAAAACTGAATATCTGATAATGCACTATAACCAAGTAACGGTGGAATTCCTACTACAAAAACTACTATACCTATAATTTGAGCAGCCTTCTTCCGTTCCCATTGATGCTCGTCTACCATATAAGCCACAACAACCTCTAGTAGTGAAATTGATGAAGTAACAGCAGCTATCGTCAACAATACAAAAAATAGAAAGCCAAATAAAGCACCTAATGGCATTTCAGCAAAAACTGCCGGCAGAGTAATAAAAGTCAGCCCAGGACCCGCATCAGGACTTAACCCCAACGCAAAGACAGCTGGGAAGATAGCCAATCCAGCTAAAATAGCAATTAAAACATCAAAACCTAGTACATACCCTGCACTATCTGCTATATTATCATCATCTGACAAATAACTACCATAAGTGATCATTGCCCCCATACCCAAACTCAAGGTGAAAAAAGCTTGAGCAATAGCATCATTTAAGGTCTGAGCCGTTATCTGACTAAAATCAGGTGCCAAATAATAGACCAATCCTGCGCCTGCTCCTGATAGCGTCACTGAACGAAAGACTAATACTACCAATAATAAAAATAGGATAGGCATCAAAACCTTAACCGCCTTCTGAATCCCTTTGACTACTCCAGCACTGATAATTCCTACTGTAATAGCCATAAAGACTCCATGCCATAATAATGGTTCACCTACACCACTGATATGTTCTACAAAAACACCAGCAAAATCTGCTTCAGCAATAAAACCATTGGCTGCTTTGACGATATAAGCCATTGACCAACCTGCAATTACTGAATAATAACTTAAAATAGTGAACCCTGTAAAAACTCCTAAAGCACCAACTAGCCACCATGGAGTATTATCACGAGCAATAGCCTTGAAAGCTCCTACTGGATTCTTATGGCTCTTTCGACCTAAAGACATTTCTGTTAACAGTACTGGATAACCTATTAATATAACTGCTACTAAATAGATTAATAAAAATATAGCCCCTCCATTTTCTCCTGTGATATAGGGAAACCGCCAAATATTACCTAAACCAACAGCTGAACCAGCAGCAGCTAAAATAAATCCTAGTTTTGAAGTCCAACTTTCCCGTTTAGTAGATTTCATCTTCTTCCTCCTCATAGATTTAAGATAGTTTTATTGTCCTATATAAAGAACAACTGTTTTTTTACTCTACTACTCTGCTTTTCTTATATTCTACTAAAACTTATAAGTTGTATTTAAAAACTTAATCGCCTAATAAGGTACTATCACTTAATTTTCAGAATTGTTTTCCCTTGGGCTTATTTCTTATTTATATAATGTATTTATAGGTTGAACTTCCTTTATGAGAACTATTTATCTTTACTTAACTTACCCAAAGTAGCCAATTTACCTAAGATAATCGAATAAAACTTTGTCTGTACACTATCAGCTCGTGATGTAAAGACCATAGGCACCTTAGCCCCCATTGCCAAGCTAGCAGCCTCTAAGCCAGAATAGATAATCAAAGATTTATATAATACATTACCTACTTCTATATTAGGAACTAAGAGTATATCAGCTTCTCCTGCTACCGGACTATGAATCCCTTTTTGCTTTGCTGCTTCTTTACAGATCGCATTATCTAAAGCAAAAGGCCCATCGACAATAGTTCCTTTTATTTGTCCGCGATCTCCCATTTTAGCTAAAGCAGCTGCTTCAAGAGTTGCTGGCATAGCTGGATTAACTACTTCTACCGCAGCCAAAGCTGCTACTTTACTCTCTTTTACCCCCAAGGCTTGAGTTAGCTCAACAGAATTTTTAATAATTTCTACCTTTTCTTTCAGATCAGGTGCAATGTTGATGCCTCCATCAGTTACAACGACCATTCCATCTTTATCAGTAAGATTAATTAGGGTCACTGTGCTGAGAAGTCGATCCTGACGTAAGCCATACTTTTTATTTAGTAAGGCTTTGAGCATTGCTTTAGAACTCAATAGACCCTTCATTGGAAAGTCTGCTTCTCCCTTAGAAATCAGCTCAACTGCCTTATGAGCTGATTCTGTCTTAGAATCGGTTGTCATTATATGTTGGGGTTGATAATCGATCTTTTCAGCTTCAGTTTTAATCTGCTCTTCATCACCGATTAAAATTGCTTCAATTATTCCTAACTCCACTGCTCGCTTGACACTTTCTAAAACTATCTTGTTTTCTGCAGCAGCTACTGCTAATTTTAAAGTTGGTTCCGCTTTTGCTTCTTTAGTTAATTGATCAAAGTTCTCTAACATTAATCTCCCCTCTCCCTGCAAAGAGTCAATCTCAAATTTAAATTAAATCCTTCCCTTTGGCTAATGCTTTTTGATTTATAGTAACTAAATTTTGTCTATGCTCTGGCAAGATATCTGATATAGATTCATTAACTATAGTATAATCTACTAAGTCCATCTCTTCTAAGAAAGCTCCTAGCATAACTAGATTAGCTATTTTTGTATTCTCTAATTGATCTGCTATTTTATTAGCAGGAATTTCAATAATATTAATATCATCACGTTCAAAACTTTCTTCAATCAAGGAACTATTAATAAAAAGGTATCCTCCTGCTTTTACCTTAGGGCCAAACTTCATCAATGAAGGTCGGTTCATTACAATAGCAGTCGTTGGATTATCAACAACAGGTGCTGCTACCTTTTCATCAGAGACAATAACTGTACAGTTGGCAGTCCCACCTCTCATTTCTGGACCATAAGATGGAATCCAAGAAACTTCTTTCCCTTCTTTCATTCCAGAATAAGCCAGTAATTTACCCATCAACATAACTCCTTGACCTCCAAAACCAGCCATAATTATTTCTTCTTTTATCATTCTATTTTTCCACCTCCACATCTTTAATTGGTCCTAATGGATAGTATGGAATCATATTATCTTGTAACCATTCAATAGCCTCTTGCGGACTTACTCCCCAATTAGTAGGACAAGTAGATAAAACCTCTACTAAAGCAAAACCTTTCCCTTCTACTTGAATTTCAAAAGCCTTTTTAATTGCTTTTTTAGCTTTCTTTATATTTTGAGGGCTATCAACTGACACTCGAGCAATATAAGTTGAACCATCTAATGTTGCTAACATCTCTGACATTCTAATAGGATATCCTGCATCTTTTACTTTTCTACCTTCAGGAGAAGTAGTTGCTTTCTGATCTAATAAGGTTGTGGGAGCCATCTGGCCTCCAGTCATCCCAAAAATAGCATTATTAATAAAGATTGTCGTTAACTCTTCCCCTCTAGCTGCTGCATGTACGATTTCAGCAGTACCAATTGCTGCTAAATCACCATCTCCTTGATAGGTAAAGACTGTCTTATCAGAATGAACCCGTTTAATTCCAGTAGCTAAGGCTGGTGCTCGACCATGTGCAGCTTGATGCATATCCACATCAAAATATTCATAAGCCAAAACAGCACATCCTACCGGAGCTACTCCAATTGTCTCTTCTTGAATTTCCAATTCATCGATTACTTCAGCTACCAAGCGATGAACAATTCCATGTGTACAGCCAGGACAATAATGGAATTCTTTATCTGTCAATGCTTCAGGTTTACCTGCTATTTGTTCCATTATTCTATAACCCCCTTTAAGGCTTTCACAATTTCTTCTACCGACGGCACCATACCACCTGTTCTACCATAAAATTCAACCGGTTTTTCTCCGTTAACAGCCAATCTTACATCTTCAACCATTTGACCTGTGCTCATCTCTACTGTCAAGAAAGCATCTACCTGTTTTGCAGCTTGAGCTATTGTCTTTTTAGGGAAGGGGAATAGAGTTATTGGTCTTATTAAACCTACTTTGATCCCTTCAGATCTAGCCTCTTTAATAGCTGATTCAGCTATTCTAGCTGTGGTACCATAAGCAACTATTGCAAATTCAGCATCATCCATCTGCTTTTTTTCAACCTTGATTTCGTTTTTTTCAATATCTTTGTACTTTTTATCCAGTTTTAAATTATGCTTTTCCAGTTCACTAGCTTCAAGGTGTAAAGAGTTAATTACATTCTTCTCTCGTCCTGCTGCACCATCAGTAATCCAATCTTTTTTAGGTAATTTAACTTCTTGTTGCTCTTTAAATTCTACTGGTTCCATCATCTGACCGATAATCCCATCTCCAATAATCATAACTGGAGTCCTATATCTATCTGCAATATCAAAAGCTTCCATTGTTAAATCCACAGTTTCTTGTACAGAAGATGGTGCTAAAACTACCAACTTAAAATCACCATGAGCCATTCCTTTTGTAGCTTGGAAATAATCAGATTGAGCAGGTTGAATACCTCCCAATCCTGGCCCACCACGAACAATATTGACAATTACACAAGGTAATTCAGCACCTGCTATATAAGAAATCCCTTCTGCTTTCAAACTTATTCCTGGGCTAGATGAGGAAGTCATAACTCTAGCTCCAGCACCTGCTGCTCCATAAACCATATTAATTGCTGCTACTTCACTTTCCGCTTGTAAAAAACATCCATTTTCAACCTTAGGTAAGTTTTCAGCCATATAAGCTGGTATTGCATTCTGTGGAGTAATTGGATAACCGAAAAAATGTGTGCAACCTGCCTTAATTGCTGCTTCTGCAATTGCTTCATTACCCTTCATTAAGATTTTTTCACCCATATGTTAAGCCCTCCTATCATTTTTTTTAATTCTTGGCTTTAGAATTTAATTAACTAGTTAATCTTTATAAACCTCGATTACCACATCAGGACAGATACTTGCACAAAATCCACAAGCTATACATTTCTCTTCTTCTTTTACTGTAGCTGGGTAAAAGCCTTTAATGTTAATTTGCTCATCTATAACAACTATTTCTTTAGGGCAAACATTAATACAGAGCTCACATCCTTTACAACGATCTTGATCAAATTTTACCTGAGCCACTTTAGACTCCTCCTTTTAATTAATTTTGCGCTTTGAGTTGTCAGTTAGTTATAAATTTTAGGCTCTTCTCTTCCATTTAAAACTCGTAAAGCCCCCTGGGCCAACGCCTTTAATTCATTTTCTCCGGGATAGATCTTAACTGGAGCCATAAAACCAATCCTCTCTATAATCATTTCTGTAAAAATTTTAGAGTAAGCAATTCCACCAGTGATTACTATTGCATCAATCTCACCTTTTAAAACAGTTCCGACAGCTCCAATCCATTTAGCAACTTGATAAGCCATTGCTCGATAATAAAATCCAGCTTCTTGATCACCACCTTTGATTTTTTCTTCTATCTCTTTAGCATCAGCAGTACCACAATAAGCTGTCAATCCTCCTTGGCCCACAATCATTTTATAAACTTCACTCAAACTATAATCTCCAGAAAAAGATAACCTCATTAAATCCCCTGCTGGTAATGTACCACTTCTAGCTGGAGTAAATGGCCCTTCGCCATCTAAAGCATTATTGGCATCGACTACTCGACCTTGCTTATGAGCACCAATAGAGATTCCTCCTCCTAAATGGGCTACAATTAAATTTAAATCTTGATAGTCGACCCCTAAATCTGTCGATGCTTTTCTAGCCATAGCTTTTTGATTTAAAGCATGAAAAATTGATTTACGCTCAAATTTAGGATGCCCTGAAACTCTAGCAACCTCTTCAAATTCATCAACAACGACTGGGTCAACAATATAAGCTGGAATGTCAAATTCTTCTGCAATCTCTTGAGCAATCAATGCCCCAAGATTTGAGGCATGCTCTCCATAGATTCCAGTCTTTAAATCAGCCAACATTTGTTGATTAACTATATAAGTTCCACCAGTAATTGGCTTTAATAATCCACCCCGAGCTGAAATTGCATCTATACTCTCAAACTCGACTTCTTTTTGATGAAGAGCAGTTAAAATTGCCTCTTTTCTAAACTCAAACTCTTCTATTGTTCTATTAAATTTTTTAAGTTGAGTAGTATCATGTTTTAAATTAATCTCTAGTTCAGCTTCTTGGCCATCATAAATAGCAAATTTAGTAGAAGTCGAACCTGGATTGATCGTTAATATTTTAAACTTATTCATTTTTTCTTCCTCCTAACTACTATAAAATAACTTAAAACTATTTTTTTGGTCTGTAAAGATTATTTAAATTGCTCATCTTGTTAATTCGTTCTTCAGCCATTACATCTGCTGCCTTATAAGTTGGAATCCCATCGCGATCAGAAATTTCAAAGACTCGTTGAATCTTATCATAAATTTTTTCTACTTTTCTTTTAGAAGTTTTTGCATTATAACTAGCAGCAAAAACCTCTTCAGCAGCATTAATTACTCCCCCACCATTAATTACATAATCTGGAGCATAAATAATATCCATTAATTCAATTTTTTTACCATGATTTTCAGGTTCTTTTAATTGATTATTAGCAGAACCAGCAATAATATCACAATCTAATCGTTCCAAAGTCTGATCATTAATGATTCCTCCTAATGCAGTTGGAGCAAAAATATCACAACTAACATCATAAATTTCCTCTGGTGCTACAACTTCTACTCCAAATTCATTAACAACTCGTTTAATGTTATCTTCATATAAATCAGCTACTACTACTTCAACCCCCTCTTCAGCCAGGTGCTTAACCATATAATAACCTACATGACCTACACCTTGAACTGCAACCTTTTTACCTTTTAAAGAATCACTGCCATAAGCTCGTTTAGCTGCTGCTTTCATTCCACAATAAGTACCATAAGCTGTAAAAGGAGATGGATCACCACTCAAACCTGGCAAACCACAGACATGATCTGTTTCTTGATTAACCAATTGCATATCTTCAGTATTTATCCCTACATCCTCAGCAGTAATATAACGGCCATTTAAACTATCTACATAACGCCCAAAAGTTCTAAACAACTCTTCACTTTTATCCTTGCGAGCATCACCAATAATTACAGCCTTACCTCCACCAAGATTAAGTCCCATTGCAGCATTTTTATAAGTCATTCCTCGAGATAGTCGTAAACCATCTAATAATGCTTCATCTTCATCTTTATAATGCCACATTCTAGTACCACCTAAAGCTGGCCCTAATGTAGTATCATGAATATTAATAATCGCTTTTAAACCTGAGCTCTTGTCCTGGACAAAAACGATTTGCTCATAATCATACTTCTCTAAACATTCAAACTTTTCTAATTTTTTCATTTAAATCTCCTCCTTAAGCAAACTTGTTTTTTTAGTATGTTGTAAAGCAATCCCTTTCACCAATTATATAACGCAACTAATATACCAAACCTTACAGAATTATAAGAATTATCACAAAAAATAATATAATCCTTGATATATAAGGGATTATAAATCAAAATAAAACTGAAAGTGATAAAGTTAAATAAAAAAACAAGATTAAGTCTGCTATATTTTGCAGACTTAATCTTGTTTTGCAATAACTTGCATGAAAAAAATTGCAAGTGCCTCCTCCTATTCTACTGTTTTATTGAAAGCTTGTCTTAAATCAGCTATAATATCATCAACATTCTCAATTCCAATTGATAATCTGATTAAGTTATCGCTAATACCAGCATCTTCTTTTTCTTGTGCTGATAATTGCTCATGAGTAGTTGAGGCAGGATGAATGATTAATGTTCTAGTATCACCAATATTAGCTAATAAAGAACATAACTCAACACTATTAATTAACTTCTTACCAGCATTAAAACCACCTTTAATCCCAAAACAAACCATTCCTCCAAAATGTTTTTGTTGTTTTTGGGCCAATTCATACTGAGGATGACTTTCCAAACCAGGATATCTGACCCATTCTACTTGGGAGTGGCTCTCTAACCATTGAGCAACCTGGAATGCATTATTAGAGTGTCTCTCCATTCTCAATGACAATGTTTCTAATCCTTGTATGAACAACCAGGCATTCATCGGACTTAAGGCTGGCCCTGTATCACGATAACCTTCTGTTCTCATTTCAAAAAGTAGTTCCTCTGAACCAACAATAACCCCTCCAATTGAACTACCATGTCCGCCAATATATTTAGTAGCAGAGTGAACTACTACATCAGCGCCTAACTTAAGTGGTTGGGATAAATATGGTGTATTAAATGTATTGTCGACAACCAGCTTCAAATCGTTTTGATGGGCAATTTCAGCTACTGCTTCAATATCAACAATGTCTAATGTAGGGTTTCCTGGTGACTCTAAGTATAAAAATTTAGTCTCCTCTGTAATCCCCTCTTTCCAAGCAGTTAGATCATGAGGATCAACAAACTTAGTTTCTATTCCATATTTAGGCAAGGTAGTAGAAAATAAATTATATGTACCCCCATAAATATATTTTGAAGATAAAATTTCTCCTCCTCCTTCTGCCAAAGTAAGGGCTGTTAAATTGATTGCAGCCATTCCTGAAGAGGTCGCCAATCCCGCTTCTGCTCCTTCTAAAGCTGCTACTCTTTGCTCTAAAACAGAATTAGTTGGATTAGTAATTCTTGTGTAAATGTTACCGGCTTCCTCCAGAGCAAACAACCTTGCTGCATGATCTGCATCATCAAAAACATAGGAAGTAGTTTGATGAATCGGCACAGCCCTTGCTCCACTACTATCTTCTTTTGGATCATATCCCCCATGTAAAGCAATGGTATCAAACGAATAACCTTCTCTACTACTCATTATTAAATTCCCCCTTTATAAAATAAAAAAGCCTCTTCTAATAAGAAGAGGTTACTATCAAACAAATCCTTCTTATCTGCCGATACCGATTAGGTATTGCTGGAATTAGCACCTACCCTATATTATAGGGGGTTGCTGGGCTTCAATGGGCCAGATCCCTCAACCACTCTTGATAAGATAATACATTTATTTAATGATAACATAACAATTTGCTTATGTCAATTCTTTATTTTTCTGTCTTTTTATCTTTAGCTATATTTCGTTCCACAGCGCTCATCATTTTAGTGACAATCTCAGAAATCGGTTCATCTTCAAACCAAAAGCTATGATATCCCTCTTTAATTCTTTTCTTAGCTTTTCTTTCTAAGTTAAACCTAGCAAAAGAAGTTATCTCTTCAGAAACACCGCGATTTAAATATTCTAAAAGTTGAACTTTAATTTCTTCTTTTAGTTCCACCTTACTGAACCACTCTTCTTGTAATGGTAAATAAGCTGGTATTACATTTAATCTTTCAGCTAAAAAGAGAGTCTTTCTTTGAGCTAGAAATTGAGCAAGTTTATAGGAGGCTTTAGTATGCTTATCACCTTGATACTCCTCTTGACGAAATAGAAGCAAAGCCCTTGATTTTATAGGTACTACCCCTTTTTCAAATTTAGATGGTGGTGGTAGTAGAGTTAATTCAACTTCTTCATTAAGCTCTCTGTGGTAAAGATTATTTAATAACCAGAGATTAATCGGAGCAATTATTGCTGCTTGCTCTTCCCAAAAATATTGTAATAATTTTTCATTCATTCTCCTATCTTCTTGAGGAAAGCTATCATTATCCCGTAATCGCTCTAAAAAATTTAAAACTTCAGTAAGTTCTTCTTCAGTCAATATTAATTCTCCTTCAGAAGATACTAACCTTCCTTTGCCCGCTGCTATTAATAACTGATAAAATAATTCTGAAGCATACGGATTAAATATTACCACTTTATCTTTACCACTAAGTTCTTGACTTACCTTTTCAAAACCCTCCCAACTCCAACCTTTTTTTATTACTTTATTTATTTCTAAATCAGTTTGGGCCAACAGCCCTTTATTTCCTACCCAAACTTGTGGAGCTAACCAAGTAGGTAAGCCCCAGATTTCTTCCTCAGTTGACAGTGCTCTCAAAGTTAAAGGATCATACTCATCTAATTCCTTGGCTCCTGTTTCATCCTCTAAATTTAAAAAAGGACTGACAGGAAGTTGTAACTTCTCAGAAAGAAATTTAGTACCAAAGATATCATTATAAATGTCAGGTCCTCTACCTTCAGCTAGAGCATTCTTTACTTCAGTTTCACCTTCTGTAAATGATAGAAGTTTATAATTAACCTCAATATTAGGATAATACTTATTAAACTCTTTAATTGCACCTTCTAAAAACTTTTGATAGTCATCTTCCAAACCAAAAAATAGTGGATAATCCCAATAAGTTATCTGGTATACTTGGTTAGGGTCAAGCTTTACAGTGGGGTCAATACTGAATTTTTCCTCTGCCCTAAATTTAACATAAAAGGTGACAGCACCACTAATAAAAGTAATTAAGATTATAATTACAATTATGACTACCCAACTGAATTTAAACTTTAGTTTTTCCCACACCCTTAAAAACCCCTCTTTTCTTATTTAATCCCTAAAATATAAAAAGTATTATCATCTGCAATCAGGTTATCTTCTAAGCCATAGATATATTTAAATTCCTTCATTGCATCTTGAGTTCCCTCACCAAACCTTCCATCAGTATAACCAGGGTCAAAACCATGTTCTCTTAATTTTTCTTGAAATAATAAGACATCTCTACCTGTCTGGCCTGGTCTTAAATCATGGGTAATCTCAATCGGATCTCTATTACCGATAATTTTGACTCGAGTACCTACCTCAACCCAATTATAGAGGATTTTAACATCTCGATTAAACATTCTAATACAGCCATGACTGGCGGCAGTGCCGATCGAATGAGGCTTGTTAGTACCATGAATTCCATAAATTCCCCAGGGAACATTTAATCTCATCCATCTATCTCCAAAACCCCCTCCCCAATCAGCATCTTTAGCAATGATTGCCCATTCACCAATTGGAGATCTAGTCGAAGACTTTCCGACTGCTACCGGAAACTTATGATGAATCTCTCCATCAGAGTAGACTATCATCTCTTTTCTATAACCATCTATCAGTAAAGAAACCTCTCCAGTCGGTTCCTTTAGGTTTTGAGCAGTTGCTTCTAATAATACTTGATTGGCCACTTCGGTTATCTGTGCCCACGTCTGATCTCTAACCACTCCAGTAGCCGGCAATCCATTAGCAAACTGAAACCTTCTAACAGCTTGGTAAGTTTCCTGGTCATAGAGTGAACTCAATTTTCCTTTATAAAAACCTAATGCTGTCAATTCACGTTGTAACTCTAAAATATCATATCCTTCCATCTTCGGTTCTCGTAACCATAATTCCCGAGACTCTAAACAGTTATAATCAGGGCCAATAGCTTCTAAATAAATAGAATTAGTAATCATCAAGATAAACATGATAATGATTACGACAGACAAACTCTTCTTTAACATCAATAAACTCCTTCATAAATTAATAATCTTATCTAAAAATATGTCTAGGCAGCTAAGATTATACGAAAATTCAGTTTGAGTCTAAGGTTAAGGCTAAGTAAAATCAAAAAAAGAGGAATCTTTATTATATAATAAAGATTCCTCTTTAGATAACTATTGATATTAAGTCTAAGTTTAAGTAAGACCTAAAACCTTATGGTTTCAATGGTTGACTCAACCTCACCTTCGGGTTTATAAAAACCCTTCGTAATAAAAACCATTTCCTCAGCCTTAGACTTAAGCTATTTTATAATAAAGCTTTACTCTAATCTCTATAATAGCAATAATTACTCTCCAACAATAGAGATAACCTCAACCTCCTCCACTGCTTGTTGAATTAAATCTTCAATCTCTAGATCTTCTTCCCCAGCAAGAACCTGTTCTTTAGTCGGATGTGTTTCTGGAGTCTTAGGAACAAAAACAGTACAACAATCTTCATAAGGTTGGATTGAAGTCTGATAAGTTCCAATCATTTTAGCTTTTTCTTCTATCTCCAGCTTATCTAAACCGATCAATGGCCTAAAGACAGGCATCTCAGGAACAAGATTAGTTACATACATCGAATCTAAGGTCTGGCTGGCAACTTGGCCCATGCTTTCGCCCGTAATTAAGGCCTTGCCTTCTTGTTTAATAGTAATTCTTTCAGCTATATCCATCATTATTCTTCTCATAATAATTGTAATTAGATCAGCAGGACATTTATCATTCATCTCAGTCTGAATAGCAGTAAAATCAACTACATGTAGATCGATCTCGCCTTGATAATGGGCCAACACTTCAGCCAAATCAATCACCTTTTCTTTGGCCCGATCACTTGTAAAAGGAAAGCTGTGAAAATAAATAGGTACAATTTTTACGCCCCGTTTCATAGTCATCCAGCCTGCTACTGGACTATCAATTCCACCTGATAATAATAAACCTGCTTTACCTGTTACACCTAATGGTAGTCCTCCAACTCCTTTAAGATCTTGAGTATAGATATAAGCATACTTTGATCTAATTTCAACATTGACTGGAATTTCAGGTTGATGAACATCAACTTCTAAGCGACCATCTTCAGTATTAATTAAGACATGAGCTCCTAATTCTCTATTTAACTCCATACTATCTAATTCAAACCCCTTGTTAGAACGCCTAGCAATTATCTTAAAGGAAGTTTTGCCTCCCTTAGTATCCAACTGTTCATTGACCAGTTCTAAACAAGTAGCCTTAATCTTTTCCATATCTAAAGGCACCCGTTTAGTAGGACAGATCCCTACAATACCAAATACCTTCTGCAATCTTTCAACTACCTCTTCTTGTTCAAGATCTGTTCTAACATAGATTCTACCATAAGTCTTATAAACATCTAACTGCTTAGGTTCAGCTCTCTTCAACTGCTCTCGAATATTATTAACCAACTTATTTTCAAAAAGTGGTCTATTCTTTCCTTTGATTCCTATTTCACCATAACGAATTAAATATAACTGTTCCATTTTTTTATCACCTCTGTATGATCTCTTTTAAAGTAGTAATATGTTCTTTCAATCTATTGACTGTGTAATTGATCTCTTGCTTTGTTGTTTGAGAGGATAGACTGAATCTAATTGCCCCTTCAATTAAGTCATTTTTAACTCCAATCGCTTCTAATACATAACTAGGTGTTGCTAAGCGAGATGAACAAGCAGCCCCGGTAGAAACATAAATATTATCTTTTTCTAAACTATGGACCAGTATCTCTCCTTTAATTCCAGCAAATGAGATATTAACTATATGGGAGACCCCTTGTTCAATTGTTGGCCCATTTAAAGTACTACCTTCAACTTCATTTAGTATCCTATTAACTAATAATTTTTTAATTCGGGACATTTTAGCTGTGGAATCTTCTCGCTTAACCTCTTTTATTGCTGCTCCAAAGCCTACTATGCCTGATACATTCTCTGTACCAGGTCTGATTCCTGATTCTTGCTTACTACCTGAGATTAAATTATCAATTCTAGTACCATCTTTAATATATAACGCTCCTACTCCCTTTGGCCCGTGAATCTTATGAGCACTGATTGAATAGAGATCTATCCCTAATTTAGCCGGGAAAATATCTAGTTTAGTAAATGCTTGAACCCCATCAACATGAAAATAGAGATTATCATAATCAGCTATTAATCTTCCTATTTTAGCTACTGGTTGAATAGAACCTAGTTCATTATTAACCCCCATAATACTGACTAGAATAGTTTCATCAGTTAAGTACTTTTCTAATTGCTCTAGATCAATTATGCCAGCTTGATCTACATTAAGGTATTTAACATCATAACCTTGATCTTCTAATCTTTTAAAGAGGTTTAAGACTGAAGGGTGTTCAATAGAACTGGTAATAATCCTATTGCCATATCTGTGCAAAGCACTGACAGCACCTTTAATTGCTAAATTGTTAGCTTCTGTTCCACCAGAAGTAAAATAAATCTCATCAGTTTTAACCTTTAATTGATCAGCAACCTCTTTGCGGGCTACTTTGATTAACTTTTCAGCTTTTAACCCTTTACCATGTAATGAAGAAGGGTTACCATATGCTTTAGTTAATGTATGTTTCATCTTAGTTACAACTTCAGGATATGGTTTAGTTGTTGCAGCATTATCTAAATATATCTCTTCCATAATCAAATCCTCCATAATAATTATTTCTTAGTTAAGACTCTAATCTATCTTGTACTGAATCTAATTTCTGCTTCATACTGGCTTCTTTATCACGTCGCTCATCAATTTTGATCGCAGTCGTTACCCTTAATGCTCCTTCTTCAAAAGGATGGTTATGTATCTTCTTAATTACATTAAATATATCATCTAATTCTCCTTCGATAATTGTCCCCATTGGTGTAAGTTCATATCTAATATCTTCTTGCTCCAAAATTTCTTGACAGCCAGCTACATACTTACTCAGACTAGGTTCTTCTGTACCTATTGGTACTACAGTTACTTCTACAATAGCCATCTTATACCTCCTAAATTTCATTTGCTATTAAATATTTAATAGTTGAATCCATTAAGCCATTAAAATACTACACCTTACTTTTTTATTATCTCTAATCTACTCACTAGTTATGTAATCTATCTTTTTAACTTATAGCTCTGCTTTTTTAGTTGGCCTAATCTTGAATTCAATCTAAATTAAATTGGCATAGCATCTTTATTATACCAATTTATAAGAAAAATTAAAAGCATCTGTTGACATCTAACTAAAAAGAACATAAACTATTAGATAGTTGGGGGTGTTTTATCATGAAGATTGGTGGTAGGGCTTATAAAAATGGTGTTAGATTATTTGGAAAATCCTATTCTGTTAAAGCTTATTATGAAGATGATAAATTAAAATACACAATCCGTAAAAATAACATAAGTAACAATAAACTCTTTTTATTCTTTAAGAAGGTACCTTTTATTAGAGGAATTATCAGTATTATCTTTTCTTTAATTGCTTTTTTTAAGGAAGCAGGAGGTAATCCTAAAAGGTTTTGGCCTTTATTGGTACTCATCTTTTTGGAGATTGGACTTCAGATCCAATATAGATTTTTCCCTACTCAAACTGCTAGAGTTTTCAATTTTTTAGCAAAATTTAATTGGTTAACTTATCTTTTTTTAATCGGAGGAATATTATTAATATTAAGAACAACTTTATTAAAGGAAATTTTTAAATTTCATGGGGCTGAACATAAGGCAGTTAATTATTACCAATCAGATTCCCAGGGTAAACTGACTGACTACTCTCGGTTGGCCCGTAGGTGCGGAACAAATTTAGTTGTCTTTTATATGATCATTATTACTCTTTTTGATCTCTTTGGGATCAGCTTTAATGTTTATCTAATGAGTTTAGTTGCAATTGGTATTGCCTATGAAATTATCCTAATTGCACCCCGAGTTATTCTATTTGTCCCGTATTTATTTCAAAAGTTTACTACTATTGAACCTGATTCAAAACATCTAAAAGCTGCTCAAAAAGCATTAGAAGTTCTACTTAAAGAAGAAAATAAGCAACAAAGAAGACCTGTTGCTTAATTATAATTTTAATTTAATGAGGTGGTAGTTGTGAGAAAAATAATTGGTGTTGACATTGATGGAGTTTTAACGGCAGAAGGTAAAGGAGAAGATAACATTTGGCACCAAACTATCTGCAATTATTTTGATTTAACAGAAAGAAAAGAAGACGTTTATAATTTTGGAGATGCTTATGGATTAACAGATGAGCAGATTGAAGAATTTATGGAGGCCAATAGCTCTAAAATATATGAAGGTGCTGATTCTTCTCCTTATGCTAAAGAAGTACTAAATAGATTGAAAAAGAAAGATTTTACAATCATTTTAGTTACAGCTAGAACTGATACTCATAATCAATTGACAGCAAAGTGGTTAAAAAGACACCAAATCCCTTATGATGAATTAATCCATAATGAAAATAAGGCTGAAGCTTGTCAAAAGAAAGGAATTAATCTCTTTATTGATGATATGTTAGCTAATGTTCTTGCTGTTAAAGAAATTGGTGTTGAAGCACTATTAATGGATATGCATCATAATCGCCATTATAAGGGGGAGGTTATTCGAGTCAGTAATTGGTTAGAGATCGAAGCTGAAATCGAAAATTTTTTTGAAATATAAGTTTAATTTAAAAAGTGCTTAGGTATTTAAATACCTAAGCACTTTTTAAATTAATTCTAAATTCATGAGAAGCAATACGTTATCTTATTTTTTATTAGTTAAAGAGTGGTTGATCTTTTCTAAATCACTCTTCATTCCAATAAATAAAATAACCAGTTCACCTAGAGTATATAAAAATAGTGTTTTAAATAGTCCAATGAAAATTGGAAATAGAAGGTTGAATATATTAAATGCTATATGTTGGCCCGACCCTGGTGGTCCTTGCATAATAGTTAAAAATGTAATCAAATTTGTTCCTAAAAAGACTAATAACGCCAAAACTTTAAAGGCAATAGAGATGATTCTTAACACCTTATAATCTTCACTCATCGATCAAGTACCTCCTTTATTAAGTGAAATACTCCACTTCAGCTTGAGGAAAGAATTCATTGATTTTTTTAGTTAGATATTCCTTCAATTCCTCTGCTTGCTGTGGTGGATAAACATACTTACCAAAACCTTTATGGTGGTACTTCTCTTTATCTAATTTTAGTTTAGTATTAGGAAATCTATTCTCAATCAAATTCTTTGATCTAGTACTGAAACGATGCATAATTAATTCAAAGGTCAGATTACTGGCAGCAGGATTAACTAATCTAGCCTTTAATTCAGTTAATAAGTCAAGGTAATCCTCTTGCCAACCATCATAAATCATTAGCGGAGCTAAAATAAAACCCAACGGATAACCTGCTTGTTGTATTTTACTTGCTGCTGTGATTCTTTCATCTAAAGTAGAAGTTAAATGTTCGAAATTTTTGATTACATAACTGGAATTAAGGCTGAATCTAAACCTAGTATGATTATTATGCTTAATATCTAATAAACTATCAACATTAGAAAATTTAGTAACAACCCTTAAACGACCTCGGTCTTGTTTGGCAAAATATTTTATAATTTTTGCTAAAGAACCGGTTAAGTGCTCAACAGCTACTGGATCAGAAGAGCTACTTGCTTCAAAAGTAATAATCTCTCCTCTACCCTTTCTAATATGCTTTTTGACTGCTTTTAGTATCTCTTTAAGGTTAACATAAATTCTAAGATAAGCAGCTGAACCGAGATTTTTAGCTAGATAACAGTATTCACATTTAGCTGGACAGCTCGTGCTAGTTACTAATCTGTAATCAGCGGAAGGTTGACAGGATTTAAAGTTCAATGTTTTCTTGACTCCTATAACTAATGTTTCCTTATTCCAATTAAAGAGTTCAATTGGATTCATCTCTTTTTCTGCCCTGACTCGATTATGGGATTCAATATAATCTATTGGTATTCCTGTATCTTTGAATTTTTTTTCAAGTTCTTGGGCCAATTTATAATTTAAAGCATCATGCTCTATTAAAACTCGCTTAGGCTCAAATTTTTTCAACGATTATCCCCCCCATTAAAAGCAGTTAATATTTAACAATAAATAGTTATTTCTTTATTTTAAAAGTTATACTATATTGATATACAGTGGCACTTTTCGTTCGTAAAAGAATGTGTTTTTGTAGGGGCGACTCTCCGTGGTCGCCCGTGATTTAACATGGGCAGGCACAGAGACCTGCCCCTACAAATATCATTTCTACCCGCCAAATCAAAAGTGCCACATTATTGTAATAAAGATAAAAATAGCTACCGATTTAATAATCAGTAGCTATTAACCATTACTATATATTATGTTTTCAATTTCAAATAATATTCTCGAATCTTTGATTGGGATAAATTTTTACCTAATAGTAACATTAATAATAAGCGAGCTTTGGTACTAGTTAAACCTCCAGCAAAGATTAGCTCTAGATCTCTAATATTAGCCTTTCCTCCGGAAGCTCCATATAAATTATAAACCCGCCCTTCATAAGAGCGTGAAGTAATTACAATTGGAACTTCTTCTTTCTTAGCTCTAACCAATCCAGGAATTATCTTTTCTGGTAAAGTCCCTAAACCAAAAGCTTCGATTATTAAACCCTGGCAGCCGTAATCAAGTGCAGCTTGGATCAATCTGTCATCACTGCCGATTGCTAATTTGATAATCTCTACCCGTTCCTCTAATTGTTCAGCTTCAATTGTAATTTGAGAAGGTAGATCATATGAATAATGAATCCCCGAATGGTCGATAGTACCTATTGGCCCGCAATTTAGTGAAGAGAAAGCATTTAACTTATTAGTATGCATTTTAGATAAAAATCTAGCTGCATGTATCTCTTCATTTATAACTGCCAAAACTCCTTTATTCTTACTCTGAGGACTTAAGATTGTCTGAATTGACTGGACTAAGTTAGCCGCTCCATCAGAGTTGAGTTGATTAAAACTTCTTAAAGCTCCAGTAATTACTACCGGCTTCTTTACATCTAAGACTAAATCTAGTAAGTAAGCTGTTTCTTCTAAAGTATCAGTTCCATGGGTAATTAACACCCCATCTACTTCTTCTTCAGTTAACGCTTTTTTTACTAATTTAGCTAGTTCTAATAACATTGGAGCAGTTAGTTGAGAACTATCCATGTTAGCATACTGAATTAATTCCAAATCAGCCATTTTAGCCAGTTGTGGTACTTGTTGTAATAGATCAATTCCAGATAATTTAGGTACAATCTGACCTGTATTTTCATCTTCTCCCATTGCTATCGTTCCACCGGTGGTAATAAGTTTAATCTTCTTCACGTTTTTGGCCCCCTTATAATAAATTTCATTAACTTAGTGCAGTTAATTGTTCAAAGTAAATCTTTATTACAAAATAGTATGAGTGTTGATATTGGCATAAATGATATTTATTACTCACACTAACACTTCAGCTATTGCATAAGAAATCATTTAAAATCTTCTTTCCATTATTTAAACCTGGTCCTCCTAATAGTAGCAATAAATCACCTGCTTCAACCTTATTCAATCCTAGCTGTAATGCAGAATCTAATTTAGCAGTAGTTGTAATTTCAATTCCTTCTTCTGCAATAATCCTAACAAATGCTCCTTCTTCTGCCGGTAACACCTTGTTTTTTTGAATTACTTCTCCTTCTGCTCGAGTAGTAATAATCTCTTTTAGATTTAATTTGTTGGCCCAAGTAGTAATTGTTTGAGCATTCTGTTTGTTTGCTTCGATTCCTCTTTTTCCTTTTAAAAAATTAACAATTATTAAATTATTATAATCAAGTCTCTCGATAGTTTTAAAATTAGAATCTAAACTGGAGGGATTATGAGCAAAATCATCAATTATTGAAAAATCATGATCATAAATTAATTCCATTCTTCTTTTAACTCCAGTAAATTTTTCTAAACTAGAACTAATTTTTTCTAATGGAAACCCTAGTAATAGACAAGATAGAAAAGCTGCTAGTGTATTATAGATGTTATGATAGCCAATTATAGGCATTCTAATCTCTACAGATAAAGGTTTGATTAATTTACCATTCATTGTTACAAGGTTATTATTGACCTTCAATTTAAATTTGATTCCTTGCTTATTAATCTTTATATCTTCAGCACTCAGATCAGAGTTGTTTTTAATTCCATAAGTATAATTAATAGCTGAAGTATTATTAATAATTCGCTTACTATAACTATCATCTGAATTATAAATAGCAATTTTATCTTCTTTTAAAGTAGAAAATAGTTTTTCTTTACTTTTATAGTAATCCTCTAATGTTTGATGAAAATTCAAATGATCACATGATAAGTTAGTAAAGATAGCTATATCAAAATCTAACCCCCAAACTCTATTTAATTTTAAGGAATGAGAAGATACTTCCATACTTACATAATTAATTTCTTTTTCTTCCATCTGTGCCAACCTCTGATTTAAGACTGTCGATTCAGGTGTTGTACATTGGTGAGGGTTAGAGTAGTATTCATCACCAATTTTGGTATGTAATGTCCCAATTAATCCGGTCTTTTCCTGTAATTGATTGATAATATGATCAATCATCATTGTAGTTGTTGTCTTACCAGTAGTTCCAGTAACACCTATTAAATTTAATTTTTGACTAGGAAAACCATAAAATCTACTTGAAATTTGGGCCAAAGCTTTTCGAGCATCTACAACTTGCAAATATGGAATCTGCTGTGGGATACTTACTGCTCTTTCTCCAATAACAGCTATTGCCCCCTGGTTGATAGCTTCAGTTATATATTTATGTCCATCTGTATTAAAGCCACTTACAGCGACAAATAAGGAACCAGTCATAACTTCTTTGGAATTGTTTGTGATATTATTGATTTTAGTCTCTTTAAAGTTTGTGCTACCTATTAAATCTACCTCCTTAACCAAGTTACCTAAAGTCTGCTCAGTACTTGGTAATACCGAATTTAGTGACATCTTCAACCTCCTTATTTATATTATATGCTTAGAGTAAGTAAATGTGATAACTTATTTTAGTTAATAATTAGATGAAAAGCAAAATTTAGGATACATAATATTGAATAGGTGATATAAACTAAAATTAAAGATTAAAAAACTTAGAAATGGAGGCAAAAATGGATCTAAAAGATAAACTAAGATATATCCCACTTTTAATTGCACTTATTCTAATCAGTGGCTTATTTACAGTATTAATCAGAAACAATAATTTAATCAATCAATCTAAGGAAGAACCCGATAGGCAACCTACTCAGCCCGAACAAAAGCAAGTTAATACTGGAGTTACCCTTCAAGGGCACGAAATAACCGGAAAAACTAAAAAAGAACTCGATAATATTATAAACCAATTGGGCCAAAAAGAAAAGAGAAAATCACAAAATGCTTTTATCTTTAAAGAGGTAATTATCTCTGAACAAATCGGTCAAAGAATAGATATTTCTGCCACACTTAAGAAAGCCTTAACTGCTGAAGCAGGGACAGATGTCAACCTTGTAATAGAATCAATTACTCCTGTAATTACTACCGAGATGTTAAAGAAAGATCAATATTTTGAAATCGAATTGGAAAATGAAGTTATTAATGGGCTGGTTTTAAGTAATTACACAACTTATTTAGAAGATAATCAGCTTAATCGTAGAAACAATATTGAAATTGCTTTACAAGAAATTAATCAGCATCAACTAAAACCAACAGAAGAATTTTCTTTTAATCAATTGATAGGATTTCCTACTGCTGATAAAGGGTATAAAGAGGCTACTATTATCGATTCAGGAGAGTTTTCTTCAGCACTAGGCGGCGGAATCTGTCAAGTCAGCTCAACTCTTTATAATGCAGCTAGCCAAGCTCAGTTAAAGGTTACAGAACGTCATCATCATAGCATGACTGTAAATTATGTTCCAACTGGACAGGATGCTACTGTCTCCCCTAATGAAAAAGACTTTCGTTTTGTAAATAATCAAGATTCTAAACTAATGATTTTAACTGAGCTTATTGATCGCTATGTAGTTATTTATCTAATTAAATTAAAAGAAACTTAATAAATTTTCAAAATAATAATTAGTAATAAAATTATCAAGACTATTAAAGAAACAATAATTAGAGTTTCTTTATTAATTTTCAAATTAAGTTTCTTTTCTTCATCGTCAGTGTTAATATCTTGAACTTGTTCTTCTTCACTTAAAGTTATCAATTTGATTTCAGGTTCAGCTAAAACTTGCCCATAAATACTAGGGCCAAATTTAATTAAGATTAAATAACGCTCAGAATCTTTATTAAAGCTAATACTCTCTATTTTTCCCACAGTAATCCCTTCAGAATTCTGTAATAACTCAGCTAAATATTGACCAATCTCTCTGTTATCAGTAACCCTAGCTGCTAATTTATCTCCAACTTGTAATTGAGAAGCCTTCTCTCCTTGAGTTGGAGATATGACTGGGATACAATTCAACCGAATTTCCATTCCCAACCCATCCTGTTCCTCTTCGATATCACTTTCTTCTTCTTTTGGAAGAGGATTCGGCTTGGGAAATAAATCTGAGTAAAAGTTCTTTAATTGAGCTTTAGTAGTTAAATCAGCATGAATTTCTAGAGTAATATTTTCTTCAATTATATCTTCTAATTTTTCCTTAAGCAACTTCTGAACCTCTTTTTCTCTTTTATCTTGAATCAGCTCTAAAAGATTAAATATTTCTGTTGGATTGAAGCTAGAGAATAGATCTGAACCAATACTTTGATCATTAACAACTTTTTCTGGTGCAAGATTATCTAAAGTCTTCATAAAAACTTTATTATTTACATCTAGATTTATATTTAATATTTTTCGGTGATTACTCAATACCAATTCACGTTTAAGAAACTCACCTTGCTTTCCATCAGCAACTATATTCAATAATCCATAAACCTTATTATTTGAGCTGCCATAATTAAATTTCCCTTGAATAATAACAAAATTCTTATCTACATATTCAATCATTAATAATGCTCGATCCAGATCTCCTTCGGCCAAATTAAGAGCCATTTCAGCCTCATTTCTCTTTACTTCCATTGTTTCTTGAATGATTTCAAGTTTTTTCTCATCCATATTAGATCACCCTTTTATATCAATTTAAGGTTAAACTTTATAATTTAAAGTAGAAAAGAGGGAGCTAAATATTCACTCCCCCTATAAATGATTAATTCAGTTCTTCCTCCAATTTCAATAACTTCTCCTCCACCTCTTCTATTAACTCGCCATACCTTTGCCAATTACTATTTCTTAACTCTTCTTGAGCTTCATTATATATGGTCGTAATCTCGCTAACTTTTTGTTTTAGATCACTTTGTTCTTCTAAGATAGCCCCTGTTATTTCTGGCTCTTCTTCCTTTAATTTATCCCCTAACTCCTCTTCTAGTTGCTCATCACCAACTAAACGTAATAATGCTAATTCTAAAGTAGATTCCATCACAATATCATCCCCAGAAGAAACTATTACCCTTCTTAACTCAGGAATCTGATCACCATCAGATTGTAAAAAGATCGGCTCCACATAAAGTACTGATTGCTCAAGTGGAATTACTAATAAATTTCCTCTAATCACCTTAGAACCACGCTGATCCCATAAACTTAACTGTTGGGATATCTCTTCGTGCTGATCAATTCTTGATTCAATCTGCATTGGCCCATAAACCTGCTCGCCTTTTGGAAAGTCATATAAGACTAATTCCCCATAGTTAGCAGGATCAGATTTAGCCCCTAACCAAGAGATTATATTATTTCTATTAGCTGGTGTAAAAGGAAGCATTAAGATAAATTCTTCTTCCTCCTCCTCTGGTAAGGACATTACTGTATAATAAGGTTCCATTGTAATTGAACTACCATCATAATGCTCACGAGGTATATTCCAGACATCCTCTTTGTTGTAGAATACATTTGGATTACTCATATGATAAACACTATATAATTGAGCCTGAACTTTAAATAAATCTTGAGGATATCTGATGTGATTTTTAATCCCTTCAGGCATTTCCTCAAAGGATTTGAATAGATCAGGGAAAATATTACGATAAGTTTCAATAATAGGCTCTTCATCAACAATATAAAAGTCCATCTCCCCTGTATAAGCATCAATAACAACTTTGACCGAATTTCTAATATAATTCCCCCAACTATGAGGTTCAGAGTAAGGATACCTATCTGTCGTTGTATAAGCATCTTGAATCCAATACATACCTCCATCGTCACCAATAACTAAATAAGGGTCCTGATCATACCTTAGGAAAGGAGCAGCCTTACGAACCCTTGTATGAATATTTCGATCAAACATCAATCGACTTTTATTTGTTAAATCATCATTTAGTAATATATTTAAAGTTCTATACTTGAAAGCAAATGCCAACCTCTTAATTGGAGAATCAAGTTCAACTCCTCCAGTTCCTTGATAATTATAAAACTTGTTTTGATCCCCTTCCGGATAGTCAAATTCATTTGCTTCAGTATTAACTATTACATACTCATTAGTTGCTTCACCATAATAAATTCTTGGTTCTTTTATCTCAAGCAAATCACTTTGAGGGGGGATATTCTGAATCATAAATTCAGGTAGGCCAGCCTCTGTCACCTTATTGGCTGGACTCATAGTTGCTCCAAAACCATGAGTATAAACTAACCTTTTATTCACCCAAGTTTGGGCCCGTTCTGGTAGTAAATTTTGATCTAATTCTCGAGCTGAGAGCATAACCTGTTGTAACTCTCCATTAATTAAGTATCTATCTACATCAACATCAGTAAAGCTATAATATGATCTAATCTCTTGTAATTGGCTATAAGTATCCTTTAAAGCCCTATGGTCCCACAATCTAATATTATCAATCGTTTGTTGATTATTACGAATATCACTATATGAAAGTTTCCCTCTTAATGGATAATCCCTTCTATCAATTTGGTCTAAATTATAAGCTTGCTGCGTAAAATTAATATTATGTTCAATATAGGGGGATTCCATTGTTAATTCATTTGGCTCTACTCGATACTTTTGAATCAAAGAAGGATAAATCCCATTTAACAAAACAGAAGTCATAATTAATACGGCTACTCCTCCAATAATTAACTTTGTCTGTTTAAAATAGATATTGATAAGAGTAACTATTCCCAATAATAACGATGTGGCAAATAATATTCTTAAAGCTAGCAGTTGAGCATTGACATCTGTATATGTTGCCCCAAAGATAACACCTGTTTCAGAGTATAATAAGCCAAACATATCAAGTCTATAACCCCAAGCTTTGAGAAAGAAAAAAGTGCCAAGTAAAATTGAAATATGATGTTTTGTTTTATCATTATCAAGCTTAAAGTCCCCAGCTTTGGTAAATAGATAAATACCACCTATAATAATTAGATTTAAAACGACTAAAACAGTTAACATTAGATAAACCAACTCATAAGTTGGTAGCTGAAAAATATAAAAAGCAAGATCTTTACTAAAAATAGGGTCAACAGTTCCAAAAGAAGTTCTATTAATAAATTTAAGGATTAGCTCCCAATTATTTGAACCAATACCACTAAACAAAAGTCCAATCAAAAAACTGATTGCTAAATATACTAGATTGATTCGCTTAGAAGTTATTGCTTCAAACCAATTATTAGAGCTTATAGGATTCAGTTCAATTACATCTTCCCCTTCTTTTGTTTTCTTCTTTAATTTATATACCAAAGATAAAATTTTATCTTTGGTGAACCATAAGTTAACAAAAGTAATTAAAGTAAATAAAACTAAAATACCTACTCTCAACCCCAGCCTTGTCCCAAAAATAGTCCAAAAGAGATTACTTAAATTTAGATTTTCAAACCAAAGCCAATCAGTATAAAAGTTAATAATTACACCTAAAAAGTTAGTGCTTAAAATTATAGCTAAAGTAAATGTAAATATTATAAAGCCTAAAGCTTTTTTCAATTAAATCATCCTTTCAATAGTAAGTTAGTTCAAACTTTAACTATGTTAACTTTCGAGCAATTGTAGTGAGTCATTGTTTTTTTTTGTTTCAACTAACTGTTTAGTTATTCTTGTTGTAGTTGCTTCATCTGACCCATAAATATTTTGGATAGCTTCCATTAAAAACTCTATATCTAATTCATCTAAAGCTTGTAATGCTGCTTGTTTACTCTTTTTGATCTTAGTAGCCTTAATTAAATATTTAATTCCTTCATAACCTGCCTTAATTAAGCCATGACAAACATTGATTCTAATTATTTGATGTTCATCATCTATTACTTTAAATAAGTAAGAACAAGCTTTTGGCTCAGAAAGGTCACCTAATATTTTAACTGCTTGATTTCTAACTTTCCAATCATTATCTTTTAATTGTTCAACTATGTGCTTAAAGATTTCTTCTTGATCAATATATTGGGCCAACCCTCTGATTGCCTCAATCTTAACTTGTGTAGACTGATCATCTAATAACTTAACTAATAGATCTTTGACCTCCTTATCATCTATATCCCGTAATAATTTAGTTGCCCAAACTCTATAAACTTCATCTTTCTCAAAAGCAACCCTTTTTAATTGCTCAAAAGCTTGATAGCCCATTTGTTTAAATGCATTAGTTAACATTGATAATAACACTTCACTATCACAATGGTCTATATAATCAATTAAAGTATCAATAACTTTAGGGTTAGCATTATTAGTTAAAGCTTTAATAGCCTTATTTTTCACTTTATTATCTTCATCATATAGAGCAGTAGCACAATAATCAATAGCTCGAGCATCACCAATGTTAGAAAGCACTTGACAGGATAAGATTCTTTCTTCAGGTTCAGCACAGAGTAAGTCTTTAAAACACTCTTCAACTAAACCATTATTTAAAAGATGTCTTTTAATATTTAAATAAATTTTAGGTTCTAAATCTTTTTTTCCTTCTAAAAAAATCTTCTTTTTTATTTTATTTTCTTCAACCTCTTCTAAAACACTAAAATCTTTCTTTTTTTTTAAAGTTGAAATTACTAATTCATAATCAAGCTTAGAATTAGATTTAAAATATTTAAGTAAAATTAAAGCAATGATTCCTCCAGCGCTAATTAATAAATAAAAAAAGTTAAACTCTTGTAAAATATTAATATAAGATATGAACATCAAAACCTCTCCTCTGTTGTTGATGGTTATTATATATATTCTGTAAATTACTATTTCTTCCTTCATTAAAAGCTAATTAATAACAAATCAATTCAAATTTATTGTAGGGACAACACTATCTTTTTCTGAATGCATGAAGTATTTACCATTACCTATTTCAGCTAATGACCTTAGATAGAGTTGATCTGTGCTATTTACATCTCCAACTTGAAGAATATGTGTTCGGATTTCTTTATTTTTTAAATATTGTATTGTTTTAGTAAGCGATTGTTGCTCATTATTATTTCCATCTGTAACTAATAAGATATGTTTTTTTCCTTGTTGCTCACTTAAACTTTCACCAGCTCTAATCAAGTTTATTCTAGTTGGAGAATGAAGAGTAGGTGTGGCCTGTTTAACAAGTTCTAATAGCTGTTGTTTATTCTTTTGGGCCAATGGAACCTTCATAAAGTAATTGGCTGTTGAATGTTGATAAGAACCAAAGACTCGCAAACCTAAATAAACATCTTGAGGAAAGTCATTGATGATTTTAGCCATTGTATTCCTAGAGTTCTTAATATCTTCTTCTTTTTGAGAAATGACTTCCCAGACGATCTTGATGTTGGCCCTCTTTTGATTATGATAACTATTACTTACTTTTAGTTCTCTTCCTATATCTGAATTTTCCTCAGTAATAGGACTTGAGATAATATTTAAAGTATTAAGACCAAAAATAGCTGAAATTAAGATAGTAATCAAAAAAAGCAAAATTAAATTCTGTTGTATTCTCACTCAGATCTATCCTCCCTTATCCAGTACTTTTATAATAATATTCACTAAATAATTTCAATATGTTAATTTATATTTGGTAGATATTGTTTTATAAAACAATTAATAGTCTAGAAGATATCTTCTAGACTATTAATTGATAATATTCTTAAATTGGCTACTGGATAAAATCTTTCCAAAAATTTCATTATCCTCATTTAAAATTTTATTTCTTAAATTTGAATTTAACTTAACTGCTTTTTTTAACATTCTTAATGAGTGGTTATAATCTTCTTTGATTGCATATAAGCAGGACAACTTATAATATAGCCTAAAATCATCTGTGAAATTTTCAATACTTCTTTTGAATATAAACTCTGCTAAATCATACTTCTTTTTTATTAAAGCCAAAGAACCTAATTCTAGATAAACCAATTCAGATGTACCCAAGTTGTTTAAATATTCTTCAACAGTATCAAAAGAAAGTGGTAACTTTTTATATTTGATTGCAGCTAAATGAAGGTAGAACTCAACATATTTATCATTTCTTAAAGCCAGAGCATTTTTAAAATTATTAATTGCTTCCCTTAAATCTTCTAGATGGTAGCAAACTATTCCAAAGTTGAAGATGTATTCAAATTCTTTGTAATTAATCTCTAATAATTCTGTAAAATACCTTTTAGATTTATTAAATTCTTCCTTATTAGCATAGTAAATAGAAATTCTTTTTAGGATTTTTTCTTTAGATTTGATTCGGTAAGCTTCTAAATAGTTTTTAGCAGCTCTAGGATCATATAATCTTTCGTATGCTAAACCTAAACCAAGATAAACAAAATGATTTTTAGGAAATTCTTCTTTAAACTCCTCTAAACAATCAATCAATTCTTCTTCTCGTCCTAGTTTTTTATATAACTGGTGAATTTGTGGCTCTCTAGTTCTTCTTAGTAACTCCTTCAAAAATTTAATAACTTCCTGATGGTTTCCTAAATAATAATTACTGATTATAATTCCATAATAGATTGTAAGAAGATTTGGGTTTAAATCTAATACCTTCTTATAGGCATTAATTGCTTTATTATATTGGCCCTCTTTTTCCAAACATGTTCCAACTTTAATACTAGCTTTAAAATTATTGTGATCATAACCTAATACCTGTCTATAATTCTTTTTAGCTTTCTTATAATCCCCTAATTCTAGATGTGACGCACCTAATTTAGAAAAGAGTTCTTTTTTATCATCTTTATTTAAAGTAGTTTTAGTTTTTGATTCATTCAATTTACTCTTTTCCCAACTTCTTTTTAGGTATTTAATACTATCATCATATTTTTCTTGGTTAAATTTACAATAGGCTAAATATAAGTAGATATAAGGGTTATCTTTTTTCTTTTTGATTAATTTTTTTAAGTACTTTTCTGCTTCTTGATAATCCTTTTGTCTTAAATAAATTTGAGCTAATTTATAGATATCTTCTTTGTTTTCATCCAGTTCAATTAACCTTTGGTAATATTTTATTCCTTCCTCAAGTTTATTTTTTCTATAACAATAGTTAGCTAATTTTTTCAAAGTAGTATAACTCTCATTTAATTTATAAGCATAAGAATAGTTAATATAGGCTTTAGAGTTGTCTAGTTTATCATAAAGATCACCTAGTTTAATATATATATCAACATCAAATAATTCTTTTTCCTTCATCTTTTCTAAATGTTGAATTGCTTTTTCGTATTTTTCTAATTTAATGAAGATATCACTTAGGTAATTATACGATTCTATAAATAATTCATCTTGACTATAATTTTTTATCTTATATTCCTTATCTTCATAATTGATAATATATTTAAATATCCTCTCTGCTTGTTGATAATTATTTTCTTTCTCAAATATCTTTCCAAGAATAAAATAGGAATCTAATAAATCAGGATATTTATCGATTAATAGGAGTAATCTTTGCTTGCTTTTTTCTTTCTTTTTATTTTTCAAATCTATTCTAGCAAAAGCTAACATTAATTCAGAATTATAACCAAAAATATTTCTAATCTCCCAACCAGAAATACTGATAAAAATAATTAATGTTAGTAAAGCAGATAAATAAGCTCCCAACAACAACCCAATACCTAAATACCACCTCAGATATTTATTCTTTAAATATTCCACTATATAATCAATTTTTGAGTTATACTTCAAATTTTGTTCCATTGGTATCCCTACTTTTTATAGCTATTTAATAACTGATTTTACTTTTGATCTCTTATTATTAATGATTTCTTTATGATTTTTATTAAATCCTCTTTTTTTCTAATAATTTAATCTTTTCCACTAAATAAATCTTACAGTTTTTATTCTAAAAGTTAACTACATTTAATCCTCATTTTAGGGAAATATAATAACAAATAAAGGTGAGGAGGTGAAAAAGATGAGTATTAGAAATAATAATAATCGACTAACAAATCCCATGGCTAAGCAAGCAATGGATAAATTCAAATTAGAAGTAGCTCAGGAGCTTAACATTTCTAATGATTATCAATCTGGTTATTGGGGGAATATGACCTCTCGTGAATGTGGTTCTGTTGGTGGTGAAATGGTTAGAAGAATGGTTGAACAATATGAGAATCAAGTGGCTAATAAACAACCTCAATAATTAATAAAATCCCCACCTGTTTAATTATACCTTCCAAAAAAATCAGAATAGAAGGTATGAAAATGAGCATCAGAAATAATTAACTAACAAATTCAATGACTAAACAAGCAATAGATAAATCTAAGTCAGAAGTAATTTGATATCTTTAATAATTATCAATCTGGCTATCGGGGAATATGAGACTTAATAGTTAATATAACAAAGTAAAGCCCTGTTATCAGGGCTTTACTTTGTCTATTTTTAAGTTATATTATTTTAGAAACTCATGAATAACTTGTTGTTTTTAAGCTCTTTAATAACTTAATTTTAAACTTAACTTTATATTATAATCGAAGGCCTCTTATTCTTATTAATTTTTATTCAGTAAAATCGATTTAGTTTTGAGGCTCTTTATTTAAAAAATTCAAAATGAATTTAATAATAAAAAAATCTTTTATCTTTATATCATCCGAAAGGTTAAGTAAATTGGTTACATATTCTTTTATTTTTTCAAAATTATTTTTTTCAATAAGGGGTTCATTTGATGTGATACACTTTAGTAGTTTTAGATAATTAGAACGAATTGGAATCAAATCTTCATTTTCTGCTTCAATAGAATTTTCTTTATAGACTTTAGCTAATGTATTTAAAAAGTTCTTAGATTGTTTTGGCATGCTAGGCCCCCTTTCTAAACTTATAAAAAAATCTTATCATTCTTTAAAAAGAACTACAAAAGTAATTAATGGTACTGTTTATATTATATTCTTTTTAAATTAAAAATAGTTGGAAAGCTAATCTGCATACCAACTATTTTAACGATAGCATCTCTTTTTTTATTCTATTCTTCTTCAATCTCCTTACTAGCTACTAAACCAGCAATCATCGTTCCATCTTTAGGTACAGAAAAAGGAGGAGCATAAGCTAGATCTAAATTAATTAAATCATCAGCTTTCATTTTATTATAAATAGCCGTTGCTAGAATATCTATCCTCTTATCCACACCACCTTTTCCTATAATTTGACCACCTAATATTTGTTTATTCTTCTTGTCAACCACTAATTTAATAGTCATTTTTTCATAATCTGGATAATAGCTAGCATGATTAGGGGCTTCAATAGTTGAAGTTACAAATTGACAACCTATCTCCTTTGCTTCCTTAGCGGTCAGACCAGTTTTAGCAACTACTAAATCACAGACTTTTGTTATAGAGGTTCCTTGTACTCCATTAAATTGATTATCTATTCCTACTAAATTGCTTCCTGCTATCCGTCCTTGTTTATTAGCCGTAGAACCCAATGGAATCCAAACCTTTTCTCCGGTAATTAAATGCTCTGTTTCTGCACAATCACCAGCAGCATAAATATCCTGGATAGAAGTTTCCATCTTAGAATTAACTGCAATTGCTCCGGTTTCTCCTAATTTAATCCCTGCTTTTTTAGCAAGTTCAACATTTGGTCTAACACCTAAAGCAAGAATAACAAAATCTGTTTTTATCTCTTCATCTGTATCGATAATTACCTTCTCTACTTGATTCTTTCCTTTAAAACCGACTACTTCTTTTTTCGTTAAAATAGTGACTCCTTTTTTTTCTAAATAATTAGTTGCTATTTTTGCCATATCAGGATCTAGATTATTTAGCAATTGGTTTGAACGCTCAATTATAGTTAAATTTAGATTATGTTCAAGTAAACTTTCTGTCATTTCTAAACCTATGTACCCTCCACCAACAATAACCACATCAGTAGGTTTGTTTTTAGCAAGAAAAGCTTTAATTTGATCTGCATTTTCTACATTACGTAAAGTGAAAATATTATTTAAATCTATTCCTTTGATCGGAGGAATAAAAGAACTGGCACCAGTTGAGATTAATAATTTATCATAATTTATTTTTTTAGTTTTTGAAGTAGTTACATCTTTAACTACTAGTTGTTTCTTTTCAACTAATATCTCTTCAACATAATGTCCAGTTTTAACCCTTGCTCCCTTAGTACTTTCAAAATCTTCAGGAGTATAAATAATTATATCGTCCCTTTCTTTTACTACGTCAGAAACATAATAAGGAAGACCACATCCAGAATAAGAAATATCTTTATCCTGTTCATAAATAGTAATTTCAGCATCAGGGTTGATTCTTTTAGCTCTAGCAGCAGCAGATGTCCCTGCTGCAACCCCACCAATTATAACTATTTTCATTAAATTCACTCCTCATTGTGTTAAACAAAGAATCATTAAGGTTATGATTTTAGTTTAAGCTACTTATTTTCAAACTATTCACTTTTGATTTAACTGACTACACCTAAGTATGTATCTAAATTTCTATTGTAATTTAGTCTTTTTAATTTTTCTAATGCTCTATTTAGTAATTGTCTAATTCTTTCACGCGAAAGTTTTAATTGCTTAGCAATTTCTTTAAATGTTCTTTCTCTTCCATCTTCTAATCCAAATCTTAATTTAATAATTCTTTCTTCTCGATTAGTTAGATAACTTAATAATTTATCTATCATTGTTTTCAGATCATCTTTAAGGATAACTTTAATTAAATCAAATTCACTAGGGATTAGAGAAAAGAGGTCACTATCTTGATTTTCTCCAATTCTATTATTTAAAGAAGATATATCTTGACTTAGCTCAATCAATTCACTTACTTTTTCTACTGTTAAATCCATATCTTCTGCCAATTCTTCTAGTGTCGGTTCTCGATGGAGTTTGGCCCGTAAATATTCCTGATTTCGTTTAAGTTGATTAATATTATTTTGTACTTGAAAAGATAATCTAATCATTCGTCCCTGTCGTTTAATTGCTCTTCTAATCTTTTGTTCAATCCACCATGTAGCATAAGTACTGAATCTATAACCTTTTTGATATTTAAATTTTTCAACTGCTTTAATTAAACCAACATTTCCTTCTTGTATTAAATCTGAAAAATCTAAGCCTTGATTATTATATTTTTTAGCAATACTAATTACCAATCTTAAATTAGAATTAATCAATTTTTCTCTAGCTTCTTTATCGCCGGCAGCAATTCTTTTTCCTAACTCAACCTCTTCTTCTTTAGAAAGTAAACGATGGCTTGTTTCTTTAAAATATATATTAATTAAATTTCTATCCATAAATAATCACCCCTTATTTAAGTTCTTATTTATAATTATAATAAATAAATTTTACGAAATTATGACAGTCTTAAATATTTTAGTAAAAAAATAAGAGTTTTTCAGTAATTAACTCAGATTTATTTTATTATTTGAGTTAAAATTAATTTCAATTATTAAAAAAAATAAAGCTGCCTAGGCAGCTTTATTTTTTAATTCTATTATTTAAAGTCTAAATTCATAGTTTTAAAATTTAATTGTTCAATTTGTCTTAACTCTTTTTCAAAATGTTCCAAATCCTCATCAGCTCCTGCAAATTCAATTAAAATTAAACCTTGATTTTGATCATCATTATGCAAGCCTAATCTTGTTTTTATATTTTTTCCATATTGAGTTAATATATGTTGTACATTTGGTGCAAAGTTATCTCGTTCATCAACTTGTAATGCAACAATTGTATCTTTCATTGTTTGCCTCCTTGTATTAATAATGATAGATGGTATTTGAATTTAAATATCTATATTAAGATCTAATTCTTCTTCGTTAACTATATCTTCTAATTTTTCTTTAAGGGTTTTTAAATCACTTTTATTTTTAATTTCTTTTTTTATGTCTTTATCTAAGTTATTAGTAATATTATCTAGACCACTATTAATAATAAATTCTGTAAAAGATTCTTGATCAGTTAAATATAGATTAAATATTTTTTCTATTATCTCCATTTTTTCTTCAGTTAAATCTCCAAGTTCTAATTCATTTAATAACTCAGGATCAATTCCAGTTAATTCTGCTATATCTTTTAATTTTTTTTGAGAGTCATTCATATTTTCTCCTCCTTCTGATTTATTTATTCGACAATATTATTTTTATGTTAAATGGATTATTTTTGTTACTTAAATCTATTGGTAATTTATAGAATTTTAGCTTAGATTTTTTATGACAAGATAGTCTTATATTACAGTTTAGGATTTAGTAAACTATTTAAATATATTAAAAGCAAAAAATCATTTATAAGATTTAAAAAATAACTTTTTTAATAATAGCAAATAGGCAACTGGTATACTATTAACTATACCAGTTGCCTATTTTTAATTAGGATTATCGGGATTTGTTCCTCCTAACCCAGCTTCAAATTTATCATGAGGTACAAAGGTTTTACAGCAGCTTTGATAGCATTCTGTTACAGGAGACATGCCTTGTTCGTTAACTATTTGATTGGTTTCTTCTACATCCATTTCATTTGGTAATTTTTTCAAAATTATCACTGACAACCAATATTTTTTCTGCAATACATAAATTATGTTCTTCCCACCATTGGCAATTATCAACTGTACAATGAACATGTGATCTTTGAGTCAAAAATAGACCTCTTTTGATTTTATTGTTATCTATATTATTTTTGTTTTTTTATTTATTATATTAAATTTATGTTCATAAGTGACTATATAATTATTGACCATGTCAAATAAAAAAAGAGTAGTATATCTTTTTTTATTTGATATGTCTTGTTAGAGTTTTATTTTACCTTAATTTCAGAGATTTTTGTTTATTTTTTGATTGTACTACCACTGGGAATAATACCATCTTTTAAATCTTTCAATTTTATCTTAGTAAGTATTCTGCAATTTCGTCCTATTTTTACTTCTGGAGGAATTAGGATTCCTTTGCTAATTAGATTTAGGCCATTTCTAAGAATATCAGGTTTTTCTTGATTTGGAGTCATATCTTTTCCTATCCCTATTTGAGCATTAGAACTAACAGTTACATTTTTATCAATTATAGATTTATTAATTAATGTATCACTTTTAATTCTAGTATTATGAAAGATAATAGAATCTTTTATAACTGCTCCTTTTTCAACAATTACCCCTGGAGAAATAACAGAATTTTTGATTCTACCATTAATTATTGCTCCATTAGAAACTAAACTTTGAGTTGCTATTCCATCTTTTCCAAATTTAACAGGTAGTCCCTCTTGTTCACGAGTATAAATCTTCCATTTGTTATCATATAAATTTATTTCTTTTTCCCTTTTTATTAAAGCTAAGTTAGTCTCCCAAAATGATTTTAATGTTCCAACATCCTTCCAAAAACCTTCAAATTCATACGTGAAAACTCGATTTTTCTTAATCATCTCTGGAATAATATGATGTCCAAAGTCTGAATGTTTATGATCACAAATTGCTTCTAGCTTTTCTAATAAAATATCGGCAGAAAATACATAAATTCCCATTGATGCTAAATTACTAGGAGGCTTTTTAGGTTTCTCTTTAAAATCTAAAACCTTTTTTCTATCATTTAGTTTTAAAATTCCAAATCTATTTGCTTCTTCAGCAGGAACCCGTTGAGCTGCAATAGTCAATTCCGCTTCTTTTGCCTTATGAAATGAAACAAGTTTACTATAATCCATTTTATAAACATGATCTCCAGATAAAATAACTATATAATCAGGATTTTTCTTTTTAATATAACTTATATTTTGATAAACAGCATGTGCTGTTCCTTGGTACCAGTTATTTTTTTCACCGGTATATGGTTGTAGTAAGGTTATTCCTCCCATTTTACGATCAAGATCCCAGGGTCTTCCTATTCCAATATGGGTATTTAAAGCTAATGGTAAGTATTGAGTTATGATTCCGATATTGTAAATACCAGAATTTACACAATTGCTCAAAGTAAAATCAATTAATCTATACTTTCCTGCAAAGGGAACACTCGGTTTTGCTCTATGCCCTGACAGAATATCCAGCCTAGTTCCTCTTCCACCTGCTAAAATTAATGCCAAAGTTTTCATTAATATTCCCCCTTCCTTATTACATAATATTAATAAAAAAGGAGAATATTACTAAAATTTAAGTTTATTTTTATTTATCTTTAATGTCTCATTTAATCTAAACCTTAAAATTGAACTTAAGTTATATTAAATATCTAACAATAAATCTTTGTCTTTTATCAAGTTGAAATTATACATTATTTTATAAATTAAAATGCTTAAAATTGCAGGTAAGATAAAATGTAATAAAATAATAGATCCAATTACTCCTGTTCCCATTGCTTCAACAGTTCCAAACTGCCCCACTAATCCAGCAGTTCCCATTCCGGAGCCAATCGGAATATTTTTCAAAGGAATTATTGTAGTTGCTATTGGCCCTAAAATAGCCCCTGTTAAAGTAGGTGGTATCCAAATATATGGATTTTTAACTATATTAGGCATCTGTAACATTGAAGTACCTAACCCTTGACTAACTAATCCACCCCAACCATTTTCACGAAAACTGATCACAGCAAAACCGATCATTTGAGCACTACAACCAACTGTCGCTGCTCCAGCAGCTAAACCACTTAAACTCAACATTAAACCAATAGCAGCACTACTGATTGGCAAAGTTAAAGCCATACCCATTAATACTGAAACTAAAACCCCCATTGGAATTGGGTGCAATTCTGTTGTTTGGATAATTAATTGACCTAATCCAGTCATTAAAGTATCAATTGCTGGGCCAACGAAATCAGCTACTAATAATCCTGAAATAATTACTAGCATTGGAGTTAATACTATATCAAGCTTAGTCTCCTTAGAAATTAATTTACCAAATTCAGCTCCAATTACAGCTGCTAAAAAAGCTCCCACTGGCCCTCCTAACTCAGCACCCGCTGCTCCTGTAATAACTGAAGTAAATATAACCAATGGTGGTGCTTGTAAACCATAAGCTACAGAAACACCAATTGCTGGGCCCATCATATCCATTGCTACTTTACTAAAATCGATTAACAAAGGTAAACCTAATTGCTCTCCTAAGACTTGTAAAATTAACCCGATAATTAAAGAAGCAAATAACCCTTTAGTCATACCGGCTAATGCTTCAATACCATAACGCTCTAATGAAAATTTAACATTCTTACGTGTTAAGTAATTCTTAATCTTTTTAACCATTCAATTATTCCTCCTTTAAATCCAAGCTGATATCTAATGAGTTTATTGTATGAGTTAAAGTACCTAAAGAGATAATATCAACTCCAGATTTAGCTATCTCAACCAGTCTATCTATTGTAATTCCTCCTGATGCTTCTACAATTGCCCTTCCAGCAATTAATTTTACTGCTTCTTTCATCAACTCCAATGACATATTGTCTAGCATAATAATATCGACATTTTCTCCTAAAGCTTCCTTAACTTCTGCTAGGTTTTCTGTTTCTACTTCAATCTTTATAGTATGAGAAATACTTTCTCTAACCTGTGAAACCGCTTCTTTAATACTACCAGCTGCTTGAATATGGTTATCTTTAATCATTACAGCATCATATAAACCAAAGCGGTGGTTACTACCCCCACCAGCTTTTACAGCATATTTCTCTAAGATTCTCAAGCCCGGTGTTGTTTTGCGTGTATCAACAATCTTTAAATTATAATCTGCTATTTTTTCTTGATAGCTAGCAGTCTTAGTAGCTATTCCAGACATTCGTTGTAAAAAATTAAGAGCTACTCGCTCACCAGTTAAAAGCGGGCCAACTGAACCAGAAACTTTAGCAATTACTTGACTTGACTCAACTCGTTCTCCATCAGCTACTAAAGTTTTAAATTTAAGATCAGAATCTAACTCCTCATAAACCCAGCTAACAACATCTAAACCAGCAATTATTCCAGAATCCTTGGCAATTATTTGACCTACCCCTTTTTTATCTCGTTCAATCAATGCTTCTGTCGTAATATCCCCTCTACCAATATCCTCAACAAGAGCAGTTCTAATTATCTTTAAAACCTCTCTTTTATTTAATCTCAATTCTAAATTCCTCCTGTCTATTATCTTTTTTCAAAGAAATATGTTTACTCCACTTAGAACTCTTTTCTGGAAAATCAACTCGATAATGTGCACCCCTACTCTCTGTTCGAAGTAGAGCAGCTTTAATTACTAAATAAGCTAGAACAATTAAATTCTGTGCTTCAATACCTTTGATTTCAAAAGGGGCTATTTTTAAATATTCAGCTAATATTTCTACTTCTTTCAATGCTTCCTTTAGCCCTAATTCATCTCGAACAATTCCCACTTGTCCCATCATTAAATTTTGAATTTTGCTCTTAATTGCTTTCGCTGGTATATTACCTATTACTTGTCGATTATAACTGAACTGTAACCAGTCAAGGTTTGCTTTTGAATTATTTAAATAGATAGCTGCTTGTTCAGCTACCTTTTTTCCATAGACTAGAGCCTCTAATAATGAATTACTAGCAAGTCGATTAGCTCCATGTAATCCCATAGCTGCCGATTCACCACAAACAAATAACCCGGACAAACTGCTCTCACCATTAAGATTAACCTTAATCCCCCCCATAAAATAATGAGCAGCAGGAGCTATTGGTATATAATTATTAGTAATATCAACGCCAGCATCTAAACAGGTTTGATAAATAGTTGGAAATCTTTCTTTTATATAATCAGCATTTAATTCTGTTAAATCTAAATAAAGATGATCCTGTTGGCTATCTTTTAACTCTTGATAGATAGCCCTTGCTACTATATCTCGTGGAGCTAGCTCAGCCAAATAATGATACTGAGTCATAAAAGCTTCCCCAGCTTGATTGCGTAAAATTGCACCTTCTCCTCTAACTGCTTCTGAAATTAAGAAGTTTTCTTTTCCTGGTAATTCCAGAGTGGTTGGATGAAATTGAATAAATTCTAAATCCATCACCTCTGCACCTGCTCGATAAGCCATTGCAATTCCATCTCCTGTAGCTATATCTGGGTTAGAAGTTTTAGTATATAACTGTCCTGCTCCTCCAGTAGCTAATATAACTGCTTGGGCCAAATAAGCTAGATACTTATCCTTTCTTTGATCATAAGCTAAAACACCATAACATTTATTATGATTTGTTAATAGATCTATGACAAAAACTTCAGTATCAACTCTAATTTTTTTATTATTTTTAACCTCTTCTCCTAAAACTCTTCTGATTTCAGCACCAGTAGCATCACCACCTGCATGCAAGACTCGACGACAACTATGTGCACCTTCTTTAGTTAAGGCTAATTTTCCACCACTCTGATCAAATTGAACACCCAGTTTAATTAACTCTTTAATTCTTGCTTTACTCTCTTTAGTTAATATGTTGACAGCTTGGGAATTAGTTAGACCTACTCCTGCTCTTAGAGTATCTATATAATGTAATTTAGGGTTGTCATTATTATCAATTGCAGCAGCAATTCCTCCTTGGGCATACTCAGTATTGCAATCTCTAACCTGTCCTTTAGTTAATAGCCTTACTCTTCCTTTTTTTGCTAACTTCAATCCACTATATAAACCAGCAATTCCACTACCTACTACCAAGAAATCTGTTCTCTTTCTTTCTATCTTTTGTAAGTTGAAGTTAGTTGAATATCTTGGAATCATATTATTTATCCTCCATTGCTAACCGTTAATTTCTAGCATTTTATCTAATGCCTCTTGAGCTTTAATTCTAGTTTGATTATCAACTTCAATTCTATATTGCATCTTTTCTAAAGCTTCTGCTATATTTTCTAATGAAGTCAATTTCATATTCTGGCAGATTAGTCCTTGGTTTAGAAGATAAAAATTTTGATCTGGATTCTGCAACCTTAATTTATATAAAATACCCATTTCAGTTCCAACAATAATTGTTTCAGCATTAGATTCTTGAGCATATTTAGTTATTTGTCCTGTGCTTCCTACAAAATCAGCCAACTCCACTACTTCTGGTCTACATTCAGGATGTACAATAATCGGTGCTTTAGGGTGAGCCTCCCTAACTTCAGTAATATATTCTGGTAACATTCGATGATGAGTAATACAATAACCATCCCACAAAATAATTTCTTTATCTGTTTGCTGGCTTACATAATGACCTAGATTTTGATCTGGAACGAAAAGAATCTGTTTATTAGAAACTGCCTTAACAACTTCGACAGCATTGGATGAAGTACAACAAATATCACTTTCTGCTTTAACTGCTGCTGAAGAATTAACATAACAAACAACAGCAGCATCGGGATACTCCTTCTTCTTTTCCCGTAGCTTTTCAGCAGTTATCATTTCAGCCATTGGACAACCTGCATTTATTTCTGGCAATAAAACCGTTTTATTTGGTGCTAAAATAGCTGCACTTTCAGCCATAAAATCTACTCCACAAAAAACAATTATATCTTCTTCTATATCCGCTGCTTTTTGGCTTAAACCTAAAGAGTCTCCAGTGTAATCTGCAATAGCTTGAACCTCTTCTATTTGATAATTATGAGCCAATATCACAGCGTTCTTTTCTTTTTTTAACCTATTAATCTTTTTTATTAATTTTGATTTCATTGTCTCCTCCTTAGTTACATTTTATTTTCTTTACAATTATTAATTGTATATCTAAATTATTGTTATGTCAAGTGTAAAGACACCTGTTGTTATGATGATGTTTATTTGGTTTTGTTCATAAGTGACCATGTTACAACTGTACTAAAGGAATAAAATAATTTGCTACAATCTAAACTATAATTAATCTTCTTTTAATAGAAATCCTGTTTTTTCAAGTTTATCTTCAATCAAATTTAATACTTCTTGATTTAAAGCTTCAATAGTATGTAAATGGACTCCTTCGGTCAGAAAAGATAATGGTTTGCTAGATTCCTCTTTGCTCTTTTTCAAAAACTCTTCTAATTCTGCCTTGCTTTGAATCATTAACATACCCTTCAATTCACCATAAATTGAATGTTCAACAATTACATCCTTAATCCTCCCTCCGTATTTAATGATTATCTCTAATTCAGATCTTATCTCTGATTCTTTATGCTTACAAGCAATTGTTTTTTCTACCATTTGATTTGTAGGTTGAGACATAATATAGCCTTGAGAGGTAGCTATTATTTTATGACCTTTGGCCCTTAAGAGAGCAATATCTTGAACAATTACTTGACGACTGACTTCAAAAATTTCAGCTAGATCAGAACCAGTAATAGGATCAGATTCTTGACTTAACTTATTTAAAAGCTCTTCTCTTCTTTTATATGTTTCCACTTCTATCACTCCTTCTAAATTTAAGATAATCACTTATTTTATTCAAGATCCAATAATAAACTCCTGCTAATAGAGTATAAAAGAGCCGGCAGTTAAAATGCCGACTCTTTATTATAAGATTATATTAATACTATTTCTTATTTAAATCTCTATTATCTTTATTCTGTCTCTTTCTAGTTGGCTGAAACTCTTCTGCAATCTCAAAATCCTCAAAGTCATCTGGATTTAGATCTCTTACTCTTTCAAATTTATTTTCAGCTCTTAACTCTTCATTTGTATTATTTGCATTTAGCTCTTCTCCAGTCTTAAAATCTTCAAAATCATCTGGACTTAGATCCCTTGATCCTTCAAATCTATTTTCATGATTTTTCAAACTCCCTTGTTGTCGGTTACGCTTAGAATCTTTAGCCATTATTTTTATTCCCCCTTTATATCTTTAGTTTCACACATTGAAGGAATAATATAACTAATAATAAGTTCAAAAAAGACTACTTTTTAGCAACATAAAAATCACCATTGGTTTCTAAAGTAGCCAACAATACATTGTCTGGATAATTAATATTCTCTTCTTTTAGTTTCTCTAATAACCACTCTTCATCTAGATCCAACTTTTTTAAGTTTTTGTAATTGATTTTTCCATCTGCAATTAATATTATTGGTAAACCTTCATATTCAGTATCTAAATTTAAATCTTTAGGAGTTATCATTCTTTTTTGAGATTTAGGAATGATACTCAAATCCCCTGAAGTTTCTAAGATAGCAAACTCAACATCAGTAATCCTAAAAATATCTTTTTGTCGCAGTTGAACTAATAAGTCATGAATAGTATATCTTGAATTTCTTAATTCTTCTTTTACAATTTCTCCATTCCTAATTATAATATTAGGGGTTCCACTGACTAATTTTCGAATAAGCTCACTCTTTAAAGATATATAAGAAACAATAATTTCAATCGCAACCAGAGTTAAAATTGGAATAATCCCATACCATAATGATGAACCTCTATCTTCTATCACAATTACAGCTAATTCAGCTATCATAATTGAAACTACTAAATCAAAAGGAGACAACTCTCCTATTTCCCTTTTCCCCATTAATCTAACAGCAGACAAGGTCAAAAAGTATATAAGTACTGTTCTCAAAAATAGTTGCAGCATCTTATCGCTCCTAGTAAACAAGTTTCTCCTAATATTTTCCGCAACCTTAGCAGGTTTATACATAATAAACAAAGTATATTTTTAAATCAAAAGAAAAAAACACTGAACAAGCCAGTGCTTTTTATTTAAATCCATTTAATTAGACCAAGTTCATGTTTTTTTGCTAGCTTTTCATAGTTTGGAACTACTCTGAATGTATAGTCATAACTACCACTCTCACCCAAATTAATCTCTGCTGTATAAATATAAAGTCCATTTTTTCCTTCTTCTTTTAATTTCATAGGAATATTCTCAACTTTATCTTTAGCAGTTGCTAAATAAACTTCAACCTTTACATCAACCGGCTTTAATTTTCCTAAATTAACTTGAACACTTAAATTAATTCTCTCGTTAATATTATAATTACCTTTTGCTTGTTCTTGAACTGTAAGATTAATATTATGCCAATTATTTCTTAGTTTATCCTTCCATTCAGCTAATTTTTTTGCCTCTTGATAATTATTATCACTTAATTTATTACCCCGTTTTAAAGCTGGAATATATAATCTCTCAGTATACTCTTCTACCATCCGATCTGTACTATATTCTGAAGCATTAGTAACCATTGACTCTTTCATCCGTTTAACCCATTTTTCAGGGATACCATCTTCATTTAGGTTATAGTATAGGGGGATAATCTCTTCTTCTAAGGTTTTATATATAGAATTGCTATCAATTAAATCCTGTTCTTGATTGTTACTATATTCAGATTTATGTCCAATCTTCCAACCATTCTTTCTATTATATCCCTCACACCACCAACCATCCAACACACTAAAATTAAGTCCAGCATTTGCTGCTACTTTCTGTCCGCTAGTTCCACTTGCTTCTAATGGTCTTCTAGGATTATTCAACCAGACATCTACTCCTTGAACTAAGTATCTAGCTAAATTCATATCATAATCTTCTAAAATAAATATCTTCCCTTTAAAATCATCACTCTCTGCAATATCATGGATTTCTTTAATTAATTCTTGGCCTGGTACATCAGCTGGGTGAGCTTTCCCTGCAAATATAAACTGTACTTCCTGACCTTCTTTATTACAAATTTCCTTTAATCTTTCTAAGTCTTTAAAGATCAAGTTGGCCCGTTTATACGTAGCAAATCTACGTGCAAAACCGACAATTAGTTTGTCTTTATCTAATTTTATATCAGTTTCATATTCAATAATGTCATCTCTTTTTTTACGTTCCAAATTGATTTGATGAATATAGTCGATCATTTTAACCTTTAAATCTTGATGGACTTGCCAAAACTTATTAACAGGAATCTCTCTAGCTCTTTCCCAAATTTCAGAGTGCTTAATTCTATTTTTCCAATCAATCGGTAAATAATGATCAAGAAGTTTCTTCCACTCAGGGGCCAACCAAGTTAAAGTATGGATCCCATTCGTAATATACATTATTGGATTCTCAGTCGGCGGTATACCTGCCCATAATAATTCCCACATTTCACTAGCTATTTTTCCATGTAATTCACTAACTCCATTATTAAATCTAGCTAATTTTAAGGCTAATACAGTCAGTCCAAATTCACCACTCTCTTGATAATCTACACAACCTAACTTCATAAAATCTTCTCTACTGATCCCTAACTCTTCCCAATAATTTGAAAAATATTTTTCTTTAAGTTCAAAAGAAAAATATTCATTTCCTGCTGGAACAGGTGTGTGTGTTGTAAAAACTGTATTAGCTGCTACTTTCTCTAACGCCTGTTCAAATCTTAATCCTTTATTTACCATTAAACCTCTTATTCTTTCTAGTCCTAAATATGCAGAGTGCCCTTCATTCATATGCCAAACAGCAGGTTCATATCCCATTTTATCTAATGCCTTAACTCCACCAATCCCTAAAATTATCTCCTGACAGATCCTTCTTTCTTGATCTCCCTCATATAATCTAGAAGTTATATTTCTGTCCTCTTTCTGATTAACTTCCAAATCAGTATCAAGTAAATAAACTGAGATTCTACCTACCTTTACTTCCCATATTTTAGCATATACTTTTCTATCTAATAAATTTACTGTAATTAATAATTCTTCTCCATTTTCATCTCTTACTGTAGTTACAGGTAATCTCCCAAAATTCAAATTAGGATGTAATGCTTCCTGCCAACCTTCATTATTAATTCTTTGCCTAAAATAACCATGCCTATATAACAATCCTACCCCAACAAATGGTAACCCTAGATCACTTGCAGATTTACAATGATCACCAGCTAAAACCCCTAATCCTCCAGAATAAATTGGTAATGATTCATGAAAACCAAATTCAGTAGAAAAATAAGCAATAACATTCTGCCCCTCATTAATCAATGATGGAAAGTTATCATTGAACCATGTATCTTTATCTTCTAAATAATTATCGAAATTATTAATTACCTGTTCATAATTTCTAAGAAACTCTTTCTTATTGCTTATCTCTTTTAAACGCTCATAACTGACTTTTGATAAAAATACAATCGGATTATTATTAGACTCCCTCCATAATTCAGAGTCAATAATTTTAAATAATTCTTCTGCTTCTGGGTTCCAAGACCACCAAAGATTATAAGCTAATCTTTTTAACTCTGAAATTTCATTTGGTATTTCTGGAGTAATAGAAAAACTACCATAAAATCTCATTATACCCCTCCATAACTTTATTTTATCTTTTTTATCTATATAATTTACTCTCTTAATCAAACCATTTCAACTCTAAAATAATTTAAGTTGATTAAATTAAATAAAACCATTAATTCAATCTATATCAACTTCTTATTATAGCTTTAAAAATTAGTATAACCTACTTATACTCAATTAATCCAAACTTAAAAGAAGATCTAACTTTATTTTTTGTTTATAAAAACTTATAAAAATTAGCGTCGAGGTCTGATCGTGCTTCCACTAGCTACATTCTTACTATTAAAGTCACTCTTTTTTACATATGAAACTATCCTACAGTTACGTTCAATTTCAATATTAGAAGGAATTTTTGCACCTTTAGCTATTACATTTAATCCATTTTTAAGCAAAGTAGGCTTTTCAAAATTAGCAGTTAAATCATCTCCAACACCTATTTTAGAGTTTTCTCCAACAACAACATTCTTATCAATAATAGATTGCTCAATGATCGCATTATCTTTAATTATAGTATCATTAAAAATTATCGAATCTTTAACAACTGCTCCCTCCCCAACAACTACTCCAGGTGATATAACAGAGTTATTTACCTGTCCTTTAATTACTGACCCATTTGAAACTAAACTTTTAATTGCTAAGCCATTTTTCTCAAATTTTACAGGAGGTTCTTCTTCACTTCTTGTATGTAATTTCCAGTTGTTATTATATAGATTTATATCTGAAATTGATTCTACCAAATTAAGATTAGTCTCCCAGAATGATTCTAAAGTACCTACATCTTTCCAATAATCTTCAAATTCATATAAATATGATTCATCTTGCTCAATTATTTTAGGAATGATGTGGTGCCCAAAATCAGAGCATTCTCGACTACAGTATTCTTTTAATTTTGAAATTAAAAGCTCAGTAGAAAAGACATAAATACCCATTGAAGCTAAATTACTTGGAGGAGCATCTGGTTTTTCTTGAAAATCTATTATTTTCATCTCTTCATTTGGTTCTAAAATACCAAAACGATTTGCTTCTTCCATAGGTACCCTTTGAGCAGCAATAGTTAAATCTGCTCCCTTAGCTTTATGATAAGATATGATTTTATTATAATCCATCTTGTAGATATGATCACCTGATAAGATAACTACATAGTTTGGAGCTTGAGCCTCAATAAAATTAATATTTCTATAAACCGCATGAGCAGTTCCTTCATACCAACCACCTTCACTTCCTGTATATGGCTGTAATAATGTTATCCCTCCAATTTTTCGATCAAGATCCCATGGTTTACCAATGCCAATATGATTATTTAAAGACATTGGTAAATATTGAGTCAGGATTCCAATATTATAAATTCCAGAATTAACACAATTACTTAAGGTGAAATCTATAATTCTATATTTCCCAGCGAAAGGTACACTTGGCTTCGCTCTATGATCAGATAAAATATCAAGTCTAGTCCCTCTTCCACCGGCTAAAATTAGTGCTAAAGTTTTCATCTTTGCCCCCCACTCTTATATAAATTAAATTCTTCTAATCAATCTAAAGAATTTTTATTTTATAACTTCTATTTCTTCTCCAGACCCCTTAATTCTAGGGGAATAAAATTTGCTATATATTTGATAATCAATCTCAGGAAAAACATTATCATTTCCTTCTAGTTCAGTTAACCAGTTTTGATCAATACTCCCCCCTTTAATTTGGTTAAAAAGATTAAAGAAGTGATGAATATGAGCTTTAGTTCGATTGACAGCATACTCAACCATCGTACCCGTTTTCATAATAAATGCCCAATCACTACTTTGGGCCAACAATAACTCTCTCGCTGCTTGGTTAAGAGCCCTTCTAGTCAATTCATTTGGTTTATCAATTTCTGTTGCTAACTCGATCATTTTTTCTGTCGCTTGATGTAAATGTCGATAAATCCAATCATTACTACCATCCAACCAAACATCATTATACCCTTTCGCTCCCCAACTACACATTGGTGGTTGACAGATCTGATTTTTAGAGTATTCCTCTAAATAATCAATTGGAGAAATCAACTTTATAATATCTTGATCATAAGCAATCTTTCTGATTAAGAAATTCAAAAAATTTGGCCCTTCATACCACCAATGGCCAAATAACTCAGCATCATAAGGAGAAACAATCAATGGTTTTCGATCAATCAAACTACTTAAGTTTTCAACCTGCTTAATTCTATTATCCATAAAATCATCAGCATGAAAGGCTGCTTTTTCTCTAGCTACTTGATAATCGTAAGGCTCTTTTTCACAACCTTTTCCTGTAATTTTATAATATTTGATACCTGTATCAATCCTAATTCCATCCTGATGAATATATGGTTGAATATAATCTAATGGTAACTCAAATCCAATATCACGATAATACTCCCTATAATTACAGTCACCAGGATACCCTTCTTCTGAACTCCAAACTTGCTTAGATGACTCTTGGTCTCTTCCAAAAGCAGCTACTCCTGATTCAGTATATATTGGAGCAAAGACTCCATATTTAGGTCGCGGAGTAGCATGTAAAATACCATGTGTATCTACAATGAAGAACCTCAAATCATACTCTTTTAATATTTTTTCTACCCCTGGATAATAAGCACATTCGGGTAACCAAATTCCTCTAGGTTTTCTTCCTAAATGTTTTTTATGTGTATTAATTGCTACTTCTATTTGAGCTCTAACCGCTTCTGGGTATTCTTGCATTAATGGAAGATAGCCATGGGTAGCTCCACAAGTGATCAATTCTAAATAACCTAAATCCTGAAATTTTTTAAAACCATTAACTAAATTTTTATTATATTGATTAACAAAACTCTCTTTACTTCGCTTGAACTGATTTAAATACATAGTTGCTGTTCGATTGATTTTAGATTGATTAGTAGTTCGTTCTATCTCTTTATGAGCAAGCTCTATTGATTTATCAAGATGACTGATATAACGTTCTTGTAATAATGAATCGCTTAACATCGAAATTAATGGTGGAGTTAAAGACATTGTTAATCTATAATCTATTCTGTCTCGATATAAACCTTCAAAATGATTTAATAAAGGAATATAAGTTTCTGTAATTGCCTCAAATAGCCACCTCTCTTCCAAAAAGTCTTTTTCTTCAGGATGGCGTACAAAAGGCAAATGAGCATGTAAAACTAAAGATAAATAACCTTTCTCCTCCGACATAGTCATCACTCCTTAAATTAATTGTCCAGATTTATTAACTCTAAGTTTAAATTATTCAATTATTCTTAACTATCTTTTAAGATCGAAATAGAACTATATCCTTCTTCTAATCTTGATAGTTGAATTACTCTTTCTTCTTTTTTGATAATTTCTGGAGAACTATATCCTTCTTCTAACTCCCCTTTTCCAGATAAAAGATAAATTTTTTCTAACTTATCTTTTACAATCATCCAATCCTCATCTAAATTATCACTGACTGTATTACGTGGTGTTCGAATTCGATTAGACTCAATTATAGGATGAAATTTCATATCATCATCAATAACTCCCAGTTTCACTAGGTAATTATGTCCAGGATTCAGCTGATTAATATACCAATCTCGATGCTCTAAAGTGGTATTAATATCATAGTGTTTATTCTTAGTTAGATCATATAATCTTAAAATTAATGGCACTTGAGATAAATCTTGATATCCTAATTCAGATAGAACCAGGTTAGCCTGTTCAGTAGTAAATTCCCAATAAATATGAGCTGAAGTAGGATTTTTAACCTGCATAACTATTTTATTTTCACTATACTCATCTGATAATTGATATTGACTCCAAATATTACTTTCCTCAACCTCCTTATTTACCTCTTTTAAATTACCGAGAGAACTTGTTAAACATTCTTCTTTTTCCTGCATTTTATCTAAGCTTAATCTTTCCGCTTTTGACATTTTAAACACTCTCCTTAAAATTAAATCCTTATTTTATTTATCTTCTTATTTCTATCAATCAAAATTAAAATCAGTTTCCATTACCTTATAGTAAAGTTCCACATATTTTTGAGCTGAGTTTTGCCAACTATAATCAGATGTCATTGCTCTTTTAACGAGCTTCTTCCAATTTTTTGGTTCATGATAAATTAATATAGCTCGTCGAATAGTATATAATAAATCATCAGCATTATAGTCACTAAAACTAAACCCATTTCCCAGCCTAGTAACATCATTATAAGGTTGAATAGTATCATTTAAACCACCGGTCTCTCTTACAATTGGAATAGTTCCATATCTTAAACTAAATAACTGTCCTAATCCGCATGGTTCGTATTTTGAAGGCATCAAAAACATATCACTTCCTGCATAGATCTTTTGAGCTATCTCTACATCATATTTAATATTTGCTGCCATCTTATCAGGAAAATCACAGGCTACTTTACTAAACATCTTTTCATATTTAGATTGACCAGTACCAAGCATTATGAATTGAATTTCATTTTCTTCTAATAACTCATAGATTATATCTTCAATTAAATCAAGCCCTTTTTGATCTACTAACCTAGATACCAATCCAATCACTGGAATATCTTCCCTGACTGGTAAATTCATCTCTTCTTGTAACCTTCTCTTATTTTTATATTTACCTTCTAGATTATCAACACTATAATTAACATAAATCCTTTGATCAGTTGCTGGATCGTAATTATTATAATCGATTCCATTAACTATCCCATATAAATCATCATCATTCATTCGCATTACATAATCTAGACCTTCACCAAAATAAGAAGTTTTAATCTCTTCAGCATACGTCTTACTAACTGTAGTAACGATGTCTGACATATTAATTCCCATTTTCATATAATTGATACAACTGTCATGTCTTAAAACCCCTGACTCCCAATGCTTACTATCTAAGCAGAGTACATCACTTAAAATATCTCTTCCAAATTGACCTTGATAACGCAAATTATGAATCGTATATACTGTTTTGATATCTTTATAAAAATCATATAACTGGTAATTTTCCTTGAGCATAATACTCAATGGGCCTGTTTGCCAATCATTACAGTGAATAATATCTGGTTTGAATTCAATCTTAGGCAACATTTCTAAAACTGCTCGACAAAAATAAGCAAATTGAATATGCTTATCAGGATTTTCATATAGAGATTCACGGTCAAAATAGTTTTTATTATCTATAAAATATGTAGGTATCTTATTATTCTTTAATTGATTAACCCCTACATAATTATCCCTCCAACCAACCTTAACCCTAAAATGAAGTATATGTTCTAAATCTTTAATATATTCATCAGCAATTTGACTATACTCTGGCATAACTACCCTAACATCATGACCTAATTCTTTAATTGCCTGTGGTAGAGAACCTGCTACATCTGCTAATCCACCTGTTTTAGCAAAAGGGGCTACTTCCGAAGATATAAATAATACTTTTAATTTTTTCATTTTAAATATTCCTCCTACTTAATCTGGTTTAAAACTCTTACAATTTCTTATTATGCCCTAATTAATTAATCTTTTATTAAAAATTTTTCAGAAATTTATTCTTATCTTACCTTTCTTCTTTTGTATGTAAAATCCTTCAAGATATAGAAGAAATATTCATTATATAGCAAAAAAAAGAACTAACTGGATAACTATCCGGTTAGTTCTTCTTGTTCTTGATCTTCTTTAATTAATTTCAATCTATTATTTTCATTATTACTACAAGTTTGATAAATCTCTTTAGCAATCTCTAATAACTTTAATGAATCTAAAGCTCGTATTTTATTTATAACATCTGGCTTTAAATCATTAGATTCAATTGATAAAATGAGATGTTTAACCCCTTCATCTCCTAATCTAAGTAGAGATTGACAAGCATTATTCCTAACAATCCCACTGCTATCAGTTAACATTTTACATAAATAAGGGATGATTTCTTTATTCTTAAACTTCCCTAATAACTTAGCTATTTGAGCTCTTACATTACAGTCGTCATCTTCAATTTTATGAAGCAATGCTTTGAATACCTTTTTTCCCTCAAACTTTGCCAAACTTTTAGCCGCCATAACTCTAACTTGTGAAATAGGATGTTGATATAATAAATTTATTAATGGATCAACTGCTTGCTTATCACCAATTTCTCCTAAAATCTCTATAATCCAATTCAAATAAGCCTTATCACGTGAATTCAATAAAGCTAATAACTGTGATACACCAGCAGAACCAAGTTCTAAAAATGACTCCTGTAAAACATTTAAGGTTGCTAAATCATCACAATGATCTAGATAATTGATTAAAGTAGTTATTACCTTAGGACTATCAAGTTTTGATAAGTTTTTAATTACTAAATTTCTAACTTGCTCATCTTTATCGTAAAGTAAAGGAATTAAATAATCAATAGCTTGGGTTGTCCTAATTTCTAATAACACAAAAGCTGTCTTTTTTCTCTGCTCTACATTTTGATTAAAGGTTTCTGCTAATAATTTTTTTAAAAAATTATCATTTACTAAATAACTTTTGATTTGGCGATAAGAGTTTTTGTCTAAATCTTTTTTTCCATTTAAAATTAAATCTTTCTTAAATTCTATATCTTCGATTTTATCTAACCTATTTAAGGCTTTTTTGAAATCAGTTTTAATCAACCTAGTTACAGCTTTATAATCATCATCTATATTATTATCTTTTAGTTTTTTCTTTTTAAATAATATAAGCAAACCTATAATAATGACTACTCCACCTGTAACTAACAATAAATAAGTATAATCCTCTGTTAACAATTCTAGATAGAAAGAAATTTCAATCCCCCCTTCTAATTTATCGACAATATTCAGCTTCTTAAATAATATTTCAATATCAACTTTTTTTTTCCTCTATCTTTTTGAAATTAATTAAATAAAAAAATCCATCCTTAATAGATGGAAGTTAATAAAAAAACATATTAAATTATTAATTGGTAGCGGCGGAGGGACTTGAACCCCCGACTCTGCGGGTATGAACCGCATGCTCTAGCCAGCTGAGCTACACCGCCATAGAAATTTATTTAATATTTTAGATTTAATATTGAGTAATTTTTAAAATATTGAACTTAACTATTAGTTATTCAATATTAAATATTTATTACTTTTAAATTCGTTACACTTATACAAGCACTACTAGCATAAAATATTTTGGTTGCACTTCTACAAGTACCACAATTATAAAATATTTTGGTTGCGGGGGATGGATTCGAACCAACGACCTCCGGGTTATGAGCCCGACGAGCTACCAGCTGCTCTACCCCGCGAAAAAGTTCATTTGATATTTAATATTGAATAATGAAAATCTTAAATATTTAATAATCTTGATTTTCAATTATTAAATATTATTTGTTCTCTGTTTTAAAGATGGTGCCGGGGGTCGGACTCGAACCGACACGGGCACGAAAGTCCCATCGGATTTTAAGTCCGATGCGTCTGCCAATTCCGCCACCCCGGCTTATTATAATTAATAGTTTACAATCTATAATATTTAGTTAAAATATTCAATCACTAACTCTTACTTATACACTGTTAACTATTAAATGGTGGAGGGGGAAGGATTCGAACCTTCGAAGGCGTCGCCGGCAGATTTACAGTCTGCTCCCTTTGGCCACTCGGGAACCCCTCCAGAATTTATCCTATTTTCTTGCTGCGACACCTGATAATATATCATACAATTCATTCTCTGTCAAGAAAAAAAGTGCTTTTAAAATTCTTTTTTATAAAATAATCATTTCTATTCAAACATATTCCAATTTAATTCTTGGTCTGATTTTTTAGAATCAGCATCATTAGAGCTTGTGTTAGTTGTTTCTACTTCTTTATTATCTTGTTCTGATTTTAATTTTAAACTTTCTTCCTGAGGTAGATCCTTTTCTTTGTCAACATCTTCAAAGTCTTCATTAAATTCTTCTTTTTCTTCTTGCTTTATAGCCTCACTTTCAGATGCTGATTCTACTATTGACTCTTCTTCAGTCTCATTTTTCGATTGAACCTGATTACTTTCATCTTCTTTAATTGCATTTTTCTCCTCTAACTCCAATAGCCTTTTCCCAGTTTCAGTTAAATAATAGACTCTATTTCTACCATGGAACTGATAAGCTATAACCAAACTGGATTCTAACTCTCGCAGAAGATAATTGGTTGCTGATCTATTCAACCTTGCCAACCTTCCGATTTCTCTTTTAGTTAAGCCTTTTCCTTGCTTTAAGATTGGAAAAACATTCTCAAAAATTGCTTTTGCTTGGTTGGACAATTCAGTTGCCAAGCTTTCAATACAGTCATCACATAATTTCATTTTCTTTCCCCCTTAATGAATAATGGTTATTATAATATATACTTCAATAATAAATAAAGTATAACTTCAATTGAGATTTAATTACAATAATGTGGCACTTTTGATTTGGCGGGTAGAAATGATATTTGTAGTTAAATTACGGGCGTCCACGGAGAGACGCCCCTAGAAAAACACATTCTTTTACGAACGAAAAGTGACACATTATATCAATTTAGCTTTACCTTAAATTGACATATCTACAATATAATAAAAAAGCCAGCTGCTATAAAAGCAACTGGCTTTATTCTCTAATGAAACTCCTTAAACTGTTCTGATGATGCACCACAAATTGGACATTTATCCGGTTTACCATCTTTTACTGTATGTCCACAAACTTCACAGACACTTACATATTCTAAGTCATAGTCATTTCCTGCTTCTACCGCATCTTTAGCTTCATTAAATAATTTAGAATGTATTTTTTCTGCTTCTAAAGCGTAGTGAAAAGACTTAACTGCTTCTTGTTCTTCTTGATCTTTAGCTACTAAATGAAATGCAGGATACATTTGTTCGATTTCAAAATCTTCTCCTGCTATTGCACCTTCTAAATTATCTGCTGTTGATCCTAATCCGAATACTGCTCCGGCAGCAACTAAGATATCTCCTTTGATATTATCTAAAACTTCAAAGTGGTTACCTGCATGAACTTCTTCTGCATAAGCAATTGCTCTAAATAATATTCCGACTTTAGGGAAACCATCTTCTTTAGATTTATTGGCCCAGGCTATATAACGTTGATATGCTTGACTTTCTCCTCCGAAAGCTGATTGTAAATTTTGAGCTGTAATATCATTATTCACCATAGAGTTTCCTCCTCCTATATTTAACATAACTCTCAATTAACCATCATTATTATTTTTCTATAAAAATATATGATTTATACCTGCTAAATACATCATTACCAGAAATATTACATTTATTTATAATGCTAGATAAGATATAATATCTATTAAATCAACTAAAAATTCTACATAACAATCAAACAAAACTCATAAGGAGCGGTAGCAGTGAAAAAAGTTTTAATTTTAACTCTAGCCTTAATTACTATTATATTTAATATTGGATTAGCTCAAGCAGTTGATAATAATTTTATGATTTCTCGAGGTAGGTTGACAGCAAAGAATAATAATGATTTTAATACATTAATTTTCAGTTATCAAGATGATGGTGGACAGATCTTTTTACCATCAGAATTAAAACTTACTTTAGCAGATTTTAATACTACTGATCTAAGTCAAGATTATAATATTTTGGATTTTACGGTTTATACAGAACTTCCTGTTGAACAACCGGGCCAACATAATATTGGCCTAGGATTTAAAGCATTGACTTTAAATGAAGTTAATGAAGCTGATGGTTATACAGCTGAAAGAAAAGCATATACAATTCCTATAACTTTTCAAACAACTCAAAAGATAGCTCCAACTGTAGACTTTATTGGAGGAATTTCATTCTTCCCGTGGGGTAAATCTACACTAACAAGTAGTAATAATTTCAATTTTGAAGGTGATTTTTCTGGTTATGAAATTGATTTGGCAATTAAAGCTAACTTAACAGATACCTTTGCACTTAAGGGTGGTTATCATCAAAAAAGTTATACTTTTGGAGATCCAGAAGAAATTTTTGCAGAACTTACCAATGATTTTAGTGGTGTTTATATTGGTGGAGAGATTTCATTTTAAATAAATTAACTGGGGCCAATTGGCCCCAGTTAATTTATTTATCTTAAATTTAATACTTAAGTCCCATGTCACCACCCAATAATAATAAGATTAAAATTAAAAATACTAAGTACATCATATTATCATCTCTAAGTAAATCAGCCATTATTATACCCCCTTTCTCTTATTTTCAATTTATACTATGCCCTAAAGGTTCAATTTGTGAATAAAAAAAGTAAAGTAAGGAGTTAAACTCCTTACTTTACTTGAAATTTATTGAAAATTTATTATTCGGAATGATATGGAGGACGATATTTCCTTAAGGCTCTCGGTTGATCAAGAATTTCTTTGAAGATCACTCCTCTTAAAATATCATCACGAGTCATCTCTCCATCTAAAACTTCTTTCTTTTTAGAGCTTCTTTCTTGAGCACTCAGTTTAACTGGTAAAGTATCCCTTCTTCCAGTTTTGAATTCAGCCTTTCTCTTCTCTTCCTTCTTAATTGATTTATCACTAAATTCTCCTTCAATTTCAGCTTCTATTTGCGGTTCACTCTTATGTTGCTTACCTTTTTTTATTTCTCTTTTTCTTTTTTTATCAGTTTCTATATTTGGCTCTCCTTCTATATCTTTATTCAGTCCATGTAAAATCTTAGCTATCACATATAAAAAGAAGACTATTCCTGGTAGAGACTCAAGTAAATTTCCCATTATATCAGCTCCTATTATTCCTTATCCCGTTTAGAAGACTTTTTATTTTCAGGACTGACATTAGATTTAGCATCTAGTCCAGAGATACTATCTCTCATCTCCGTATCAGCTTTTATATTCTGTAAATTCATATAATCCATAACACCCATATTACCAGAACTTAAGGCTTCTGCCATAGCTTTAGGTACATCAGCCTCTGCTTCTACTACCTTAGCTTGCATCTCTTGTACCTTAGCCTTCATTTCTTGTTCTTGTGCTACCGCCATAGCTCTTCTTTCTTCTGCTTTAGCTTGAGCAATCTCTTTATCTGCCTCAGCTTGATCAGTCTGTAACTCTGCTCCAATATTCTTACCTACATCAACATCAGCAATATCAATTGATAAGATCTCAAAAGCAGTTCCTGAATCCAACCCTTTCCCTAGTACAGTCTTAGAAATGGAATCAGGATTTTCTAAAACCTGAGTATGAGCATCTGAAGAACCAACAGTAGTTACAATCCCTTCGCCAACTCTAGCCAAGATGGTCTCCTCTCCAGCACCTCCAACAAGACGGTCAATGTTGGCCCTAACAGTTACTCTAGCTGTAGCCATCACTTGAATTCCATCCATTGCTACGGCAGTTACTACTGGAGTTTGAATCACTTTAGGATTAACACTCATTTGAACGGCCTTTAAGACATCTCTACCTGCTAAATCAATGGCTGCTGCTCGCTCAAAAGTTAAGTCAATCTCTGCCCGCTGTGCTGCTATCAAAGCATCAACCACTCGATCTACATTACCTCCTGCTAAATAATGAGCTTCTAACTGATCAGTATTTAAATCAAGACCAGCTTTATAAGATTTAATCATTGGAGCAACTATCAATGAAGGTACAACCCTCCGTAATCTCATTCCAATTAAATTAAAGAAACTAACCTTGACTCCAGCAGCAACTGCTGAAATCCATAACCCGATTGGGATAAAATAAAAGAATACCATTAAAAATAAAGCTACAAATATTAAGATCAATAATGAAGCAACTGGCATATTAATCACTCTCCTCTTTAGTTGATTTAACAACAATTTTACTACCTAAAACTTCAATTATCTCTACTTCTGTTTCAGGTTCAATAAATTCACCTTGGCTCACCACATCAAAGCGTTTCCCTGTAACCTCTATAGTCCCAGCAGGTCTTAATGGAGTCAATACAGTTCCTCTTTGACCTATTAAACCCTGCTGATTTTTGCTACTAGCAATATAACCTTCTTCTCTTTTCTGTAATGAAATTCGTTCCCAAAAATGGCTGGTACCAAAGTACCTAACCATCACTACCACTCCAATCGCTGATAATATAACAGCAACTGGTATTACTGTCAAAGCTATTTCAGTAGTTGGGAAGATAAAGAAGAGGCTCGTAAAGATACAGATCAATCCTCCAGCACCTGTTATTCCAAATCCTGGGATAACAAATAGCTCTAGTACCAACAAAAACAACCCTACTATAAATAAGATAATCAAACCCCAACTAGCAACTCCATTAATAATATACCCACTAAAAAGGAGTCCTAAACTAACTAAACCAATTGTTCCTCCAACACCCCAGCCAGGAGTTATCCCTTCTAGAAAAAGCCCTAAAAAACCTAAGGTCAATAAGAAGGTGCTGACGGCAGGATTAGTAACTATTCCTGCTAATCGTTCAGCAGGGGTTGGAGTTACTGTTACAATTTTTGCTCCTCCCAAAGATAATTCCTCTAACAATTGATTACGATCTTCTACCACTAAATCAGCAACTTGATTATCAACTGCCTCAATAGCAGAAAGAGTTAGTAACTTATCTTCTTCTATCACTCCTGGAACCTTCAAGCTAGAATCAACCATTGCTTCTGCTAATTCAGGGTTCTTTCCTCTTCTTTCAGCTGTAGCTCTAAACTCTTTACGAAGAGCAGAAATATACTTCTCTTCTCTCGGTCTTGTCTCAGCAGCACCCATACTACTACCAGGTACCATCGTTAACTTTTCACCTGCTAAAGCAATTAAAGCTCCCGCAGACCAGGCTCGATTCTGTATATGAGTAACTGTCGGCAGATGAGTAGCAAAGATCAAATCTTTAATTTTAATTCCAGAGTCAACCAGACCACCATAAGTATCAAGCTCAATTATAATCGCTTTGGCCCCTACTTCCTCCGCCTCATCAATCCCCTTCTGAACTAAGTTGACCATACCTGGATCAATATTACCCTGAACAGGTATCCTATAAACTAAGTCTGAAGTTGCTGCTAATCCTAATGAGCTATACCAAGTTAATCCAAACAAAATAACTAACCCAAAAAACAACTTTTTTTTCATAATCTATCACTACCATTCTTTATCATAAAATATTATTTTTAATATCTTTAATCTCTTAATATTAATTACTTATCTTTAAAATTCTAGCTTTAACCAGAAAATCCTTTCTTTTTTATTTCCGATTATAATTAATCAAAACTTCAACCTGATCTATATCTACTCCACATTCCAAGCAACCTTTATACAGTCTAAAATAGCCAACTCTTTTTATTTTTAATAAAGCCAGTTCATTTCCTATCCAACCACATTTAGTACAGAACCATTTCCCCATCTAATTTATCCCCTCCATAAATTAGCTAATATAAACTAGCTACTATTTATATTATGATATAAGTTCCATTTTTTATTTATTAATCAATTTATTAAGCAAATTATGTTATAATATAAACTAATTTACTTTTTGCCAATTTTAAAATATACATATCAACTTTAATTGAAATTTAAATCTAAGTAAAAAGTAAAGGCTTCTTTTTATAGTTATTAACTTAATTTTAAACTTAATCTATAAAACAAAATTAATGAAAAAATATTTATAAAATCTGACTAATTAGAAAAACTAAATTTAATAGTGAAAAGAAGGAGAATTTTTAACTGATGATTAAACTAAATCTTAAAATTCTAATAAAGAAAGATAATCAACGCAAAGAAGTAAAAAAAATAATGGTTCAAACTGAATCACCTATATTACACTTAAATCCAGATAAATTAAAAGAAGAAACAAAAATGAAGAAAATCGATGGAATTAGAGTAAAAATAAATTGCAACCGAGCTATCTTACATATTAAAGGATTCAACTATGTTTCTTTAACTTCTAGTATTAATAATGAACCTAACCTTCCTTATTTAAAAATTACTAACTGTAATGATTCACTCCAGTTGACTAATTTACAGATTAAACGACTTGATATCGAAAACTCAAATTTACGAATAATTAAATCATTCATTAATGAATTAAATTTAGGTATCAGCAATACCTTCACTTCTACAAACGAAGAATTAAAACAAAAACAATTAAAAGATTTAACTACATCAATCAAAGATTCACGAGTTAAAGAATTTAGAGTCTTTATTCCCCAACAGCAGATTGAAATTAGAAAATCTCAACTTGGTAGACTGGTCATTGAATATGAAGTAAGCAATTTAAATGAAATTAAAATCTTACAAAATTCAATTATTACTCGCTTTACATTATCAAGTATAATTAACCAACTTATTATTGATAATGCTACAATCTCTCATCTTGAATTTCATAAACAATGTAAAATCAAAGAGTTTAAAGCCCAAAAGTATTCAATTTATAATTCATATAATTGTTTACCCCATACAATTGTTAGTAAATCAATCGATTCTTGGAAATTAGTTATGGACTCTGCAAAAGCTAGAGATAACTCTTCATTACATGCTTTAGCTGGATTTGAATATATGAAAGCTAAACGACGAAAATTAGATACTTTTAGATATAAAGTTTTCTATTGGTTGATGGAGCTTATTTGTGGTTATGGATATAAACCTTTCAATACTCTTGTAACAGGAGTTATCATTTGGGCCAACTTCGGTTTAATCTTTTGCTTTTTAACTATCAATACTGAAGCTGGACTCTCTTTACCTCCTATTCAGGCAGAAGGGCCACTCAAAAACATATATATATTAGGCTATTCCCTTTACTTTTCAGTGATTACCTTTACTACAACCGGCTATGGAGATATCATACCGATTGGCCCGTTAGCTAGGTCTCTAGCCAGTATTGAAACGGTCTTAGGAGCTATCTTGCTTTCTATTTTTATCTTTGCCTTAACAGGAAGGTTTGGTGGCTTTCGTTAAAAAAGCTAAAAAATCTTTCTCAAGGCTTTTTAGCTTTTACCTGATCACCATCAGCAATACATAATTTATCCTTGCCTTCCTCTTTAGCCTGGTATAATGCCTTATCTGCAGCATTAATTAAACTTTCCGCATGCTGCTTAGGGCAACAAGTAGAAACTCCAATACTAATTGTTACCTTCAACTTTTCTTCCTTATATTCAACAACCATATCTCGAACCGCTTGATTCAGCCTTCTACCTAATTTAATAGCTCCTTGTCGATCAGTTTCAGGTAAGATAATAGCAAACTCTTCACCACCATACCTAGCCACTAGATCAGGTTCTCTAGTGTTATCCATTAAGACTTGGGCCAACTCTTTCAAAACTTCATCACCAGCCTGATGACCATAAGTATCATTAAAAGCTTTAAAATTATCAATATCCAACATTAATAATGAAAGTTCTCTTTGATAACGCTTTGCTTTATTGAGCTCTTTTTTTAATGCTTTTTGAAAATAACTATGGTTATAGAGTTTAGTTAACCCATCTTTAGTTGCCATCTCTTCCATCTGTTTATACATTCTAGCATTTTCAATTGAAATAGCAACCTGGTTAGATAATGTAGTTAAAAAGCGCTTATCTGCTTCTCTAAAGTTTCTTTTAAAATCAGTCTGCACCGCATTAATAGCCCCAATATACTCTCCTCTAACCTTAAGCGGAATGCTGATAATTGACATAATATTAAAGAGATTAAACTTATCTTCTATTTTTTGACTAATATCATCTTGAATAATAAGCTTACCTTCCTTAATTACATCTTTAGCAATAGTCTTAATTGCAAAGATTAGATCTTCTTTTTCATTATTATCAGGAATTCCAGCCGAAGAAACCAAATTTAATTTTTCTACTTTTTGATCAAATAAAAAGAGGTAGACCATTGAAACCCCCATCGTTCCCATGATCATATCTACAGTTCGTTCTAACACTTCTTCTAAATTTAATGTTGAATTAATTTCATTACTAGTCCGTTGCAAAATAGATAAACTTGCTACATTCCTCTCCATTTTTTCAAAAACTCGTGCTTTTTTTATCAACAATGGTGCTTGATTAGCTATTGTTCTAATAGCTAACAGATCATTAATATTAAAATAATTGACCTCTTTCTCTAAAAAGAACATAACACCTTTTACATTTTCTTCTATAAAAATTGGAGAGACCAACATAGATTTAAATTTATCATCTTTAATAGAAAAACATTCTCCTAAATGACTATTAACCAAATCCTTAATAATATAGATATTTTTGGCCCTTAAAACCTTCTTTAAACAGCCTTGATTAGTCAAATATTTCAATTTTTTAAATTGTTCATACTTTAGACCAGTTAAAACCTTAACTTCAAAGCACTCCACTTCCTCCTCAATTAATAATAAACCACCTGTTTCAATTCCCAGTTGTTCACATCCAATTTCAACTAAAGTTTCATAAGTTTCATCTAAAGTAAAATTAGAAGCCATTCTTTTATTAATTAAATTTAGCCCTTTTAAACTACTATAAGCACGTTCAAAGTCCCTTAATTTTTTTTCTTGAGATTTAATTCTAATTGTTCTTAATTTATGATTGCTGATGATGGTTAGAGTAATCCAAAAAATAATAAAATAAAGCAAAAATTCAAAAGGAATAATCGCCAAATTAGCATCAATAACAACAAAAGCTAATGCCAACCCAAAACTAATCACTAAATCCCGCCAATAATATTCAATATTTTTTAGCTTTGAAAAATGATAAGCGTCACTAATTAGCCCTACTAATAAAGACTCTAATCCCCAGGGGTAAACATTTAAATTAAAATTAACTCTATAAACTGCAACCACAACTCCAGCAATAATTCCATAAGGAAAACCTAATAACCTACCACTTAAAATAATATATAAACCTAAAGCATATTCCCCCCAAATAATAAATACAAGAACACAAACCAACCCTAAAATCAAATTTAAGTGTAGCTTATCTTTAGATTTGGTTTTATCACCTATTATTACTTTAGAGAATATATCAATTTGAGTAATCAAATAGGTTACAGCTATGTAAACAGCTAGATCTAAAAACAACTCACCATGTAAAATCATGCTTCTCTCCTTTATAAAATATAATTATATTCCTCTATCTCACTTTACTTCTATTCTATTAATTATTTCTTTAAAGAAATAATTAATTCCTGCTAAATTTGAAAAATAAAAGCTGGGTCTAATGACCCAGCTTAATTACTAGCTAATTTCTTCAAATGCTAAAATGATAACCTTCTCACCTTCATCTCGTTCAAGATTTAAAGCTTGTTCCATATCCAATAATTTTCTTTTTTGGTGTTCATTTAAATCTGCATATTTCATATCAACATCTGTCATAGTTTCTCTCCTCCTCTTCTCTTTATTATTTAAAACTTCTTTTTTTTTATGTATTGATAAAGAAGAGATAAAACCCATTATTTCAAATAATCTTCTGCATATAATAAAGATAAAATTGACAAAGAATGATTTATCTTTTCCGAACTAATCAACCCCTTTATTTGGGTTATTGGTACTAACTCAAGCTCAATATCTTCAGTCCTATCTAAATTTTGCTCTCCAATTAATTCTACACCTTGTGCTAAATAGAAGTGACAATAATTATTCTGAATTGCTGGATTAACTGCCACTTTTCCTAATTTTATTAAATCTTCATTACTATTATATCCTGTTTCCTCTAACAACTCTCTATTAGCAGCTCCTGCAAAACTTTCCTCCCCTTTGTCTAATGTTCCAGCAGGAACTTCTAAAGTAATCTCTTCCGTTCCAATGCGATATTGTTTAACTAATACCAGCTTACCTGTGGTAGTAATTGGAACAACAGTAACCCAGTCTAAAAATTCCATCTTAAAAAAATTATATTCAATTTCTTTTTTTTTATGACGACATGCTTTTTCTTTGAATTTAACAATTCCAGTATCATAAATAGTTCTAACTTTAATTATTTCCCATAAATCATCCACAACGACCACTCCTATCTATATAAATTGATCTCAACCCTTTCACCTAACTACTTCAAGGTTAAAGTAATTTAGATTAATCATATTGAAAAAATTAACTAATACTTATAGTTCAATTACTTATACGTTGCTGACATTACTAACCACTTTTAATGCCTGAGAATGAAGAATGACCTGTAGCGGAAACTGAGGGCCTTTTTCACCATCCACATCAGAAGAATAAGAACTATATGACTCGTCTAAACAAGTTATCTTAAAAGAACTATCTTTTAAGTAAATAACATTTTCATCTGCTAAATGCTCCCCCTGTAATATCTTTATAAACAAAAGAGCAATTTCATGCAAAGGCTGTGCTTTAATAGCAATCAGATCTAATTGTCCATCAGTAATCAAGGCATTCTTTCCTATCTTTTTAAATCCACCTGCACTTTTACCGTTTAATACTAAAAACAGGTAAATGTCTTCTTCTATAACTTGCTCTGTTGTCGTAATTTTTACTGGAATTGGCCTAAATTTAGGGAGTTGTTCAATGCCCTTCAAATAATAGCCCAGCTTACCCAAAGTATTTTTAAACTCTAAATCAATCTCATGAGAAACATTAGCCAATAATCCTCCTGCACAAACATTAATAAAGTAACTACCATTTACTTCTCCTACATCAACATACTTGACCTCTCCTTGCAAAATAAACTCAAAACATGCCTCAATATCAGCAGGCATTCCTAAATGAGCAGCAAAATCATTTGCTGTCCCTGCTGGAATAATCCCTAAAGGAAGATCAATATCATACTTCATCATTGCATTAACTACCTCATTAACTGAACCATCCCCTCCTGCTACCACAAGCAGATCAAAATCTTGATTAATTACTTGTTTTACCCCAAAAGTTAAGTCTCCTTCTTGAGCACTCCTAAAAACACTAACTTCATAGCCGACCCCTTGGAACTTCTCAATAAATTGATCTAAATAATAACGAAAATTTCTATTTCCAGCCATCGGATTATAAATTAATTTTACCTTCTTCATTACTTTAAACCACCTCAACCATTATTAGTTTTCCTTTATATAAAACAAATTCCCTTCTAACTAATTACTTTATTATATTTCCTGCTACCTTTACTTTAATCCTGCTTTCTCATCAATTTAATTATCCTTAAGATCATTTATATTTTTAAAACTTTAAAAACAGATAGCTTAAACTTAAACTATCTATATTATTATGTCACGGGATTAAAATCTAATGCTAAACCAATTTCTTATTTAATTTAATCAAATTTAGCTTGTTGAACAACTAAATAAAAATAAACCTTAAGGAGCTAGCTCCTTAAGGTTTATTTTTATTTAGTTTACCAATAGCTAACTCCTAAAACCAATAAAATAAGAATTAAGAATATAACAAACACTTCACTTCCATACTTACGGCTCATTCTTATCCCTCCTTCCTTTTGGTTTATTATATGCAATTCCTGATAATTTTGTTAATTAAAGATTATTTTATAAATAAAACCACCAGATTCAACTGGTGGTAAAAAATAATTTAATATCTACTTTTTTAAATTATATAAATTAATTCAATCCAAACCTTACTAAGCCATAAGTTAAACTATAAAAATCAATTAATTATCTATCCCTTTAACACTTATCTCCTTATTCTCATCACAGATTAAATTTTTAGATTCACCACTAATTATAGTTTTTAGCTGAACTGTTCCTCCCCATAACTCTGTAATGTATTTCAAAGTTTCTGTAGCATAATCCATCTTTAAATCTTTTCCTACATATTCATGTTCCAATTGTAAAATATTATTTGATTTGAAAAATTCAACTACCCTAATCGTAGGAAACTTATTCATTCCAACCGAACTAGCCAAGGTATTTCTAATCTCCCTCCATCCTTCTTCATCAGCTACTTCTGCAATAGAATAATACCTTCTCCTTTCATCATATTTAATTAGATTCATCTCTCTAATTAAATCAAACGTAAGGTATTTTCTAATAAAGGACTCATCCCTTTCTAACTCTCTAACTTCAAAAATTTTTTCTGGTTGCTCAGGATTCTTCTCTTTAATATCATTAAAGATTTTATAACCCATATAATATGGATTTAAGCTTAATCCTCTCTCATTAGGAGAAATTAATTGATTATGTCGCTTTATAAATTCTAAATGCATCCCTTGTGGAAGCTTTAGCTCATTTAAAATTTGATAATGCCAGTAACTTGCCCATCCCTCATTCATAATCTTTGATTCAATCTGAGGAATGAAATAACTTGTTTCATCAACTACTATTTGTAAAATATCTTTCTCCCAATCCTCTAAATCACCATATTCAATCAAAAAATTTAAAATATCTTCTTCTGGCTTCAAAGGGATTTTATCTAAATCAGGTTCTTCTTGAACCTTCTCATCTATTAATAGTTGAAACTTTTTGGGTTGTGACTGATGTTTTTCTTGGAGTCGTTTAATCTCTTCCTCCCTACTCAGTTTCTTTTCATTAATTACCTTTGAAGTTTGAAATTTTAGAGCATGAGCAGTATCTAAGACCCTTTCAACCTTCTGATAACCAATTCCAGGATTAAAAATATATTCTCTAATCCGCTTAGCATGATTTTTAAACATTTCTAATGTATAATCTGCATTAGTTCCCTCTTTAAACAAGCGATTATTCTTAAAAAAATCATTATGTCCATACACATGAGCCATAGTTAAAATTTGTAATAAAAGAGAATTGTTTTTCATTAAATATGCCAAACAAGGGTTGGAATTGATCACCATTTCATAAGGCAATCCAGTTAAATTATACCTATAAAAGGTCTTGATCCTTTCATAAGCTTTTCCATAACTCCAGTGAGGATAACGAGCAGGCATACCACTGTAAGCTTGATAGCTGATCATATCTTCAAAAGAACAAATTTCAAATTCCTGCTGATAACAATCCAGCCCTATCCTATTAATAATATCTTCTATCTTTTTATTCCACTCAATCAATTCATTAATACTAAACTCCACCCTTACCACCTACCCTTCTCTATCACTTTCTAACATTCCCTGAAAAGAAGGCCAGATATCTTCTTTTTTTGAAATTGTAACTAAAGATAAACTTTGGTTATCAATTTCTTGGGAATAAAGAGCTTTAATTGCACTTCTAGTGTAATTGGGCTTTATTTCTCCATAGCCAAATAAATTACAAACATCACATAGCTGTTGGGCATATTCTAAAGCTTTTTGATTATCTTCACTCCAATTATCCCCATCACTACAGTGAAAGCAATAAATATTCCAATGGGCTGGATCATAACGTTGTTCAATTATCTCTAATCCTTTTTGATAACCACTACTGATATAAGTGCCACCTGACTCTCCTTTATGAAAAAAATCATCCTCTGTTACTTCTTTTGCTTTTGTAGTATGAGCTATAAATACAATTTCAACATTTTGATACTTCATTTGAATAAACTGATATAATAAAAAATAAAAACTCCGGGCCAAATACTTTTTTGTTTGATTCATTGAAGCCGAAGTATCCATAATACAGATTACAACTGCATTAGACTCTTTACGCTCCTCTTCTTTAATACGATAGTAACGAAGATCTTCATTATGAAAAGGAAACCGTTCATCTTCATCAAAATCATCATGTGCTCGAATATAAGCCTTCTTTCTTTTAATCCTTTCAATCATAGTTCTTTTTTTAGCTAACCTTGGAGGAATACCTTTCTTTTTGTAACCTGACTTCTTAAACGTACTTTCAGTCTCAATTTTAGATAGCTTCTTTCTTTCCATATAAGGGAGATCTAAATCTTCAAACAAATAATCTGTCAACTCTTCGATAGTAATTTCCGTTTCATAAATATCTTCTCCTTCTTCATTCCCAACTTGATCTGTACCACCTTGCCCAGAACCTTGCTGGTTCCGTGGTTTAGAAATCTTATCTCCCCTCTTTTCTTCACCACTTCCACTGACCACACCTGGCTTATTGATTCCATGTAAAAAGCGATATTCTTTCAAGCCCTTAATCGGTACCTTGATCTTTTTATCCTTACTCTTGCCAATAATACTCTCTTCAGCAATAATATCACTGATATTCTTCTTAATACTATCTTCTATTAGCTCTCGATGACGCCTACGATCCTCAGCAGAGCGATCCTTACCTGTATTCTCATATTCTCTGAATATAGCCATTTTATCCCTCCTAATCTTTCCAGAGGTTATTAGCAGCATACTTTAAAATTACATTACAACAGTGATCACAATAACCATTTCTTTTCATCTCTTCTACCATAGCATCATATTTCTCTTTCTGTTCTTCATCCCTCACCTTAGCTTGAGTTATGACTCTAGATAGCTCTTTAACAGAAGCAATCAGTTTTTTCTCTATTGCCTCTTTCAATGGCTCATAACTGCTATAATCAACCTTAGAATCTTTTCGCATTAAAGCAAACATATATGAAGTTACATCCTGTCTAAAACCTTTAGCAGTAGCACCCGTAATACCAATCTGTTCTTCAATTGACTTCAAAAATTCTTCATCTGGTTCTAATTCTTCACCTGTATTATCATCTTTAATCTTAGTCTTATTGACAAAAGCTTCTGCATGATCCAAATAATTATTAAATAACTGTTCTGCTTGTTCTTGATAACCAACAACAAATGCTCTAGTAACCTCCTTTTCAAGAATCTTATTATACTCCTTTTTAATACTATCTTGTAAAAATTCTAAATATTTTTCCTTCTCATCTTCACCAATTGATAACTCTTTAATCGCTTTAATCAATACCTCTAAGACGGATAATGGGTTAATACAATTATGTTCCGACTCTGATAGGCAACTATCTAAACATTTAGTAATAAATCGAGGAGAGGTTCCTTCCATACCTTCCCCTGGTGTTTCCTCCCTTAATTCCATGATATCTACCCTTTTAGTAGTTCCTTGTTCTACAATTTCTTCTCCATTATAGATTTTCAGCTTAGTTAGAGGATCAATTTTATTTGAAGGGGCCAACCTGCTTAAAATAGCAAACATAGCTGCTACTTTAATTGTATGAGGAGCAATATGAGCCTCAAACTTACTCTTGTTTAGAAGTTTTTGATAAATCTTCTCTTCCTCACTCAATCGTAAGCAATAAGGCATTTCAACTTTAACTATTCTATCAAGAATAGCTTCATTTGTATGATCCGATTTAAATCTATTCCATTCTGCTTCATTCGAATGAGCAATTATCAAACCATCAAAATAGATCATAGCTCCTTTTCCTGGTGAAGGAATAAGTTTTTCCTGAGTAGCAGTGATCATCGCATGCAGATATTCAACATCATTCTTAAAGACCTCAATAAATTCTACTAAGCCTCGATTTCCTACATTAAAAGCACCATTTAAAGAGAATGAGCGCGGATCATCTTCTGGGTATAGATCCAATTTTGAAATATCTACTGAACCAATCAAAACTGAAGTATCTTGATTATTTGGATCAACTGGAGGAACCACCCCTATACCTTTTCTTGATGTAATAGAGAAGTTTTCAGTTACCACAGGAAACTTCTCATAATCACCATTAAACTCATCTTCTAACCGATAGCGACAATGAGGACAGAGCTCTCCTTCAATTTCTACTCCTAACAACTCTTCAAATTCAGAACGAAGATATTTAGGAATCAAATGAAGAGGTTCTTCTCGCATTGGACAACCTTCTAAAGCATAAATCGGTGGTAATTCTTCTAATCTTTTCTTTAATAACTCAACGATAGAAGATTTTCCTGAACCTACCGGGCCAACAAGATATAAAACCTGCTTTGATTCCTCCCCTTTCATTGCTGCTGACTTTAAATAACGTACAATCTTCATAATAACCTTATCTATTCCATAAAAATCTTCAAAAAAATCATATTTTTTGATTCTATCATGTCCATATATCCTCCGCAATACTGGATCCTGATCAGTCTCGATTAAGTTAACATCTTTAGAGACTATCATATTATAAATTCTCTCATGAGCTAACTTGGTAATTTCTGGGTTTTTAGAAACTATATCTAAATAATCTAAAAATGTCCCCTCAAACCTCTCTCTTTTCTTCCTTGCTTTACTCTTTTGAATTAAATTCTTAAAATCAGCGGATTCAGTCACTTTCTAATCCCTCCTTAAAATATATTGTCCTAATCAAATAACTATTTTGCCTTAATAAATTTAACTATTCATCCCTTTAGATAATAGCAAATTATAGAGATAATCTCTTAGTATATTATATTAATCTTAAATAATTAAATATTACTATTTTGTAATATTTTATAAATAATTAATCTGCTACAACAAGCTATTAAAAACTAACTATTTAAATTTATATTATAATCAATTGAACAACAAGTTAAGCAATCAATACTATGCTAAAAATGTAGGATTAATCAAGCAAGAAGCTATTGGTGAAGAATATGAAAGAATACTTGAATTGGAGTTTTATGGCAACAGATAATAAGTTCAAGACCAGCTAATGAAGTATTATTATTCATTAGCTGGGTAAACTTTTTATCGATAGAATTTAAATAGCTGTATACCCTCCATCTACTAAAAGATTGGCCCCGGTAATAAAACTGGCATCATCAGAAGCAAGAAAAGTAGTAACTTTAGCAATCTCTTCTGGTTCTCCTAACCTCCTCATCGGATGTAATGAAATGAGATGATTAAGTGCTTCTTCTTCCAATCCATCAATTAATGGAGTATTGATATAACCTGGGCAAACTGAATTAACCCTAATTCCATCTTTAGCATATTCTACAGCTAATGATCTGGTCAAATTTACAACTCCTCCTTTGGATGCTGTATAAGAAGCCATCTGGGCTCGACCTACATGCCCTAAAATAGAAGCACAATTAATAATACTTCCACCACCATCCATCTTCATAACTGAAATTGCATGCTTAACAGATAAAAAAACACCGGTTAAATTTATATCAATTACCTTCTGCCACTTTTCAAGTGATAACTTATCACTAATTGTCCGATCTCCAATACCTGCATTACTAAAAAGAATATCTAAGCCACCAAATTCATCTTTAGCCTTCTCTACCATTGTCTTAATTTCTTCTTCATTAGTTATATCAACATGGCAATAAACTGTATTTTTCTCCTTTTGATTTAACTCTTCAGCCAACTTTTGGCCCTTCTCATCATCTATGTCAGCTATGATAACCTTAGCACCCTCTTTTACCATTTCTCTAACTGTTGCTTCACCAATGCCACTAGCACCACCAGTTATAATAGCAACCCTTTCTTTTAATCTCATAAACTCTACACCTCCTTACATATTACAATTATTACTTCTTCAAAAAAATAAATTTAATTCCACTCCTAATTAATTATATTAATCAAAATAATTCATATTCTTATTGAATGGTTTAAAGGTGTAGTTCAGCTCTACTCCTCCTAAACTACACCTTCTATTAAATAATGATAAATTCTTAACTTATTAATATTGCCTTATCAAACCCCTTACTTATCATTAAAAGTTCTAGCTACAGGTACACAGATCACTTGCCCAGTCCTCAAATCTTCTGGTCTTATTCTTGGGTTAATTCTTCTTAATTCTCCTACTGTCGTCCCAAAACTTCTTGCTATTGAAAAAAATGTATCTCCTCTACGAACAACATATTCTCTAGTCCCTCGTGGGCAACGTACTCTAGGTGGCCCTACCCTAGGTGGCCTTACTCTAGGTGGCCTTACTCTAGGTGGTCTTACTCTAGGTGGTCTTCTTCTCCATCTTCTTCTTGGAGGCCATCTTCTTGGCCGCCTTCTTCTACTTGGATTACCTCTTCCTCCTAACCATCTGTCATTATCCCAACCGTCATTCCAGTCATCATTCCAGTCATCATTCCAGTCATCATTCCAGTCATCCCATTTTTCAGGATCAAAGAATGGATCATCATATTGGCCCATAATCTCACCTCTTTCACCTTTTACCATATTGTATTCAATAAGTTATATTATGTTAATTGTTTTTTTGGATATATTTCCTTTTTTTAAAACTAGCGAAATATTAACCACTGAACAAAATAAAAAGTCAGATCATTTTAAGATCTGACTGAAAGTATCAACAATTAATTATAATTTACCTTTTCTATAAATTGACTAATATACCTCCAAAACTCTTTGCTACGGTGAAGGTCATTATGTCCTCTATTAGCTATCACATTAAACTCCTTCTCCCCTGCCCATTTATCATAAAGTGACTTTGAATAGTCAACAGGCACTATCCGATCATCTTCAGCAGTTAAAATCAAAACAGGAACTTTCAAATTAGGTGCTTTAGATAGAGAGTCAAACTTATGTTTTAAGACTAAATTCATCGGTAAGAAAGGAAAGATATCTTGGGCCAAATTTTCGATACTATCATAAGGAGAGACTAAAATCACTCCTCTTACATCTCTATTAGCAGCTAGATGGACAGCAACACCCGTTCCCAAGCTTCTACCCATAGTAAGGACCTTGTCACTATCTATACTACCCAAAGCAGTGAAATGATCGTATAGATAAAGAGCATCACTGAATATTTTATCTTCATCTGGTTTACCTTCACTCAAACCATAACCTCGATAATTGACTAATAATAAAGAGTAACCTTCAAATCTTTCTTCCTCAATCACCCCAGAAACTTCTTCAGCATTACCATCAAAATAAATTAACAGGGGAGCTTTATTATGCTCTGTTGCTCTAACTAACCACCCATGCAATTTAACACCATCAGCCATCTCTAATTCAACTTCTTCTGCCTGAGGGTATTTATCTTCAATTTCCTGTAAACGCTCTTCCGTAAGAGAAGACTTTCTAAATAACAAATGGTCTTGAAACAGATAAAAAGCAGCTAATAATATTCCATAAATTACCAATACTATAATTAAAAGCTCTTTAAAACTTCTAACCTTCAACCACTTATTCTTCATAGTTAATCCCTTCCCGACTGTTAGAATATAAAAATAGGTTTATCCTTATTATTAACCAAAGAATTAACATTATTAGCATAACAGCTTAAGTTTAAGTTAAAGGTTTTTCTGCTCTTATTAGACTTAAACTCAAATTTAGGCTAACGTATATAAATCAATTACTTCCCTTTTAACATCGACCATTGCACAATATCAGTACCAGGTACCATATCTTCAGAAACTACCTCAAATCCATAACTTTTATAAATTGCTATATTTTCAAACTTATGTGTCTCCAAATAGCAGGGGTGATCTTTTCGCTCAGCTACTTTCAAAAATGGAAGCATCAATTTACTTCCAATACCTTGGCCCTGATTTTTAGGAGCAACACCAAGCAATATTAGATATTGATGAGGCTCTTTAATTATTCTTTCATGTATTTTTGAACAAAATTGATCAAACTGTTCAAACTTCTTTCCAGCATCTGTTCCTAGTTTAAACAGTGATAATGCACCAGCTCTTAAAGATCTAAAGAGAGTAAAGTTATAGTCTTTATAATCTGAAAATAATATTACTCCTTCAACTTCAGAAGAACTAGCATATGCTTCTCCATAGAGAATGGCATACTTGACAAGAAATTTAAAGACAGCCTTTGCATTTTCCTCATTATATTTTTCACCTAAGATATATTTGAACATAGGGTAATCATAAAAGGACTTTACTAAAACCTCAGCACCCTGATCAAGGTCCTTCTTTTCTAACTTATATAACCCATTATTCTTCATTTAATTCACCTCTTTAAATTAGATAAACTAATAACCGATTGAACTAAAAAAAGCACTCTCCTCTGTTAAGATAAGAGCATCTTAATAATTATTTCTAGAATGTTGGCTCAATATCTAAGGAACCAAATACAACATTAGCCTCTATCTCTATATAGTTATTTTTTTCTTCAAAACCTTTAGAATGGTAGGTAGATTCACCAAAAACAACATTATCCCCATCAGGCATTCTAATACTCGCAAAGGCTGAGCTAGCTACTATTCTTATTGGAGTATTAGGATTCACCTTAATTACACTTGAACCAAAGATAGTATTTATTTCTAATCTTTTATTATTTTCTAGCTCAAGATTAGAGAGGTCAATCTCCCCACTACTGAAAATAACATTATACTCCTTATCAATTTCATCAGTTACCGCTATTCTTCTTTCACCAAATAATACTGTATTCTTATCTGTTCTAAATATTGGCCCTCCTAATAATATCGTCAGCCCCAGATAGATAAAAAAGAGAGAAAATATAATCCTAAAGAAAGGTAAGTGAATATTAAAGCTCTTTAGAATTGAAGAAATACCAAATAAGATCAATAAAACACCCCAAAACAGACCACTACTAAAAATAAACCCTGCTTTCATCATTAACAACCTCCTATTTGAATTTAACAAAACATTTTTAAGATAAATATCACCATCAAAAAGACTATTAATAATATCTTACTATACTTTTCCTAGGACTTAAAGCAAAAAATTTTTCTTTTAAGATGATAACCTGCTTAAATTTAGTTATAGAATGTTGGCCCTGCTGGATTAATTTATTATCTTATTTCCTCTTGTTTTTTGCTTGTATAAATTAATTGAAAAAAGGAAAAGTAATATACAGAAAGGACTAAATTTTCAACTAAATAAAATCCAGTACTTAAATAAATTTCTAAATAAAGATAATACGAAAGGAGTGCCACTTTATGTTTGATCGTATCACTACAGGAGCATTAAGCGGACTAGCTGCTGGTATTTTAATGGGATTAATTAGTATGACATTATTTAGAATGCAAATATGTAAGCTATGTATAATTGCTATTGGTGGCGGAATCTTTACTGGCCAATTAGGAGATCTACATATTTATGGACTTATTATAGCCTGGCTGGTCCATTTGGCATTAAGTAGTACCTTTGGAATACTGATAGCTACAATGCTTGACTATTTAGGTACCGACTACTATATGCTAAAAGGAGCAGCTTTATTAATCTTAATCTATTTAGCTAATATTGGTATTATAGCTCCGCTAAGAGGAACCATCCCTGATAGCCCAGAATTTTTTGACTTGTTTTTGATACTTTTATATCATATCTTTTTTGGAGCTTTAACCAGTTTTTTAGTTGTCAAATACAGCAATCTAAAAATAGAACAGTAAAGTCCATTAGATTATCAATTCTCTAACCCTTCTATATTAATTATTTTATTAAGCTTGATCATCTTAAAGAACATTTTAATATGATCATCAATCAAATTTATAATTCATAACTCACTACCTCATCCCTTTAACTTCTTATAAAATAACAACAGCCTACCTAAGTTATAAGTGTAAATTCTCTTTACATTTTTAATTTCAACCACCAACATCTAAATCAGCAGCTATTTTTTACAACTTTTATCTGAATCAAAGTTTAATTCAACAACCTCTCACTTGAATTATTCATTATATATTCTTCTTATTTCACTAAAATTTAATGATAACTATATTATACATCTTAGTTTACTGTTTGACAAAGCAGGAGAATTTCAAACTTATAATTAATAATTCTAAGTATAACATTTAGCCAGGTGTACATCTTAAATAATAAATACAAGCATTATAAGACTATATTACAATTAAATTAAATAATAAAAGGAGAATAAATATGACTGATAGATTTACAAGAGGTTTAATTGCAGGAATTATCGCTGGAGTGCCATCCCTTATTTTTAATGTCAGTGCATATACATTAAACTTTACTAATTTACTTTGGGGAGATTTTATGGGACTATTTTTATTTGGAGATCGACCGGTTGGAGTGGCAGAAATATTATTTTCTTCACTAGCTCAAGCCTTTTTCTTGGGGGGTTTAGGTATTATTTTTGCTTTTTTACTACCTTTAATTTCAAGCCAAAATTACTTATTAAAGAGTAGTGTTTATGGTCTTGCTGTTTGGTTTATGTCTTTTGCGGTAGCTTTTCTTTTTCAATTACCAAAGTTAGAAAATGTCACACTAGAAACGGTTGTATCTAATTTTATCTCTGCTTTACTCTGGGGGTTAACATTAGGACTAGCCCTTAACTGGTTAGATAACAGACTGAAAATATAATTCAAAACAGATTAATTATTTTTAATATCTACTACACTTTAAATTTTATCAATATTATACTAAATTTAGCAAGAAACTAAAAAAACAAACCGTTCTTTGATCATCATTTTTTCAAAATGACATAAAGCGTTTTTGATATATAAGTTTGTTAAACTAAATTACAAAGGGCCAACAAAAAAACTCTTACCTGTTAAGATAAGAGTTCGTTGATAATTAAATATTTGGTTTTAAAATTATGACTCTCTTCACACTTTACAACATGTGTCCAAGAAATTGACTTACAAGGAAGAAATAAATAAATAATCCTGTAATATCCTTAATAGTCGTAATAATTGGATCAGAGCCAGCCGCCTGATCGAATCCTAGTTTAAATAAAATATAAGGAATCATAAAACCAAGTGATGTAGCTATCGTAATTGTCGCTGTTAAAGACAGACCAACTACTATTCCTAATGCAGGTAACTGCTGCCAAAATGCTGCAATAAAACCTGCAGCTACACCAAGAATTATTCCCATACTCAAACCAACACCAACTTCACGCAACCAATGCTTAAAAAACCTTCTCACATTTATCTGACCTAAAACTAAAGCTCTAGAAAAGATAGTAGAAGACTGTGTTCCAACATTACCACCCATATCCATAATTACAGGAATAAAGATTGCTAAAGCTGCAATTGCTTCTAATGTTTCTTCAAACCCTTCAATAACAGCACCAGCCATCATTCCACCAATCAATGTAATAATTAAGAATGGTAACCTAACCTTCCAAACATCCAGCAATGAACCTGAAATTAAAGTTCTACTACGATCTGTCTCTTGTTGACCTATATTTGTAAGGCCAGCCTTATCTAAAATATCCTCCGTAGTCTCCTCTTCAATTACATCCATTGCATCATCAAAGGTTACTATCCCAACCAATCTATTCTCCCTATCAACTACGGGTACAGATATAAAATCTTGCTGTTGTAATAATCGAGCAACATCCTCTTGATCAGTATAAGTATTCACCGATATTGGATGGTCATACATAATATTTTCAATTTTCTCATCTGGGTCTGCCATAACTAAGACCCTTAAGGAAAGAACCCCTTCTAACCGCCTCTCTTGATTAATAATATAAATTGAGTAAACCGTTTCTTTATCGATACCAATCTCTCTAACTTCCTTTAAAGCCTCTGTTGCAGTGATCCCTTTCTTTAAACAAACATAATCGGGATTCATAATCCTTCCTGCTGTTTCAGGAGCATATCCTAATAGATTAGCAATAGTCTCTCGTTCATTTTTATCAAATGAATTCATTATTCTTTTAGCTACCTTTGCTGGCAGTTCATCTAATAATCTTGCTCGATCGTCATATTCTAAGTCTTCCATAAGTTCGATAACTTCATCTTCTGCAAAAGAAGCTATTAACTCTTCTTGAAAACCAGGCTCAAGTTTTTCAAATACTTCAATAGCAAAATCCTTGCCTAGTAATCTAAAAACGATCACCTGTTGTTTTCTTTCCAACTCTCTAATAAGTTCTACAACCTCTATTGCAGTAAGCTCTTTTAATCTCTCTTTTAAACCTTCCATCTCTTTTTTTGATATAAGCTGGGTGATTTCTTCATAAAGTGGCATATTAATTCCTCCTTAATATTATAAACACTTTGAACTATAAATTGATTATGCTGAATCCTACACAATGAATCCTGATCATCATCTACGGCCACCTTATTATCACCCCCTTCTACAAATTAGTATGTAGCTTAATATATATAATATAAAAAAAGACTCTCAAGGAGTCTTTAATCTAAAAAATCAAACTATTTATCCCCCTCGTCCTGGCTTTAGCACTATATGACGTAGATTGAAATTCAATCAGCTACCTTAGGTCGACCTTATTCCGATCTCACCTGTTCTACCCATTGGCGTCTCTGGACATTTTTGGGCAGTAGCCTATGTTCATATAGGAGCCTCACCTAACAAGTATTATATTTTTATTACACTCGCATTATATTATATTAAATAAATTATGTCAAGTAAATTTATGATTTACTTATCTCAAGCAAAAGCTATCAGGGTATAGAGTACAACTTCTCTTGAATATAAATAATAATTAAGATTAGTTACATAATCTGTTAACCTTTTGCATCTAAGATATTAGTTTGGTTTCAAACGTAAAAAAAGAGTGTTGCCATAAATGACAACACTCTTTTTTTATTCAGAATGCTCCAAAATCCAATCAGTTATCTTAGGAGTAATCTCTTTTTGTGATTTCGAACTTACAAACATCCCAATGTGTCCAACAGGGAAAGAATAAGTTGTTGTATCTTCACTAGCTACTAAATCATTTAACGGCTTACTAGCTGCTGGAGGAACTAAGTGATCATACTCTGCATAAACATTTAATAAAGGCATATCTAGATTATCTAAATTAACTATTTTCCCATTGATTTCTAACTCACCTTTGATCAATTTATTATCTTGATATAAATCTTTAACAAATTGACGCAAAGTCTCTCCTGCCTGATCAGGACTATCATAAATCCACTTTTCCATATGCATAAAATTCTTCATTTTTTCCTTACTATCTATATGTTCCAAAACTCCAACATACTTATCAACTGTTAGCTGAAAAGGCTTAAGCATGTTAAAAGAAACATTCATCATATTCCCTGGTAATATCCCATAAGCATCTACCATTTTATCAATATTTAAGTGCTTACCCCACCTAAATAATAAAGCATCATTAGTACTAAAATCAATAGGTGTAACCATTGTAATTAAATTTTTGATTTTTTCTGGATAGAGAGTCGAATAGATTGTAGAGAAAGTTCCTCCTTGGCAGATACCTAAAAGATTTATTTCATCAATTCCATTCTCTTCTAAAATATAATTTACTGAATTATTAATATATCTATCAATATAATCATCCATAGTTAAATATTTGTCTTCTTGAGTAGGGTAACCCCAATCAATAATATAAACATCTAAACCCATTTCTAACATCTTCTTAACCATACTACGATCTTGTTGAATGTCAACCACATATTGTTTGTTAACTAAAGCATAAACTATTAAAACAGGAGTAGAACAAGGATTTTTAATTACCGGTTTGTAATGATACAATTTCATCTTATCTTCTGTATAAACTAAATCCTTTGGAGTAGCATCTACTTCAGTCTCTTTTACATCAGACATTTCTAACATATATCCCATAGTTCTAACTAACTTCTTTTGCATATCAAAAACTTCCTCTATACTCTTTTCTATATCAAATCCAAAATTTAAATTCATAAATTCAGCCTCCCAATTAACTGTTTTAATTCTACTAGTTGAAAAGACATAGTAATTTAAACCTGTTAAATACAAATTAATTACATAAAACCTTATTGTTTCAAACAGACCTTAGAATAAATAAAGCTATATAAATCATTCTTACTTATTTAAAGTCTATTTATCATTTCCTTCTAATTTCTTTTCTAAATTTTTAATCTGTTTTTTAGACTTTTTAGACTCTTTCTCTAATGATTTAATCTCTTTTTCAAGCTCGTTTACAACATCAGAAGCGTCTTCTTTTAACTTCTCCTCTAAGTCCTTAACCTGCTTTTTAGATTTCTTAGACTCTTTCTTTAATGACTTAATTTCTTTTTCAAGCTCTTTTACAACATCAGAAGCATCCTCTTTTAACTTCTCCTCTAAGTCCTTAACCTGCTTTTTAGACTTCTTAGACTCTTTCTTTAATGACTCAATCTCTTTTTCAAACTCCTTTATAACATCAGAAGCATCCTCTTTTAACTTCTCCTCTAAGTCCTCAACCTGCTTTTTAGACTTCTTAGACTCTTTCTTTAATGATTTAATCTCTTTTTCAAGCTCTTTTACAACATCAGAATCATCTTCTTTTAACTTCTTCTCTAAGTCCTTAACCTGCTTTTTAGACTTCTTAGATTCTTTCTTTAATGACTTAATCTCTTTTTCAAGCTCTTTTACAACATCAGAATCATCTTCCTTTAACTTCTTCTCTAAATCTTTAACCTGCTCCTTAGATTTTTTAGACTCTTTCTTTAATGACTTAATCTCTTTTTCAAGCTCACTTATATTCTTAAAGTCATCCTTCATCTCATTAAACATATTAGCTTTTTTATTTAAATTTTTGACATTATTTTTCAAATTATAAACTGTCTTATATAAGCTATCCATATCAGTCATAGTAGGTAGCGGTAAGCCTTCTAACTGTTTTTCAAGTAGTTTATCATAATTTTGTTTAAAAGATGCAGCAGATTCAGCAACTTGATTTAACAATTTAGAAAATTCTTCTGTATTAAATAAGTCCTTAAAAGCTTTTTCATTCTTCCTCCACCAATAGTGATAAAATTCTTTTAATGTTTTAGGTTGCGAGTCATCTTCTAACATATTCTGGTAATCTATAACTATATCTTCCAATGCATCTGCTCCAGCTTTGTAGATCATACCATAAAATTCATTCAAATTATTTATGTAATTCATAAAAGAATCAATACTATCTACTGCTCTTGTAGAATAATTTCTATTTATTCCCATAATAGGGATATTTGATAACTGACCAAAAGTTTTATCATATTTTTTCTTCCAATACTTTGCATAATCTAAAAAGGTTTCTTTATCTACTAATGGATTTTTAGTAAGTAACTCCTGAAATTCTTCAGGATTATCCAACAGTGGTGAGAAAGATGTCTCAATATTTTCTTTAAAAATATTAATAATCTCTATCGGCTCTGTAAAGAAGCTTTGCATACCTTCAGGTAAAGAAGATAAAATTCGTTCAGAAAAAATGTCTTTATACTCCTTATTCCACTTATTACAAAACTCCCTGATTTCTTCAATGTTACTATCTATATTTATTCCACCTTCTAAGTCTTGCCAAAAACGAGATAAATCAGAATATATATTTGCTCCATTAATTATTTTTTTAAAAGTTTCTTGAGTACTACCCTCTTTAAGTAAGTTTATATTTTTTTCAAATAAATCTGTATTCATTTGAGTCCATTCTTTTAAAAATTTTGTAGACTCACCTATATTATCAACAAAATCCATAGTTTTCTTAAAACCATTCTCTTTTTCAGTCATAAAGTTATTTTGCCACATATCAAACATTTCTTTTTGTGTCTCTAACCACTCTTCCATAAGATTATTTTCTTCTTTATTTGAAAGCATTAAAATTCCCCCCAATTATTTTTTATTTTAAGCTATATTTTTATCAAACTTTGTCATGCTAATATTATAAAAAGATTACTTTTGTCCCTGCTGCTTGGACAAAAGAACACTGCTTTTTATAAAAGGTTCTCAAAGCTAATCACTAATTTTAAATATAATCAATACCTAAAATCATAATAATACACAAAAAACAAATTTGTTTTTTTAATTATACGAAGATTTATAGAAGGGTTATATTTAGCTAAATATAACCCTTCTATTTGATTTTGAACTGTTACTTTCCTTCTATTTCCTCAACCTTTTTGTTTAAGCTATCAATTTGATCCTTCAAACTATCGATAGTGTCATTAAGCTCATCAACATTTGGGAAGAAAGGTGAGACTTCTATCTGTTTCTTAATAAAGTTATTATAATCTTCCTTAAACTTTATTGATGTCTCATTAATTTTATTTTTTATTTCAGAAAATTCCTCGCTATCAAATAACTTTTTGAAAGTTTTTTGGTTCTTTTCTAACCAATAATCATAAAAACCTTTGAATGTTTCAAATTGAAGATCATCTTCTAACATAGCTTGATAATCCTCAACTATCTCTTCCATAACATCTGCAGCAGTTTCGTAAGTAGTAGCCATCAATTCATTATAATTATTAACATAATCTATAAAGGTATCAGTATTGTCAACCAACCTTTCAGAGTAACTCTCACTCATACCCATGAAAGGAGTTTGAAATAATTCACCAAAAGTTTCATCATAAGTCTCTTTCCATTGCTCTGTATATTCCATTATAGTTTCTCTATCAAAGAACGGATTATCTTTAAATGTTTCCTGAAACTCTTCATAACTTTCATTTAAAGGTGCATGTAACTTCTTAATAAAATTAATATAACTATTATTGCTAGCTCCAGAGTCATCAAATAATTCTTGTATAAACTTTGGAAGTGGATATAAGAATTGTTCAGAAAAGATTTCCATATACTTATCAAACCATTCATTATTAAATTCTTTAATCTGCTTTATAGTACTTTCTGCATTGATTTTTTCATTTAAATCTTTCCAAAATCTGTATAGATCACTATAAACATTAATTCCGTTAGTTACTGCCTCAAAAACTTCTTTAGACCCATTTCCTCCCCATAATTTCATCTGATTGCCAAAAATATCTTTGTTAAAATCAGGCCATTCTTTTAAAAAATTAACAGGATTATTAATACTACTACCTTTAGTTTCAAACTTAAAAGCATCTTGCCACATATTCATTGTCTCCTTTTGAGTATCTGCCCATTGTTCCATAAGATCACTTTGTAATTTTTGTGAAAACATTCAAACTCCCCCTCTTATAATATAAATATTAATCTTGCTCTTTTTGAGATAATAAAAGAGCATGATTTTCTAACAAAGAATTATTCAATATTGCTTAACACTTATTCCATAAAACTATCGATAGATTATTTTATCTTTAATATCTATCTTTTTAACATTTTAAACTTCCCTGCTTCCAAACTATATAATACTTTACTAAATCTTGACTAAATCATCAATATCATTTGGGCCTACATCCTAAAAGTTTACAACATTTACATAATAAGTTATTGTTTTTCTAGTACAGATATAAGTAATACCAAACATTAATACTAATCAAATATATAGACCCTACCTCCTCTTTTTATCTATATATATCTGAACCATATCCCTTCTCAATAATTGATTTGGTTCAGTTAAATCATAGTTATCTTTTAAGCACTCTTTACTCATTATATTTTAGCTATCTAAAAATATAACCATATTATCAATTTTTTTCATAAATAGTAATTAATAATTTAGATGGGATTAAATAAATTATAAAATTGATCTGTTTAATTATAAACTACTTAATAAATTTATTAATAAAGTTAATTATATGTTACATTAACAAACTTATTATTAATATCCAATATAAATTAAAAATTGTAAAATAAATCAATTTTGTATTGATATTATACTTGCTTAATTAAAAAAAATCAAGTGTATATTGTTAATTAATAATAAAATTTTAATTTATTACAAATTAAATTATTAATTAATTGTAATTTTTTAATATCTAAACTTCATAAGCTTTTAATAATTTTGTTAAGTTGTGTTATATAACTTAAGACTAATCTTACTTTTAAACAAATTTTCTATATAGATGATTAATTATAAAAGTAAATCAATTAACATTTTATTGTAAACATATTCATTTATTATTCTTATAGTCTTATCAATATTAAAATTAATATAATGTTCTTTTACCATTTTTTGTATTTGATATATTTTAATCTATCTTTTCTAACAAAAACTCTTGACCATCTTATGTAAATAACCTGTCTAGTCACCTGGTAGATATAGTTTTAAACTTTATTTTAGTTGAACAACCTTCCTAAAGTATCATTTAAAAATATATATTATTGTATATTTTTTCTACATCATTTATATTATATCATATAATGTTAAAAATGCAAATATTTTACTGTAATAATTATACAAATGCTTTTTATTTAATTTCTGATATACTATTTAAAACTAACTTCCTTCTTACTAAACCTCTTTTAAGGCTATTTTTTCTTCAGTAACAAATTAGATTGTTATATACATTCCTTATTTTTCAGTTGTTTTAATATATTTTTAATAAATGAGTGAAAATTATGAAGGTAAAGGATTTTAAACAAGTTTTATGAATATGGTAGAAACAGTAACTTAAAATAGTTTTTAATCTACTAAAAAGATTTGATAATTAATAAAATAAATGCTAAACCTGTTTGAAATAATGATAAGCACTAGTTTTATTGAAGATTTATAAACTAAATCAATCTGATAAAATTAATAATATATGGAATAATTAATTTAGATAATCTAAAAGGTAGGATGCTTCTAGTTTTTATATTAACTAAAAACAAAATTAAGATATAGGCTTGTTTTAACTAGTTTGCAGCAGGTGCTGCTTATAATGAACTGATTTTTTATAATCTTTCTTGTTTCTAGGTTGTTAGTATTATATCATATAATTCTAAAAATGCAAACATTTACCTAGAATAATTATTCAAGTATTTTTATATCACTTTTACTTAATTTCTGCTACATTCTTTAAAGCTAGCTTAGTTCGGATAAACCTTATCAAAAACAATATCTAGCTGAATAATAATTTAGGTGATTTAAAAGGTAGGATGTTTCTAGTTTTTATGTCAACTAAAAACGAAATTAAGATATAGGTTTGTTTTAACTAGTTTGCAGCAGGTGCTGCTTATAATGAACTGGTTTACGATGTTAATTAAAGAACCCTTATATAAGTTCTCCATTTTTTACCTTTCTATTCTGAATATTTCTCTTTCTTATATTTTTTATTATATTTACTTTAATACATATCCAACACCTCTATAATATGATAATTTAACATTATGTATGAGGTGTTGGACTCTATCGCTTTTTTGATTTATTATAGGACTTGAAAAATAGAATAATATAAATTATTTAATTTTGGCATTTAAGTTGTTAAAGCTTTGATTTTTTTGTAATAGCTTTTCAAATTCGGTGGCAGGTACAGGTTTACTAAATAGATACCCCTGTGCTTCATCACAATTATATTGTTTAGCTAAATTAAACTGCTTTATTGTTTCAATTCCTTCAGCTACTGTTTTAATCTTCAATTTATTAGCCATAGCTATAATTGCAGAAATAATAGCACTCTTTTCTTCTTTAGAGATATCTTTAATAAAAGAACGATCTATTTTGAGTATATCAATTGGAAATCTGGTTAAGTAGCTTAAGGAAGAATAGCCAGTACCAAAATCATCAAGTAAGACCGTAATTCCCATTTTTTTAAACTTTTCTAACATAGAGCTAGTTAAAGAAATATTCTGTATAGCTATGCTTTCTGTAATTTCAATTCCTAATAAGTCAGGTTGTAAATCTGTTGTGGTAAGTATTTCTTTTATTGTCCTTTCTAAATCAGCATTGTGTAGCTGTTGAGCTGATAGATTAACTGAAATTTTAATAGGATCATACCCAGATTCAATCCATTTTTTAAGTTGTTGACAAGCATTTTTTAGAACATAAGCACCTAGTGGTACAATTAACCCTGTTTCTTCTGCTAAAGGGATAAATTTACCTGGTGAAATTAAACCGCGCTGAGGATGGCTCCAGCGAACTAGTGCTTCTGCTTTAGTAATTCTTCCTGTCTTAAAATCTACAATTGGCTGGTAATATACTTTTAATTGATTCTTTTGAATTGCTTTTCTTAAGTCTTTTTCAATAAATAACTTTTCATTAACTTTATTATTCATATCAATACTATATAATTCAAACCTACTCCCTCTAATCTCTTTAGAACGATAAACTGCTATACCAGCATTTTTTAATAGCTCTTCTACCGTTTTACCATCAGAAGGATAAAAAGCAATACCTATACTAGCTGTTAAAAAGATATCATTTCCATTAATTTTAAAGGAATCTTTAAAGATCTCCAGAATCTTATTAGCAAGTAGATTAATTTCTACTTTTGGTCGTTTAATTTTAGTTATCAAGCTTATAAATTCATTACTACCTATTCTAGCTGTTATATCCCCTTCTTTTAAAACTGTTTGGAGATGTTTACTAATCTTTTTTAAAATTTGATCTCCAATATGATGGCCGTGGATACTATTAATAAGTTTGAAGCGATCAATATTTAAAAACATTACAGCAAATTTATAATTATGATTATTTGAGTATTCAACTTCTTTTTTTAAGCGATGATTAAAATATCTACGGTTAGGTAGACCTGTTAAATCATCATGATATCCTTGATATTCTAAAGTCTTCTTGTAATTATGCAATTCTGTTATATCAGTACCTATCGCCAAGAAAGAATGATCCTTTTGACCAAGGTTCTCAATTTTAGAAAAACTCCAAGAAATCAAATATTCTTTATTAGTATCGTTATTTCTTGAGGAAATAATCTGAGTTGTAATTGATGATTGTTGAGATTTATTTTGTTTTAAAATATCAGGAAATTTATTTTTTAGTTTTTCTTTGGCAACATTATCTTCAAGTATTTCAAAGAAGTTTTTACCAATTAAATCTTTGTGGCCTGTTACTAATTTTAAGTATTTATTAAAAGAAGTGATATTATAATCTTCATCAAAAGTAAGGATTAATGAATTAATGTTATCAGTAATTTCATCTTTGAATTTTTCTTCTAAGATTAATTTTTGTTTGCATTTATTATATCTTAATAATAAGATAATTAAAATAATGATGAAAATTATTATTTTAATTATTAGCAATTGACTCCCCCCCTTTTATTAAAAACGTCATAACTGTAATTATTTTCAAAAATAATTAAATATTATAACTATAGTTATGTAATCAATTCTATATTAATATTAATTTTCCTCTAATAAATCAATAATAATTAATTAGATACGTTATTTAGTTAAAAAAACTTGATGCTTATTATAAGAAACCGAAATAAAATATGAAGACCTGATTAATGTTACAAGTAAAAATATGTAAACTCCATTATCGCTAGATTATTAAAAATATAAATCTACTAACCCAATAAAGGTAAGTTAGCATCTAGAATTATATTCTTATTGAGATTTTAAAAGCAAACTAGGGAATACTTTATATTTATAACAAACTTAAGTATGTAAGTTCTTCTTAATTAGTTTTAGAGTTAATTAATGAATAAGTTTATACTATTTGGAAAAAGTATTATTAATAAGTAATCAGTATTAGTCATCATAAGGAGGAAAGTGTAATGAAAGACAAAGTGGTAATAGGAAGTCTAGCAGGAGCTCTAGGTTCTTTTATGACAGGAATAATCACTATTCTCTTAGATTATTTAGCTTTAGCCACTATTGAAGTGTTATTTCTAAATAGTATACTGTTTTTAGCTGAAGATGTTGCTCATACTACAGCAGGAATAATTTTTGGGCTTTCAATTCATTTAGTTTTTGGAAGTATTGTTGGGTTATTATACACCAATCTATTACCATATACAGGAAAAGACTATTTGTTTTATAAAGGTTTTCTATTAGGAGCTATCTCTTGGTTAGTTATTGGTGGAATAATTGGTAACATATTAGGTCTGCCTATAAAAGACACCTTGATAGATACTACTATCCATATGGGGCTAAACATTTTATTTGGATTAGCTGTAGTTTATACTGCAAGTTATTTAAGCAAAATCAACTTAAACTAAATATTAAAAATAGTTTTATTAACTTAAACAACAGGTAGGTATCCAGCTGACAACAGTTTTTACACTCAAAAAGAAAAACCCTCATCTATTAAGATAAGGATCTGCTGAAAGGTATTAATTAAAACAGTGAATTATTATTTATGTTTTAAGCCTGTCATCTAGCCAGTTAAGAATTAGACCAATAGTTATACCCCAAAGTGAAGACCCAATAGCATGTGTAATAGCTGTCTTAATAGGTATCTCTTTAATCCCAGGTAGACGAAAAAGAAATGTAAGAAAATAGGCTGAAAACCAGATAGTAATCCCAAATAGCCAAGATTTTAATAAATAATTTTCACTTGAGAAGAGTGTAATTAAAAAGGCAAAAAGAACCCCCATTAATCCCACTAAAATAAATTGTGATATTACAGCAAAGACCATTGGCAGAACACCTTCAGGTTTATTGCCAAGCAAAAAAAGCCCCATAAAATCTGACCATACCAAGGTACTCAGGTTTAACATTTGAGCACCAAAGTTTATGATGAAAGGAGCTATTCCAGCAATAATTCCAGCAATAAAACCTCTTGTAAATCTATCCTTCATTGATTATCCTCCTATATTAATATACTTTATTATTAAATTACACAAATCAAAAAAATATATACAGTTTAAGTTTATATTTATTTATAGAAGGCTTAATAATATAGTAATCATTTCTTATAATTTCAATTTTAATATTGAGTTTTGCTCTAATTAAAAAATATATATTATCTTCTATAATATAAAGCACTAATCTCTTATACACTTAACTACAGATCACCTTTCTAAAGTTTAATTCTAATGTTATTAACATAATTATAGCCAATCTCAAAGAGTTCATCTGCATGCTTGGTATCCAAAATATGATAATCCTCTAAACCTTCAGGCTCTATAAAAAGATCACACTCTTCTTTTAACTGGTCATTATCAGCATTTACACTCAACTGAAAGGTTCTAACTGCGATATCTACTAAATTATCTACTTTTTCAGATCTTTGTAATGGCATAATATTAATTGCAACAATCTTATCACATTTACCTATCAATGGTTTAACAGGGAGATTATCTATTAACGCTCCATCAACATAGATCTTATCTCTTATCTCAACTGGAGAAAATAATACTGGTATGGAAGATGAAGCTTGAACAGATGGAATCAATGCCCCCTCATTTAAATACTCAACCTCTCCAACCTTCAAGTTAGTTACTCCAACATACAATGGATACTTCAAATCACTAAACTTACGTTCAATTAAATTTTCTTTTAATTTCTCTTTTAAATTATTCAAGCTCAAAAGACCTTTAACAGGTAAATTAGCTTTAGCATAATCAGTAAACTTATTCTCTTTCATTAATTCCATTATTTGCTCTGGGCCCTTCCCAGAAGCCAAAAATACTCCAACAATTGATCCAGCACTAACACCTGAGATCAGATCAAAATTTATCCCCTTTTCTTCTAAAGCTTTTAAAACTCCTAAATGAGCAAAACCTCTTGCTCCGCCACCGCCTAAAACTAAACCGATCTTTTTCTCTTTCATAGTTTATAACCTCTTTCTTTAAACTATAATTTCAACTTTGAAAATAGATAAAAGGTAACCTTAAATATACCAACTCTATTCTATTGCGAATTAGACAACAAACCATCCCGTTTTATCAACTCAACAACTTTCTTATCCAAGTTCCGACTAACAGCCTGTACACTTTCATCTAATAAACCTTTACCTTGAGCCTCTTTAGTCATCCTGCTCCGAAAAAATTAATTTTTTTAAAATCATTAGTCATAATTACCACCTCCTTTAATAACAACTTTATACTATATATCTTATATCAATTAAAATTCAAAACCCTTTTTCTCAATTCCTTTTTAAGGAAAGCAATTCTGAAACTTCCTGCAAAGAAAAACTCTTATCTGTTAAGATAGAGTCTGCTGTTAATTAAAATTTAATATTGTGAGTCTAGCACTATTAAAAATTATCACCTTGAACCTTAAGTTTAAGCTTCTTTATATCATCTTTAGAATTAATTACATGCATCTTTCTATGACAATTTGGACAAAGCGCTACTGTATTTTTAATAGAATCTTCTCCACCCTTTGACAACCACTCTATATGATGGGTTTCCAAATATGGATCACCGCCTTTATTTTTAAAAGGAGCTTTCTTTTCACATAGTTGGCAATACCCCTTAGCTCGGCGTTTGGCATACTCAGACACATAAGGATCCCTTACATAATTACTACTAGTAACCTCTCTAGTTCCAGGCTGTTTATTAGTATTAATAGCCCGCTTTTTCAAAATTTCATCTTCAGTTTTTTTTGCCTTTTTCTTTCTTTTCTTCTCAGTCTTATTAAACCTTGCTTCAGATAAGGGTTTAGGTCCATTACTAATCAACTGCAAAGGGAACATCCATACCTTACGTAATTCATTGTTTTCATCTAGCTGCACTTCTTGATAAGACCTTTTAGCTAATTTAACTTGTCCTAGAAATTCATAATCATTGGGCTTTATCTTTTCAAATAAGTAGCCACTGATACCACTATTGTTTATATTAGCTAACCTTTTATTTGCTCCCTCAAGCTTCTGATCTCCTACTCTTCCTGTTCCAGTGTAATGCAAAATATTACCTTCCCAGTAATCTTGATAGAATGGATCTGATTGATCAGAGATTATAACAATACTTTTACTCTTTGAAGAATATCTTATTCCCCCTGAAACTCCACATTGAAAAGTTGTACGTAATTCTTCATGTGTTAGCCGCTCTCCAACTTCAAGCTTATCTATTTTCAATTTAACTCCTCCTTTATTTGATCAACAATCTCTACATCAGCAGGTACAAATTGATAGTTATTTAACTCTGCTAAATCAACCCAGCTAGCAGCATTATGCTCCTTAACCTCTATCTCTCCTGAGCTTAATTCAGCTAAGTAAGCAAAGATTCTAACCTTACCAAAATTATATTGATAAATACTTTCTGTAATAAATCTAGTAATCTTAATTTCTACTCCCAATTCTTCTTTAATTTCACGGATTAGACTCTCTTTGGGGCTTTCACCCTCTTCAATCTTTCCTCCAGGAAATTCCCACATTCCGGCCAGTTCTTGAGGTTTATTTCGCTGGGCGATAAAGACTTGTCTAGCTTCATTAACCATAACTGCAGCTGCTACATCAATCATATTATCCTCCTTGTCATTTTATCTCTCTAATTCCCGACTTGACTAAGAAGTCATAAGTGTTATCTAATTGCTTAAATTTAGGTAGATAGATAACCATCCCCTTCCTAGCTCTTGAAAGTAAGACTCGGTAAATATTCTTCATTATCTCTGGAAAATCATTATATTTATTTCCATGATATTTAACTGCTTGTGAATCTATCTTCCATTGACTACCGTCATAATAATAATCTCCTCCAAAACAAACAATCGGATAATCTAACTCTAAGCCTTGACAGGCAAACTCTGAAGCACCTTTTTGAAACTTCTTACTCTCTTCTCTAAACCAGTTACCAACTTCTTCAGACTGCATATAACTTCCTTGATATCTACCATTATTGATATACTTTCTTATATTTTTATCCCAGACCTTAGAAGAAATTAATAATCCATAACTTATCCCTTGATCACCTACTTCCTTCTGCTTAATAAATTCTTTACCTTCTGTAAAGCTTCGAGTTATCCTCAGAATAAATCCTTTTTGATGCATTTCGGCTAAATGCTCTCTTGCACTAATTAAATCACCTTTAAGTAAGGACTCTATCCATAAATTCGTATCTATAAAATGGCTTCTAATAGAGTAATCAAGGTTCAATCGCTGATCCACCTTGACAGTCTCTGCATTATTAAATAACTCTTCATATTTAGGAGGAGTATAGAGGTGCCACTGATTGATCCCCTTTTTATTTAATGATCTCTGCCATAATTTAATCTCTTCTTCTTCACCGGTATGTATAGCTTGGCCTTCACCTATAAAGCAGATTATCGTTGCACTACCTTTAGTTCTATAAATTTTATTACCTGCCTTTAATAAAAAATCAGCTTCTGAATAATTACTTCCCATCTTCTTTTCATCCCAGGCCCGTTGTGCTTCATCAAAAATCACTACATTCTCCAGTGGTGGCTTAGAATTATTCATATGCTCCCGCTTATAACTATACATACTTCTCACATAGGCCTTACCATTCTCTCCTAACTCCTTTATTTCATTATCCAATATATTCTGTAATACACTGATTAATGGTCCATTACCCGATAAGTAGATAGCAGCTAATGGCTTTTTATCTTTACTATATTTATATCTATTATAATCATAAAGAACCTTTAAAGCAGCCAAAGTCTTTCCAGAACCAGGTACTCCAGTGACAAACACTAGATTCTTTTGCTTGTTTTTTATCTCATTTAGATGAATAATCTCTTTTAAATAATCTACAGCCTCTGCGATTTGACCCTCTTCAATATTTTTAATTTCAGGCAACTCTTTTTTTTCAAAAAGCTCCAATGTCGCCTCTACAATATTAGGTAAAGGTTGATACTCAGAATTTAACCACTTGACTACATTCTCTTCCCAAGCAGGATTTAAGTTCAATTTGCTTATTTCTGTAACAAAATTATTAGCAGTCAATATTTTAATTCCATCTTGACTGGCATAATTCTTCACACCTTTAGTCAATACCAAATACGATATTATCTCTAGATTCTGCTTATTAGTTTGGTGATGATAATTTTTAATATCTCTTTGGTAACCTATCAACTGTTCTAAATCATTATAATTATAACTTTCTTTTCTTTTAAACTCTAAGATAACTACCTTCCTTTTTGAAAATAATAATACATCCGGCCTTCTTCCTCCTTCCATTGGTAGAGAATATTCAAAGGCCAAAGATAATTGACTATAATCTTCATCTATTTCTATCAATCTTTTAAGCTGTTTTTTTAAAAATTGATAACAATTTTGCCAAGCAATCATCTGTTCATCATTAACTTTGAACCCAAGATGCTCACTAACAAAGCACTTTAATTCATTTTGAAACTTATCAAGACCTTTAGTTAAAAAGTCTTCTATCTTTCCATAACCTCCACAATTTCTAAGTTGCTCATCTCGATACCATTTAAACTCCATTGCTGATTCTCCTTTAACCTTAATTATTAATCTTGTTCGAAAGTCAATCTTCTTTATACAAACTTAGTCAAGAAGTAAGATTGTCCTGCTTAGATAATTGTCTTTACCCCTAAACTACATAATAACCCCTGAAGTTCCAAGCAGCTACTGGAATCTCAGGAGTTTTCTTATTTATAATAATTGTTTTTTATTTTTTTAGCTTATTATTACTCTTCTTCATTATCATTTCTTACTTGAGCATGAAAAGGATCTCCAGTTTCATCAGCTTCATTATCCACTTTAATATGATTAACTACACCAGTTACACCACGAGCTTTAGCAGCAACTTTATCTGCTTTCTGTCTTAACTCTTCACTTTCAACAGTGCCTAATAAATGTACTACCCCTTTTTTACTCTCAGCTGTTATCTTATCTTCTAACTCAGTCTGAATTTCAATCTCTTCAGCCACTTCCATATCAACATCATCATCAGTAATTGCACCATCTGTACTAATACTAACTTCCATCTCTACCTTCTTATCATCTACTACACTATTTATCACCTTTTCAGCATGTCTTTTCTCACTTAAGGTATCTACTATCCCAGTTACAATTACAACATCATTATTAGCATCTACCTTCAAACCATAAGATCTTAAATTCTTATCGCCATCCATAACTTCTTGTAAATTTAAATTGTTTTTTTCAATAATTTTCGCCTCCTAATACTATACTGTTTATAGTTTTAGAAAGACTTCATAATCTTATACCTGCTTTCTCTTACAATAAATTTTCTGCAACAAAGATAAAATAGCTCTAAACTCTTTCCACGGGCCAACATCATTAGTATGCCAGGCTTTAATCTAAAAATAAGTTTATTGCTTTAATTGATCGTAATTCAATCTGTAATTTAATTCTATTTTAACTATCATACTTAATCTGAGCTGTTTTAGCGATTTTCAGACTATTTCTAGGCTGTTTTCTAGACTCAAATCAACTTCTTTGAAATTATTTAATTCTTTGCCATCTTCACCTTTGAAAATTCTAACCTTTGGTCGATAAGCATCTTTAGTCTGTTCAACAATAATTGCTTGGCTACCATCATTAAGTTTGACAATTTCACCATTAGGATAAACAGAAATGAATGATAAAAATTTCTCTACTATTTTTTCATCAAATTCTTTGCCTGCTTCTTCTTTAATTAAATCAACAGCCTTTTTAACACTCCATGCTTTTCGATAGTACCGATCAGAAGTTAAAGCATCAAATACTTCAGCTATAGCTACTACACGTCCAAACTCATGAATCTCTTTACCTTTCAACCCTTCAGGATAACCACTACCATCCACTTTTTCATGATGATGTAAGATAGGTATTCTTGCTACTGGACTAATATCAAATCTTCCTTCGAACTGCTTATATCCTTCACCAGGATGTGTTTTAATAATTTTATACTCTTCATCAGTTAATGAACTAGGTTTTTTTAAAATTTCTTCAGGTATTACTAACTTCCCAACATCATGTAATATAGCTCCTAAACCAAGTTTAATTAAACGTTTTTTCTTGTAATTTAATTCCTTTCCAATCATAATTGAAATTACAGCTACATTAACAGAATGTTGAAAGATATATTCATCAACCACTTTTAATGAAAATAAATTAACTAAAGCATTATTATTAGTTAATACTCGATCAATAATACTACCAATTCCTGCCTTTAGCTTAGCCATATCTACTACTTTATCTTGAGTTATATTTTCAATAACTTCTTTAATATCTTCTTTACATTTATTTTGTAATTCCTCTGATATTACTTTATTCTCTTCTATATCTTTAGAGATTTCATCTTCAATATAGACTTGCATAATTCCATACTCTTCTAGTCGTTCTTTATATTTATCTATCCTTTGACATCCTTCTCTTAAAAGAACTTGGCCCTTGTGCATAATTGGTTTAGCCAAAACCATATTTTTTGTTAATTTTTCTATTCTAACTTTTCTCATTCTTTGCATCCCCTTTTAAGCACATAACCTTACTACCATATAATAAATTATAAATTTACGTCATTGCAGTTCGTTCATTATCTTATGAATTATGTACTAACAAAATTATTTTTAATACTACTTTAAAAATTCTAGTTATAGCCTGACTTAACAGAATTAGTATTCATTATTATTATTCTATTTGAAACAATATTATCCTTTTAATTTTTTGAAACAAAAAAACTCTCATCCGCTAAGATAAGAGTCTACTGGCTGAAGCTATTTTAGATTTAATTCTATTTCTGGCAGATAAAAGTTTATACCATCCCTTTAGGATCGATGGCTTGTAATATTTCATCTGTAAGCATTCCTTTTTCTTCTAAAACCTCTTTTAATGTCTTATCTTGCTCATCAGCTGTCAATCCAATCTGTGACGCCATGTCATAACCTAATTTAGGGCTTAACCCTGTAACTAAAGATAAACTCTCATTCAGCCATTGGTTACAAATCTTCTCATCTGCTTGAATACCTGTGATACATTTTTTAACAAGAGTATTAATTGCGTTACCCATTAATTCAATCGAATGAAGGAATGTATGTGCAATGACAGGCATCATCACATTAATTTCTAATTGACTAGCCCTAGCAGCAGTTGAGATAGCTGTTTCGTATCCTATTACTTGACAACAAACCATATGGGTCATTTCTAAAATAGCGGGATTTACTTTACCAGGCATAACCGTTGAACCAGGTTGAACAGGTGGTAATGTGATTTCGGCTAGTCCTGTCCTTGGCCCTGAACTTAATAATCGTAAGTCACTAGTTATTTTTATCAGATGAACTGCTAGCTCTTTTAATATTAGCATGCAGTGTAATGGTTCACTCATATTTTGCATAAAAGCAAATATGTCTTTTGGCTCTCTAAAGGTTAATTTCGTCCGCTTATTCACTTCCTGAATTACTTTTGGCACATACCCTGGTTGTAAATTAATATCCGTTCCTACAGCATTCCCGCCTAAACCAATCTCGTATAATCCTTTAAGACCTTCTTCAATTTGTTGCTTCATATTTTGGATGGTTTGTGCATAACCTGAAAATTCTTGGCCTAACCTGATAGGAACACCGTCATGTAAATGTGTACGACCAGCTTTTAATACTGGCATGAATTGTTCAGATTTCTTTTGAAGTTCTTGTTGTAAGTTGGTGAGAGCTGGAATTAGTTTTTGTTGTATTGATTCAACAGCAGCAATATTCAATGCAGAAGGAAATGTGTCATTAGTAGACTGTGACATATTAACATGGTCATTAGGGTGAACTTGTTCTGCACCGACCATGATTTCAGTCGCACGTCTAGCAATGACTTCGTTTGCATTCATGTTTTGTGATGTCCCTGCACCTGCTTGATAGACATCTACAAGGAATTGTTCATCCCATTTACCATCAATCACTTCTTGTGATGCCTGTATAATGGCTTGACCGATATCAGGTGAAAGTAAGCCTAATTCTACGTTCACAGATGCACTAGCAGCTTTAATAATCCCCTGTGCCCTTATAAAAGCACGAGGTAATCGAATACCACTAATTGGAAAATTATTGATTGCACGTTGTGTTTGTGCACCATAGTAGGCTGTTTTAGGAATCATAATATTGCCTAATGTATCATTTTCCATTCGATACTGTTTGTTTTCATCCATTTTTTACCTCCTCTGTCCAATTTATAATGAAGTTTGTTATTATCATACCCTGCCTCTCTATATATTAAAACATGGATTATCAACAATTCTTTTACAAAAAGAATTGATAAGTCCAGAATTTAACCTTATTGCTTCATAAAGATTATTATGATATTATACTAAAAAGAACTAAACTTAACTATCTGCAAATTTAGAACCACATTTAGAGCAAAACCTATCATTTAAAGTATCTGTTTCGGTAAAACAACTTTGACATATCTTCTGCTCTTTTTCACTTTTAGATGTATGGGCCAACTCATGAGAGATAATTCCGGTAGGTACAGCTATAATACCATAACCAACAATCATTAAAATACCCGAAATAAACTTTCCAACAGAAGTCTGTGGAGATATGTCACCATAGCCGACGGTAGATACGGTAACGACAGTCCAATACATTGAGATTGGAATATTATCAAAATCATTTTGAGGCCCTTCAATAATATACATTGCTGAGCCAACAATTATAATAATAAATATTATTGTAACTACAAAGACTGTAATTTTAGGAATACTAGCTCTTAATGCACTTAGCAAATATCTAGATTCAGTAATATAACGTCCCATCTTGAAAATATTAAACATTCTAAGCAACCTAAAAACTCGGACAATAACTAAAAATCTCATCCCTGGAAAGAAAAATATAAAATATATTGGTATAATAGATAATAAATCAATCATTCCAAAAAAACTTAATAGATATTTAATTTTATTTTTTACAACAAATAATCTTAGTATATATTCTACTGTGAAGATAAATATAAAGCTCCATCCTAGAAAGTTTATTAATGTCCCATAGCTTTCTCTAATAATATCTACACTTTCAAGAATAATTAAGATGCTATTGCAAAAAATCACCAATATTAGAATAACGTCAAAGGCCTTTCCAGTTCGAGTATCAGTTTTAAATATAATATTATATAATATATCCTTTATCTTAGCACCCATGAATAGCATTTTCCCCTCTCTTACTGAATTTCTCATAAATTAAAAGACTAGAAAAGTCTAGCCTTTTAATTTACTTCATCTTTATTCTTTACTAAAACACTCCTACTAACTCATTACCCCTTTATTTTCATTCAACCTCCTTAAAATCCCCCACTACCCCAAAAAACTCTTATCCGCTAAGATAAGAGTTTACCGAGAATTAAATCGTGGATTACAGTAGCAACTTTAGTTAATTTAACTACATTACTGGCTGATCTCAACCTTTATGATACCATCATTCCAACAGCCCATTGGACTATTGAAATGATTGTAATTGCAGTTTAGGAGGTTTTTCTTCTGAATTACACCTTCTATTTATGTTGAAGCTTTTAGTGTTGGCCCGAAAAAAAAAGCCAGCTCTATTTAAGAACTGACCAATAAACTATATGCTTCATTAACCCGATAATCTTTTTGATTAATTTTATTGCTTATTATGAAATATTTTGTTACTCCTTATCTTACATTTAAAATATTTCATAATAATATCAAGCTGACTATTTAGGCTTTACAATAAATTTAATACCGGTTCTTTTCTCCCCTGCAATTTCAATATCTATAAATGCTGGGATACAAATCAAATTAAGTCCACTAGGTGCTACAAACCCCCTAGCAATTGCAATAGCTTTTACACTTTGATTCACAGCTCCAGCCCCAATAGCCTGCATCTCAGCATAACCTTGCTCTCTTAAAACACCAGCAAGTGCACCTGCAACTTTATTAGGGCTTGATTTAGTTGCTACTTTTAACAATTCCATATTAGACCTCCTTAATTATTTACCTACATATATAATAACTTAACCAATATTTTACAAATCCCTTTATTAAATTACTCTTTTTTAGTTGATATTAAGATAACAACAAAATTTTTAACATAAGCCAACACTAAAAACAAAGGGATAATAGTACTGACATAATCACTCAGTACCACTATCCCTAAATGCCGATAACCCCGTTTCACTCATTCCAAAACAGCATATCTCAAGCTACCATAACGGGTACTATACTGATTTCCACTCCTTCAACCGCGCCAAAAAAGGTGGTAGACTCTTAATAACTACAATAGATTTGATAATTAGTTTTTTAGTAGTATCTTTTCTTATTCATATAAGCTATTTCAAAAAGCCCTCTTAAGCTAATGCTCAAGAGGGCTTTTTTATCACCATAGCAAAATATTTATCACTCATTAATTTCTCTATTGCCATAGGTTTCTAATTCAAGTATTCTTTCAAAATCTTCCCCAATAGTCTCTTGCTTGATTAAACCTACATTCTTAGAATAATAATGATAAGTCTCATTACTATCTTCCTCATTAAGAGAAGTAATTCTTACTTGAATTACATCATAAAATGTTCCAGCGGGGACTGTTATAATTTCATTAGTAGCAACAATTTCTCGTTGTTGCTCATTTGTTTCCCAAGTAGTTCCTTCTTCAAGTGGTTGTTGTAAGATTACTTCTTGAACCTCAGGCTCTTCCTCTAATTCTTCAATTAAATTACCTTCTTCATAAAACTCAGCTTCTTCAATTATTTTTCCTATTTGATCTTCTTGAACTGTATAAACCAAAACTATATTTGTACCAGTTCCTTTATCTAGGATTTGAACATAAGGCTCTTCAGCAAACATAATTTCTCGTTCTAAAGAAGGATGAATTGGCCCTTCACCACTAAAATCATAGATCATTCCTTCTTGCATAGGTAAATAAGCTTTTAAATTAACCTCTTCTACTTCTTCCTGCTCTTCTTGCTCCCCTTGCTGAGGAGGAAGTTCTTGTTCCCCTTCACCAGGAGCACATCCACCTATTATTAATGATATTGTCAAAACGGTTAATAGTAAGATTAATATGTTTTTTTTGATTTTCCTTCCCTCCTAAGAAAATTTATAGCAACACATACATTATTTTATCACATTACAAAAAAATTATGTACTAAAAATAAATTAAATCATTAACAATAAGGTTAACCTCTGATTAAATTGCTATCTCTAAAATCAATTAACTTTTCATAAAAAAATCCCCCTAGTTTTAATACTAGGGGATAATTAAAATTAGGAGGTCAATAATCTATTAATTATAATCAGTTGTAACCCATCTTGTTTTACTATCTTCATCTAAAGGAATTATAATAATAGTTCCCTCAGCTAATTTTTCATTAGCATCCTCTAAATAATTTGCTTCAAGAATAGAGCGATTTGTTATACTATTTTCATAAGAAAGATCAAAGATATACTCTCCACCCTCTGCAATTTCATAGATCTTATGCTCAGCAAAGAAAGCTGGATTAACAGGCATCAAAATCTTTTGACCTGCAATTACACCTTCATCTTCCTCTAATTGATTAATTCTTCTTAATATATCTTCTGTAATCTCGAATTTTTCTGCAATCTCTGTTAAAGTTTCATTTTGAGTAGCTTGATAATAATTATCAAGTTTTTGATTCATTCTTCTTAAATAAGCAAACTTATTTGAATTATCCAAAGGAATAACTAATTCAATTCCTTCTTCAATTCCTTCGGAATCAGAAATATCATTTGTATCTAAAATCTCAGAAATGCTTACCCCAAATATATTTACAATATCATTGATCTCTTCATTTTCCTGTACTGTATGAACAAAGTATTGAGGAGCAACCTCTTTTGATTCATCCTCTTGCTCTTCACTAGGAAGGATTAATTTACGACCAACATATAAATCATAAGAACTTTCAATATCATTCAACTCAACTAATTCTTCTACAGTTGTATTATACTCTTGAGCAATATTCCAAAGAATATCCCCTGATTGAACAACATAGTAATTATCCTCTTCTACTTCTTCCTCTTCATTTTCTGTATTATCATTTACAGGAATTAGGATTTCTTCTCCTACATGTAAATCAGAAGGATTTTCAATCTCATTTAGCTCAATTAATTCTTCTACAGTTACATCATATTGTTGAGCAATACTCCATAAACCTTCCCCTGTTTTGATAGTATGATAAATATAACTATCATTACTATCCTCATAATTGAAATTAATAGTAACTACTAATCTTTGTCCTATATAAATGTTAGTAGGACTAGATATATCATTTTGATCAATTATGATCTCAACAGGTAGATCTACCTTTTCAGAAATTTCATATAACGTATCTCCACTTTGAACAGTATAGACATCTTGAGCTTCTGCTTGTACTACTGGTACAGTAATCATTGCAGCCAATAAAGTAATAAATAGAAATTTCTTCATTCTTATAATTTCTCCTCTCTTTTTTCACTGATTATTATGCTAACATAAGTTATAATTTAGGGCAATGGTAAAGTTAGTATCTAGCATTTAAAAGATTCATAAAATCAATGATAATGGTAAATTAATTAAAATTTATTACCTATAAATATAACTTCATTCTGATAAAATAAACAATAAGTATTAAAAACTTTGTTCTATTGAAAGGAGAAAACATGAAATCAAATTACTTTATCGGAATAGCTTTATTATTAGTAGTTCTTCTTTTTGGCTTTACTTTAGGACAGTTAGGAGTTATAACAATTCCTAATAATAATGTAGAAGAGGAGAATGATATTACAGAAAATCAAAATATCTCAGAGGAAGGATTAGATGAGGAATTAGATAATTTACAAAAAATAATGGAACAACAAGCAGAAAAATATCCAGACACTTTCTTTATCAATAAATCAACAGAGGAGAAAGTAATTGCCCTTACCTTTGATGATGGCCCAGAACATATCAATACACCAGAACTTTTAGACATCTTTAAAGAAGAAGATATTAAAGCTACCTTCTTTGTTCTTGGGCAAAATGTAAAACAATTCCCTGAAATTGCACACCGCATGGTAGAAGAAGGACACCAAGTTGCTAATCACTCTTGGGATCATGATAATTTTAAAGACTTAACAAATGAAGAGGTATTACAAGAACAAATACTACCAACATCAAAAGAGATTGAAAAAGCTACAGGGGTTTATCCTACAATCATCAGACCACCATTTGGTGCTATGAATGATGAAACTATCGAATTCTTAGGATATCAAGGTTGGAAGATAGTTAACTGGTCAGTTGATAGCTTTGACTGGCATTATGCTGAAGATACCCATGAAGAAATCATAGGACAAGTAGAAAGACATTACCACCCAGGAGGAATTATATTACTGCATAATGGTGTTATGCATAAACAAACTGTTGAAGCATTACCTGGAATAATCGAATTATTACGAGAAGAAGGGTATAGATTTAAGACTATTGATGAATTACTCTTTTAAATTTAATTCTTAAAAACTATTATTGGATATTATGCTCCTAACCTTCCTACAAAATCAAAGTTTTTAACTGGTCGGGCTGACTGGATTTGAACCAGCGACCCCTGCGCCCCCAGAACTATCAATTAGTTTTTTTAACTCCTTAGGGAATAATTAAACGCTATAAATTAACCTTACCTAACAAATGATTTCATTTAGTATCAATAATAAAATTACACTGTCGGCAGAGTGTCGGCAGTGTGTCGGCAATTCAAACTCAAGAGTTTCTACTATTATATATGATATTGCGAGGCGGGATTAATCCGCCTCTTTTTCTTTGTGTTCTTGTAGCTGTTGTATAATATTCTTAGAAAATAAAGGTTGTGTACCCCTAATCTCTTTCAGATGGATATTAGCAGATTCTTGATACCTATCTTTAATTACATTTTCAACCTCTTCAATATCTTCACTACCGGAACTCACCAACTAGATTATAGAAATTAACTATAATGTCAATAAATTTTTCTGCAACTCTCATTACTCTGTCCTTCCCAACATCAACCCCAATCAAATCTGACCCTTCTTCATAGATAACTTCTATCGAATCCAAGACAGCTTCTTTCTTAGCTTCTCCATTCTTATTCTCATCATCTGGATCGCCTTCTTCAAAAACCTTAACCAAGTTAGTGATCGAACGTAAAATAGGAATTAAAACTGAAATATAACCAACAAAACTCTTTATGCCACTCCCAACTGCTGCAACCTTACTTAACATATTATCACCCTTTCTAAATTTAAACTGCTTGAATAAAAAAATCCCAAGGTAACATTGGCCCTGGGCAATTATCATGGTGCTTTTCTATTTTTTCTGCACTCCATCTACTTTTAATCCCTTTCGTTAGATGAATCAATGATGAAATCTGTTCTGGCGTCGGCGGATGTTTAGTAAAATCTCCAGCTAGACAAATCCCAATATAATTCTGATTTCTACCTCTAGCATGAGCTCCAGCACTTTCAAAATTTCTAGCTGGCTCTATGTCACCGTTGGCCCGGATTACAAAATGATAACCCACTCCCTTCCAGCCTTTTTCTCGATGCCAACGATCAATTTCATTAGCACTTACATCAGGACTGGCTGAATGATGAACTACTATTCCTTCCCAAATAACAATCACCTCCTAAGGTATAACCTCCATTATTTCACTTACATTAACTCCGATCGAGAACAAAAAACCTATCGAAAGGACAACTATTAATAATGTAAGTAATTTGTTTTCTTGTTTTGATAGGCTATCTTTAGTTTTAAGTTCGACTACAGATGAACTTATTTTTTTCATCTCGTCTAGTATTTTATTGAGTGTATCATTATTATCTGATATTATTTCTTGATGTCTGGCTAATTTGAAGTCATTCTCTGTTATTCTCTCACTTAATTTAGATAACTCTTCCTCTAATTCATCTACTTTATCTTTAATACCCACCACCTGCCTAATCTATGTTTGTCCTATCTTTTATTGCTTCAATCGTCACTTCTCCGATACCATTTATTCTTTTTAGCTCGTCTAAAACTTCGATATTATTCTCATTTCTGTATTCTAGCAATTTATTAGCTTTTTTAGTATCAACTAACGGCAACTCCTTCAATTCTTCGTAAGTCGCTGTATTAAGGTTGATTATTTGTTCTTGCTGTATGCTATAAGCAGCAAAATTTACAGCAATGACCGCTACAACTGCTACTATTGCTAATACCACCAATTTTCTGCAAGTGCAAACTTTCAATTTGGCCCACCTCCAATCATAAAAAACTACTTATTTTTCCTAGTTAAGCACCTTGGGCACTCCCAGTAATCTCCTTTATCCTCCATACGCCTTCGATCAACTGGGCATCTAACTACCTCACTCATCACTATCACTCTCCATCTGTTCTTCTAATTCATACTTTTCTTGATTTAGCTCTGCTATTTCATCAAGAACTTTCTCCCCTTCCTGCCTAACTTCTTCTAATTCTTCTTCATCTGCTCCATTAAAAGATAGTGCTGAGTAATCTTCTTCAAGTTGATTATATTCTGATTGTAAATTTCTTAATTCTTTTTCAATTTCTTTAAGCCTAATTTCTTCTTCTGTCTTAATAATTTCTTCAATTTCTTTAGTATCAACATTAATTATATGGGTGTGTTGATTTTCATGTAAAAACTTCCAATTATCTTCAACCAATAGAATATTAGGCTGTGGAACATCTTCTTTATCATAATTGTCAGCAGTATATAAGCCTAAAAGTTGCCCTGTTTCATTATGGTAATGAGCATATTTCTCAACCTCTTTAACTTCTTCTTTATCTTCCATAATTAACACCTCCTTAGTATCCTATTGCTATATAGCTTACTTTTTGGTCATAATTTGTACCTTTATTCTTCCATACAAAATAACCATTTGCCTTTTCTGTAACAATAGGGTCATAATTATTGCCATCAACTAATCCTGATAAAATAACCTGTAAGCACGCATTAGGAAATGCCTCTTCAAAACTTACAGTTTGAGTTTCATTGCCTTCTATCGTACCACTACTTTCCCCCCATGCAAGTCTTAGCCTATTAGTTTGGTCAGCATACCCACTCGAGCTACCTAATGTCCTACCTCCATGATTAATTCTGCCATTTTTATCTACATTAAATAATTCTTTAGGGTTTGATAATAACTGACCTTTAGTAGTTTGTATATATTCACCAAATACAGTAAGCCCATCTTGACCTATATCAATAAAAGAATAGCCTATTGAAGGGTGATCTCTTAAAAAATAAAATTCACTGCTTTGGTCAGGATTAGGTACTATGTTTTGCCCAAGTATTAAATTAGCCGATGAATGTTCTTGCCTTAGGGCTGTATAACTACCAAATCTCAAAGTTTTTCCTCTACCACTAAAGATTATATCTCCAAAATCTTCATCCCTTAAAGCCCCACTCAACCCCAAACCTTCAAATTCATAATTACCATTACCAACATCCCCACCATCAGATAGAGCACCGACATCACTTGCACTTAAACCATCAACATAGCCTTCTGTTGCAAAAGTTTCATTATGGTCTTCATTCCCATGATTTCTGTTAGTTAAATCCTTATAATCTTCACTGAAGCTGTAATTATTAAAGTTATTGCTTACCCAATCTTCACTTGCTACATTACTGCCACCAACACCGTGCACGCCAGAGGTATCATCAGAATGCGAATTGACTTTCTGTTGACTACCTTCTGTACTCTCTATTTCACTTTCCCCAACACCATGAACCCCCGAATCCTTTTGCTCATGACTATCGGTGTATTGGTTAGCACTACTTTCAGCAACATCAGCTTGACTATCAGCATAATCCTCGCTTGCTACATTACTGCTACCTACTCCATGCACTCCGCTATCACTTTCTTTGTGTTCGCCGTAATCTTGGTCTAAGACTTTAATTGCTAGATAAATCTTGTTAAATAACCAGTTAAGCCAAGAGAAAGGAAGTCCTTCCCCAGCAAGCCATCCAGTTTCTTTCTTTGATTCAGGTGGCTCTACTATTTCACCAAGCCACTTAGGTAACTTATCGACAATTTTTGGGTCTTCACTCACAAAACCACTCCTTTCTATACTAACGTATCAGCTTCTTCTGGCGGTTGATATACTGCACTTAATGTACCACCATAAGTCTGTTCTTCATCAGCCAAACCTATATTCTCATCTATAATTGGATCATATTCGTTATTCTCATCAAAATTAGGCTCAACTAGCTGAAAAGTACCTTCTCCAACTAGATACGGCCGTACTCCAGCACCTGCTAGTCTGTTGACTACTGTCGTAAATTGGTCAATAGTCACAAGTAAATTGCTTATTACCTCCAGTGGTATCTTGATTTCAAAACTAGCCTCTTCATAAGCATCAGCATCCCAGTCTGGCTCTATTAGTTCAATATCATCACGATCTATCTGCAATAATGTAACAATATAATCTATAATTTCATTTACATTACCACCTGAAAGGTTAGATTGAACTTTAGAGCGAATAAGTAAGCGGTATAAATCATCATGGGCCTGTCCTCGAAGTTGGCCAACATTCCCGCCATGCAGATCCAAACTATTACCATAAGCATCTTCAAGCCTACTGACTTCCTTAACCTCATCCTTGGCACCTTCTATCTCAGTAATCTCATCGACAAATATCTTAAGAAACTTTCCTAGATTACTATCAGTTATCTTCAAAAAAGCGTCTGGCAGTCTATTTAGGTATTCTTTTAGCTTACTCATTTTCTATCACCTCGATATTTTCCTCATCAATCCTAGCTACTTCATCAAATGCAATCTCAATAGATTCTTGGAGCTGCGGATCAGGAGAAGTATCAATATATAGCTCTACATCTAATATTCCAGCTGTATCCTGGTAAGCAAGTGATATAATACGAGAATAAGAAACATCATCATTAATTGAAAGACCATTAATGTAATTAGCTATATTTGCTTCAATAACGTCAAAATAGTCCTCAGAAAACTCAATATTAGTGGTTAATGTCATTTCTGCATAGATATCAACTCTTGTAGCTCTAGAAAATGATCTTTTCTTTTCTAACCCCGTGTTATCGATTACTGTTCTTGTAATCTCACCAAAAGACTGTATCCCGCCAGCTCCTACACTAAATATAGCCTCAGCAATCTCTTGATCATCTCCACCAAGTACAATTGGCTTATAAGATTTTGGTGGCAGTCCATCCTTTTCTTCATCCTTGAAGTTCTCCAGAACTATACAAGCACTTGCTTCTGTCTCTTCTAATATAGTTGCTCGAATAGATGAAGTAGTAGAACCTCCACTTTTATCTGTTGAGTCCTTATATCGTTCTCTAAATTCTCTTTCAGTTTCTAAATCAGTTCCTCCAGCAGTACCAACTTCATTGGTCACGTTATCTAAACCACTAATTGGGTTAACAATTTCAGTTATCCTGCCCGGGCCAACATTCCCATCACTCCCGATCTCAACTGCACGAATCGGAAGAGTTAATTCTCCTGATTCATCTATCTGCTCATCATCTTCATTCCTAGTCTCGAAGCGAATCGGATCAGGATCGTCAGTCTCAATCAAAAAACCTGGAGGAATTATCGTTCCTTTATCACCCTCAAAGGTTGCTTCTCCTACTGCTCTAGTTCCTGTTAATCTACTTATGCCTATATATTGTCCTAGGCTGAAAAGAGCTTGGCCTGTTGCTGTATCAATAAAGCTGCTATTATATACTTTTTCTAATGCACTCCAAAGTAAAGCTAGAGGAAAAGAAATTAACTTAATCAATATTCCAAGGACTGAAAATCTGCCAACACTTATGTCATCACCGTATAAACTCCTAGCTTTAGATTTCATATCATTCTCGATTTCTTGCCTAGTCTTCTTACGAAACCCTTGCTCTGTTACTCCATATTGTTCTGAAATTTAAACCACCTCCTCGATTTCAATTTCTATTTCATCACCATTCTCTAATTTAGCTGAAAAGTTAACCACTAATGACCTGTTAGCACCATCATAATTCATATTAAGCTGAGTTATTTCCTCGACCTCATCAAAACTAGCAATAACCTTAGCAACTTCTCTTTTTAGTTGCTCCTGAGTTCCTTTCTGTCGCATTAATTCAATGTAAGGCACTCCTGCATTAAGATCAAGAAACCATTCGCCACGATTGATTGACAGTGCTAGTTTAATCCTTTGTTGGAGCTCTGTTGGCCCGTCTACTAACTCCAAGTCATTATCAGCAACAACTAAATCTCCACTTTCTAACTTGAGCCCTCTCACTCTGCCACCACCTTATTAGTTCCTATTTTAGTGCTTTCTGTCTGAGTAGGAACATTAGTAGTTCCGCTTGGTGCTACATGAGTATGGGAATTATAAGTGTTTATCAAACTATTGAGCTCATCAAGGAAAGCCAAAGCATCGCTTGCTCCTTCTCCGCCTAGCTTGACATCATCAGAAGTGATTATCACTTGTCCTCCTGGTGTCATCTCAACCTTTGTTTTTCCATCTATATTACCAATGTACAAATTTTCTCCAACGTCAGGCAGGTCATTAGCTTGATCAATCTGCAAACCCCCGACTATAACTGCATCATCAAGGCTATATTCTCGCTTATATTCTACACCTTCTGGACTTGATGGGATTGCTGGCTTTCCTGTTATAAGTAAACTATCGAGTGCTTTTTGATTGAACAACACTTGGACTACATCTCCTTTAGCGTAAGGTGGCACAATTACAAAAGCTCCAGCTCTCAATGTAGAGACTGGAACTTCTAATATTGGAGGAATAGTTACATGCTCTCCTCCTAATTTTTTCTTTGCTAATAACTCCACATCTGCCCGCAGCTTACTAGAATCATATTTCAATATTCTAGCTGGCAAAGCAACATTCAAATCATCTAACTCTTGGGCCAACATAGCTTCCACTATATCTCTTATAGTATCGCTCAAATTACGACCACCTCCATCTCGGTATAGAAGTCATTACCTGCTAGATAGTGACTACCACCCTTCACTAGATATAAACCATTAATAGACTTGCTTTCCACATTAATCACACTATCGGATTCAATTCTATAATTAAGCAATGACTGCACCAGCCATCTTTCCTCATCGCCATCTTCAATTCTTTGCGGAGTAGCTATCAATCCAGTATCCTTGTTGAGATTAACCACTTCCTGTTTACCCTTCAATGGTTCTCTAATGAACAACCTACCTCTGCTAATATGAAATTTACTGTTAGTATCGGCTGCCAGCTCTTCTAGAGCGACCTTGATTTTAGTGCTGAAGGTCTTGCCCTTCGGATATCGATTATCATTCACAGGAGCAATCTCACCAATTGCAATTGGCAACAAGTCAGCAATATCTTTCATTATAGTGCTGGCCCTAGTATTCTTCCTCCAGGTCTTATTGACTGTCTTACTTAACCAGTCCTCAGAGTTATCAGAAACAATTAACTCTGTAATCTTATCTGGAACATTCCATTCGGTGTTTGAGCTAGCTATACTACCAACCATTATCGTGCCAAAGTTATTTTTATATCCTGCTTTGAGCTTAAAAGGTAAACCTTTCTTTATATCATTGATAGTTGATTTTGATAGATTATACACTCTGATGAAACCATTATTAGCATCACTATCAACATCAAATTCAGTTTCAAACTCGATGTGTAAATCAGGATATCGAATTATCTTATCTCTAATTTGCAACTCTACTTTGCGATTAAACAACTCAGTCATTGTTATCACGCTCAAATATATATGGTTTAACTTGATTCATAAAATTATCAAAAGTAATTCCATTCCTTTCAACATCTGCCCCCTCAGACTTTGCAACTGGGACTATATCTACATACTCTAATACATCTGCTAGCATATCTACTCCGTAAGTTATTCTCCTACCAAACAGAAGCGGATCGCCTTCATCATCGTACATATCAAAAGCAAAAAACTCGCCTACTTCGTTCCATCTGACCACAAAAACATAATTATCACCCGCTAACTCGACAGCAAATCTTTCTGGCTGCTTCTTAAGCTCGCTTTTGTCAATCGGCAAGTAATCAAGCTGCATCATCATCACCGCCAAATTGAGCTAGCAAGTCATTAAGTATGCTACTTACGGTTTCTTCATCTACGTCATCGCTTTCAGGATCTCTAACCTCAACCTCTCCTTCACCTTCTTGTGGCTGAGTGCCAGTGACAGGATCTGGGCCAAGGTCAACTTCTATAGTATCAGCTTCTACCAACCTAACCTGTTGGAGGGTCATGCTGGCTCGAAAACCATTAGACACCTCAGAGTTAGTTGTAATATCAAGCGAGACTATAACCATATTCTCATATGGCTCAATCTGCTCAACCCCAAAGTAATCTTGTGGCTCTTTTGACCTAGCAACTGCCTTTAATTCTTCTTTTATCTCTTCTGCTTCCTCACCAACTACAGTAATATCTACACTCAACCTTGTTGGCTCATTCTCTATATGGTCACTTATATCAACCTGATCCTCAATTGGATGCTGAGTTATATTATTATCAAGAGTCAAGTTTTCTTCTCTGATTATATTGAACTCTATATCTCCATATTGGCCCACCTGATCACCTCCTAAAATAAGAAAAGCACCCTCTCGAGTGCTTATAGCTATACATAATCTACTTTTTCACCAAACAAGCCATATTTTTTCATCTTTTGGCCATCAACTCGCCATCTAACTTTACACTCTTTACAAACATAAAAACTAGGTTGGAATGGCGATATGACAATCATATACAAACCTAATAAAGCTGTAAAAGGTGCTATAATCCACCCTAATAGTGGTATTATCAATAAAGTAAGCGAGAATGGCACTAATAAAACCCCTGCTCCGAAAATCTTAATCTTGCTCCACTTCCATTTGTCTTTATGGTTGCACTTAGGACAAACTTCCATATAATCACTCCTTTACATATATTATATAATAAAAAAGTGATTATGTCACTATTGCAGCCAGTTCTGTTTTCAACCATGTTCTTATCTCTTTTCTTGCTATCTGCCTAAATTCATCTGCATTCTCAGCTTCTCCTACATCAAGGTTGATGTCACCAAAGTCTATATCATTAACTGTTGTACTTTCTGATCTAGATATAGTTTGACTTGTTTCTCTAACCTGCCTCATATCATATTCGTTAGCTGCTTCAACTTCTGCCATATCAAAGTTACCAACATCAAAACTAGGAGTATTGACAGGTTGAGAGCTTACAGGTTCAGTTGCTTCACTGTCTCCACCCATCCAGTCAAGAACTCGATTAGCTGCTCCTCGAATTGGCCCGGGTAAAGTGTCTAATCCACTTTGGATAGCATTGCCTAAAGATTCCATCGGACTTAAACTTCCTAAGAAATTCTGAAATTCAACAAACTTGCCAGATACAAAGTCCATTGGTGCTGTAAATATGTTAGGAAATGCTGCTAATGACGTTTCAAGACCTCCTATCCAGTTGTCAACTCCTGCTCTAAATAGTTCAAAATCTCCAGTTAACAAACCTTGTAAAAGTCCTGCTACAGTTTGAACCATTGCAAACTTGCGCTGAACAAAACCACTGAATATTCCTATAATGCCATCAGTGAAGTAACTGGCAAATGAGTTCATTTGATTACCGGTCTGAACAAAAGGAGATAGTATCCAACCAAAGAAACTAACTACTCCTGATCCAAAACCTCTGATTTCTCCTCCTAGCATACCTAAATAATTAACAGTACCCTGGACTATATCTTGCATATCATAGTTGATTCCTACAAAGTCTAAGAATCTATCTCCTAAGTCAAATAAAGCTGATTCTCCACCTCTGAACCCAGTAATTAAATCTTCTGTTATTAAGTACAATCCTGTAAGTGCTGCTGTTACACCAATTACTATAGCTGCACCTTTCAAAAACACAGGGTTAGCCATAAGCAAGCCATAAGCTTTATTAAGGCCTAATGTAGCTAATGTTAACCCTGTTGTAGCACCTCCAAGGCCAATCATAACAGATATGATCTGCACTAATGGCTCATTATTAGCAACAACTGAAAATAAATTGTTGAATTGAAATAGCATCCTGCTCATAGTTGGCAAGAAGAAATCACCTATTCCAATTCTTAAGTCCCTGAAAATACCGCTTGACCTTTGCGTTTGGTTATTGAAATCTCTAGCTGTATCAGTCGCATCACCTAAAGCATCGGCAGATCTGTCATAGAATATGCTCATAGTCGCCAATGCTCGCTGTTGGTCAGTTAACTCTGCTCCAGTCTCTGCTATTCCTTCCTTGTAGGCTCTCTGTTCAACATCTGATGCCCTAAACTGTATTCCTAGGCTTCTAACTGCATCTGTATTACCTACGAGTGCTGACTGTAAGCGACTAGCTGCTTGCTCTGTCTCTATATTATTGAATGAACCTAGGTCTGCTGCTAATTGTACCATGTCTTGTGATAATCCTGCCGCTTCATCTCTTGCGAATCCCATTGGCACTATAACATCTTGAAAGCTATTAAGCCAATCAACTGTATCAGCAGTAGATCTGCCAATAGCATCTGAGTAATCGTTGGCCCAGTCTAGGGTTTCATCTGCAAATTCACCAAAGACTGATCTGAATTTATTAATAGTATCTTCATTCCTAGCTGCTTCTCTGGTTGTATTCCAGATCACTGCAGATGCAGCAGTGAAAACACCAGCTATATGATACTTATATTCACTTAATAACCCTATCCCTTCGCTGATTTTATTGTTAATTCCAGAAAAAGCACCAGTCATCATGCTACCAGTAGTATCAGTAGCATCACCCATACTGTTAATATTACTTTCTGTATCAACTACACCAATCTTCATGTCATCTACAGCAGAGTTGGCCCCTGCTAGTTGGTCTGTTGCAGTGTTAAATCCTATGTCAAATGCCAAACTTCTTACAGGCAAGTGATCACCCCCTTACTTTTTAGATTTGTTAATCTCTTCTTTAGCTTTCTTTTCCTTCATTTTATTAATCACTTTCATACCCGAATAAGCTCTCAAAAACTCATCATAGTCAAATGAGTCGACTGTATCATAATCAATCCCACCTTCGAATACTAATTGCCAGAATTGAAGCATGCCAGGATTGTTTTTAACTTCCCTTTCATACTTGTCATAATCAATTTTTCTTACTCCATCTTCTTCTTTATAGTAGCTTGCCTCCAAGAAAGGATCTACACTCTTTAATCAGCTCCTGCAATTCCCCACCTTCAAAATCATCCATATTCTTTTTGTTTGGCACAACAACAACATCAGACAAGTAAGCTTTTATGAGATCATGCTCCATCATGACACCAAATCTATTCTTACATTCATCTTGGGTTTTAAAAACCCAAGTCATTCCTGGATGTTGCAACTTGTAGTCATTCCCGTTAATAGTCACATCTTTTTGATCGCCTTTTTTAGCCATTTATAACCCTCCTATTAAATTTCTTCATAGTCTGCAGCTAATATTTCCCATTCCCTATCGCCAGACCCCTCTTCTTTCTCGTTATCTGGTAAATTAGCAACATAACACTCGGAAGCAAAAGAACTAGCTGAATTATCATTTGGATCATTAACTGAAACTGCAAAACTTGCTCCTGATTTAAACAAAGCTCTTAAAACTGAATTAGCAGGTGAAGTTTGCTGTAAAGTGAAATTGAAAAAACCTGTGTCGTCAGCATTTTCAACGACAACAACATCACCTTGAGCTCCAACCTCAAACTCTCTTTTATCTTCATTTCTACCACAAGAAATATAAGTCCCATCTGCAAACCCAGTTACTATGAAACCATCAACAATTACCGTTACTAAATCTGTATTGTAGTTAGCCAATTGTATCACCTCTTTCTTAATTATTTACTAGGCTAAAATGACACCAGTTACTTCAACCTCATGGATCGCACCAGCCAATGTTAATTCAAACTCGACATCTGGTAGTATTCTGTTGGCCCTATCATTAGTTGGAACATCATCTCTGGTGGGTGTATCAATACTAAACATTGGTTCCCCATCTTCATCTTGAGCAATAATGCCATTGTTGAAAGCGTTCTTTAATCTAGCTCTGATAACACTTTCAATTTGATCAATCCCAGAACTATCATAAGCAATCTTCAAATCACCAGTCATCAACTGAAGTATATCTTCTTCTAATCTTGCTTGTAACCAGTCTTTGATAACCCTAATATCTAAGAAACTACCATCACTTGCTACTCCTTCAATGACATAATTAACTCCACTTTTACGCCTATAAGTATTAGCATTAACATCTTCATTAGTTAGGTTGCTAATATCAGTTGTAGAGTAACTTGTCCTTGGGACACCGTTAATCGTCTGCCACTTGAAAGTATAATCTCCAATGTTAAGTGGTGCAAAATATCCTAACACTCCACCATCAAAGGCTGGCTCGTCTCCTGCTGGCCCACCATCATGAGCAAAGATAGCAATTCTATCACTATCAAAGTTGTCCATTAATGTTTCAATATCTTCTACACTTGATTGCCAGTCTGGTTGGCCAATGAACACTCTACCATTAGCACTAGACCAGTCCGCCACATCTTGAATGTCGTTATCTTCTCTACTTGCTACACCTACCCAGTAGAAGTCGTCATTTTCTGTTACTAGATTGTCTAACTCATCTCCAATGGTTCCTTCTGCAACTTCCATATCAACGCCATAAATTGCAACCTTATCTGGTGTGATGTCCTGCTCAAATGCTCTAGCAACTATTTTATACAACAAATCATCTGAGCTATAATTTTCTAAGTCGTCTGTTCCTTCTACTTCTTTATATTCTTGATCTTGTGATGGGTCAAAAACTAATATAAGACCAAACCCAGCTTGACTGACTGCCCCAGTCTTATCTATCAAGTTAACTGTAATATCAGACAAATTAATCACCTCTCTAGTCTATTTTCTTGCCATTAATTTCAATTTCTTCGATCGTATCAATTCTGACTTCAACAACATCCTCAAATTGTAATTCAATATCAAGATTAAGCCTTTCCTCGTGCTGCTTATCAAGAGTAGTAGTTACATCATCAATCTGATTAACATTCCTAACTATACAATCATAATCACGCAAAAACTCCTTGCCTAACTTCCTGATTTGAAACCACTGGGCCAACTTCTGCATATAAGGCAAAACCTGCCCTTTTTTAAGCCCAAAACCTTGGAATGATAGTATCATTTGCGGGTTCAGATAAAACTTGTGTAGTATATCATGCTCAAAGTCCTCTGATTCGCTTTCAACTACCTCTCTAGTTTCAATCAGACGATTATTGACCTGCTCTCCCTTGGTCAAAAAGTAATAAAGTATCCTAGGGTATTTATACCTCTTTTTAGGCACCTCTTGATTAGCCTTAAGCAATTGTGGAACACCTGTATAGTCACTGATAGGCTGCCAAATTACATCTTTAAAACCTTCTAAATCAATCGTCATTCTCCACCACCTGCTTAACAGCTGCATATTCATTAAAATCAGAGTGTCTAGTTCTAGGATTCTGCGAGTCAATCTTATAGGTATTGCCTTGATCTACAATGATATCTTCTTTCTCAAGCTCAATTTGCTCTATTTCCCCAGTATCTACATTCTTGGCAGTTAACCCCTCCACAGCATATACTTTAATATCCTGAGTGCTATATTTGCCACCTTGATAATACTCAACTTCCTCAGGGCCAACATTAAATAGAGCTAAATCAGCAATATACTCTACTTCTTCTCCAGGAATCCAGTTTGGCCCGTCAAAATAACCGCCTTGCTTAATTACCTTAGTTGGAGCAGTATGTTTCTTGATTATCCTGCCGAACCTAAGTTTTCTCAAGCGGATCACTCCCCTCCTGTATCATCTTCCTTTAACTTCTCCTCAATCTTCTGGGCCAACGTTTCCTTTTTGATGTTGTGTGGGAAGTCGATCCCTAACTCCTCAGCTTTCTCTTTCATCAGCTCTAGTTCTGAATCAACTTCCAACTCACTCTCCAACAACTCAATCTTTTTCTGTTGCTTCAATATGACTTCCTCTAAACTAGAAACATGTCTAGCTAATCTGATAATCATATTTGGCCCATCTTTAGCAATCCCAAAACTGGCTAGATTTAACCTTTTCATGTTTGTAACTCACTCCTTTTCTTAATTTCATAATCAATTGACTTCAAAAGGGTTGTCGTTTGGATTAATGGTTGATTCTTGCCTTTTATAGCTATAGTAGCAGGAGCATTATCAGCCCAGTCACCATCTAAAATACTCTCCTGAACAAGCCCTTGCACATAGGTGCCAACAGCATCCATAGCCTGTTTGGCAGTTTTCTTCAGGTCAATAACCTGTTGTAATTCCTCTTCCATCTTATCTTCAATTTTGTCCCTTGCCTCTTCAGTTTGAGTAGCTTCTCTAAAGAATGGTCTTGGTGGATAGTGAACATTATACTCCCTGTCACCAAATTCAAGCCAAATAGCATAATCTTTAACAGTTACTTCATCATCAGTATCGGCTTTATCATCTGCCAGGACACCAACAAGGATCACATGAGAACTTAAATACTCCAATTCCTTAAATAACTGCTCTAACTTCTTATCATCATCCTCAACTCTAACTGTCATATAACCACTCCAAATACTTCTGTAATCTGGCTATATAGATTTTCCTGCTTTTCCATATAAGAAGTGAACTTAACTGATATCTTAGCAAAACTATAGCTTTTAATATCTCCATCCTCCAGATTAGATCTAAAGTCATTGATTAAGTTGAATATTAATAGCTCTATATCAGAATCAAGCTCTCCAGATTCAAAACCTGCTGTATAAGTGACCTCAGCTTCCTCTGAAGTTGGTACAACTCTATCCTTCAACTTCAAATAAGGTCTATCTTCTGGACTTCTTAACTGATATTCATCTTCTGTCAATTCCTCATTAAATAAAATAATACCAGCTACTTCACTAACTGGCTTTCTTTTTAACCACAGATATTCAGTATTAACGCCTTTTATATACTCTGTTCTTTCCTCTCGGGCCAACGAATAACCAATAATTCGTTCTATCTTCTTAATAATTGCATCGATCATAAACTGCAAAACTTCCTCATCTTCAATCTCTGTCATTTTCTTAGCAAACTCTATATCAAGCATAAGTTAAGGAGGGTCAACACCCTCCACACCCCCTCAGCTAATTATTACTCTGTATCCTTAGCAACTTTAATCTTAACGAACCTCTCAGGAAGCTGCACTCCAGCACCTAATAACTTCTCTAAGTAATACTTAGTGAAACCTTTAGTAGTTACTCTATCTTCAATTCTAATATTCAAGTTGTTATTCTGGATACCTTGCATACCCATTGCAAAGTCACCAAATACCATAACATGCTCATCATTTTCAGCAGTTTCAATTGGCTTAAGCCCAGAACCATCAGATTCTACAATCTCAACTGGTCGAGTCATTAAAGTTCGCTGGTTCCCATCGTTAAGGTCGGTGATATAGAAATCTTTACGTTCATTCTTGAGCTTAGAAATTTTGGCCCAAGTTTCACGTCTCATATACCACTTAGCTTGGCTTGCGATCTCACTTCTTACAGAATAATAAATATCAATAATCTTATCTGCAAACTTATCATCTTCTGTTTCGTCTCCACCAGTAGTTAAATCAATAGTTTCCTCTTGATTTACATTCTCATCCTGTAAGATACCTAAAGGTTGTTTATCTCCTGTACCATTGAACACAGCATTAGCAAGGGCCAAGGATAAAGCATACTCTACTCTTCTCATCAAGAAAGGTAAATACTGAACAAAGTTAGTAGCAAGGAACTTATTAGAAACTACAGGAAGTGCATATAATTGATGCAAGTCAATCTCAACATCATCTAATTTAGTGACATCAGTTTCCTCTCTTGGATCTTCACTTGGATCTTCTCCTACCCACCCTGTATCTGGGAGCCCTAGCATTTCTCTTGGAATAAATAGGCTGTTGTCAGTAATACTCATAAACTCAATATCTTGTAATACTGGATTAGCTTCTTGAATCCGCTCTAAAATTCTCTCGATAAATGTTGGCTTAACTCCTGAATCATGGCTAGAAGTTTGAGCAGCAAACTCTTGATCAGCACTGAAGATAGTATCTTCATCTTTTTTAGCAGCTTCAAATATTGCTTTAATCTGCTCAGCTTCATTGTATTCTTTCTCAGTTGGCGTGTAATTGCTCTTAAGAGTCTTAATTACCTCATTGATACTCTCAAATTTTTCTTCAAACTCTGTTCCAATCTCTTCTTGAGCTTCATCAAACTTAGCTTCAAAATCTTCAAAGCTTTGGGCCAACTCCTGTAATTCTTCCTCAGTTTTAGCAGAGAACATATCTCTTTCAATCGCTTTTAATTCCTCTTGGAACATCTGTCTGATTTCTTCTGGATCCATATTGTTTTCATCCCCCTTGTTATTTTCTAAATCTATATCACTGAATACATTTTCAATCTTTGCCCCGTCAACAGCACCTTTGATTACTATACTGCCTTCTCGAGCTTTAAACTCTTTGATATAAATATATTTTCTACCCATTTTCTCATCTTCAGCAATCTCTCTTTTGGTAACTCTACCTCCAGCACTTAACTCAAACTGTAAATTCATATCACCCATATTAGTCATTAGAGAATATAATTTAGCAGCTTCTTGATTGATGTATTTCCCCTCATCATCTTTCGATAAATCTAATTTAGCTTTAATTTTAAATCCTTCCTCATCCTCATGACCAACCATTGCTCCAACTGGTATCTTACCACGTTCATTATGGTGATAAAGTGCTGCTATTACTTCTCCTTCGTTAACTTTCATGCTACCAGGAGAAAACCTGAACATACCCTTGGCCAACTTTTCAGTATCATACTTAACTAGATACCCTTCAAACTCTCCAGTTCTGTCAGTCTCTTCAAACTGCTCTAAATCACAGCCGAAGTTAAGTTTCGAGTTTGGATCTATATCTTTTTGCTTTAGCGACTCTAAAAACTCTTCTTTCTCCTCCGGATCCACCAAACCACTCCTTTCTTAAGAATAAGTAACTATACAATAACAATTAATAACCTCACCTGGTGGCAATTCTGGATCATGCGGATACATAGCTGTAATTCCATTTCCTAAATCAAAAGGCTCATGAATCTTGACTGTCTTGCCATCTAAAGCCTTATGGTTTTCTCTGTGGTCTTGGCCCGCACCAACATGCCTCCAGGTCTTTTTCTTCATTCCAGCTTTAGAAGCAGTCAAATTATTAGTATTGCTCAAGTTAATACTTGTCTCAGTTCTGGCAATAGTCATAGCTCTAGCATCTGACATATCTTCCACTCTCTCAACTAGATTATTAGCTATAACCCTTATGTTACGCCCTTCCTGCTGCTGTTTAGTGACTAAATTATTAATCAACTCTCTAGTCGTCTCTGTAATACTTTGCACCTTTTTAGCAGCGTGTTTTTGACTATACTCTCTAACTGCTTGATTAGCAACTGCTCGAATCTCATCATTATCTAGATCGAAGTTAAATAACTTGCTAATATAATCTGAGAACCTATAAGATGTCTTTTCATAACTCCTTAATAAAGAATTTTTCATCCTTTCGCTAAAGCCATCATAGTCAACCTCAAAACCATCAGCAAATTTATCGCTATTATCATTCTCAATCTTACGGGCCAACCATTCAAAAACTCCAGCAAATCTTTTCTTCTCCTGGAGGGCCAACCTTTGTGAGTATCTGCTTAACCTCTTTCTTCTAACAGTTGCACTACTCATTATTCCACATCCTTAGTCGGCTCTATATCTTGAGTTAACTCATCAAGTGTAGCATCTGAAGCAGAAACCAATATCTTGGCCCCTAACTTTCCGCCAATCTCAGGTAAATCATAATCAGTTAAATCAGATACAATTCCTCTATATTCATCAACTGTTACCCTATTTTTGAGTGGATCGAGCGACTTAATTGTCTCAGCTATATCATTTTGTAATGCTGGAATAGAATCAGTCATAAAGTCAATAGCTTCTCCATCTTGTAGCCAATCATCTAAGAAATAATTAAACCTTTTTGACAATTCCTTGCACCAAGGGATAATAGTTGAATAATACATCTCTTTTTTAGCTTCTTTTCTGTTCTCGTAAGTAGATTCACCAGCTGCAGCTAACTCAGGTGGTACACCAAGGCTAATACAAATCCTTTCATGTGCTGTCTTTTCACCGCCTAACCAATCACTGTCTTTAGGATCAACGTCAGAAGGTTCAAACTTTAACTTACCGCTTGCAACTACTGGTTTACCTATATTGTCCGATCCAGTATTCATAGCTTCATACTTTTGCCTAATCATCTCTTGAGTGTCAGGTGACAAAGGTTTTTCGCTTGAGATAATCCCTGACCTCTTCCCTGATTTCTTCACCAACTTATTATTCCAGTCCCAGGCATTGTAAACATAGCTACCCAAAAGAGCCATTCCTCTCTGGTTGCTATATCCTTGAGTAGTGGTTCCATATTCAACCCCAGCCATACCTTGATAGCTGTTCACCTGCTTGATCCACATGAAGTTATCTAGTTCATCACCTTGGATAACTCGATTAGGATTGGAAATAGTAATCTTGTTAATTTTAGTTCCTGTATAATCAACAGTAAAATTTTCAGGGTTATAAAGATGTAAAGTTGGCTTCATTCCTGGTATTCCTTCAACTTTTTCAAGCAACACCCCATTATCTTGAGCATCATACCAGATTGTTAGCTGCTCTAAAAACTCCCCCCAAGTCACATTGCCATTAGGCATTTCAAAGATAGGTGAAAGAGTGTGATTTTCAACCTCTTCTTTCCCTCCATCTCCTGTATCTTTAAATACTCCCCATTCAACCGCCTTAAGAGCTTTGGTTTTCTTTTCTTCAGCTAGTGTAAAGCTTGGATTTTCATATATTTTACTGATGTACTCTTGAGAAGAAAAAGGGTTAATACCTTGAATGATACTAACTCCTTTATTGAATAATTTGTTTAGTGCATTCCTAAGAAAACCCATCTTTCACCCCCTCTCAATCTAGCAAGGCTAGTCTGTAATGATCACAATCTTGGTTGGCCCGTCTATCCAATGCGTAGTATCGATCGGTTCTGCTTCATCATCAATATCAACTGACACTTCACCTTCCGGGCCAACACTAGCTACCTTGACACCTTCTCTTTTCTCTAACTCTTCAACCAATTCAGCAGTTGTTAACTCGCTAATTTTCAAATTTTTCACCTCCTACTAAATGTCATATATAATCACGCCTGCATCGCCTAGTTCAGTATAAAGTGCATATCTTAAAGCATCTAAAACATTATCGTATTTATCAACTGGCTTACCATCTGGCCCCCAGATATACATATAAACTTCCTTCTTGAATCTATCAACATTATCTTCAACAATAAACAGTCGATCAGTCTTGTAAAGCGATTCAATCAATTCAATACCACTTAAGACAGACCCGCCAGATTTATCTGCATACAGAACATTAATCCCTTCAGCTATCATTTTATCGATATGCTCAGTTCTAGCAGTATCAGCATAAAAATAGATGCCCTTGTAACGCTTAGACATCCTTTGGGCAACTTCGACCCAATAATCTATATCCTCTTTCTCTCTGGAATGCTCCTCAATCAAATAATAGTTACCCTCATCATCTTCACCAACAACAACTATTACCCCAGCATGACCTTCAGCATAACCCCAGTCAATCCCACCCCAATAACGAATAATATTCTTCTGGGCCAACTCGTGGCGACTGATGTAATGTATATCCTTGTTGAAATTCTCATAGATAGCACCCTCAGCCATCACCCAAAGCCCTTTAATGTTTCTTTTGAAGAATACCCCTTGTGGAGTAGATGCTTTGATATTTGCTATATATCTGTCGCTTAGATAGGTGTTATCTTCTAACTCCCAATGAAAGTCAGCTATATTCGGATTGTCAATGTAATCTTTTTTGATATAATGCTCAGGATGATCAGGGTTAGTATCGACTACTATCTTGGCCCCTTCACCTGAACACCTGGACTTGATAGCATCAAATACCTCTTCGTTAGCCATCGTACCCTCGTTGATATAAGCACCAAAAGAAGTCATCCCTCTTATTTTCTTCAAATGGCTTATCTTCTCATGACCAAAGCAGATCACATCAACACCAAACAGGTTGAAGGTGTTGAATTTATCTAGGTTAATTTCTAAGCCATAATCATTCTCTAATTCATTCAACACATTCCGCTTAACTGCTCCAATACTGGTACCAGCCAAAATATATTGAGGATTATCAACCCCAACACCTTTAGCCCGCTCTTTAACCTGCTGTAGCTCGCTTAAAAATATATCATTATCAACTTTTGTCTTACCTGATCGCTTAGCTCCATGATTGATCAACATAAAAAAGTCATTATTCCAGGCATATCTTAATACTTCCTGTTGCTTTTCATGGTATAAATCCTCAAGAGCCATCTTGAACACTCTTTCTAAGCTTGCTTAAGAAGTTAGCAACCTCTTTTTCCTTGCCTGGATCATCACCATCAATAATCTTATGCTTGATGCTTATTAGACGAGCTTTCCTGGACTGCACTCTTGTAAGAGCTTCTTCTATATCTTGAATTTGGCCCAGTGCAGCTAACTCTTTACCTTCTTTGATGTCAACCTTACCCTCAGGGCCAACACCTTCCCTATACTTTCGTTCAACCTCTGTAAAGTCAGCTTGAGCCAAGTTGGCTATTCGCTTAAGCATCCTACGTTCTCTTAAAGTAGTCAGCTTAATCTCTTCATCTAACTGCTTCATAACATCAACCGGTATTAAATCAAATAGCTTTACCTCTTCTTCATCAAGCTGGTCAAGCCAAATAGTTTCATGCTCACCAGTCTTAACTGCATTTTTATTCTTCTTCAGCTTATTTGGATTAGTTGGCCCGCTACCTCCTTGATGTTGTGGCACTCTACAACGACCATTTTTAGACTGTCTATTTTTGCAAGGTGAGCCAGTGCTTCTTGCTTTAGCACCACAGATAGGATAACCCTTCTCAAGCGACACCTCAACTACTCGATCGATGTACTCTTCATCCCAATTAGATGATATTCTAATCTGCTCTTTCATCTGCTTGTACTCTTTTTGTGAGTAGCTCACATTGTTGGCCCACCTCCTTGAGTTTCTATGAGATTTGTTTTTGAAATAAATAAAACACGCCCACCTCTGGACGCGTTGTCTTTGAAACTTTCACTTACTAACACTATACCACACTTTTAAGCTCAATGTATCGGAAATCTTTCGGAATTCTTTCTGAATTTACTCTGATTTTATATATAACCTAAAATCCTAGCTATTTTCTCTACTGCTTCATCTTTAATATCGTAATATTTATCTTTCCCATATTTAAACTTATGAGTCTTATAAATATCAACATCAGCCTTTTTTCTGCCTGATAAGTATTTTTCTCTGATAACATGCTCTTCTATCGGACTCAACCCAGCAATAGCAAATTCTATCAAATTAACTATATCAAACTTCTCTCTAAACTCATCAGCCAGATCACTCTCTAACCTATCAATTGCTGCTTCGAAAGTTGAATCAAAAATATTACTTGTTTGAACTCCAGGACTATCATAGTTAATTGCACTATTAGTATCTAATTTTGAATCTAACTCATACTGGATAACTTTTAACCTCTGCTTATATTCTCTGTATTTTAAAAGTTCCCCAACCACTCTGCTGTAATAACCCTTGTATTCTTTAGCTCCCACCTTTACCCGCCTCCCTAGATATGATATAATAAGCTTGTCTATAGCTTAGGAGACGGGCGGGAGCCTGTCTTTTTTATTTTTAAACCACCATTACATCTTTTGGCTTCTCTGGGCTAAAGTCCATCACAGTAATTAAGATAAACTCACCAGGTGTAACTCTAAGTACTAAACTCAACCTCTCACTTGAATACATAACCTTACCGCAAAAACAGAATAACCTTAGCTCTTTGTACTTGTCTCTGAGAATATAATAAATCTCATTCGGATCTATCTCTCGTTCTACTAATCTAGCCTTAAAATGATCAGTTGCTATCAGCCTATGACCTTTCACCCTTTCTTTTATATCCATCCATCCTACAACCTCCTCTAAAATATTTCGATTAATTCTGTTCTGCCATCTGAATACTCAACTTCTGCTAATCCGCCAGGTAGCTCTTTATTGTAAATCTCCAGCCCTCTTAGTTGCTTGACATCCATCCTATCGCTATCAAGTTCTATGATTCCAGTCTTTAGCATCTCTTTTGTAAATGGACTCATTGAAATTTTAATTGCAATTGGATTAGCTCTTTCTAACTCACCAACCACTTCCAGCACATTATCAACTATATTAGCCATCAAATCACCTCACTTTCTATCACTTTCAGATAATCAACCAAAATCAAACCATGGCTTCCAATTCTATACTTCTCTTGAGCAACCTTCTCGTAAGGAATTGACTTTCTCCCACCCCTGAACTGCCCTTGCCAGTAGCGATCCAACAATTCAAAAGGTAAATAATACTTCTCATCTTGCTCCTTAAACCAAACGATCAAGAATCCAATTCCACCACAACTGACATGAGTAGTTAAGTAAGTATATTGATGATCTTTAACATTGCTTAAATCAAAGCGAGTTGCCACGCTCGTCTCCTTAGCGTCAAAAGCTATACTATGACCCTTGTAAGTTCCTAAAAAGTCAACAATGGACTTTCTGGCGTAATGAGCCTTAAAATGACCTCGCCTATCTATCTTGCTAATTTGACTTACAGGCTCAGGGATTTTGTTGACCTGAGCCCTCCCTTGCATTGAATATTGCTCGTTGCTTAATTCAATCATATCTTCTAACCCTTGACCTCTATTAGCATAACCCATTATCCTTCAGCTCTCTTGAAATTCATGCTAGTTTGTTGAACAGCTTGACTCATTTGCTTCAAGTCTTTTCTCCAAGCTCCATACTTTGAATAATTTTCAGGATCAGCTTGAATTTTATGATCGTAAATCTTAATGTCATAGTCTGATATTTTTTCTTGCTCCTGATATGCTTCAATTCTTCCTTTTATTTTTCTACCATCTGACAGTAACCAGTAATCCTCTGCAACTCTCCTTGGGAAGCCTTCTATTTCTGCTTTTTTAGGTATTAATTCGATAGTTCTAAAAATATCATCTAATATTGCTTTTTTAGATCTAGCATCAACAGTGCTCCAAATGTCTTTTGCTATCGTGATTATCAGGTCATAATCAACAAAATTATGCAACTTGTTAGGTATCTTCTTAGGAGAAGCATAAACCTGACGACCTTTACTACTTCTTGCTTCTTCTCTAAATTGAAATCCAATCTTAATATTAGATAACTTTTCAAAGTCCTCCTTGATTACTTCAGCAGCGTACTCCTCGACTTGTTCAATACCAGCGGTAAAATATTTTGCCATTTTAATCTCTCCCTTCTGCAAAATCTATCTGTTTTTCTCCGTATCGCTTGTCTATGATTTCCTCCTGTAAATACCTCTCAATATCTTCATCTGTCGTGTCAATACAGTTTTCCTTGAAATTCTCTCTCATTAACAACAAAGCTAGTCCAACAAGTGCAGTCGCTTCATGTAAAGCCTCTTCTGCTTTATGAAGATAAGTATTTGCTTCTTTCCGTTCTTGAGACTCTTCTTCCACTTTGTCAATCTGTTCTTCTAGTGTCGACCGCTCTGGAAAACAACTTTTGATTTTCAACTCTATACTAATTTTCATCATCTCCTTTTACTATTATTTTGCCAGGGCAACTTAAAGCGGGACAGTCATTTCCTGTTGACCTATAATAAGTGACATGAACTCCACATCCACTACATTGCCCTTTTACTGGTATCTCTTCATTGTTATAGAAATCATCCATTATTGAAACTATATTATAAAATATCCAGCCATTATGTTTGTCGCTTAAATGTCCGTTAATAAATTCATTAACACATTTATTTAACATTGCAACTTCTTTTTCTAGGTATTCTTTAGTTTTAACTTCCATTTACTACTCATCTCCTCTTTTTTAGTATGGCAACACTCCCTAAACTGGTCGAATTCGACTGCTTTAGAAAGGAACATCTATCCCCTCATTGTCACTCTGCTTCTGATCCTTGTCTGGCCAATCCAAAAACTTAACATTATTTGCATTAACAACAATCTTGCTTCTATTCTGTCCCTGATCATTCTCCCATCGCTCCTGCTTCATAGAACCTTCAACTGCAACTAATCTACCTTTTCCTGAATGGTTGGCTAGATTCTCTGCTAACTTACGCCATGCCACTACCTCAATGAAATCTACCTCATCATCTTTGCTGTATGGCCTTTCAACTGCTAATGAGTTGTTATATACACCATTTCCATTGCTCGTATATCTTAACTCTCCATCTGACGTCCAGCGACCAATTAATACTACTTTATTCATCATTGTTCATCACCTCAAAAGTTATATTTTTGATTATTCCTTCTTTGTCCATCTGATAAATATCTAAACCATCTTGAATAGCCATCCTTTTTGCTTTTTCAATATCCCCTTCAACAACCCAGAACAAAGCTTTCTCAAAATCTCTTTTACTAGGATCAACTATGAAATAAGTAACCTTGTCATCCATCTATTCATCATCCCCTTTCTCTTTGCACTTTTCACAATTATCGCAACTATCTAAATCTATTAACCCTTCAAAATCTTTGCACCACTTACCTATAATCATTTACCCATCATCTCCTTTTGTTTGTATTACCTGTTACTTGCAACTACATTAATTGCTAACAACAAAACCATTATCCTGTCATACCAAGTCCCTTCAGTTCCAATCCAGTGGAACCAAACTAATATAGGCATCAATATTAACTGTAAATGAAAATTACTAATTTTAACCATCTCCTTTAATATGTTTTTTTGCGGGCCAGTAGCTTAAATTAGTGGAGGATCACCCCCTCTTTTTTTATTTGGCCCGCTTGAGAGGAGGTATCTGCCAGCCAGTCGTTGTCCAGGCGAGTTGGCCCGCAGTATTCAAACTGGTCGAATCCCACCAGTTTAGAAGTTAATCAACATCCCAAAACTTGCTACCTGTTAAATCAAGTTCCCCACCTTTACCCTGCCTTCTCTTCTCCTTAAACTCTCTTCCAACCCCGATTAATAATGGTATTACAAAAAACAGAACTATAATGCCAGTTAATAATCTTAACAAATTAACCACCCCTTAAAATAGTTTTTGTTGCAAATCTTCAAGTGGAGGATCACACTTTAATCTATCTTTTTCCTGCCATTTTAAGTTCTTACACCTTGGCCCTCTGGATTCATAACTCCAGCGACAGCCTTTACCTGTCATATCCTCTGGAATCTTATCATAACCGTGACCTTTCATCTTCTCTAGCAACTCGTAAGCGAACACATAAACAATTCCACCAGAAACTGGGCACTCTACTTTTTCAGCCATGTTCTCAATGAAAGTTTCTAAAATCATTGTTTATCACCCCTGCTAACCAACAAGTCCCTAAGTAGTTCATCATTCTCCTGCTGGGCCAAATTTTTCCTAACTGACTCATTAGGAGATTCAATCGGTATAGCCATCTTAGTGATCCTGTCTCTAATTCTGAAATTATAAGGCAAATCCTCAATCTTGCAGTTGCTGCTAAAAATAGTCACTACATCTCGATTAACCCTGTGATTAAGAATATCAAATAAGTGATCATTGGTATCTGATTTAATTGACTGTTGGCCCATATCATCTAATATCAACACTTCAACCTTTCTAGCTGCATCTATCAGATCATGACAGCTAAGGTCAGGATTGCTGTAAGTTGACCTTATAGCATTAAGCAAATCTCCAGCAGTAGCAAATTTAACAGAAGCCTTATGTTTGTGTATCAACTCATTTCCAATTGCACTGACAAGCATTGTCTTTCCGCTACCAGCCATCTGTGAATAGAAATATAACCCTTTTCGCTTGCCTTTCATCTCTTCAAATCGATTAACATAAGACTGAGCTGATTTCTTACACATCTTGGCCCTCTGGATTGATTTATCTTTTTTGTAATGCTGACTATCTGTCTTGTAATCATCAATCCTAGTGTTTTGAAATTCATCGATGATAGTTGCAAATTCTAATTTATTAGACAACAGTCTTTGCTCTCGACATTCACACTCAACAGCAACCTCTTTACCATCAACCTCTATAACATCAAACCCAGTACCTCCACAACGGTCATAAGGACACTTCCCCTGACTCGATAAGCTTTTCAATTTCTCGCTGGACTCTGTCACTTTCACATTCTTCGTGATCTTGTTTATCGCTTGAGCAATCTCTTCCATTTCCATTCACCCCCAAAACTTCTTTTGCTTCTTCAATAAAACATTGAATAAACCTATAACTAGAAATATCAACTCCATTCTTAGGGTCACCACGTCTATAAGCGTCTTTAGATTTCTGATTTAAAACAGCTAAGTCTATTGCTTTTCTGACTACTTGCTCTCCATATTTGTTAAGATCTTCATTGAGCGAGTATTCACGGTTAAGTTGAGCTGTCATAGTTTTCTGTTTAGCATAGTTAATCAACTCATTGTATTTAGGGTGAAAATCTAAATCCTGATTTTTATTAAATTCTACTGGACGCACTATATTATCTTTCTTTACATTCTTTACATTCTTTACATTCTTTACATTCTTTACATTCTTGTTTGTGTTCTTTTGATGTTTTTTTGATGTTTTTTCGTGGTTCTCTTCTGGTTTTTTAGTGGTTTTTTTGATGTTTCCGTTCTTTTGATAAGTACTGTAATTACATACCTTTATAGTGGTTTTTTTAGTGGTTTTTTCAACTTCAATCATCCCATCGCTCTCTAGTAATTTTAAGAAATTCCTAACTTTAGTCCTTGACCAACCCCAACGCTCAGACAGTTTTCTTTCTGATGTTATTTTCTCTCCTGGCTCAACTATAAATAGTTCATTTCCAAGATTAACCTTCTTTTTCTTATGATTAACCATAAGCAATATGTCAATCCAAGCTGACCTTTTATCAAATGAATCCCCTTCTTCCCAGAGCCAATGTTCGTCCAATTTCCTGTGCAGTTTAATCCAACCTTTTTGACTCACAACTTCACCTCCTAAGCAATGTAAACTGGCTTTCCAGTCAATTGCTGAATCTCTCTCTTAAACCTTTGCTCGTCGCTATTTCTACTACTTAAATGCAGCAACCATATCTCTTTAACTTGACTCAAATCATTAGCCTCCAAGAAGTCTTTAACATTCTCAAGGCTAAAGTGCGACCTGAGTAATCTCTTTTTCTGTGCTGGGTGAACTCTACCAGACTTGATATTCTCGTTCAATATATCAAGTGCATAGTTACATTCAACCATGATATGAGTTAATCCATTAAAACGATATTTTGAATAAAAACTGTCAGTAATATAAACTAACTTTTCTCCTGTCTGGCTAGCTAAAAATAAACCAACAGGCTCTTTTGCATCGTGTTCCACTTCAAAAGGTTGTACAATCCAAGATCCCAGCCTAAAAGACTTGTATTTCTTTCTGTTGTCGCTTGTTTTTATATCGTCAAGCAAAATTATTCTATGAGAACCAAAACCATAGCCGTTAAATGTGCCTTCTGACATGTAACAATCAACCCCAGCTCCAGCAACATCAACAGCAGACTTAATGTGATCACCGTGCTCATGACTGATCAAACACCCTTGAACTTCACTCAATCTAAATCCTGACTTCTTTTTGATCTCCTGAATGCTTATACCGCACTCGATCAGGACGGGAGTTACCCCGTCGCTGACCCAGTAGCAGTTGCCAGTTGAACCACTAGCAAAACTTTTAATCTCTATCATCTTAAAACGCCGGTCCTTCGGTTCCAGTCTGCTCCATATTCATAGTTTTAGCAGTATCTACAAAAGCTGGTTCAGGGTTTTCTTGCTCAACTTGCTTATCTTCTTCTATCTGTTCTTTTTCTTCTTCAGCTTCAGGGCTAACATCAATCACTTCTGAATTAGCATTTTCCTCAATCTCTTGCTTTACTTCCTGTTCAGCTTTAGCTTGACCAGCTCTATTGAAACTTTCAGCTAAGATATTGCTGTCATTTGAAGAGTTAATATACTTCTTACAAGCTCTATTGATAACTGTTTTCTTGGCCATCTCCTCTTCAAACTTTTGATGAGTGCCATTGGAACCTTTTCTGTAAGTCTGACCTTGGGACCAAGCATTTTCAATCTGATCCATAGTCATTAGTTCAATATAATCTGGTCGATCATCTTTAAAAGTAATTACACAATATACAGCTAAAATATTGCCACTTAACTTACCTTTTAAAGTCTGCTTATGCTCGACATTAGTAATGGTTCCTCGTTTCACTTCGTACTCAAAATCATCACCTTTAAATACTGGTTGTGCTCTAACATCTTCTGCACCAGCTACCTGCTTAACTACTGTCATACTACCAAAATAAGACCTCATCAAAACTAACTTATTACCATAAGCGACAAAGTAACATTGATCTTTAGCAGGTGTTAACCCTTGAACTGCCATATCAAGTAAAGCGTTAGCTATACTATCATTAGTACACGCTTCTAAAACTGGCTTCTTATTTTTAGTCTTAGTGCTCTGTAACTCTAACCAAGCTGACTTCATAGCATTTTCAACCGAATAATTTGCAGGTAAATCAATCTCCCCAGACTCCTTAAATTCTCTAACTCTTTCAGCGACTACATCAACAGTATCCTTCTTAACCATTGCTAATTGATTATTACTCATTTTTATCAGCCTCCATATATTTATTTAATATGATCTGTTCTAGCTCTCTAGCTTCCTCATCATAGTCTTTTGAATCGCCAAAAGAAGGATACAACGCTTCCCCATAATTAGACCAATTATCCACTCCGCCTAATTCTAAAAAATTCAACTTCAAGTCTCTTATCCTCAATTCAATATACTCTTGTAGGCTAATTTTGATTCCTTTGTCATTCTTACTCATTATTATCATCCTCCTGTTTGTTTTTGTTTCCACCATTCAAATAATGCACCCTCTTTGCTGCTTCTTCTGAAGACCCATGGTCGCTTTCTGGGTTCCATTCTCCTTCTGGATCATAAAAACCAACTGTCCATAAGTTCGGTTCGCTTCTTACATATACGTACATCAAATCACCTCCTCAAGCTCTGGTTCTTCTCCAAGCCTAATCTGCTTATTAATCTGCTCGACTAGCTCATCTTTCTTATACTGACTATAATTTCTAACGCCAACTGAACTGGCGATTTCTCTAAGCTTAGTCACCCCTAAACTATCATCAACTAAGTCAGATTCACTCACAATGAACAACTCTTTATGGTGAGGGCTAACTATCAACTTAACCATCTGGCAATCAATATCAGCAATTTCTGTTACACTCTCGGCATTATCTATGAAGATTGGAGCTTTGAAATTGTAGTGGGCAGAAAGTGTATTGATAATATCCAGCCCAACATTAATCTGTGCTCCAGTATTAAGTCCTGATCCGTAAGGTACTCCATCAAAAGTAGTCTCACAAACCTCCTTGAGTCCACCGTTTACCTGTTCCTCAAACAACTTAAATTCAGCATATTCAAACTGCTCATTAATCTTCTCTTCTAACAGATCAACCTTGGTTCTAATAAACTCTTCAGTAAGGTACAACTGTTCTTCCATCTTTTCATATTCAGCTGCAAGATCTTTCTCTTTCTGCTTCAACTCTTCAATTCTCTTTTTAGACTGTCTAGATTGCTCAAATTTAACTAGTTTTTGATTAAGTTGCCTTATATTAGTCTTTATCTGATTAATCTCTGATTTGACTTCGCTGATGTCCTCTTGCTTACTTTGAGATAGATTGTCTAGTTTGCGTTCTAACTCTTTTTTCTTAACTTGCAACTGCTTATATTGACCGTTATCTCTGTAAGATTGAGTTTTCTGTCTAAGTCCTTTGATTTCTTCTTTGATCTGGTCAGAAAATTGTAGCTTCTCTTTCTTTTTCTCCTCCAGATCTTTCAACTTTGATTTGAAGTTAGATAATTGCTCTTTCTTGCTCTCTGACTCCTCTTTCAATTTTGCACCTTGGTGGTTAATTTCTTCTATCTTTTCTGCTTTCTCTAGGTTAAACTCTTCAATCCCCATGTCTTCTGAGAACTCACAACCACATTCAGGGCATTGGTGATCAGCTTTAAATTGCTTATCATTCTCTTCATGCCACTTTCTCCTTAGGTTTTTCATTTTATCTTCAAGAGTGCTAATTTGACTTTTACGCCTCATAATCTGATATTCAGTATCGTTATACTCTCCCATAGCTTCACGATACTCTTCCCGTGCCTCTTCTAACTCTTGCTGCTTAGTTTCGATAAGATTATCATATTCAGCTTTAAAATCATTCTTAAACTCTGCCATTTCAGCTTTGATTTCAGCTATCTTATTTCTTATATCTGCAGCTTGTCCTCCATTCTTGATCTGGTTCAACTTCTTTTCTTTAGCTTGTTTTCTCATCTTAAGCCCTTCAATCTCCGCTCTAATGTTCTTTTTATTAAGAGTAGAGATATCAGGCATTGACTGCTGTACTTCATCAATCCGAATTGGTATCTTCTCAAGCTCCTTATTGATCTCTTTCCGCTTAGAGTGAATAACCTTCTGATGCTCCTCTAGACTACGATCACTAAGTACATCAGATAACTTACTCAGTTGCTCATTCTGACTGATTACATCTTCAGTAGTTACATCACCGCAGACTTCAATTAATATCTCTCTCCTATCCTTCCAATGCAATTCCTCATTGAAGTAACTCGGATTAGTGAGTAGCTTAAAAATATCCTCGTCTATGATTTCGTCGATTCTAGCTTCATATTCTTTTTTCTTAACTGGAACTGAATTAATGAAATAATCAGTAGTATGTCCAGTAAACTTCTTAGTAGCTGATCCACGTTGCTTAGTCCATTTCTCTTTGTAGACCTTTTTGAGCTCTAATTTCTTACCGCCAACCTGCAAAACTCCTTCAACCTCATGCTCTAGTCCATGAATCACATTACCTTGCTTGTCCAATGTCTTGATATCAAATGACTGAGTAGAATTTTCTTTACTATCCTTATCAAATAACAACCAGAACCAAGCATCTGCAACCGTAGTCTTACCAGCACTATTATCGCCAAACGCCTCGACGCTTTCACCTTGGGCATTAAGAACAAAGTCTCTAATACCTTTGAAGTTTCTAAGTTTAATTTTAAACAGTTTAATCTCTTGCATTTTTCCACTCCCTTTCATATTCATCTGTTTTTCTACTCATAAAATCAGCAAGTGGCTCATCTGTTTTTGCTCTCTACCATTTAAACCACTTCTTCCTTTGCTTGATCTCTGACTTTATTTAATCGGTAATACTCTGGACTTGATCTCTTAACTCCACATTCAATATTGTCTTCTACACCAAACTTCAAAATAATCACAACGATGTTATCGAGATTAATTCTTTCGACACAATATATATCACTAGTTGAAATAGAGCTTTTCATGTTCGGGTCATACTGCAAAATATCAATCACTTCCGCAACAGATTCTCTGGTAAGGAAGCCAGACTTTATCCTATCACTAGAATGTTTAGTATCAGTTAACTCAATATACCTTGCCATCTTATCTAACCTCCTTTACTTCCCATTTGCTCCGATAACCGCCAATATCAATACTTAAGAAATACTTTCTAATACCATTCTCGACCTCAATGAAGCTTTTGCACCTATCAGCTAATACTAAAGCTATCAATCCTTGCATTGTATCTTGTTGATCATCAGTAACATATAAGTCATTCTTAAGGTGCTGAACTATCTTGTATTCATCTATTTTTCTCAATCTATTAACTATCTCATGTTTAGTAATTTTAATTTGGCGGATTACAGTCTCTTCTTGTCCAATGCTTACATGATCATAGCTGACTAACTCCCCAAGCTTGCCCTCAACCTGTTTTTTAATGTCTTGCAATCTAATCTCCGTTGCTTCCAAGTGAGTCATTTGTAATTCCTCCCTATTGGTGATATGATAAACGTACAAATTAGTTTAAATGTCGATAGCACTCTCGTTCCTAGCGGGAGTGCTTTTTCTTTTTGCCAACAACTTCCTTTCAACCTAATATTGCAATTTCTTTCTGCTCCTGATTCATCACATTGTTTTCATCAATCCAGCGAACTAGATCCTTGCGGGGGATCAACTTCCTCCTCCCCGCAACAACACAAGGAAACTTCCCTTGGCGAATTAGATCATAAATTTTAGTTTCGCTTAAAGAAGTCTTTTCCGCGACTTCCTCGACATTATACATCTTAATGTCATTACAGTACTCAGGTTTCTGCTCTAATCTTTCTAACCTTTCATTCATTGTCTCCAGTTGAGAAACAATATCCTCAGTCAATGATTCTAGTAAACCTGACATCGTTGGCCCTCCTTTCAGGCTATCTACCTTAAATGTATTTTCTTCCTTCTCTAGCTAACACATTACTAAGTTCACTTCTTATTTTTTCTGCAGTTACACTAGGCTGTTCTGGAGCCTCACTCTCCAGTTCAGCTATTTTCTTTTCTAACTTCTTAACCCTCTTCTCTAGTCTTTCTATCTCTTTACTCACCCTCTCACCTCCTCTCATTAATCAACATCATCAACCAGACATCTGCCTTAATCTGATCCCCATTAAAAGATCGAGAATAGATCGAGTATAACCATTGGTCAAACTTGCAGCTACTTCTCTGTCCATCCCTTTCTTTACTAGAGCATTATAAAATTCATATGATAATTCTGCTGTCTTTTCAGTATCGGGAATTATCTGCGGTTCCAAGTTAACACCCTCCTTTCAGCTCCTTAATTTGCTTGGCTAAATTCTTTTTCAATAGTTGGTAAGTAACCATTGTCTTTTAGCAGGTCATATAGAAACAATCTACCTTTTTGAGTCCATTTAGTGTACATCTTAGTATCCTTTTGGCCGCTGCTTCTCTCGAATTGAAATGTCTCAGAGTGTGTATAACCTTTTCCTTGGTGCGTAGCATACAGTAACCATTGGTTGTTAATTTTGTATTGAACTCCTAATTCATGCAGCAGCTTATTCATTGCTTGTCCACTCATACCATAATCTTTTGCTATTTGAGTGATAGTCACTAAACTTTTATTTTTAAGGATTTTATCTGTGTAGTCTGCTTTTGGCTTTAACTCGCCGATGATCTGTTCTTTCTTTTGGTTCTCAACTTCTAATCTCTCTCTTTTCTCAAATTCATCTGCATAAGCTCTTAGTGCTTCTGGGAGTGTCCGAGGAACTTCAAAATCATCTTCGACTGAATAACTGCCAGTTCTCATAATCTCATCTATAACTTCCCAAACCCAATCAATAAAATCATCTGCTTTAGATTGCCCAGAGTGTCTGCAAATTTCCATCATACCTTTACGGTTATAAATAGTAGTGTTTTGCTTTCCTCCAGAGGGGGTGTCAATCTGGGCCACCCTTGACTTATCTTCAAATCTCTCTTGGTGTCTTGAATGAATCTTCTTAACAGCATTATTTGGTTGAGCATAATCTAACGCTTCTCCAATTTGTCTTCTAGTCATCCAAATATCATTGTTGCTCTTATGAAAATCACATCTTACTCCTTTAAAATCTTCTGACTTAACCAATGATAAGTTTGACATTAACAATCACCCTTTCTGTTTTTTGCACTAAAACAACTTAAGTTGTTTGTTCTTAATTTTTATTGCATAACTGCAACAGGAGATTAAAAAAATATTGCATTATGACAATATATTTAAATTATCTTGCTTTTTGTTGCAGTTTTACAACTGGTTCAGAAAAAAATAATTCATCTACACTCATACCAAAATGGTCAGCAATTGGTTTTGCTTCTTGCAACCAAAAATCACCATCTTTAATTTTCCTGCTAACTGTGGAAACATCTTTAATGCCGCCTATTTCAGCTATGTCCTTTCTTGAAAGTCCATTGATTTGCATTAAATATTTTAAGGTGTTATATTGTTCCTTGCTCATTCTGCTCCCTCCTTTTTCATTTTTCACTCTAACTACTTAACATTATAAATGTATTTCTGCAATATGTCAAGAGAAAAATCAAATTAATTTGCAGTTATACAATTTAATTGTAATTTTGCAACAGAAATAATATAATATTAACATAAGTAACATTATAGTAGACAGGAGGTGACTATTACATGTGTGATTTCTCTGAAAGATTAACTAAATTGATACAAGAGTCAGGAAAAAAGCTTTCTGATATTGAAAAAGATACTGGAATAGATAAATCTAACCTATCCAGGTATAAAAATGATAAAACAGATCCCAAGCCATACGTTATAAATAAGTTAGCCGAATACTTTAATGTATCAACTGACTACCTTCTTGGTAGAACAAATATAAGAAACCCAGACTTAGAGATACCACCAGGAGTTAAGAAGTTTCTAGAAAAAGAAGAACAGGAGTTTATTATTGATTTGATGGCCAAAGGAGAAGTCCAAACTTTTCTTAGAGAAGCAAGAGGTGCAACAGATAAAGACTTAGCAGATGTGATCCGTTATTTCAAATTCCTTAAAGAAGGAAAATTAGAAGGTGAAAAACTAGAGCCATAAATTAGGAGGGGTTGAAATTGTACGACAAATACAAAATAATAGAAAGAGATGCAAGAAAATACCTTGATTTCAATGAGTTATCCCCTCCTGTCAATTTAGATTACATAGTCAATAAAGAAGGGATAACGTTGATCCAGAGACCTATGCAAAAGAAAAGTGCAATGTTAATAAAGAGCGGCCCTCATAAGTTGTTATGCGTTAACTCACGACAAAGCCTAGGCCAAAAGAGGTTTAATGTAGCACATGAGTTGGCCCATCACCTCTTGGCCCATAAAGGTGATGTTTTTATCTCTAAAATCAATGGTGAACCAAGAATGAAGTCTGAACAGGATAGACAAGCTGATATATTTGCAAGTGAGTTGCTTATACCTACTACAACCTTAAAAAGAAAGATTTACAACTATGATTTAAGCTTAAGGGAATTAGCAAGGTTTTTCAAAGTAACAGGACAAGCTTTAGAAACAAAATTGAATGTAAAAAGACTGCCTTTAAAAAAGGCAAAAAAATTTACCCTCTAATTGGATTAATATTACTTTGTTTCATCTTGTTGGATTTTGTCGAATTATGAAAAGGAGGACTACAATGAAAAATGTACTATTTTCAATAGGTGGACTTTTATTCTTAGTTGCCTTAGTATCAATTTTTATCTTTGGGCTTGGAACAGCTTTTGTATTATTTATTATTTCAAGCATCTTAATATATATAGGAGAAGAAGATAAAGAAACCCAAAAGGAACAGAAAAAAACACAAAAACCAAAAGTTAATGTTGCAGTTGAAACAAGTTATAACGGCGAACCTTTAAAAAATGAATATAACACTAAAGTTACTGGAGTTACTTATGAAAATGAAGATGGCACAAACAGACAGGAAATCCTTAAAAAATGTTCAGAGGGAGAGTCTCTAAAACTAGAACATCACTCTAGTCCATATGATCTTCATGCTGTTAAGATAATGAGATCAACTGGAGAACAACTAGGTTGGGCAACTAAAAATATTGCTCAAAAGATAGCTCCATATCTCAATGGAGGCTCAGAACTAAAAGCCAAAATTAAAAATATAACAGGAGGAGGCGACAAAACACTTGGTTGCAATATAGTAGTTGAAAAGCCTACCGCCAATCATAATTTAAATAATGATTATTTGCCTACCCAAATGTATAAAAAAGCAGAAGAATTAAGAAAAAATGGTGAAGTTGAAAAGGCAGAGGAAAAATACTTGAAAGCTATTGAAACTGATGAGTTCGCTGACCAACGCAAAGGTTATGATCCTGACTCAAGGTTTTATGAACAACTGTCCAAAATGTATTATCATACTAACAGAGACCAAAAAGCTATTGAAACTTTAAACAGGTTTTTAGATATTAAAGAAGATGAATATATAAAGAAATTGAGAGAACGGTTTAAATCTGGAGATTTCCAAAGATTAAAAAACAAATATAAATAAGGAGGACTCAAATTGAACAATAATGAAGGGTTGCCCGACGGATTAAAGAGAACCCCTTTCAATTTAAACTCAAATGAAATCGAGAATGCAATAAAAGATGATCCAGAGCTATATAGGTTCTGGATCATCTTTTATTGCTCATGGCGACTATGAGCATAGTGAAAGCTCATCAGAGTTTAACCTACCCCCTGAAGCGATTAAAGATATAGTTAAGTTGATAAAAGAGATTGAAACTAAGGAAGGGTTTAAATATTAACTCTTCCCTTCTTTAAAATTACATTAATATGATACATCAGCTACTAAGGTAGCGTTTTATTTTTACTTACCAGTGAAAAAATTGTAAATAATGGAGATTTATTATCAAAAATAGTTGGTCGTAATTAAAATATTAAATTTTAATAATTCAAGGAGGATTAAAATGGCATATCGCAAAGAAATAAAATGTGAATATTATAGAGTTAACTTTAGAAAAAGAAATTGGAGTGAATCTACACGTGATGGTTTATTTGATCTTAGAAAATGGATTGCTAAAGCAAATAAAAAATTAAAAAATTCTTTTAAAAAAGTTAAACGTAATCATTATGATGAGTTTGTTAGGATAGATAAAATAGATCTTTTGAATAATATAAGTGAAGGTATTGACAAAAAAATTTATGTCCTGAACTTTGTTAAAATGAGAGAAAAGAACCTACCTAGTAAAGTAAAAGAAGAAGAAATTGCACAACCACTAGTTTTAGAAAAAGATGAATCAATAGGTGAACACGTTACTGCTCTTTATGACCCAGAATACAACATATTAATGGTACAAAGAAACGCACATAGTTTAACCCCTACTGGAATTTCGAATTATCTTAATGAGTTATGGGGAAAGAAGGATAAAGAAACGATTCACTTAACCCCCATATTTTACAAAGAGATCTTTGAGAAAATAAAAAAAGCTCAAACATACAGAAGCCTCACTCTTAGATTAACAGATTTCTCTAATACCGAATACCAAAATGGGAATAATATTTTAGGTAAAATGGTTAAAAATTTCGGAGGATTTGAAGCAGTTAATGTAGAAATTAATTTAACTATGGGGCATAATTTTAAAAGGGGATTAAATAAAAACCATATCCATAACACCCTAGCTGTAGCAGAAGCTAATGAGGATGTAGTGAAGAAAACTGTTGTAGGAATGAAAGAATCAGAAGATACTAATGTTGAGCATCTGGATTTATTTGAAGAAAAAATACATGACATAATCCCTATGAAGCTAGAAAGAAAAGAAAGTATAGATTTCAAAGAATTATCGGTTTTTATGTATAATAAGTATGAAAATAGAGTTGATGAAATTTTAGAAAATATGCAAAGGTAGTGATAATATGCTTTACTTTTTAAAAAGTAAACTTTCTAGCATAAACATCGAAAAATTATACCCTGCTATAATAAGTTTTTTAATAACATTTATACTTGTTCATTTTCGTTTTTTAAACTTTGCAGAATATAAAAAATTTGATAACCTGCTAGATGGAATTATAACTTTAAGTTCCGTAACAGTTGGTTTTTTAGGTGTTCTGATTTCTATCTTATTCACATTAAGAGATACTGAATTAATTCAAAAATTATTTGCTTCTGAATTAAAAAATGATTTGTATGATTATTTTAACAAAACATTACATAGTGGTATTTTAGTGATAATATTTTCTAATATTTTTTATCTTAGAGATGAATTTAAGTCTTTTACTATATTTGATGATTTATTATTTCTTGAATTAATATCTGTTTTATGGACTTGGTTAGTTCTTTACTTTTCTTTAACTTCTTACCGAATTGTTAATGTTATGATGCAAATTGTTTTTAAAAGTCACTCTGCTACTGAAAAACGCCCTTTGAGCGAACCAATATCAAATGAAGAATTAAAAGAATTGAATAATAGTTTAAAAAATAATTCTCAAGATTAAAAAAGTTATAGTCTAAATCCCCGTTAACGGGGATTTGTTTTTATATCTATTATAAGGAGGATTTATCATGGGTCATATCAGAAAAAGAGGAGAAAATTCTTGGGAGATAACAATCAGTGCTGGCACCGATCCAATAACAGGTAAGCGAAAAAGAATTTATGAAAACGTTACTGGAACTAAAACTGAAGCTAAAAAAAGAATGAGAGAGATTGAATATAAGTTAGAGTATGGAACTTATGTAGAACCATCTAATTTAACACTTGAAGAATTTTTGTTACAGTGGTTAGAAGATTACTGCGAACATAACTTGGCCCCTTCTACATTAGAAACTTATGAGATCATAGTCAAAACTCATGTCATTCCTATTTTAGGAAGTATAAAAATAGCTAATTTGAAAGCTATGCATATAAAAAGATATTTGTCTCATAAGCTCAAAGATGGCAGAAAAGATGGTAAGAAAGGTGGTTTATCCAAAAAGACAGTAAAAAGGCATTACACTACGTTAAATACAGCTTTAAACCATGCAGTCAAATGGGAGATGTTAGAGAATAACCCTGCGGATAAAATCTCTCCTCCTAAGGGAGAAAAATCAGAGATAGAAGCACTAACTAAAAAACAACTCTATAAATTATTAGAAGTTGCTGAAGGATGGATCTATGATTTTATTTATATAGCTGCCTTTACTGGAATGAGACGAGGTGAGCTTTTGGCTTTAAGATGGAAAGATATTGACTTTGAAAACCAAAAACTCCAAGTTAAGCAATCTGTTACTCGCCCTGCCAATAAAGGTTTGGTTTTCAGAAAACCTAAGACTGATTCAAGTATTCGCCCTATAGATGTAGATGAGGATGTAATCAAGATATTAAAAAGAAGAAATAAGGAGCAAAAAGAAAACAGATTGAAATTTGGCCCTGAATACAATAACGAATACAACTTAGTCTTTTGTAGAGAAGATGGAACCCCCTTTAATCCTCGTTATGCTACACGTTCATTTAATAAAGTAGCAAAAAAAGTTAATCTAGAAAAATTTAGATTACATGATCTTAGACATACTCATGCAACCTTAATGCTTAAAGCTGGAATCCACCCTAAAATAGTCCAGGAAAGGTTAGGGCACGCCTCTATTACCCAAACTCTTGATACATACTCTCATATTATTCCTTCCATGCAAAAAGAAGCTGTTCAAAAATTAAAAAACAGCTTGAAACAATAACTTTTTAATTCGTTGTCGGCAATTTGTCGGCAATCTGCCCCAAAAACAAAAAAGACCTGTTTTAGTTAACAGGTTATAAACGTTGATATATCAACGTTTATAGTTGGTCGGGCTGACTGGATTTGAACCAGCGACCCCTGCGCCCCCAGCACAGTGCGCTACCAAACTGCGCTACAGCCCGCCAAGATTTTTAAATCAATTGCCAATAATTATATTACAACTTACTTAATTTGTCAAATCTAGCTTATATCACTCTCCTTCTTAGCTAACCTTAATATGATCTTTAATTATGTGATATAATAATTAATAATTTAATATTATCTTCGTTAACTTAAATTCAATCTTGGTAAATTAAATTTATAATCTTTTTACTTTTAAAATGTTAATTATCAATTATAAACTATAAATTGCTATTATAAGGAGTAGATTAAAATGGTACAACCTAGTTATTTAGAACTTTATCGCTCTGGAAAGTTAGCTAACAGGGCCAAAAAAGCATATCAGATCCTAAAGAATTGTAAACTCTGTCCTCACCACTGCCAAGTTGACCGTACTCAAGATGAACTCGGCTATTGCAAAACAGGAAAAGAGATTAAAGTGGCAAGCTTTGGCCCGCACTTCGGAGAAGAACCTCCTCTAGTCGGTCAACGCGGTTCAGGTACTATCTTCTTTAGTAGCTGTAATCTACGATGTATCTACTGTCAAAATTATGATACGAGCCATCAACAACAAGGTGAGCTGATAAATACCAGAGAGTTAGCAGAAATTATGATCTCTTTACAGCGACAAGGCTGTCATAATATCAACTTTGTCACTCCAAGTCATATGATCCATACTCTATTAGCTGCAACTTTAGAGGCTTGTAAATTAGGTTTAGAAATTCCTTTGGTTTATAATTCGGGAGGTTACGATAATTTAACCGGCCTTAATTTATTAGATGGAGTAATTGATATCTATATGCCTGATATCAAATATGCTGATGAAGAAATTGGCCTAAAGTATTCAGAGGTTCCAAAGTATTTATCAGTAGTTAAAAAAGCAGTCAAAGAAATGTACCGCCAAGTAGGAGAGTTGAAGACTGAATTAGATATTGCCTATCAAGGTCTATTGATTCGTCACTTAGTACTTCCAGATAATTTAGCAGGAAGTCAAGAAATTATGGAATTTATCAGCTACGAGTTATCACCTGACACTTACATCAATATTATGGAGCAATATTATCCAGCTTATCAAGCTGGTGAAGATAAACACTTAAATCGTCGGATTACAGAACGAGAATATCAACAAACTCTTCATTTAGCTAAGAAAGCAGGGTTACAACGAATTGAAGGGTGAATAGTTGATGTCAAATTAATTATATGGTAAGATATGACTACATTGACATTTTGGAGGGATTTGATGATTAAACCAGCAGCTTTAAGTGAAGAATTATTTATTGTGCTAGTACCAAATAAAAAACATTTAACCCCAGTCTTAAATATCCAGCAAGCTATTGCTAATCACTTTGATCTTTATCAAGATCAATTTTACCCTGAACTACATATTACACTTAATCGAATTACTAAAGAAGCTAGTGAACAGGCCAAACAGATCCTAGCATCTATCTGCTCTATAGATAAGCCCATAAGAATCTTAATTGATAGCTTTAAGTGTTATAATTTAAATAATAAATTTTTGACACTTAAGCTAAATACTACAAATTCATTATTAAATTTAGCTAATAGCCTTCACTATGAACTAGAAAAAAAGAATATTTCGACAATCGAAAATTATAATGATTGGGAATTTCATATGACAGTTGCTAGTACTAATTTTATTCAACAGCAATTATCTGAAGATGAGTTTGTTGATCTATGCCGCTCTTTAGATGGCTTACCAAAAAAAATATCAACTACAGCTGATAAGATAGAGATCTGGCGACCCACTTTAAATCCAGATGAAAAGGTAGTTGCTTCCTTTGATTTGATATAAAGTTTCACTTTATATCAATAGTTACCAGGAATCAGTGGTCAGTAAGTTCAAAACCATAAAATCAAAGCTACAGGTTTTAACCTGTAGCCCAATAACTTGAACCATAATCCCATCACTATTGAATATTATCTATCTAATATCTTTAAAGGTTTTGATTTTAACTATTCACTATTCATTGCTTTCATCCAGCTTCTCAGCTACTTCCGCTTCCAACTCTTTACCTTCCGGAATATATTGATACTTAATCTGTTCTAATAATTCAAAACCGATCTCTTCTAAAACCGATTCTACTTGATCGATACTTTGACCACTCCAGCCATAAGAACCAAAAGCAAGGCCATAACGATTCTTAGGGGCCAACCCTTTTAAATAAGTTAAAAATGCCGCTACACTAGGTAATATATTATTATTCAATGTAGGTGAGCCGACACAGATATATTTAGCAGTCAATACCTCAGTCATAATATCCGAAATATGATTAACATCTAAACTCATCATTCTTGTACTAACTCCTTGCGTTGCAAAAGCTCCTTCTAAAGACTGAGCAATTTTTTTAGTTGAATCCCACATTGTATCATAAACTATCACAGCTTTTTCTTCAGTTTGATTGTTAGCCCATTTTTGATACTCTTTCAAAATTTCAGGAAGATGACTTCGCCAAATAACTCCATGAGAAGGAGCAATCACTTCCAAATCTAACTTCTCAACTACCGGTAATATTCGTTCTACCTGGCTGCTATATGGTAATACTATATTGGCATAATATTTACCTGCTTCTTCCATAATAATGTCATAAGGCAACTGATCATCAAACCGCTCTGAAGAAGCAATATGCTGACCGAAAGCATCATTAGAGAATAAAATTTTCTCTTCAGGCAGATAAGCCACCATATTATCTGGCCAATGTACCATCGGCGTCAAAACAAATTCCAAACTCCGTTGACCCAACTCTAAACTCTGATTACCTTTGACAACACTGAAATTCCAATCTTTTTTATAATGAGCTTTCAACCCAGCCTTTCCTTTAGGGGAAGTAAATACTGTAGCATCAGGTACTAACTCCATTAATTTAGGTAATCCTCCAGAATGATCCATCTCTACATGGTTTGAAATAACATAATCAATCTCTGTTGGATCAATAACACTTGAAATTCGCTCGATCATTTCATCATACATATAGTCCTTAACTGTATCAATCAAGGTCACTTTCTCATCAATAATTAAATATGCATTATAGGTCGAACCCCGTTGGGTAGAATACCCATGAAAATTTCTTAAATTCCAGTCAACTCCTCCAACCCAATAAATATTCTCTGCTAATTCTATTGCTTTCATATTTATCTCCTCCTATAAATATTCAATTCCAAAATCAACCTTATCTAACCGTGATATCTTCTTCCTAATTTCTTTTATTCTGGTTCAAAAATAAAACTCCTGCTCATTTATAGGTATAAACTAATACTTTTTATATGTACAAAACAATTGCCAACCATAATAAAAAGGTAGTCTCTTAGACTACCTCTTAAGTTATATAAAATTAAACAAGCAGCTATTTTTATAAGCTCACTTCTTCATTGCAACCAATGATATCTCTACTTTAACATCTTTAGGTAATCTGGCTACTTCAACACAAGCTCTAGCAGGTGGATTACTGGTAAAATAATCCGCATAGACCTGATTCATCTCAGCAAATTCGTTCATATTATCAATAAAGACTTCAGCTTTCATTACATCTTGAAATCCATATCCTGCTTTTGTTAAAACAGCCTTTAAATTTTCTAAAACCTGTTCAGTCTGCAATTGAATATCTCCAGTAACTAACTTCTCTGTCTTTGGATCAATTGGTATCTGACCTGAAACAAACAGTGTTCCATTTAATTCAGTTGCCTGAGCATAAGGTCCCAAAGCAGCAGGTGCTTGCTTAGTATTAATGCTCTTTTTTGGCATTGACATCCCTCCTTATTTAATCTTCTATTCTATCTCTTTTAAAATAATTATAAACTTCAATTACTATTTTACACTATAAACTATTTTTTAATTCAAACTCAATTCAATACCCTCCTTTTCCTTGCCACAATAAAACTGGATAAATAAGCCAACTAGCTAGAATAAAACTGATTGCTGGTAGAATATTAACTTGCAAATCATTAAAACCTCTAATTAAATAGAATAAAAAAGTTAGTAAATTAAAAATAACTCCGAATAAATAAATTGAAATAATATTTTCCAACTAATTCACCCCCTTTATTCTGATTTCTTTACAACCTATCAATTACTAAATTAAACCAGGTTAGTTGTTTTGATTTCCCCATCATCAAGATAATATTTAATATTGCTCTTAGCTTTATTTACCCGCAAAGTACTCGTACCAAGCGTAATTACTACGCCTGGATAAATAGTATTTGTTACCTTTATTACTCCCTCTTTTTCCTGATCTAACCTCTTTGAAAGCTCTTCTCTTTCAGCTGATAACTCTTCAAAATCAGTTGCAACTGTATATTTTGCTCTTGTCAATTGCTTAAATAACTTTTCTTTTTCTTCAGATAGTTTAGAAGACCTCTTTTTTTTCTTTAATACAGAAATTGATTTAATAACTTCATCTAACTTCTCTTTTTTTTCAAAGTATAATTGCTCTTTATTCTTAAATTCATCCCTTAATTCAGGATTAACTCCTACACGAATTTTAGTTGAAGTATCCAAATCTGAACCAATAATATTTGCTTTTATTTCCTGGGCCGCCCTAACTTCGCCCCCTACAATTAACCCTTTTTTCTCTATAACAACTATTTTCTCTTCTACATCTATCTGACTGTGCATAATTGCATTCTTAACCGCTAAATTCCCTCCACCTTCAATAATTCCATTTTCAATAAACTCAACAAGAATATCCCCTTCTGCTTTCAGAAGACCTTTGTTACGACCAATAAAGCCCTGTTGTACAATAATTTGGCCCTCTGCTTCTAGTTTAGCACTATAAACACTACCATTTACTTGAATATTTCCTTCGGCTTTAACCTCCATATTATCCCTTACGTTACCGTTAATTACTACATTTCCGTTAAAATTAATATTTCCGGTTGTTAAATCAACATCCCCTTCAACTGTATAAACCTTTAAGATATTAATAGTACCATTTTTTTCGATAACCTGACCATCAATTTCAGCAGTTAAAGTTAATCCATCTTGGCTAACTTCTACATTTTCCCCTTGGGGTAGTTCTACCTTTTCAACTGGAGCAGGAGGGATCTTTTCTCCTGTCACCTTTCTACCAGGCTCTCCTTCAACAGCTGGAATTTTGTTGGCTATAACTTCTCCTTGTTTAACATTTATAATTCGATTTAAATTATAAAAATCTACACTTCCATCATTTAATTCAACCACTTTGTTCTTTTTCTGATCAAGATTAAATTTAAATTCAATCACACCATCTTCTCCAGGAATTGGCCCTTTACCAACTGCTATCACAAAATCTTCTAATCTCTCTTCAGGATCAAATACCTCTCTTAACTTCTCCTTTTGGATACCAGCTACTACTGATTTCTCCTCTAACTTTTGTAATATGTCTGTAATAGATAAGACCTCTCCACCTAATGGAGGGTAATAATTTAAAATCGCCTTCATTAAATCAGGAGTAAGCTCTATTTCAACCTTAGCATCACGATCAAGTTCAGGTTTTCTAGGAGCTATCTTTACCTCTTCACCATCAAGTATTAAAGCTTCACTGACTTTTTCATAACTGATATCTTCTATCTCTTTTTCCTGCAAAACTTGATCTACCATCTCCATTTTAATCATTTCTCCTGCTCCTGTTGGTTGTTTAACCTCTAAAAAGATCCCCTCATCTTTAATCTTCACTTTAAATTCTCCAGGTTCTGAATCTACTTCTTCCTCATTATGACCAGCAAATTGAACCATTTTTAAGGTTGCTTGATATACCTTTTTCCGTCCAAACAGACCTAAAAAACCTTTTTTTTCTTTGATCAAATCTAGTTCAATATCACCTTTAGCAAATTCTTTATCTATTTGAGCTTGAAAGTCTCTATAAGCTTTCTCTAAAGCCTCTTCTTCTTTTTTAGCTATAATTTCTATAACTTCTTCAGCCATTCTTGGTACCTCCTTTTTAAAATAAAAAGCCCTAAATCCCCATCAAAAACTACAAGAATTTAGGGTAATTTCACCATTGAATCCATATAACCTGTTAGGTGGCCAAATATAAATTATACTTCTTCATTTCCTAATTTAACAGATAAAATAATTATCATATCTACTTTGTCTATATTCAAGACTAGAGACCTTTTTCCCTTTTTAATTTTAAAAAGGGAAATTAAATTATGATTAATAAACCTAAAACAATCAAAATTAACCCAGCAAAGAAGTCTACATACCTCTCTATTAAAACAAAACTCCTAACCTTATTTGCTATAATTATAGCAAATAAGGTTACTATAAAGGTTGTAAATCCAATTATTAATGCATTGCTAAAAACAATTGATAAAGATAGATTATGTAAGATTGAAAAACCAACCCCTAGAGCATCAATACTAACTGTAATACCTAATATCATAATAGTAAAAAAGTTAAGAGCTTTATATTCAGCTTCAGATTCTTTTTGGTACCCTTCCTTTATAAGATATAAGCCTAATAACAAGATGATGCTTCCAGCTAAGTAATCAGTAATAACAAATAAGTTATTATTGATATATCCACCTAACATTGCTCCTAATAAGATACATAAGAATTGAAAGAATCCAAAAGAAAAAATTAACAATAGTTTCTCTTTAAATTGTAATCGATTACCATACTCTAACGCTAAAGCAACTCCAAAAGCATCTAATGACAATACGAGTGCTATTATTATTGTTTTTATCACTTTAAATCACTCCTATCCATATATATTGCATTTAATTTTCCGCTTAAATCTTTCGAAGTTAAAAGAACTTAGCTTAATTAGTCAGGTTAATCATATTATCAAAAATCATATTCAATTTATATAACTAAATTACAGAATAATTAATTTATTATTGTAAATTGATCATAAATTATGGTATAATTGGTTGATAGACAATATTACATAAAAGAGAGGTGCAATTTAATGAATGAAAATATAGCAATCTTAACTGATAGCACATCTGATCTTCCATTCGGCTTAATTCAAGATAAAAAGATTGAGTTTTTACCACTAAAAATTAATTATTCACAACAACAGTACAAAGATAGAGTTGAAATTAAACCACAAGAAATTTATGAGCAATTAGACAGAGAAATTCCTACTACTTCTACTCCTTCTCCCCAAGAATTAAAAGACAAGCTATTGGCCCTTAAAAACAAGGGGATTACCCATGTGCTTGCAATTCATATCTCCAGCGGATTAAGTGGCACTTATAATATGGCTAAAATGATTAGTGAGCAAATTACCGGGTTAACTGTAGAAGTCATCGATTCTAAAGCTCTATCGATGGGTCTAGGAAGACTTGTTCTTTATGCTACTGAATTACTTGAATCCGGAATAGACTTCACTACTTTAGTTAATAAGGTTAAAGCTAAAATTGATAATATAGACGTCTTCTTCGTTCTTAAGACATTAAAATACTTAAAAAAAGGTGGCCGAATAGGTAAAGTTCAAGGAACAATCGGTAGCCTTTTAAATATTAAACCAATCATCTCTATCAATGAAACAGGTGAGTACTATACTTATAAAAAGAGCAGAGGTCGCAAAAAATCTCTTAAAAAATTATATCAAATTGCCAAAAAAAGAATTGCAACTGGCCCTTGTAAAGTAGATGTGATGCATGGTAACGCTGCTCAGGAATCTGAAGTTTTATTAAATAAGTTTAAAAAATTAGAAAATGTCAAGGAGACATTCACAGGACAGATCAGCCCGGTTATGGTTGTACATACTGGTCCTGGTTTAATTGGAGTCACTATCACTAAATTAGATTAACTAATAATAGTAAAATTAAAAATCAAAATAACACCTTAAAGACTTCTTAGTGAAAAGTTTACGATAATAATTACTAAATTTTTCAATGATAAAGTAGATAGCATTTTGAGTCTTTAATATAATCTTAATGTGACTGATTTCTTTTCTTTTGATTATTTTTTGTCGAAGCTATTATATCAAAAAAGGAAGTTGGTCGCATTTTTTATTTATTTTTCTTATAAAATGATCTTAAGTACAGCAATTTATAAAATTAAAATAAAAATAGAGGGCTCTTATTTTGGCCCTCTAGAATGTTTAAAAATGATTCTTTGTTGTGCAGCTTTCTTACTACTTGTACGTAAGACTTATACCTCAAATTGATCTATTAAAATTTCTAATTCTTGTGCTATTTCTGCTAATCCTTGTGATGATTTATTAATTTCATTAGACATACTGCTTATATCTTCTGTTGCATTTAGTACTTCATTACTATCTTGAGCTATTTCATTAGTGCCATTAGCAGTTTGTTCTATTTGAAGTGATGTCTCCTTTACCTCATTTTTAATTTCAGTAAATATCTGGCCACTTTTCTTTGCTACCCTTTGACCTTCTTTAGCTTTGTCTTCAACTTCCTTGACCTTTTTAATACCTTTTTTAGATTGTTCTTGAGTATTGCTAACAAGCTTAGCAATTTTTTCAGTTGCCTCAGAAGTCTCACCTGCTAAACCTCTTATTTCTTCTGCTACAACTGCAAACCCTTGCCCATGCTCTCCTGCTCTAGCTGATTCTATAGCTGCATTTAAAGCTAAAAGGTTAGTCTGCTCCGATATATTAGTAATTAGTTCTACTATTTCTCCTATTTCTTCTGATGTCTGATCTAATTCATTAATTACTTCCACAGTTTCATTAACTGTTTGATTTATTTGTTTAATGCTATTTACCGTAGTTTCTATATACTCACTACCTTTGTCAGTGTGTAAGTTAGCTTGTTCAGAAAAACTAGCTACTTCTTGAGCACTAGCTGAAATTTCTTTAATACCTGCTGACATATTTTGAATTAAACCGTTGGTAGTTTCAATGGCTGCATTACCCTCCTGAGCTGATGCTGATAGTTCTTGACTTTGAGCAGATAGACTATTTGTTATATCTAAGATGTTTTTTATGATACTACTTAGATTCTCCTTAATTCTTTCAAAAGAAGATGCTAACTCACCTAATTCATCTTCTCGTTTAATTAAATCATCTTCAATCTTAAGACTAAAATCACCTTTTGCTATAATTAAAGCATAATCTTTTATTTTTTTTATCTTATCAACAATTGGTTTAGTTGTAATTAAAATTATTAAACTTAATAATAAAAATGAAAGTATACTTATAATAATTATTCTGCTACTAAGAGAAGTCACTTCTGCAAACATTTCTTCATGAGGAACAACTACACCAAAACTCCAAGGGGTCTTAGTGTTCCCTAAACTAACTGGAGAAAAACTTTTAAATACATTGTCATCTAAAGCAACTGAAAAAGCATCATCATAAAAATGTTTTCCTTCTTTTACAACTTCTCTATATACATCTTCTTTTTCTCCTCTAAAATCACCTGATATATCCCAACGTCTATCTTCATTAGGATGGGCTACTACAATCCCTTCATTTGAAAGTAACCTTCCAAAACCAGTTTCAAAAATCTCAAAACTATCAATTATCTTTTGAAGTTGATTAAAATTTATAGCTAACCCTATATTTCCAATCACTCTATTATTATCTTTGATAGGCACAACTAAAGAGGTTACATATATATTTTGAAGATTTTTATATGGTTCTAATATTTTTTCAGAGTTAAATGTATTATCAGTTATATATTCATAAATGATTTCTTCTTCTATTAATCTATTATTTTCTATATGATATCTTTTATGTATGCTGTTATCTTTTAAACTTATCCAGATATTATTCAAATGATTATTATCTAAAATATCTTTCATTAAATTTTCATCTGCTACAACTTCTTCTATATTATTTTTAGTATTTGCTAATACTCTTAAAATACTAAATCCTTCTTCTAATTCATTTTCAATAATTTTTGCATATTCTCTAGATTCAGCCATTGATAAATTTGTTGCTTTTTGAACAGACATATCTTTTGTAGAGTTTATTATTATCCCTATTGTTATAGAAAAAATTATTAATAAAGCTATTAATAAAACAGTCAATAATTTTGATTGAATAGATTTTAATTTCATTTTATCTTCTCCTCTATCAATTATAATTTAATAAAACTAGATTAACAGTTCTTTATGTATTTGACAATATAATCGGTACCTATCATAAGATTATACAAACTAAAACTCATCTCCTGCTTATTTTTTGAATTAAAGTATTTTTTTGTAAATCATAAGCTGTTTTACAACTTTATATCCATCATCTCCTCTATTAATTAAAGTAAGCTTAAACTACTCTTTATAATAAAAAGTGAGCAGTTAACTGCTCACTTTTTATTATATCTTCTTAATAAATCTTTCTATTCTGGTCAAAGCTTCACAAATATCTTCCATTGATGAAGCATATGAACATCGAATAAAGCCTTCTCCAGACTTTCCAAAAACTTCACCAGGAATTACTACAACACCTTCTTCCTGTAATAATCTTTCAGCAAATTCTTCGGAACTAAGCCCGGTTCTTTCAATTGATGGAAAAGCATAAAAGGCCCCCTCTGGTTCAAAACAATCTAAACCAACATCATTTAATCCTTTAGTAATCACCCGTCTTCTTTGGTTATAAGAGTCTGCCATCTTATCAAGCTCTTTTCTTCCATTTTTTAACGCTTCTAAAGCAGCCTTTTGGCTAATAATTGGAGCACATAACATAGTATATTGATGAATCTTCATCATCGCTTGAATAATCGGTTCAGGAGCCGTAGCATAACCTATTCTCCAACCAGTCATAGCATATGCCTTAGAAAATCCATTAAACAAAATAGTTCTTTCTTTCATTCCAGGCAAACTAGCAAAACTTGTATGTTCTTTTCCATAAGTAAGTTCAGCATAAATTTCATCAGCCAAAACAATCAGGTCATGCTCCTTGACAACTTGAGCAATTTCTAATAACTCATCTCGCTCCATTATTGCTCCAGTAGGATTATTTGGATAACAAAGAATTAATATCTTACTTTGCTCACTTATTACCCGCTCTAAATTTTGAGCAGTCAGTTTAAATTCATTTTGACGATCAGTTTGAACTTTAACTGCTCTTCCTCCAGCTAAAATAGTCGAAGGCTTATAAGATACATAACATGGCTCAGGCAGAATAACTTCATCCCCTTCTTCAACTAAAGCTCTTAAAGCTAAATCTAAAGCCTCACTAACTCCAACAGTCACTAAAACTTCTCCTTGCGGATCATAGCTAACATTATAGTTTGTTTCAATATTTTTAGCAATTTCTGTTCGCAACTCCAATAATCCATAATTAGAAGTATACATTGTATCTCCTTGTTCAAGGGAATAAAAAGAAGCTTCTCTAATATGCCATGGGGTTACAAAGTCTGGCTCTCCTACACCTAAAGAAACAACATCATCCACTTCAGAGACTAAATCAAAGAACTTTCTAATTCCTGATGAGGGAACTTGATGAACACGAGACGATATTACATTTTCCCAATTCACGGTGAGATCACCAACCGCTCAGCATCTTGGTTTTCCTTTTTAAAAACTACTCCATCCTTTTTATAAGTTTTTAACATAAAATGAGTAGCTGTACTTTGAATTTGATCAATCGTAGCTAATTTTTCAGCTACAAATAAAGCAACTTCCTTCATTGTTCGTTCTTCTACCTTAACTGACAGATCATATCCCCCTGACATTAAGAATACAGAACTAACTTCTGGAAACTTATAAATTCTTTTAGCTACTGCATCAAAACCAAGTCCTCTTTCTGGAGTAACTTTAACATCAATTAATGCAGTAACGATCTCTCGATCTGTTTTATCCCAATCAACTAAAGCACAATACTTAACTATAACTTGCTCCTCTTCTAACTGCTTGATCACCTCTTCTACCTTCTCCACATCTAAATCAAGTCTAACAGCAATTTCTTCAGGTGATAATTTACCGCTTTTTTCTAATAATCTTAGTATATCACTTCTCATTTCCTCTCCTCCTCACTTATCCTCATTACTAGTTTAAATCAATAATCAGCTTAATTATTAAATATTTTACATTATCATTCCCAAATAATCAATTAATTCTTCAAATTTATGAAAGAAAAGTGTTTCCTTTAATACAAAAGCGCCATAATTCACCTTTATACTCCTCCGCATAACCTATATTTACTCTCGGAGTTGTTAATAAATCATATTCTTGCTGTCTATCGCGAATATAAAGTTCAACCCCTGTACTCAAATTATATCCATTTAAATTCTTATCTATCGCAAGGGCTTGACAAAGCTTCCCTGGACCATTTGTTAAATCTTCTATTCGCTTACTTTTTATCTGGCGATTCTTCTTAATTACTCTTAAACCCTTGACTGGCTCTACCGCCCTAATCAAAACAGCTTCTGGCTTGCCTTTCTTTCCAGATACTACATTGAAACAATGATGGAGACCATAGATCAAATAAACGTAACTATATCCACCCTGAGCAAACATTATCTTTGTTCTATCAGTTCGCTTATTATTATAAGCATGACACGCTTTATCTTCCGGGCCAACATAGGCCTCAGTCTCAACAATCTTAGTTACTATCTCTTCACCATCTATCTTTCTTACTAATAGTTTCCCTAACAACTTTTGAGCCAAAGTAACTGCATCTTGACTATAAAAATCAACCCCTAACTTCACTGTAATCGCTCCTTTTCTTTAATAAGCCCACCTATCAGTGATACTAATATAAGATACCTTTCATTTTGAGCATTACTACAAATTTGCTATGCTTTACCTCTCAATCTTCAGCCACCCAACCCTCTTCCCCAATTAATGGAACAAATCTAACTCTAGCTATCCGTTCCTTATTTAATTCTCCATCTGACTCTTTGGTTAGCACCAGTAGCTCCTGTAAATCCCTATCTCCAACAGGAATTACTAATTTACCACCTATCTCCAATTGCTCAGCTAAAGGTTCAGGAAGCACCGGTGCTCCCGCAGCTACTACTATTCCATCATAAGGAGCAAACTCCTGCCAACCTTCCGTTCCATCACTAACTTTAACTTGTAAGTTATCATAACCCAATATTTCAAATCGCTCCCGGGCCAACTCCGCTAAGGATTGATGGCGTTCAATTGTATAAACCTCTTCTACAATCTGGGCCAAGACAGCAGCAGCATATCCCGAACCAGTACCAATCTCTAAAACCCGATCATTCTCTTCTAGTTTTAATGCTTCGATCATCAAGGCTACGATATAAGGCTGACTGATCGTTTGGCCCTTTTTAATTGGCAATGGACAATCATGATAAGCTTTATTTTTTAATTTATCAGGCACAAATAGATGGCGAGGAACCTCTCTCATACTCTCTAATACTGCTTGTTGCTCAATTCCTCGCCGTTCAAGTTGTTCTCTGATCATTCTCTTTCTCTTCTTATTTTCATCAACAGAGAATAACATTTTATCCCCCCAGCAGTTCAATGTATAATTGATAGTTAATATCATACAAATAAAAACATTAAAAAAACACCTATAAAGTAATTGAATTTTAAACCTTCAATTATTAATTCTACACTAGCTATTGTTCATTATGATCCCCTCGGATTCTCCGAACCCTTCCTGATGAAAAGCCCACCCTTAGATTTTTTCTAGCAACTGTTTTTTAAACTCTTCTACATCAGTAATCGGTGCTTGACAGGTGAAATCTTGACAGATATAAGCAGTTGTTCGTCCCTCAACAGTCTGATAATTAGTTAGAAAAGGAATCAATTCCAACAATTGATCTTGATTCTCTTTGCCTTTGACAACCTGTGTAGTAAATGGATTAAAGCTGGCCCTTAAAAAATTTAACATATCTTCTGTTTCTTCTTGCTGTTGATTAACATCAGCAACGATTACAATCTCTCTATTATCTACTTGAATAGAAAGAATTGATGATAAAAAGTAAGAATAAGCAGTTGGATTCTTATTGATTTGGCTCCCAAAATATCGAATCTGCTCTTCTACCTTCTCTTCTAAATCATTATTTCCAGTTAATTTAGCTAATTTGAGAAAGTTTAATGTTGCCACTGAATTACCTGATGGCATCGCTCCATCATATACCTCTTTAGGACGAGTGATTAATTCCTCTCCGTCTTCACCATAAAAGTAAAGTCCTCCTGCATCATCATCCCAAAAATATTCTAGTAATTCATCATTCAATAATAAAGCTCTCTTTAAATATTCAGGATTGAAAGTTGTCTGATATAATTCAAGCAATCCCCAAATTAAGAAAGCATAATCATCAACATAAGCTAAATAAGCTGCCTCTCCTGCTCGATATCTAGCTAATAATCTATCTTGATAGAGATTATCCCAGATAAAATCGCTAGCCTGCTGAGCTAAATGTTGATACCTTCCTTCATCTAATACTCTAGCTCCTAAAGCCATAGCGGCAATCATCAACCCATTCCAACCGGTCAAGATCTTATCATCTTTATCAGGGTGTATTCTTTCTTCACGAGCTGCAAATAATTTTTCTCTAGCCTTCTTAAATTTGTCATCTGCTTCATCTTTATTGACACCTTGTTCAATTAAATTAGGGATACTCTTCCCTTCAAAATTTCCCTCCACAGTAATATCATAATATTGACAAAACTCCTTACCCTCCTCTTCACCTAATATCTCTTTGACTTCTGCTGGAGTCCAGAGATAAAACTTACCCTCTACTCCTTCAGAATCAGCATCTTCTGCTGAATAAAAACCTCCGGTTGTAGAGGTCATATCTCGGCTAATATAGGTTAGAATCTCTCCGGCAATTTGAGCATAAGTATCATCATCAGTAATCTGATAAGCTTCTAAGTAAGCAATTGCTAACAGAGCATTATCATATAACATCTTTTCAAAATGAGGCACTAACCATTTCCTATCAGTAGAGTATCTAGCAAAACCATAACCTAAGTGATCATAAATTCCACCTGCATACATACTATCTAAAGTTTCAGTGACTAAATCTAATGCCTCTTGGTTAGCAGTTGCTTTCCAATACCTCATTAAGAATAATAGGTTATGGGCCAACGGAAACTTAGGTGCCGAACCAAAGCCACCGTACTCTTTATCAAAAGTAGCCTTAAAGCCTTGATAAGCACGTTCAAGTAAACCCTCCAGTTCCTCTCTTGAAAATTCAGTTTGCGAATTAACTCTCTCTTTCTTTTTAATTGCTTCCATTATCTCACTACTAGACTGTAATAAAACAGAACGCTTTTCCTGCCAAGCCGATTGAATACCTCGTAAAATCTCTAACAACCCCGGTCGGCCCATCCGTGACTCTTTAGTAAAATAAGTCCCCGCAAAGAAAGGTTCTTTTTCAGGTGTCATTATTACTGTCAAAGGCCACCCCCCTCTGCCAGTCAAAGTTTGGCAGACCTTCATATAGATATTATCTACATCCGGTCGCTCTTCTCGATCCACCTTGATTGAAACGAAATGTTGATTCAAAAATTCAGCTACCTGCTTATCTTCAAATGACTCCTCTTCCATTACATGACACCAATGGCAAGTAGAGTAGCCAATCGATAAAAAGATCGGCTTATCTTCTCTAGCAGCCTTAGCAAAAGCCTCCTCAGTCCAAGGATACCAATCCACTGGATTATAGGCATGTTGTAACAAATACGGACTTTTTTCATCTATTAAATGGTTTGCTTTCTGCTCGGTTGAAGTTGTCATTATTATCCTCCTTAATTAGTTTGATATATAGCTTAACTTCAAACTAAAATATCTATATATAATTTTAGTATATCTACATTACCCTTTTAAAATTCACCTTACTTGAAATAATACCACAACAAACCTAGCCATTCATGTAAGGCCCGTAATGACTTATCTAGTGCAAAGCGGTTGGGAAGAAATCTAAGTAAATTAATCTCAGTATCAAAGGTATAATCTACAGGAGCTGCTACTAAATCTGCTGTCCAATGCTCTTGAAAAGAATAGATCGAACGGGTCATATGTGTTGCACTAGTAACAAGAATAATCCTTTTATATTCCTCCCCGAGCAAAGCAGTAGTATTAGCCGCATTCATCCAAGTGTTTAATGATTGTTCTTCAGTTATTATCTGCCCATCAGCAACACCCCAATCAACTAAGACATCCCTCATTATCTCTGCTTCTGATAAACCATCAACTCCTGGCGGAACTCCACCACTGACAACCAAATCAAAACCTGTTTTTTGATGTAACTGCCATCCACCATATAATCTAGATAAGGTAGTCTTTCCAAGCTCTTCTCCCTGTGGCGTTCCTCTTACTACACCACCTCCTAAGACAACTATGATAGAATCCTCTCTCTCAAACAAATCTTCTTCGGCAATAAGAGAGAACCTATTTTCTAATGGCCTAACTAAGAAAGTTTCTCCCCAATAAGAACTTAAAGTATAGATTAAAATTAATAAGCCAATTAAAGGTAGAACTATTTTACTCTTTAAAGTTAAAGAGTATTGCTTTTTTTTAAGATGTAAAAACAAGAGTGAAATTAATAATAATAAGATAAATAACCCCGGTGGCAACAACAAACTTGATAGAAACTTAACTATAAAAAATCCCATCTCTACTCCCTTCTTCTTAATATAATGAAGTTATTAAAATTAAGTATCCCTGAATTATTTTCCAGTTTTTAAATGATAGAGTAGATACTATTTTACTTCTTTGATATAATATTCATATGCTTAATTTCCAGCCTTTTAATTGCTTTTTACTTGAGGATATTATATCAACAAAATACGATTGTTCCATTGTTATTCCATCTTCTTGTGAAGTATTAATAATAATTTAAAGTAATAAATCCATTCAGGAGGATTCAGTTATGTTCAACCAACGAAAAAAGCTATTTTTACTAATTTTAATCTTATTACTAACTTTTATCATTAGCTTTAATAATATCGGATCAATTTCAGCTTATAATCCAACTCGACAGATCAATAATACTAACACTAATCTAAAATCTGAAATAATAGTCCATTTTATTGATGTTGGTCAAGGGGATTCCATTTTGATAGAGACCAATAATAAAATAATGTTGATCGACGGTGGTACTAGAGAAGCTGGTTCTAGAGTTGTTAGTTATCTTCAACAATTAGATGTTGAACATTTGGATATTGTAATTGGTACTCACCCCCATGCTGATCATATTGGCGGTTTGATAAAAGTTATCGAAACATTTTCTGTTGGAGAAGTTATTGATCCAAAAGTAATACATACAACTAAGACTTTTAAAGATTATCTAACAGTCATAGACAAAAAAACATCCCTTTTACTGTCGGTCATAATGGAATGATTAGAAAATTAACTTCTGATGTTATCTTTGAAATCCTATCTCCAACTGAACAAACTATAAAAGATCTAAATAATGCTTCCATTGTAGGAAGATTAGGCTATCAAGATGTAAGTTTAATGCTAACTGGAGATGCTGAAAAAGACGCTGAATCTGAAATGATTAACAATCATAATAACCTAGCCAGTACAGTCTTAAAGGTTGGCCACCACGGCTCTAACACTTCAACCACTAATGATTTTTTAAAGGAAGTCAACCCTGAAGTAGCAATCATCCAGGTTGGTGCAGATAACAGATATGGCCATCCAAGTCAGGTTGTACTTAACAGACTAGAGCAAAATGGAGTCGATATTTATAGAACTGATCAACACGGTGATATTTTAATGATTACTGATGGAGTTAATTATTCGATTTCCCATACCTCCACTACTGATTTGAACCAAAATACTAGCTCGAGAAAGATTAATGTTAATACTGCTAATCATCAAAAATTACAAGAAATAACCGGGGTTGGCCCAGTTGTTGCTAGAAAAATTATTGAATATCGAACTACTTATGGAGCTTTTAAGAATATTAAGGAGATAAAAAATATTTCCGGCATCGCTGAAATTAGATTTGAAGAAATGAAAGATGAAATTACTATTTAAGAGAGGTGATTAATTTGAAAGCAGTTGTTGACCGCTTAGAAGGTGATTATGCTATCTTATTGGTTGGTGAAGAAGAGATTAAGGTTGATCTACCTCAAAAACTTTTACCCGCTGAAACTACACCAGGTACTTGGTTGAAATTTTCTTTACAGATCGATCAAGAAACTACTACAGATAAAGAAAGAGAAATTGGTGATTTGATTGATAGACTCAAAAATAAATAAGAGTAACTAATAAACTCTTGAATTGTTGGATCTTATTTTCTAATGCAAAACAAGGTAAAGATACCAACTGATCATTATTAACTGCAGCCCAACCTTGATCAGACTGCTACTAAAAAAAGCGATTATTGTTCTTAGGGCTCTTTTAAGAGCAGAAGCTCCACTGGTCTGCTCAACAAAAAAAGTTACTATAAAAACCATCCTTTTTAATCTACAATAGACTGATAGCAAAAAGTAATCCAAAGATTAAATGTAATTTACCAGTACCTTTCAAGGTCAAGTTAAGTGCTCTCCCAGTCTCTTGAAAAACCTCTTTAGTCAGACGTCCACCCAATGGCAGGGTCAAAAATGGAAACCAAAAAAAGTTAGTAGTCAGTATTCCATTAACCCAAAATAAGATTGGAATCAGATAAGCTCCTACAACAAAGAAAACAAATTGAATACAAGTCTTTTGTCGACCTAAGCGTACAGCCAAAGTCTTTTTATTTGCTTTGCGATCGGTCTTAATATCCCGTAGATTATTTACAACTATAATATCTGTTACCAAAAAGGCAACTGGCAAGGAAACATAAAAAGAAAATAAATTAATACTACCAGTATGGAGATAAAAAGTGCCCATCACTGCTACTAATCCAAAAAAGATAAAAACAAAGAGATCTCCCAATCCATGATAGCCTAATGGCCATGGACCAGCAGTATAGAGAACACCTGATATTATACTTAATATACTGATCACAAAGATTGGCCAACCACCAATCTGAATCAGATAGAAACTAGCTAAAAGGGCCAATCCAAAACTAATCCAAATTCCAATAGTAACCTCTTTAATTGAAAGAAGGCCCGCCTGCGTTACCCTTATCGGCCCAAGACGTTCTTCAGTATCAGTACCTTTTTTAAAGTCATATAAATCATTAGTTAAATTTGTTCCGATTTGAATTAATAATGTTACTAGCAATGCTACTATAGTTGCTGATAAATTTAAATAACCATACCTCATAGCAGCAGCTGTACCTACAAGTACTGGAACTATTGCTGCTGGTAATGTCGGTACTCTTGCCGCCATAATCCAAGCTTGAACTTTAGTTACATCATCCACCTGTTGATTAATTTCCATAACGTAACCTCCATAAACTTTTATCTTTTGAGCTCCTTCAGTACAAAAAAGCACCTTCACCAAAAATGAAACCCACTCTATCACTCTCTGGTCGAAAAGAGTCATGAATCTCTACTTAATTGATATTAAGTGGCACTTTCAGTGCCACTGAGCTATCAGCTATCAGCCTTCAGTCGTGAGCCAGTTCAAAATCTTCAAAGCTAAAATCTAAAATCACTTAACCCCTTAAAATCAAAAGCTTAAAGCTTGTTTTGAATTTGATTTTATGGTTTTGTTTTTAGCTGATAGCTGAGGGCTGATAGCTGACCCTACGAGTTCTAAAATTCCAAGAACTCTCCGTAATAAAAACCTTTCGCTATGTGGCACAAAAGTGCTACATTATTGTAATAAAACTTTACTTAAAAATAGCTATACCCAAATTAACCAATTAATATTATTCCATTTTTTCAAGATAGCCATCCTCTCCCTGCCTATCATAACCTCCAACTGATAAGATTATCTAAAAATATTCTTCCAAAAACCCTTGATTTACTCCTGATAAAACTGATTAAACTCACCAAGCCAGATACTATTAAAATTTTGCTCAATCTTTAACTTTTTAGCTTCTTCCCAAGTTGTTGGCCCTCCTTGTTCCTTAATCCTCTCTAAATCATCTTGAAACTTTTGGTAATTAGTGCGCCTAATCTTACTACCAGAAATTATCTCTCCAGTACTACCGAAACCAAATGAGTTAACTAAAACCCTTCTTTGATCCCAATATTTTCGGGTAGTATAATCAATCAATAACTTATCCCCCAACACCCCTCCAACTACTTCCAGATATAAATCATACTCTTCTTCTCCCCAGAAATTAAGAGCTTGATACTTATCTACAAACTTCTGATAAGCTTCAAAAAATTTCTTATTAAACTCTTGATAAGTACAAAAACCTCTAAAAAACCAACAAGCTAAATCTTGATCACTCCTCCTTGGGCCAACAGGCACATCCTTACGCCCTATAAATACTATCCCATCAAACTCATCTTTAACATAGTCAATTATCACCCTACTTTTAAGTTCATCTCTAGCCATTATCTTTTCAAGATTTTCTAAATCATTTTCTATCATTACCCTTTTATGTATCTTATTAACTTCAGCTAATAATCTCTTAGTTTCAATTAAATCAGGATTATTAATTGCCTCTTCTAAGCTAACATCTAGACCTTCCAGTTCACTAATAGCTCTTAATATCCTTTCCTTACTCATCTTATCACCTCATGATTTTATAATAATTTTTCCTGATTATTAATAGTTATCATTTTAAGTTCTCTAGAATTTACTTAGTAGCACCATTAAATAATATAAAGTGCTCAACATTATTAGGTTAAGTATATCATAGACTGCAAAAGAAAAAAATATTATAAACAAAATAAATCATAAAAAATACCAAAATATAGAAAAAAACTCCCACCTAATATTAAGTGAAAGCTTATTAACTAATCCTTAAATATTCAATTCTTCCGACTTGACTAAAATTCTTCCTCTACTAACTCCTCAGCTAATCGATCCATATAGCGAGTTATCTCATTTGCCCCTATTCCTTCAGCAAATTCATATTCATACTCAATTTTTTCCAAAACACTATTGTCTTCAACATCTATAATCTCCAATTCAAATTCTAGAGTGACCTGATTAGAGTCAGCATCAAGATTGATAAGTTGGCCCATGATTATCTCTTGAGCACCTACCAGATTGGCTATATCTAAGCCAAGGTTTCTATCTCGATTATCACTTAAGGCCTGACCTTGCTCATCCATTATCTGTTGGATAGTTTTACGATCGATCATATAGAATTCATCAGTAATTTTAGCTTCTAAGCGAGACTGTAAAGCATTGATAAATGTCCTTTCTAAACCAGATTGTCCGGTTCGATTAAGTACAAAAATCAAAGCTCTTGAAGTTATATCCCCCTCAACTTGAGATTGAGCTCGATGATAACGGTCTGCTAAATCCTGATAGTTAGGATTTACATTATAAGCTTGTTGATACTCAAGATAAGCTTCTTCCCAATCACCTTGCACTTCAAAGCTATGTCCTCTCCGATAATGAACTGCTACTAAATTCTGTTCTATTTCATCTAATCTGTTTTGAGCTCTAAAAGCAGTAGGGTGGTATCTTAAAGCTAACTGATAGTACCTTCGAGCTTCTTCGAATCGTTCTGCTTCTTTAGCTTCATCTCCTAATTCAACATACATTATCTCCGCTTTAGCTCTAGCTTCTTCTAAACGTGCTTTAGCATCTTCATAATCATCTACATACTCTAAAGCTCCTTCGTAAGCCTCTACAGCTTGACCCCACTCTCCTCTGCTAGCATAGGCTTGAGCTTCATCATATAAGTCACCTGCCTTAGATCGTCTATAATACCGTCTTCCAAAATAAAAAAGACCACCGACTACCAGTAATGCACCTCCAACCTTAATAGCCGTATCAGAGTCAGAACTACCATTATCATCATCTGCTCCAACTTGAAAATTACTTTCTGCTGATGGATTAAAATTACTAGCCAATACAGGTGCTGTAATGTTAAAAACTAATAAAAATACCAAACAAAAGATAATCTGCTTTTTCATCTCTTAACTCCTCCTTCTATCAATTTACGATTAACAATTCACGATGCACAATTAAATTCAAACGAGTACAACCAAAGCACTAAATTCTAATCTATTCTCTTCTATTACTAGTCAATAATAAAGACAACCGCTCTTCGCTCAACAACCCCATGTTCCTTATCTAAATCTCTAAACAATCTAGCATTATCAGAATCTAAGATTAAATCGGTTGGTGCCTCACCAGAACGATTTATTACACTAGTTGCTTCAATTATCAATGGATTGTCTCCCACTCTATCAATCCCCATAATTTCCTCTTCACTTCGAGAATAAGCAACTAAAGAAGATACATTGTCTGGATTGTCAGCACTTACTTCTGTTGGCCCGTAAAGACTATAACCTTGGCTGTCAAAGATTTGAGGATATAAGGCAGTTGCTACATCAAAGCCACGAGCATCTATAACTACCGATGTATATTCAATCCCCCGTTCCACCTCTTCTTCTATTTCCTCCCCAGGAGGATCTTCATGCCTTGGCTGATCAAGATGTTCTTCAACATCATCAATTCTATCTTGTGAATCTTCTCGAGCATCATCCTCTAAGTAATAAGCCAAACCTTCTCTACCATCTAACGGTAACTCCATTGTTACTGTACTGATCTTCATATCTGGATCATATTCAGAATCAACAAATAAAGCACCTTCTATAAAACCACGTACTTGGGTCTCCACACGATCAGATGTTGCTATCATATCTTCCATGGTAGTGTGACTGTTAACCCTAACCCCATCAATAAACTCGGCAGCATTTCGATAAGCATCAGCTCTGGCAGCTCGCTGAGCCATCAGCTTAGCTTGGCCCCCAATATGATCTTCAGCAGCCACACCTTGACCTTGAACTACAACAACCCCTCTCTCCCAATCAACTTCAGCAGTCTCTTCTTCAACACCAAAAGCTACTACATCAAGATTGATCAGTAATAATAAAGAAAGAATTAATACAGGTATATAAATCGCTTTTCTTAAATTCATTATCATTAACTCCCTTCAATTAAAAGCTTCACAATGAACAATTGACAAAATGTACAATAGACAATTAAAAACCTTTAAACACCCTTGATTTTAAATTTTATTAAATTGTAAATTGCAGTTACTACTTACTTAAATTAATCTGACTACCAGAAACTCCAGTCACCTCAAGTGAAAGCTCACTTTCATTTTCAATTTCTCTAGACAGCTGCATAGGCAGAATGCTAGTATTTAGATCAAATCTGGCTGAACCTCCTGAAAAATCTCTTAAATAGACAGCATCAACAAAACTCATCTCCTTTAATTCAGATTCAAAATCATCAACATCTGAAAAACTAATCCCACTAATAGTTAGTTGAATACTTCGCTCACCATCTGAGATAGCCTCAGGAACTACATCCAATAAGTACTTCCCCATCTTGGCCCCAGCACTGGCCAATGAATCTTTAGCAGCAGCAGTCTCTGTGATATCAATCCCACTCTCACTGACACCATGTGAGGCAACTAACTCAGCTGTATCAGTCTCAACAACCTCAGTACTCAATGTAGCTCGATAGGAATAAAAACCTTCTCTTTCTTCTACAAATTGACTAGTCGCCTCCCCAATCACCAACAGATCAGCATCATACTCTGCTCTCAACTCACGAAAAGCATCTGCATCACCAGCTAATGCCCGTCGTACTCCTTCACTATTTCGAGCTTGATCTATCCGATTTTGATCAATCAATCTAAACCCAGCATCTAATAGCTGGCGAGTAATCTCTCGCTCTGCCGCAGGAGTTGAAATTCTTCTAGCACTACTCCATCTTCTTCTAATATATTCTTCCGAAGGAATAATTACCATAACCCTTGGATCTCCTGCCCGGTGGATAACCAGATCTAAAGCATCTAAGTCATCTTCTAAAAGTTCTTCTTGTACCAAAGCTCTTATTCTTACATAAAAGATCCCATCTTGATTCCAAGTATCTAAAATCTCATAATCAGCCACATAACCTTGAGCTCGACTGAAAATAGAATCTTCAATCAATTCGTAATTACTAGTTTTAGTCTGACTATCTATAAAGACACCGACTCCTTTTTCTACTGCATTGCGAAAAGCATCAGTAGTCGCCATATCTCTAGCCTGAACTAAATTACCACGATTGATATTGGCTCTTCCTTCTACCTCTACATAGTTACCATCTTGAGCAGAAACTATTGCTGAAGAGAGTAACAAAATTGTAATCAAAACTAATAAAAAAACTCTTTTATTAATCTGCACTAAACTCACCTCTTCTTTCCTATAACTAGAAGCTAAGATTTATCCTTTAGAGATCAACTCTCTCAATTAAATAGGTATAGTAGCAATAATATTAAAACCTATTCCACTCAAACCAATTTTAGAATGTTCAACCTCATCAATGCTATTACCCGAATCAGTATCCTCCCAACTATCAATCTCTGTACCTAATTGTCCCTGTAGACCTGCTCTGATTCTAAAACCTTTATCATAGTCAGAATAATACTTTATTCCTGTTCCTAGATTGCCATAAAAACCTGAACCTGAAGCTGTTCCACTATTTCTCCAATGATCATTATCATGCGATTGCCAAGCAATAGAAAAACCAGCTCCAGCAGTACCTACTAGATAAAGTTCTCCTGGTGTTAGAGCTTTCTCATAAACCCCCTCTGCACCTACACCTAGCATAGTTAGATCACCATCATAACCAGCAGAGAAAGTTACAGATTGTTCAGATTCAAAAGCACGCTCCATAACCCCTCTAAATTCAAATGTAGGTATCATTTCAGATGTGCCATCCACTGAATAATTTCTAGCACTAAAACCGATTGCTGTCATTGTTTGACGATCATATGGAACCTCCTCAACCGTATCATACTCCTTAATCGGCTCTTCTTGCCACAATACCTTGGCCCGTGAATCATCAGCAGTTACCTGTTCTATCTCGATCATTCCTATCTTGTTACCAAAACCTGCTTCATCTTGACGCATGATATAATAACGATGACCAGCTCGAATTCCCATCTCTTCTCCACCAAGCAGATCTACATTATCTCCACTTACATTAGTCACAAAAGAAGTAATTGCAAACGCCTCACGAATTGGATTTCTTAAATCACTAATTGCTGACTCTAAAGCCTCATTTCTGGCTTCAGTCCTATTTCCTTCTGAATAAGAACTCCCTTCACTTTGAAAAGACTGTAATACAGTTCCAGTCTCTACCTCAATCAATTGAACAGTAACCCTGGCTTCACCATCAAAATCTCCATCAGAACGACTAGTAGTCAACCGATCAACATTTCCTACAAAGATTCGATCGACTCCTAATACATTCCCAGCCTCTCCTGCTGTATCACCATCTACAAAACCGGACATTTGAAAACTCTGTTCATCTAAAATACGATCAATCTCAATTCTCGAAATAACATCCGCTCGATCTAAATCGATCAAAATCTGAGTTAAATAATTAGCTGCTGCTTGCTGATATTGACTATCTACTTCTCCTCCAAACTCCAAGACTGCAACACCATCTCCTGCAAATCCTGGAGTAGAGATAACAGATACAATCAGCATAGCTAATAAAATAGTAATTAAACTATACCTCCCACTCCAAAAATGATCCTCTAAAAATTCCTTTCTTCCTTCTTGATTCATTATTAAACCCCTCCTAGAAATATGTAAATTTTATCTAAGTACATATTTCAATAGAACTCCTTAAAGCCCTTTATTAATTTAACTTTAATTTTATATTTTTACTTAAAATACATAAAACGACAATAAACTTTAAAACATTCCCTTCAAACAGCTCATTAAAATCTATTCCTAGGAGTTATCTTTGAATGAAAATACAAAAACCTCTTAAAATTACTAAACTCCAAGAGGTTTTATTTAATTAGCATATTTTTAAATAACTAAACCAACTAATCTAACTAAAATTCAAGCATCAAGTTCCCTCCAATTTCAAGGCCACTATAATCATTATCAAGCTCTAAGAATCTATAACTACCTCGACCTACCAAGCTTAGATCACTACCGAGCAGCTTGGCTTCTAATCCAGCTTTATAACCAATATCTGATTTTTCACCCTTGGAATAATAGCCAACTGAGCCAATCAGATTGATACTCTCTTCGATCATAATGGTAGCAGTCCCTGCAGCTCCAAAAACAGAAAGTTTATCTATCTCACTACTATCATCTCTTGTTAACCCATCTCGAGTTAAATATTCGGCCTCACCACCTAGGGCAAAATCCTCTAATACCCATCTTCTGACTCCTCCAAATGTACCCGGAACAGATTCTTCAACAGAGTCTAATTGATTATTACTAGCTCCTAGGTAACCTTCAACCAATCCCACTCTGGTCTCATCCCACGGATTTAATTCCTCTAATAATTCTCCTAATGCTGCCGCCGGTGAACTGAATAAAACCAAGGTTGATACAACTAACATAACAATTAATCCTTCTCGTTTCATTTTAACTCCCCTTTCTCTAATTTTTATTGATATCTTAGACCCAATCAACTATTAATTGATCCAACTCTAATCTAGGTCTCTGACTTCTTTCTTCCTGAGGATACCCAAGCGGTAATAAAGATACAATCTCTAAGCTATCATCTAGCTCTAAAAGTTGTTTCACCTTTTGTTGATTAAACATCATTACCCAACAGCTTCCTAAACCCAATTCAGTAGCCTGTAAAGCCATATTTTCAATAGCAATTGCAGCGTTTAAACGTAAGTAAGCCTTCACCTCCTCTTCATCCTTTTGCCTACCTTTATAATTAGAAAAATCCATCTTCTCTAATTCTGTTCCTTTAAAAGCCCCAGCCTTGTGTAACTCTACAATCCGTCTTTGGCTATATTGATTAGCATCCAGCTTAGCACAACAAACTATTACTGCCGGAGCTTCAGCCACAAAGTTCAATGTATAACTCTTTAATTTCTTTCGCATCTCCTCTGATTCTATTATGATAAATCTCCAGGGTTGAAGATTAGTCCCTGATGGGGCCAACCTCCCCGCTTCTAATACCTTTTTAATATCCTCTTGACTGACTTGATCCGGTTTAAAGTTTCTAATACTCCTTCTTTGTTCAATAGCTTCTTTAACCTTCATTACTCCACATCCTTTCTATAATATAATATGCTCAGATAAATCAAAGCTTATTATCATACTACTTATCAGATATTTAGATTTTTATGCAGCCCCGTTTAACCCATAGTTTATCACTATTAAACCTAAGTTACACCTATTATAAGTTTTACTATCCTCTTCTAACCTCATTTTCCCACAAATGCCACAATTAAATTTCTATATCCTCTTTTACTTCTCCTCTAATTTTTAATTTTTTGTTGCTTTTTAAACAAAAGATCCCTAAAATTCCAAATCTCAATGGAATCCTAAGGATCTTTGAAAGAATAAATAAAGACTCAAACTAATTATTTCCAGCTTCAACTGACAGATTATTTTTATAAATATAACTCAAAGCCAATAGATTAAGTGGAATAACAATACTTAGTGCTATTATAAATAAAATAACCGCTAATCCTTCCGAGAAGATTAAGATCAGAATAAAGTAAGCTAAAAAACAAGACATTACTAAAGAAGATAATAAAAAAATAGTAAACAAAATACTGATCTCTTTCTTTGCAGTAGCATAATAACTCTCTTCTAAAGCCTTAATCGCAGATTCTTCCTTATCAATCACATAAAACATATAAAAGATAAACTTAATCGCAAAATAAATTCCAGGTACAACTAAAAGTAATAATCCTTGAAATACAATCAGATAAAACAAAATAGAAGCAACAACATAATGTAAAGAAATCTTGAGAAAACTTTTAGAAGAAACAAATAGTTTACTTATTTTAATATCCTGATCAAAGGTTACTGAATTAGTATCATCTTTTTCTAAGTAATAAAGACCAACCTTAATTATCATTACAAAAATTGCAAACTGTAATAAAAGTGCTAACAGTAATAAGAAACTATAACCCCCAACACTCTCTCCCCACAATAACCTACTGATTAATTGTTCGTATGATACCATTTGTAGACCAATTAAAAACCAATAAGCTATCAATAATCCAATAAAATAAATATAATTATTCTTTAAAACATTCCAACCAAAATCTAATGCGGTTTTGATTTCAATTTTCTTAAACATTTTATTGCCTCCTTTTGTTTTGTGAATAGCTTTAGTTGTACATTCATAAGTGACTATATAACAATTGGATAAAGTAAATCTTAAGCTATCCTAAAATAAAACTAGGGCCAAATTTAAGGAAAGGATAAAGGATAGATGAAAATAAATATTAATGTTTATTTTTTCCTGCAAGTTTACTACAATGTGCACAGCCATGTAATTCGACTACATCTCTTAAGTTATCATTACATTCCCTACAAAAATGTTCATTACTAGCCATAACTTCTCCATATACTACTCGTCTTCTAATAAATTCTCCTGCTTTTAATTCCTTACTACAATTACTACAGTTCAATTTATATGCCTCCATATTCTAGATTAATTATTATAAATAACTTGTGTTTTTTTAAATCTTTTTACTTCCTAACATAAATTTCTACATAAGTTCATTAATTTCCTTCACAAATCCTTCAAAATTTTAAAACCTCAAAGAACAAAACACTTCAACAATTAATACTGATTTTACCATTATCCTGGTTCGAAACTTATGTTGGTGTGATAATTAGTAAAAAGAGAGAGGAGGAATTATGTTAATCACAATGATATTTCTAATTCTGAAGGAGGGGATAATTAGAAGATATGTAAGACAATATAATTAATAAAACCTCCTAGTCATCAATCCTAAGAGGTTTTTATAGTTCATCTTTTTTAGCTTTTTACACCTATCCACTATGATATAGCTAAATCATCATAAGTAATATAATTTCCAGCTTCTATAATAACTACATCTTCATTCCACTCCTCACTAAGCTTTTATAAATAAAGTTTAAAGAAGATCAACTACTTCATGACTTAATTTAAGTTCTTCTGCAATATTACTGGTCTATCAAAATTTATACATCAAACTGTTTCACTAACCTTTGTAATTTTTGTGCCATTTCTGCTAACTCTTGTGCTGAATTAGAAATTTCATCAGACATATTATTTACATCATCTGTTGCACTTCTTATCTCATCACTATCTTGGGCCAACTCATTAGTTGCACTAGCAGTCTGTTCTATCTGAATTGATGTTTCCTGGATTGAGCTCTTAATTTGTGCAAATACACCTCCGGTCTTTTCTACAATTTCTTGACCTTGTTTAGTCTTTTCTGCCACCTCTCTAATCTTCTTTATTCCTGCTTGAGATTGCTTTTGAGTTCTTATAACCAGCCTAGCAATTTCATCAGTTGCCTCAGCAGTTTCACTTGCTAGCTGTCTGATCTCTTCTGCTACAACAGCAAAACCTTGCCCACCTTCTGTATTAGAACCTGCCCTAGCAGCTTCAATAGCTGCATTTAAGGCCAATAGATTAGTCTGTTCTGCTATATTGGTAATCAATTCAACTATCTGCTCTATCTCTTTTGAATTTTGATCCAATTCATTGATAACTCCCACAGTTTCATTAACTGCTTGATTTATTTCTTCAATGCTATTTACTGTAGTCTCAATATTTTGACTACCTATATTAGTCTGTGAAGTAGTTTCTTGAGAAAAACTCGCTACTTCTTCAGCACTAGCTGAAATCTGCTGAATGCTTGATGAGATACTTTGAATCAAATCATTAGTAGTTTCTATAGTAGCATTTCCTTCTTCAGCTGATGCTGACAACTCTTCACTATAAGCTGATAAATTTTCAACTATACTATTTATTTCAGAGATTAACCCTTGAAAATTCCCAATGATCAAATTAAAAGTAGCAATCAACTCTCCTATTTCATCTCTAACAAAAAATGATAGCTTTTTAGTAAAATCGCCTTGTTGCCCTTGGGAAATCACGGCAGTTATAGGCTTGATAATCTGTTTAGATAATGTAGTAAAGTTAATCAAAGATATAACTAAGCTGATTAATATTAAAAATATATTTTTAAATAATAATTCTCGGTAATCTAATTGTAAATTAAGACTAAATACAACAAGATTAAATAAACTAAATAAAGATAATACTCCAATTACCGTAACGATAATATTAATTCCTAATTTAACCTTCAATGATAAAAACTTGTTATTATTAGATAATGGAATTTCTGAAACATATCTTTGAAAAAAATAAATTACTAAATTGAAAAATGGTAAACTAAACAATAAAATAAGAGCTACTCCTAATAACAACCCATATATATATTCAGTCCTAGCTAAAAAATCTACCATTAACATTCCTGAATTGGGTCCGATTATACAATAAATAATAATATTAACTATATAAAATTTAGGAAAAGAAGAAATTATTTTTTGTATCTCCTCCAAATTTTCCTGCCCTTGTTCATATTCTTCTATCTTTTTTAAGTTTTTATTAGCATATAAGATAATAAATGAAATATATCCAATTGCAAATATCCCTTGTGTAGGAACTAAAGCCAAACTAATCAATTCTTCACTATTAACTATTTGAAAAAACCACATAATAAAATTCCACACTACTGGAGGAAATAAAAACCCTAATAATAGAAAAAATAATATCCTAGTTCTTTCTTTATTCATTATCAGTTCTCCTTTCATTTTATTAATTTTAATCCTACTTTCAAAATTATAATTAACATCTATATTACTCTTTATTTATCCTTGGGTCCACACTCAAAAAGTAGTTTTTTAACTAGATTTGTCGATTTTATAGTTGTTTTGGTATTTTAAAAGGGATCTGAACCCAGATCCCTTTTATTTCTTATCTTTCTAGATAATTAAATTCTATTACTTACCAGACAGACAAACTATCTTCTTAATCTCTAAGTTTATTTAGAAAATAATTTACCAGCCATATTATTTAATTTTTCTGCCATTCCACTAAATTCTTAAACATTAGCCATAATTTATTCCATAGCTACCTTCTCAATTATATCAATAGCATATTCAAAACACCAATCACATTGCTATCATCATATATTGAATCGCCTGTAATCATAAACCCCAAAAACTTCTTTTCTCTACATAAAAAGGCTATTTTGTCTTATTACAAATATCAAGAAAACGGCCAAAAACTCTTAAAAAAACTTATAAATATTTATTTGCTTACTATCAAAATTTATACATCAAACTGTTCCACTAACCTTTGTAATTTTTGTGCCATTTCTGCTAACTCTTGTGCTGAATTAGAAATTTCATCAGACATATTATTTACATCATCTGTTGCACTTCTTATCTCATCACTATCTTGGGCCAACTCATTAGTTGCACTAGCAGTCTGTTCTATCTGAATTGATGTTTCCTCTACTGAACTTTTAATTTCATCAAATACTTCTCCAGTCTTTTCAGCAATCCTTTGACCTTCCTCAGCTTTTATTTCCACATCTTTAACTTTATCAATTCCTTTTTTAGACTGTTTCTGTGTTTTTACAACTAAATTAGCAATTTCATCTGCTGCTTCAGCAGTCTCACTTGCTAACTGTCTGATCTCTTCTGCTACAACAGCAAAACCTTGCCCACCTTCTGTACTAGAACCTGCCCTAGCAGCTTCAATAGCTGCATTTAAAGCTAATAGATTGGTCTGTTCTGCTATATTGGTAATCAATTCAACTATCTGCTCTATCTCTTTTGAATTTTGATCTAATTCATTGATAACTTCTACAGTCTCATTAACAGCTTGATTTATTTCTTCAATGCTATTTACTGTAGTATCAATATTTTGACTACCTATATCAGTCTGTGAAGTAGTTTCTTGAGAAAAACTCGCTACTTCTTCAGCACCAGCTGAAATCTGTTGAATGCCTGATGAGATACTTTGAATCAAATTATTAGTAGTTTCTATAGTGGCATTTCCTTCTTCAGCTGATGCTGATAATTCTTCACTATAAGCTGATATCTCATTAATAACTCCCTTTACTTCTTTAAGTACTTTTCTTAAATCACCTTCTGATCTTTTTGCATCTAATTTACTCTTCTCAGATTTAGTGATTAATTTATTTCCTTCTTTAACAAGAAAATAAGCAATACACGAAGAAAAAATAAATGTTACTAATATACTCAAAATAATAATACTACTATAATTACTTATATATGCCCCTTGAAAGAGATTATAACCAATTAAATTAAATATTATTGAAGATAATGCATATGCTATAATCAACCTTTTATTATAATATATTGTAGCACTAATCAACCCCATAAATAAAGCAAAAGGAACACCTTGATTGTTAACTCCTAAAAAAGACATTAAAAAAACTAATAAAAATGAAAACCCGATAGTATAAAGGTACTTACTTAAATAAGAATACTTTGTACCATCTAAAAACCTGATTAAAAAGAAAAGAAAAGAACTTACTAACATGATAGAACTAATAGAAAAATCTAATCCCCCAAAAAAATAGAAAAATAAAAAGAAGAAGAAATTTACTCCTGGCAAGACCAAACTTAAGACCTTATTAACTTTAATTTCATGATCTAAAATAGCGGTATTCTTCATTAAATACCTCCTCGTATAATATAGTTTAACTAATTCGTTAGCTGATCTAATAATTTAATAAAATAAATTTTAATTTATATCTTCATTCCCAATTTAAGGAGTTGTTTTTTCATTAAACTTATATATTACTTTCTATATTAGCTTCAATTTATCCTTTTTTCCAAACGTAAAAATTACCTTTTTCACTGAAAGTTCGACATTTTTAGCCTTAAAGTGATTTTTATCATCAAAATATCTTTTCATAAAAACCTGCTACTAAAATTAAAACTAGTATAACAAAACCACCAAAATTAAGAAAATAAGATTCTATTAAAACGGATCATGGGTTGAAAAGATAAAAGTAGTCTCTAATTTTTGATTCATCTCCACCATTACCTCCAATACATCGGTGCTGGTTTCAGAATCAAGATTAGCCGTTGGTTCATCCGCCAGTACAATCTTTGGTTCCTTGACTAATGCTCTAGCAATGGCAACCCTCTGCTTTTGGCCTCCTGACAACTCATTAGGTTTGCGATCAGCCATCTCTGCTAAGCCAACCGCTGCTAAAATCTCCATCACCTTATCTTTCATTTCTTTACTATTCATATCCTTTAATAATTGTAGAGCAAACTCCACATTTTCATAAACACTCAAAACAGGAATCAAATTATAACCTTGAAAGATAAACCCTAAATTCTTACGTCTCAATAAAGCAAGTTGATTCTTATCTAACTGACTGATCTTCTCCCCCTCTAGATAAATCTCACCCTTAGTAGGTTGGTCAAGACAACCAATCATATTTAAAAGTGTCGTCTTTCCTGAACCAGAAGGCCCTGCTATTGAACTAAACTCACCCTTATCTATCAACAGATCTACTCCCCTTAAAGCAGGCACTTCAACTTTACCTTGCCGATAAATCTTTTCTACCTCTTTCAGTTCTAATAGAGCCATTTTCCTTCCTCCTCTTAATTATTCTTAATTCCATTCCTAATTAAATCTAAAATCTTATCAACAAAGGTCATTATTTCAGCCTCTTCAATAATAATAATTTCTTTAAATATTTTCAGCTATAATTGAGATGATCTTCTCTTTAATTTGAATACCAAATATTAATATTGCTTAAACTACTAATATTATAATTTATTTGTTTAATTGATTCCATATACTCTAATTCTCCTACTTCAGCTTTATAATACTCTTAATTAGGAGGGGAAATTTTGATTATTATTGAAGATGAAATTACACTTGGCATCTTTGCAGGTATAATAGCCAATATAATTAGAAATATTGTAGGGTTTATAAGTTATTTTATCGGATTACAGGATTATCATATTTGGCAATTTGCTGCATCTGCATATCTATCAATCGAAGAAGCTAAATCCTATGGTATAATAGTAGGAGGTTTTACAGATTATATGCTCGCAACTATGGTCAGTATTTTTGCTGTATATTTCTTTTTATATGTAGGCTTTAAAAATTATTTATTGAAAGGGTTGTTAATTGGAGGTTTTGCCTGGATATCTATATTCACATTAGCAGTAAGAACAGGTATCAGTAGAATAGATCCAAATTCAGTTGCCGGTAGTTTATCGTTTCTATTCAATCACTTACTTTTAGGTGTACTTATCGCTTTACTCCTAAAAAAATATGGCGATCAAGTATTTTAAAACTATATTTTCTATACCTCTTAAACAAAAGGCTTCTTATTGAATTAATTACTCTTTAAAATTTTCCTTCTCTTAAAAAGTCAGCAGCCACCTTGGCTGTTTTACCTTGATGATGAATCTCTTTATGCCCATACGGTAAAATTATAAAATCACTCAACCCTTCATATCTAACAGAATCGACTCTAACCCGACCATCATTTTCTTCCTTTAATAGTGTGCCAAGGAAGAGATTGTTCTTATTTCCTGCTATTGCTCCTACTTCAACCCCTTTAAAAGAAGATAATCCTAACTCTTTTATCCTTGCAGGTTGTAATGAATCTAGCGTCTTAAATAAATAGGTAAAAGGCTTTATTATTGAAGCAATCTCTGCTAAGCGACTCCCTTGGTTTGGCGTAGCAATCAAGACAACCCTTCCTAACTTAAACCTTAACTTTCTATTGTCTAAGAAATTTCTAATAACCAATCCACCGGTACTATGCCCAACAAAGTTGAGCTCTTCCTCTCTTTCTAAATTAATAATAATCTTTTTAATCTTTTTGGCAAAGATCTTAGTAGCAGCCTTGACCTCTTCAAATCTCAATGGAAGATCGACTAAAATACCTTGGTAACCTTCCTTCTCTAAATTACTCTTTAAAACTGACATATCACTTTTGTCTTTATTATATCCATGGACTAAGATTACCTTTTCGTTCATAATAACTTCTATAACCCCACTTTCTCTTAAATCAAGTCCTTTACTAATAAATTACTAGCTTATACCTTATTCTACAAAAAGTTAGCCTTATTACTAATTACATCTTGTTTCTTCTATATCCTCCTTTCTCACCATTTAATTTAAACTAAAAAAGTAATTTTTGCTAATATTTTCACAGGAGATTAACTTTAAATCGAGAATTAAAAGCATAGAACATAAATTTAATGCATTTTATAATCAGGCTGATATTAGAGGTGAATAATATATTTTTTTTGGGGGGATTTACTAATGATTCTAACCAAACTGAGTAGCATAGAAGAAGGTAGTGTTTTAGCAAAAGATATATATTCGTCTAATGGGAATATATTACTGAAAGAAGGATCACTATTAACAAAAGATATTATAAAAAAATTAAAAGGTTACGGAATCACACATGTTTATGTTAAGACCAATCTAACCAAAAATATTAAACCAAAACGCCTAGTCAAAGAAAGTACAAAAAAATTAGCAGTAACTACTGCTAAAAAATATATAACTGCCTTCAATACAGAAAATATCTCTATTAATAAATCTAAAAAAGAAAAAAAATTATTCAACCAAGAAGAACTTCTTGATATAATCGATGAACTACTGAATGATATTTTTAATAATGAAAACTTACTTGTCAACTTACGAGATATTAGAAAACTAGATGATGAATTATTCTTTCATTCTACCAATGTAACAATTTTATCACTTATAATTGCCAAAATTTTAAATTATCATAAAAAAGAATTAAGGCCGTTAGGTTTAGGAGCTTTTTTACACGATATTGGAAAAATAAAAATTCCTTCTGAAATATTAAATAAGAAAGGAAAGTTAAGTGACAAAGAGTTTGAAAAGGTAAAAGAACATTCCGCTTATAGTTATCAAACTCTAATTTCATCTCCTAATATACCTGAAATTTCTGCTATAATCGCCCATCAGCATCATGAAAAATGTGATGGATCTGGTTATCCTTTAGGCTTATCTAAAGAAGATATTCATCCCTTTTCTAGAATAGTAACCATAGCAGATATCTTTGATGCTTTACAGAATAATAGAAGCTATCGTAATGCTTTAAAAAACAAAGAAATTATCAAGCATTTAACTTCTATGACAAAAAATAATCAATTGGATAATGAAATTATCAAAAAAGTTTTAAATTATTTAGTTCCATTTCCCTCAGGTAGTAGAGTACGATTATATAATAAAACTAATAGCCTGCTATTAGAAGGAATAGTAATAGAAATTAATAATGATATTACAAAGCCATTGGTTCAAATTCTAAAAATTAATAATAGAAAAATTGATAAACCTTTGCTAGTTAATTTAGAAAAAGAACTTACTGACTATAACGTTGAAGAGGTTATCTAAATAAACAAAATCATAGTCTAAGGCTGATGTTCTACTCGCTGAACAACTATTTTATAAACTTCTTTGCATCTTACTCCACTCTATTTTACTAATTCAAGTCTTTTGAACCGAACTAATCTCATAATTTTCCTTCTGTAAATATCTTTCTAAAGCTATACTACTTAAAATTACCAGTGGCATCGATACTAAAATTCTAATTAAAGAAAATTTAGCTCCTAAAAAAGAAGCCTCAAATAAGGTCATCGGCACTCTAACCACTGCTGCCGCTCCAATATAGGTAAAGATTATAGCTAACCTAGCTCCTTTATTATATAAGCTATGAGCAACTGGAAAAGCTACATATAATCCACCCACAGCAGTTTCAGCTAATAAAATTGCCCATAAGAAAGCTAATGCTCCTGATTGATCTCCTAAATAACTTTCAATAGTCTCTCGATCAACCCAAACTTCAAAAAGTCCAATTAATAAAAATACTAAAGGAACAAACTTGACCATCGTTATTGCAAAATCAACAAAATTATTATAAATTCCTGTACCAACCTGATAATCAAATCCAAAGCTAATTACAATAAAAATAATAAATATCATTACAAACCAATACCTTCTCACTCTACTCATACTAACCCCACCTCTCCATAAACTAAACCTATTATTATAGAAACAATCAATGCTATTGCTAAACCAATCAAGTTTCTAATGATAGTCACCTTGTGTCCAAAAAACTCTTTTTCTATTGGATAAGTCACTACTCCAACCATCATCATCGTTGTAGTAAAGGCAGCCAATACAGTATAATTAACCCCTTTAGTAGCTAAAACACCTGCCAGAGGAAACGCAACAAAACCTGGCATAAAAGAAATACTTCCTACTAAGATAGCAAAAACTAAGCTAAATAAATAATTACCCTCTCCTAAATAAGCAATAATCAATTCATCAGAAATAAAATAGAGTGAAATTGCTACTAAAATTATCATATTTAAAAAGACTGGTAAGTTCTTAAGTAATTTTTTTAGCCCTATCTTTAACCCCTTAACAGTCTTCTCTCGATCAAGTAAAAATAAAATGACGATCAATAAAATTGAACTTGTATATAACATAGTATCTCCTTTCCGTTACCAAAATTTACTCTACTTTCTCACAACTAATCTAAAAGATATAAACTCCTTTTAAAAGAAGCTTATATTTACTCTTAGCTTATAAACTAGGAGTTTTAACATTTAAAACCACAAATTTTTGATTTTGATCTGCCTCAAGGCTCATCAACTACATCACCAGGCTCTAAAACCAAATTCATAATCTGCACATCATCATTTTTCAGAATCTTCTTAGCTACTACACCACGCTTATTCTTCTTACCCTCAATCTGATCCATCTTAATAATTTCAATTTTTAACTCCTCCTTTTATTTAATTACAAAATCAGTCTTGATCTCACTCTTAGGATCCAACGTATTCATTACCAAACAACGCTGATGGGACTCTTCTAATACCTCTTCCAACTCTTCTGCTGTTACATCTGCTCAACCAACAACGAGGACAGATCCTATGTTAAAAATCCAGCTTGACTGATCACTCTCCAAATGCTTTTGGTCATTTGAAACTCTCCTCTCCATAATGAATGAACATTCATTCATTGATAATACATATATATATACCTGTAATCACTTCTTTAAACCAAGCCAATATAAGTTGATCAATTCTTTTTTAGCCTGAGCAAAATTATATTTTTCACTTCTAGATACTTTAACAGCCATTCCATGTAATGAATTAAAAATAATATTAGCTACCAATTTACTATTTACCTCTCTAATCTCCCCCTTCTCTTCTGCTTGCTCTAGTAATTGAGCAATTAAATCAGGTATTTGGTTCATAAACTTCTCTACTGTCTGTAAATTATTTTTGCTTGGTAATCTACATTCTTGCGTTAAAACAGTTGTAGTAGTAGGATTAGCCTCTAATTCACTAAAATGTTTATTTAAAAAGATTATTACTTTCTGTTGAAAAGAAACATCTTTATTCTTCAACTCTTCTAAAAATCTAACTCTCTTTGTCAATTCAACTTCAAAAATATACTCCAAGATTTCTTTTTTATTAGCAAAATAATTATAAACAGTCCCTACTGCAACTCCTGCTCCTTCTGAAATCATCTTTACTGTTGTATTATAATAGCCCTCCTGAACAAACAGCTCAATTGCACTCTGTCTAACCAATTCTCTTTTGCTCATCTTTAACCCCCCTAACCTTTTAAACTGAATGATAGTTCATTCAGTTATATTTTACTAGCCTATTCCATAAACTTCTGTAATATAGATCACATTAGCTATGAATTTATCTTTTCCAATAACAATGTGCATTATAAAAGGAAAATCTAAATTATTAGTTAAGTATATAATAAGTAACAAAGAAAGGAGGTAACTGATGCCCCATAAATTTGATCCAAAGCAGATGCACAAATTAGAGAGTGAAGAGCGAAAGAAGTTACTACCAGCTAAAGAAACTTTAAAAAAATTACTCTTAGAAAAAGGAGATGATGTAGCTGACATTGGCTGTGGTATCGGCTACTTTACTATTCCAGCTGCCAAATTAATAACTGAAGAAGCTACCATTTATGGTGTTGATACTTCAAAGCAGATGCTAAATGAATTAGAAAAGAGAGTAACAAAGCAAGGTCTAACTAATATTAAATTAGTTAATGGAGAAGAATATCAGGCTAATATTCCTAACAATTCTATTGACTTCATCTTAATTTCAAATGTAATTCATGAAATCGATGATCAAGATAGATTTTTAGCTAATTACCTTAAAAAATTAAAAATAGAAGGTAAATTAGCAATTATTGATTTTAAAAAGAAAGAAAATACAATTGGCCCTCCACTAAAAGATCGAATTTCTCAACAGGAATTACTTAATACCCTTGATAACCATTCTTTAAATGTAATTAAAAATATAAGTTTAAATAATCAACAATATGGTATAATAGCTAAAAAGATCTAATGAAATGAATTCCTGATAAGTAAAGCTTATAAATAACAAAAAGGGATGACTTAAGTCATCCCTTTTTGTTATTTAACTCTTCTACTAAAAAATTAACTTTAGCCTGTAATTGATTAATTTATCTCAACTGAGAATAAAAAACACCTATAACCAAACAGAATTTATACCCTAACCAAGCAATTCCAGTTGACTTGTTAATTTGTTTAGCATTCTTAAAGTTCCTTCTGCATTTGTAGTCTGTTTTTGAATATCTGCACTGAATTGATTATTGGTATCTTCAATTGAATCAATAACTTCATCCAACTCATTACTTGCTTCAACTGTCTCATCAAATTGTTCAGATATCTCCTCCATATAGCTGAGTACTTCTTCTACTTGAGCCGAAACTTCTTCTGAGTTTGCCGCTTGTTCCTGAGTAGCTGCACCGAGTTCATTATTACTACCTTCAATGGCATCGATTAATTCATCTAATTGATTACTGGTTTCAACCGTCTCATCAAATTGTTCAGCTATCTCTTCCATATAGATAAGCACTTCCTCTATCTGAGCTGAAACTTCCTCTGAATTTGCTGCTTGTTCTTCAATGGCTGCACTGAACTGACTATTAGTACCTTCAATAGCATCGATTAATTCATCTAATTGATTACTAGCTTCAACCGTTTCATCAAATTGTTCAGATATTTCTTCTATATGGCTGAGTACTTCCTCTGCTTGACCTGCAACTTCTTCTGAATTTGCTGAGATTTCCTCAACAGAAGCACTTGTCTCTTGAGTTTGAGCAGTCTGGTCATTAGATAAGTCAACCATACTTGTCATTAAAGAATATACTTCATCAGAACTATCCAAAATCTCTTTAAAGACTTGATTAACAGTATTATTTTTGTTTGAGTTATTATTTAATAGATTACGAACCGTATCAACTTCATCTTTTATTTCTTTCAAAATATTTTGAATTTCAATTGTAGAATCATTACTTTTCACTGCTAACTGTCTTATTTCTTCAGCTACAACTGCAAAGCCTTTGCCATATTCTCCTGCTCTAGCTGCTTCAATTGCTGCATTCAATGACAATAAATTAGTCTGCTTAGTTATTTCTTTGATCGATTCTGAAATTATATCAACTTTGTCAACTTTATTTTGTAAACTGTTAGTTGCTGCTATCGATTCATCTACAATATTGCTACCCTGCTTAATTAAATTATTAGTACTTTCCATTTCTCGCAGACAACTTTCAGCTCCACTCTGTACATTTTCAGCATTACCCGCTAAATCTTCAACGACAGTAGCTACTTCTTCAATCTCTTGTGCTATTTCTCCAACTGCATCAGATGATTCTTCCATTGTAGTTATTACTTCTTTAACTGCTTTATTGCCTTCATTGTTGGCTTGATTGAGTTGTCTAATACTAGAAAAACACTCATTGATCTGTTCTTGTAACTCATTACTATTATCTGCCATCTCTTGGGCCGTGCTTGCCATCTCTTCAACGGCATTGGCCGAGCCTTGCATTGTAGTTAATACTTCTTTAGCCGCTTCATTCCTCTCATTATTAGCTTGATTGAGTTGTTTAACACTTGAAAAACAGCCATTAATCTGCTCTTGCAACTCATTACTATTATCTGCCATCTCTTGGGCTGTGCTTGCCATCTCTTCAACAGCATTGGCCGAGCCTTGCATTGTAGTTACTACTTCTTTAACTGCTTCACTCCCCTCGTTATTAGCTTGATTGAGTTGCCTAATACTTGAAAAGCAGTCCTTAATCTGCCCTTGCAAATCACTACTATTATCTGCCATCTTATGAGCCATATCTGTTGAATTCTTAACTTTTGCTTGAAAGTTTTCATTGTTCGCCTTAGTTTGATTCAAAAAATTATTTATCCGACTATTAATTAACCTTACTAAACCTAAACCTATGACCAATGAAGCTAGGCTAATTAAAAAGAAAGCTCTTGTTTCTAAATTGCTCAACTGAAAACGATGTCTTATGAATAATAAATAAAGACTAAGCCCAATATTCATTACTAACATTAATAAAAAACAACCCATAATCTGATTTTTCAAATTAATATTACTAAACATAGTTCTCCCCCCCTTAATCTCTATTGACTAATCTTATAATTTAACCTAACAATTAGCTTGTCTAATAATTTACAAAAAAATAATTTTTATCTACACTTATAAACTATCTTCTATATTATCCTTTATTATCCTTCATGTTAAGTATAAAAATTATCTTACTTATAATCTTATCTTAAATCACTTAATTTTTTTGTTAACAATTTAAAAGGCCTTCTAGTTTAAACTAGAAGGCCCACTCTTACTAATTCTGTTGAACTTGATATTCAAAACCGAATATGTCAGCAATCATTTTTGGTATTTCAGTATTATCTAACATTCCATCAAAATTATCTGCTCCTATACCATAGGCAAAAACCGGAACAGTATTAGCAGTATGTCCTCCAGTACTGTCACTTCTTGCTCTAGTCTTCCGGTGCATTACCCCTCCATCATAATAATAAGCAATAATACTTCCAATTTCCCATCCAACTATATGCTCAGCAACGAGTCTTCCCTCTGGATCATTTCCATCCCAAACATTATCTTGAAACTCTTCTACCTCTTCATCACTAAGCTCAATATTGGCATATTCAGAGAGGACTTCTCTAATACTTTCCTCAGTATAATTGTTCGTTTCTTCATCTATCTCCAGCTGTTGGGCCATATATTCAGGCGATACAACAATCTCTTTGAAGCTTTCGACATCCATAACTTCTGATGCAGCAATCCCCATCGTTTCATGATCTGATTTGACAATAACTAATGTATCTCCATTTTCTTCTGCCCAATTGACAGCATACTCTACTGCTTCATCAAAGTCAATCATCTCTCTCCAGATACCACCAAAGTCTGCTGCATGTGATGCATGGTCTACCCTTGCTCCCTCTAGCATTAAAAAGAAACCATCTTCATTTTGTGAAGCAGTTTCGATTGCTTTTTTTGACATCTCTACAAGAGAAGGCTCTTCACTTTCTAAGATCTCTCTATCTCCTACATAATTCATAAAGGAAGGATGAAAGAGACCCAAAATTCTTGTCTCAGCAGTAGGTTCTATACTCGCTAATTCTTGTCTATCCCTAGGAATTTCATAACCTTCCTCTTCAAAAGCAGCAATTAAGTCTTCACCATCTTGTGCTTCTGGTTGGAAAAATCTCTCTCCACCACCTAAGGCTATATGATATTCATTTTCATAAATCTGTCGAGCTATCTCCGCTTGATTACCTCGAGCTTCAGTTTTAGCAACATAAGCTGCTGGTGTAGCATCTGTAACAGTATTCGTAGAAACAACACCAACCGTCTTGCCTTGTTCTTTAAAAATATCCAATACACTTACCAATTCCTCACCATCCGGGCCAACACCAACCATACCATTATTAGTCTTAGCTGCATTGGCAAGTGCTGTACCCGCGGCAGCAGAATCAGTAACATCATAGTCGGCTGAATAAGTCCTAGCTAATGCTACATGAGGAAGGGTTTCCATAAATAATTCTCCCTCCCTACCATGTTCAAACAAACGTGCAACTTCCATTTGACCTGTTCCCATTCCATCAGCAATCATAACGATTACATTGTTAGGTCTTGCTTCCTCTTGTTCTTGCGGAGGAGTTTCTTGTGGAGCACAAGCTGTTAACAGAAAAATAAACAACAATACAAATAAGATCTTAAAGTTACGTTTCATTTTATTTCCTCCTTACTTACTGTCTGTTAATATTAAAATTAACTTTTTTGCTATTATTTATTCTTAAAAAAGATTTTTTTAGCAAGGAGAAAATTACCTTTACTTAAATTTCAAATTAAATTATATTATCATAGACCTTATCTTTTAAATAAATTAATTATCTTCTGCCAAATATTCTTCAGCCACTTATCTTGCTCAGATTGCTTATTAGTCTGAAATTGATCTAGAAATTTTTTTAATTCTCTTTCTTCCTGAGACGTAATATTTCTAGATACTTCCTCAAAGCCTTCTGGAACAAAACTAACTTCCTCCCATTTATCAACATTCAGCTTTTTAATAATCTCTTTACTGCGATTAATAACTTTAACTCCATTACTCAATTGATAAATCACTTCAGCTCGATCAACATCTTTACTATGATAAATCCGATCTATTTCAATTGTTTTTTCTTTCTTTACCACCTTCTATTTTCCTCCTTCTGAATAAATTATATCTTTATTTTATAACAAACAAAAGTAAGGTACTTGCAGTTAATTTACATAATCTGATCACATTAAAGGAGCAAACACACGTAATACTGAGCGCCCTAACGATCTATACCATTCAGTATCTTCAAAATCTTCTATAGTTATCTCCTTACAGACTTTTAGCGTATCAAAAAAATCATTTTTCATATCAATGACACTACTACATTTATACATCCAAACACCACATTCAAAGTGTAAATATAAACTCCTATAATCCATATTTATTGTACCGACAACGCCATACTCATCATCTGCTATATAATTTTTTGAATGGATGAATCCTGGAAGATACTCATAGATTCTTACTCCGCTCTCAATAAGAATCTTATAATAAGATCTAGTAACTGCATGAACATACCATTTATCTGCATAATGAGGAGTGATTATACGAATATCAACCCCTCCTTTAGCCGCTGATGATAATGCAGTTACCATTTCATGGTCGATAATCAAATAAGGAGTCGTGATATAAACATACTTTTTAGCCTTATTAATTAAATTAAGATAGGTTATCTCTCCAACAGTTTCATCATCTAGTGGACTATCTGCAAATGGTTGAATATATCCATCTTCATCCTTGCAATTAATTTGTAATAAACTCTCATCATACTTAAACTCTTTTAAATTTTCTTCAATTCCTCTAAGATAATCCCACATAGATAAGAACATTACAGTCATACTCCATACCGCTTCTCCTTTAAGCATAATAGCAGAATCCTTCCAATGTCCATACTTTTCAATCCGGTTTATATATTCATCTGCTAAATTAATACCTCCTGTAAAAGCTGTGTGCCCATCAATTATTGCAATTTTACGGTGATCTCGATTATTAATTTTAGGAGAGAGTATAGGAGTTAAAGGATTAAAAACAGCACACTTAATTCCCATTTTTTCAAGCTTTTCATCATACTTATAGGGCAAAGTAAATAAACAACCTACATCATCATATATAACACGAACATCTACACCATTTGCTGCCTTTTCCACTAATATTTCAAGTATACTATCCCACATCTCACCTTCTTCAATAATAAAATACTCTAAAAAGATATACTCTTTTGCTCCTTTTAATTCTTCCTTTAACCTTTCAAATTTCATCTCTCCAGTTGAAAGGTATTCAGTTACTGTATTACGATGAGGTGGAAAATAGGCATAATCTTGGATATACCTCGACTGATTAGCAGCAATTTTATCTTCTGCTTCTATCTCCTCTAAAATAGACTCTTGAGGTGGTATTGTATTCTTAATTTCATCTCTTATTGATGTCATTTTATTTTTGGCACGCTTACCCAACTTCTTTCCACCAAAGAAGATATAAAATAATCCCCCAAAGATTGGAAATAATAATATAGGTATAATCCATGCTAACTTATAGATCGGGTTCATCTGATTATTTATAATTCCTAAGACTGCAATTATACTGACAAGTATACTTCCCCCATAGAACAGAACAAAGTAATCATTAAATTTTAAAATTACCCCTATTAAAACTAGCAACTGTAATAATATCGCAATAGTCAAGAATGTAATCCTATGAAATAGAAACTTTTTAATAAATTCCATTTTTATCCTCTCTTGAAGTTATTGTCAATCTGATTCGGGCCAACATCTCAACTTAAAGCTATTCTATTTGCCACTCTTTTAAAATATAAAATTAATAGATTCTAATTAAGACTTATCTTCTATGCAGAAATGTTATTTTAATCTTCTTTCTCTTTAACATTTTCAAAATACTCTTTCATATAATCTGAGATTGGAGTTAAAAGCTGAATTAACTCATCTTGTTCATTCGAATCTAGAAATTTTAATGATTCTAGTAAAAATTTTTGTCTAGCTTCTACAATAGATTTTAATATACTCTCCCCTTTAGATGTAACCTCTAATAAAACTTCCCTTCTATCTTCTAAATTCCTGTATCTCTTCACTAGACCTTCCTTGGTCAAGGCATCTATAATTACAGTTAAAGTACTATTTGCCATATAAGCTTTATCAGTTAACCCAGTCATATTTATAGGTTGTAAGTTATCAAGTAACCATAAAATATGAAATCGTGGTGAGGTTAATTCTAACTTTAAAACTTCTTCTTTGGTCTGCAAAAAAACAAACTTATGAATATCTTTCAAAAGATTGTCAATTTCCTTCACTTTTCTCTTAGATCTCACTTTTAGTAAACACTTCCTTTATTTTTGATTTATAATATTTAGTAGTTATAAATATTATAAATCAAAAATACTCCATTTGCAACTAAGCCTTTAATCTAATATTCTTTCTAAATCACAAATAAAAATAAGTAGTTAGCCACTTTATTGAATTGCATAATATGAGAAAGAAAAATCTTGTAATCAAATTTAAAATAGAATATAATATAAACAAATTGATCCTTTTTGGAGGGAAGTATTATGTTAATTACAAATACAGAGGTAGTTGCAAATAAAGAAATCAAAGAAACTTTAGGATTAGTCAAAGGCAACACTATTAAAGCTAGACATATCGGAAGTGATATTGGAGCTTCATTAAAAAATTTGGTTGGTGGTGAAGTCAAAGGATATACCAAAATGATCTCTGAAGCTAGAGAGGAAGCTGTTGAGAGAATGATTAAAGAAGCTGAGAGAGTGGAAGCTGATGCAATTGTTAATGTCCGTTTTTCTACTTCTCAAGTTATGCAAGGAGCTGCAGAAATTTTAGCTTATGGAACTGCTGTAAAATTGAAGTCATAACAAGATTGAATTAAATCCTGCCCTCAACTAAATTCTTTTTTAAGCTCTAACTAAAAATCATTTTTTGTTAACTTGTATAGCCTAAAAAACAGATAATATACTTACTCATGAAGTATTAAATGATATATAATTAAACAACTCAAAAAGTTTTATTTACCTAGTAATTAGGTAAGGAGGATTTATATGGCTAATAAAAGATTATATCGTAATATTAATGATAAAATGTTAGCAGGTGTTTGTAGTGGGATTGCAACATATTTTGATTTAGATCCAAGCTTAATTAGATTGTTATGGCTATTTTTTACATTAATCTTTGGAACTGGTTTTTTACTCTATATTGTTGCTTGGATAATAATACCTAAAAAAGACCAATCACCTGATGATAACTATACAGAAATAAAATAAAAAATAGCCTCCTTAAAGTATTACTTTAAGGAGGCTATTTTACTATTTTGAAATAATATTAAAATTTACATTTCTAATTAAATCTTAAACTGCTCTACTAACCTTTGTAAGTTCTGAGCCATCTCTGCTAGCTCCTGCGATGAATTAGAAATCTCATTAGACATATTGCTTATATCATTTGTTGCATTTGTTATCTCATCGCTACTTTGGGCCAACTCATTAGTTGCATTAGCAGTCTGTTCAATTTGACTTGATGTTTCTCGAACTAAACTATTAATCTCATTAAATACCTTTCCTGTTTCCTCTATTATTTCTTGACCTTCTTTCGCCTTTTCTTCTACCTCTTTAACCTTTTTAATCCCTTTTCCAGACTGCTTTTGAGTTTTAATAACTAAATCGGCAATCTTCTCTGTTGCTTCAGCAGTTTCACCTGCTAATTGTCTTATCTCTTCAGCTACAACAGCAAAACCTTGTCCATGCTCACCAGCTCTTGCTGCCTCAATAGAAGCATTTAAGGCCAATAAATTAGTTTGTTCAGCTATATTATTAATTAAGCTGATTATCTGCTCTATTTCTTGAGAAGTAGCATCTAGATCTTCAATCACATCTACAGTTTCCTTAACCTCTTTATTTATCTTTTTAATACTACTTACTGCATTTTCAATATTTTGACTACCTATATCAGCTTGTGAATAAGCTTCCTCAGAAAAGCCTGTAACCTCTTCAGCACTAGCTGAAATCTGTTGAATACCAGCTGACACATCATTTATTAAATCATTAGTAGTTTCTATCGTAGCATTCCCCTCTTCAGAAGAGGCGGATAACTCCTCACTATAAGCCGATAACCCTTCAATGTTATCGATTATATTCTTCAAAATCCCCTTCATAGAAGAGCTTATTTTATTAAAACCCCTTGCTAACTTTCCAATCTCATCTTCTCTTTCAGTCCACTCTTTTGCTAACTCATCTCTAAAATCACCACGTGCCATCTTTTCACATTGAGTTACCGTTAACTCTAAAGGCTTACTGATACTATTAGATATCTTATATAAGATTGTTGCAAGAATAATAAATAATAATAGAGCTATGATTCCTATTGTTACTCTAGTTTGGGTAACTGTCGAATAAATTTCAGCCATAGAAAACCCTAGATTAATAGCACCAATATGTTCTCCATCTATCACAACAGGTAATAAAACATCATAAACATCAACACCTGCTGCATCATAATAATACTCATCGGCATAAAACTCTCCCTCTACTGCTGCTGTTATACTACCTTCATCAGTCAGCTCGATACCTATTCTATCTGTATTGCTATGTGCTACTGCTTCTAGATCATTACTTATAAAGAGAGCATAAACGACATCTTCATTTGAAGCAACCCTCTCTACTAAGTTTTGATAACTAAACCTTTCATTCAAATCAGTTATAACATCTGCACTTATACCAACTTGTACAAGATCATCATTTTCACTTTTTACATACCCATACTTTAAATAGCTATCCGACTGAACATCTTGTCTTATATCCTCCATAAAATATGTTCCATCACTTGAGATAAAATCTAAAGCAGCATGATCTTCTGGCAATGAAATTCCATCATACCCATGAGTAGAATAGACTACCTCACCTTCACTACTAATCCAATTAATCTCATGAACATCTAAATCATCTGCTACCTCTTGTAAATATTGATTGCTTAAATTATCCTGATTAGACAAAAGTAAATCTCCTGTATTCTTAATATTCTCCTCTAGCAATTCATTTACTGTCTCTAAAGAATTGTTATTATCTTCTATTTGGCCTATAATTTGATTACTCAGATTATAACCTTCTTCTCTCTTTTGCTCAAGTGAGCTACTTCTCATAAATTGTAATGCTATAATACTGACGACTAAAATAGCAATTAATAATAAAATAATTGGTATCCCTACAATTTTAAACTTAATTGACTTAAGACCTTCTAACTTATTTTGTAAAAACATTAAAACCCTCCTATTTTATCAAGATTTAATCTTCTACTATGATTATTAACAGTTAAAAACTGTAAAGATTAATTTTATTATATATGTTTTTACGACATAAATCAACTAAATTAGCCAGTTTATTCATTGTTAAAATTACAGGAGGATAAAAATAAAAAAGCCAGACCTGGCTAAGGTCTGACCGAAAGAAAGCATCTAGAATCAAGAGAAATTTACACTCTTAACCAAGTAGTTTTATTTGAGCCGTCAATTTATTTAACAGCCCTAAAGTTTCTTCTTCATTTATAGTCTGTTTTTGAATATCTGCACTAAATTGATTATTAGTATCTTCAATTGTATCAATTACTTCATCCAATTGATTACTAACTTCAACTGTCTCACTAAATTGTTCAGATATCTCCTCCATATAGATAAGTGCTTTTTCCACCTGAGCTGAAACCTCTTCTGAGTTTGCCGCTTGTTCTTGGGTAGCTGCACCGAGTTCATTATTACTTCCTTCAATGGCATCGATTACTTCATCTAACTGATTACTGACTTCAACCGTTTCATCAAATTGTTCAGATATCTCTTCCATATAGCTGAGTACTTCTTCTACTTGAGCCGAAACTTCCTCTGAATTTGCTGCTTGTTCTCCAATAGCTACACTGAATTCATTGTTAGTATCTTCAATAGCATCAATTACTTCATCTAATTGATTGCTAGTTTCAACCGTTTCATCAAATTGTTCAGATACTCCCTCCATATGGCTAAGTACTTCCTCTACTTGAGCAGCAATTTCTTCTGAATTTGCTGAAATTTCCTCAACAGAAGCACTTGTCTCCTGAGTTTGAGCCGCTTGGTCATTTGATAAATTGACCATATTTGTCATTAGAGAGTATACTACATCTGAACCATCCAAAATCTCTTTAAATACTTGATTAACAGTATCATTTTCATTAGAATCATTAATTAATAAGTTACGAACCGTATCAACTTCATCTTTTATCTCTTTTAAAATGCTTTGGATCTTCATTGTAGAATCATTACTCTTTACTGCTAGCTGCCTTATTTCTTCAGCTACAACTGCAAAGCCTTTACCATGCTCTCCTGCTCTAGCTGCTTCAATTGCTGCATTCAATGACAATAAATTAGTCTGCTTAGTTATCCCTTTGATCGATTCTGAAATTATATCAACTTTGTCAACTTTATTTTGTAGACTATTAGTTGCTGTTATAGATTGATCTACAATATCGCTACCTTTCTTAATTAAATTATTAGTACTCTCCATTTCTTGTAGACAACTTTCAGCTCCACTCTGTACATTTTCAGCATTACCCGCTAAATCCTCAACGACAGTAGCTACTTCTTCAATTTCCTGTGCTATTTCTCCAACAGCATTAGATGATTCTTGCATTGTAGTTATTACTTCTTTAACTGCTTTACTACCCTCACTGTTGGCTTGGTTGAGTTGTCTAATATTAGAAAAACAATCATTGATCTGCTCTTGCAACTCACTACTATTATCTGCCATCCTTTGGGCTGTATTTGCCATCTCTTCAACAGCATTGGCCGAGCCTTTCATTGTAGTTACTACTTCTTTAACTGCTTGATTTCCTTCATTGTTGGCCCGATTAAGCTGTCTAATACTTGAAAAGCAGCCATTAATCTGCTCTTGCAACTCACTACTATTAACTGCCATCTCTTGGGCTGTACTTGCCATCTCTTCAACAGCATTGGCTGAGCCTTTCATTGTAGTTACTACTTCTTTAACTACTTCATTCCCCTCATTGTTGGCTTGATTGAGTTGTCTAATATTAGAAAAACAATCATTAATCTGCTCTTGCAATTCACTACTATTATCTGCCATCTTTTGAGCCATATCTGTTGAATTCTTAACCGTTTTTTGAAGTTTATTATTCTCTGTCTTAGTCTTGCTCAAAAAACTACTTATCTGACTATTAATCAGTCTTATTAAAGCTAAACCTACAATCAATGAAATTAGGCTAACCAAAAAGAAAGCACTCATTTCTGAATTACTCAACTGAAAACGATACCCCATAAATAACAGATAAGAACTGAAACAAATATTAATTGCTAACATTACTAGAAAACAAAGCATTATCTTCCTTTTTAAATTTTTCTTAATTAAATTAAACATATTTTTAACCTCCCCAACACTCCAAGTTTTTTAAATCTCTTGCGATAAATATTTCAATAAAACAACAATATTTTCTTTCATTACTATCTAATACTTCAATTTTATTTAATTTCCAATAACCTTATGCTTTATCTTCTACATTCTTCTGTAGTTTCCTTTAATTCAAACTAAAATTTTTGTTGATAATACTCACTAATTTCTCCATTAGAGATGAATATGCATTTTTGAAACTAAAAGCATTTTAGACATTACTATACTCTGTTATAAATAGTCGCTTAGGGCCCTTTTTAAGGATTAGAAAAGTAATTGAAAATTATAACAACAAATAAAATAGCCCTCAAGGGTTGTTTTTATTAGAGAAGTAAAAACTGATTCTTTTTCTATGGATCTAAGAACCTATCCTAAGCATATAACATATAATAAAAAAAACTACGAAAGGAATGAACAACATGAGTGATGATTATGTAATTGACCCACGTCATCCAAAAAGACTTATTAGGTTAAAGGATTATGGACCATCTCCCTTTGTAATTAATATTGCAGCGGCTACTAAACAAAATGATTTTTTCCGTATCGCTTTATGGACAGGAGAATATTTGCAACTTACCTTGATGAGCATCAATCCTGGTGATGACATAGGTCTAGAAGTTCATGATGACCACGATCAATTCATACGTATTGAAAGAGGGCAAGGAACTGTTCTGATGGGAGATAGAAGAGATCAGTTAGATTTTCAAGAGAGATTCTATAATGGCTATGCAATATTTATCCCTGCTGGTAAATGGCACAATGTAATCAATACAGGTCGTACACCACTTAAATTATACTCTATTTATGCTCCACCTGAGCATCCACGTGGTACAGTTCATGAAACTAAAGAAGATGCTGAAGAATACAGTGGATAATAAAACTTTTACTAATATGAGCATATCTAAAAGTTTGTATAAGTTTAATTAGACAAGATATAGTTGAAATAAACATATTTTTTATATAACCATATAGGCATTTATGAGACATCCTGAGGTTTCGCGATGTCTCACTAATGCTTGGCAACCTCATTTCAAGCAATCCAATCCTCACATAAGTCAGTTCGTCTCTAATCTATTCACATCAGTTAAAAGTGGCTAAACCTCTGTTATATGAAGTTTTGCTCCCCTCTTTTTCTGATTACCTTCTAATATTTAATTACTTTTTTATTTGTATTGCATAATATGTAATACAAATGTTATAATATAAGCGAGGTGATATTTATGAAAACTATAAAACTACGTAAAGTTGGAAATAGTTATGGTTTTACTATTCCTAAAGAACTAATGGAAAAATACCAATTAAAAGAAGGAGAAGAACTGCATGTCATTGAAGAAAATGATGGATTTACCTTAACTCCTTATGACCCAGATTTTGAAGAATGGACTGAATCTTTTAAAAAGACTAATGAAAAATATAAAAACACATTAAAGGCATTAGCAGAATGAAAGGTATTATTTTTATTCCAAAACAAATAATTTTACATTTTCATGAACAAATTATTCAACTTTATGGAGGAAGTACAGGCATAAGAGATGAAGAATTATTAGATTCAGCCCTTGAACAACCAAAGGCAACTTTTGATGAATCTTATTTGCATAATTCAATAGTTAAAATGGCATCAGCTTATGGTTTCCATCTATGCAAAAACCACCCTTTTATAGATGGAAATAAACGTATTGCACTTGTTTCAATGGATACATTTCTACAAAAAAATGGTTATGAAATAACTGCTTCTGAAAAAGAAACTTATAAAATAATAATCGCTCTTTCATCTAGCGAAATATCAAAAGAAGAGCTTACAAAATGGTTACAACAAAATACTAATTCTATTTAACCCCTTGGTATTTAAACTAAATATCAAGGTCTTTTCTTTTTGAAATTATTTTTAATTTCACTTAGCAAAAATCTGGTAGGTAAGCGGGTCGCCCCGCCTTTCCCCCATCAGAACTGTGCGTGACAGTTTCCCGTCACACAGCTCAAGCAGTTACTTACCAACCTTCGGATTGGCAATAGTATATTTCTATACTATCTGACCTTTCAGAATATGAGTCTGTTAACTTTAATTGTCTGCGGTCGCCCACTCACTAAAGAGTTATTTGGCTTGCCACATTCACAAAGTTCTTATTCCTTCCAGCCTTAAACCACCTTTTAGGAAGTCTGCCTCCTTTCAGAGTGGGGCAAATTTTGAACCCCTATCTATCTCATTACAAGATAGCCTTCGCTTTTTCCAATCTCTTATGCCCACTAAGTATTGTATCACGACAATCTTTTGACCTACCTGATATTATCAGGAACTCATTGGGTTTTCCCAATTTTATACCTTAGCCAATTCATACTGTCTTAGATTTTACCTTTACTCCGAAGATATTGGTCTATTTGTCAAGCAATACGACAACTTACCTGACCCCATCTCACACCTTTTGGTCATAGTGTACCAGCCTAATTTCACTATTCACGTTTGACGAAGCTTTCGGTAATTCAATTAATTTAATCTTAACAGTATATTTACCCTAGCAATCATCTGTTTTAAGGCTAACAGTCTATTTCACATTGTCCTTACGGCTTAGCACAAAACCGTTACCAGTAATGCACCCGTAAGTAGGATTATTTCAAATAGAATAGATAGTCCAAAGGTCTAATTTTCATTAGACTTAGACAGCCTAAGATATAGCTTAACCCCTGTTATTTCAAGGGCTGGTCGCACTTTCACATAACGTCCCGAGGGTTTACGACGTCCCTATTAATGCTCCTAACTTCAAGTTAAAAATACAATCTGATATAAGTAATCCCAGCCTTAATTCATGCTCATAGCTGGGATGTCGTTAATCGATATTAAGAGTTTCACGACGTCTCATTAAAAAAATTAGCTCAACTTATCTCTAAACACTTTTATAAGTTCTTTTCATGCTTCATTTTATTTCGCACTTAGATGTTGTTAAACTTCTTGTTATATGAAGTGCTGAGCTCCTGTGTGTTGCTATGGAATTTTCTTTTAACTCTTATCCAGTCCAATATATCTTATGGTTTTCTTTTTTCATTTTTTAATTAATCTAAACTATAATTCTTTAACTCTATAAATTAACTATTTCTAATAATTTTCTTAAATCTTTTACAAAAAACTCAATGTTAGAGTAACAATTGTTACCCAGCTATTTCTCTTATGCTATTAATTCTCTATCTTTTAAGATTAAATCATCACTTAATTTCTTTCCTAATATAATCAATAAAAGAGCTAAGCTCCCTGATTTAAATTCTTGACCTTTGATTAGTTTCTTTCCACATTCAGGGCAGATTGATTTATCATTTTTTCCTTCACTTTCACAATAATCTTGCCACTTTAAATTTTCTATATCTTTTACTCCATCTTGTCCTAACAGCTTCCTACACCTATTCAACCCTTCTTTTTTACAGCTAGCATATAGTCCATAATGTCTTACTACTTTCAAATGAGGCCTTGGTACATGTAATAAAAATCTACGGATAAACTCTTCTGTTCTAAGAGTCATTATCTTTCTCTTCCTACCATCTTTATTATCTTTATAATAAAACTTAACTTCTTTTTCATTATAAAAAATTATTCTTCTATTAGATATTGGGCCACCTTTTATATAATCCCCAAGATATTTTATTACTCCATTTCCATAAACAGCTTCTCGATCTATATTTACATTCCAATCTTTTTTTCTTTCTTTTCTTAGCATTTCATGGGTTTCATAATAGTTCTTGTTTGATGGTATCTCCATTTCTCCATTATAAACTGTATTATGTATTTCATCTAAAAACTTGCCTCTAAATACTTTCATTAATTCTTGTACTGGTAATAAATAATTCTCTTTGCTTTCTTTCCAGTTCTCTGCCTTCGTAACTCCACCACCTGTTATTAGGCAATGTAGGTGAGGGTGAAAGGCTAAATTTTCTCCCCAAGTTTGTAATGTAGCTATCATTCCCGGGGTTGCTCCTAAGAATTTCTTGTTAGATAACATATTAAATAATGCTTCTTTTACACTTTTAAATAATATTCCTGTTATCTTCTTAGGATTCAACAACCACAACTCATTTAATTCATGAGGTATAGTAAAAACTGCATGATGATGGTGGGTATCTAGAACCTTAGCTGTTTGCTTTCTTTTCCATTCTTCCTTTTGCATCCCTGTACATTGAGGACATGATCTGTGCTTACAGGAATTATACCAAACTCTATAAAAATGACCGTCCGGACATTTTTGAATGTGTCCTCCCATTGCTTCTGTTCGGCAATTAATTATGTTCCAAGCTGCTTTTCTTGCGTGATTTGCTAGTGCATACTCTTTTTCGCATTGGTTATAATATTTTGTAAAGATATCTTGTATCGCAGCCATTTTATATCACTCCTGAAAAAACTTTTTCGAGAAAACTACATAATATCGTTCCCGAAAAAATCCTTCCTTATTCCCTATGCGAAGCATTTAATATAACTGCTGTTATCTGACGTATCATCTGCTTTTGAACTTATTTAACGTAATAAATCAAGTAGATTGTAATAGTAGTACTTTCTATTTCTAACCTTATTATCAGAATATATAATTCTCTCTTCTTCTAAAATAGACAGATATCTTCTGCAAGTAGAATCTGGAATTCCTGCTAATGCACTTATTGTCTTTGCATCAAAAATAGGTCTTTGGAACATACTCTTGATTAAATCTACTACATTAGTACTATTAATTAAATTCATTGTCTTCTCTAAATCTTTATCATAAAGCTTATCAATCTCATCAACAATATTAATATTCTTCAATGCCTGTTTATTTACACTTTCTAAGAAAAACTTTATCCATTCATTCCAACCATCTTCTAATCTTGTTCTATTAAGTAATCTATAATATTTGTGCTTATCTTTTTCCAACGTTTCACTTATAAATAAATTAGGAGAATCAATTAACTCAACATCATATAAATATAACGGAATTAAAATACGACCTATCCTACCATTTCCATCTAAAAATGGGTGAATAGTTTCAAATTGAGCATGAATAATTGCAATTCTAACTAAAGGATGTAAACTATCTTTAGGTTCATTTATATATTTTTCTAGATTAGACATACATAAATCTACTGACTGTGGCTCTGGTGGTACAAAAGTTGCTGTTTTCATAGTACAACCTTCTGGACCTATAAAATTTTGTATAGAACGATATTCACCTGGTGCTCTACTTTCTCCTCTTACTCCACCACTTAATAATATCTGATGAAGTTCTTTAAACATACGTGTTGAAATAGGTAATCTAGATAAAGCCTGTTTACCATATTGTAAAGCTTCATAGTAATTTAATACTTCTTGAGCATCATCATTTTTTTCTTTTTTATCAATATCAAATTCTAATACTTCATCAAATGTAACTTGTGTACCCTCAATCTTAGTTGACTGAAGTGCTTCTTGTAAACTCAAAGGGGTAATAAGAAAATCTTCATTTATTTTTGATTTCTTTAACATCACCTGAAATTTACCTACACTTGTATTAGCAGAAATTAACTCATCATAAAACTCTAATCGATTTATCTGATCTTCTATTGGTAACCTTAATGGTTCAAATGGTTTCATATTAAAATCATCTCCTTTTTATTTTCAATTTCATACTATTATTATAATACATGTTATTATTATAATCAATTATTTTAATAAAATACATAATTGAAAATAAAAAAAGAGTTTTGAAATGGTTTAAGATGATATGTCAGATAACGTTCCTGAGCTTCACGACGTCCCCTTATTGAAATGCAACTTTATTTAATGCTAATTAATTTCATAAGTCAGTCTCAAGCCTCATTTATGCACCACAACTGGATGTCGTTTAAGCTCATGTTATCCGAAGTTCCCCCTATCCTCAAACAAATTATTTAATTTAAAATCAACTTACCTTTTCTTTTATAATATTTTGATTTATTAACCCAAAAGTAATATAATAATATTAAGCAACAGCTTATATATTAAATAAATTGAAAGGATTGGTGTATATGAAGTCGATGACTAATAAAGAAATAAAAGAATCGATAGAAAATGTTAAAGCAACATTAGCTATTGAAAATCTAAATATAAACAAGTTAAACATTATAAATGGTGAAAAATATCTTAAAGGACAAATAACTAGTCAAGAAGCAATAGAAAATATAACAAAATATATTAAAAGTAGGCAGTTAAAACAATGACACCTTCTTCAAAATACGGCTCTGATAATTCTAAATATTGTTATCCGAATACAGATGTTTTAATAAATAAACTCAATATTAAAGATAAAGAGTTATTAGAAGAAGCAGACTCTTTATACTCAGCTCAACGATTATTAGAGTTGCAAGCAGAACCTATACCAGGCGACTTTGATCTAGAACATTTAAAAAAAATTCATTATTATATCTTTCAAGATTTATACGAATTTGCTGGTAAAATAAGAGAAGAAGATATAATCAAAGGTAATACTCATTTTGCCAAATCCCAATATATAGTTCCTAATGCTATTAAATTATTTAAAGAATTAAAAGAGGAAAACTTTTTATTAGAAACTACTATTAACGAATTTGCTGAAAGAACTTCATATTATATGGCAGAATTAAATATTATTCATCCTTTTAGAGATGGTAATGGTCGTTGCATCCGAGAATTTATAAGATGTTTAGCTTTAAAGTGTGATTATAAACTAAAATGGAATTCTATAAATAGAGGTGAACTTTTTAATGCTTCAGTAAAATCTGTATTTAATACTGAACCTCTCAGCAAATGTATAAAAAAAGCTATTAAATCTTAATAACTTTGGTGGCATAGTTTCTATGTCATCTTTTTCTATTTTACCCTAATATGCTAAAAAGACAAATGCTTATACAAAAGTGAAGTCTGGTAGGTCGGGAGCCTTACAGCTCCTTTCCCCCATCAGAACCGTACTTGAACCTTTCAATTCATACGGCTCAAGCTCTCTAAACTAGCCTTCGGACTAGCAAACAATAACCTCAGATCTATTTAGCTTTAATTTTCTTTTAAGATAATATTTATCATACTCCTGCAGATAAGGGTTAGCAACAAACTTAATCAATCTATGCCTTACTATCTTTATATCACTTGCAAACTTCAATTTTACATCACCATCTGAGAATATCCAGTCACTAGTTTCATTTGATCGCCAGTACTTTTTCTTTAGCCATTTATTTGGCTTATTAGGATGTCTTCTCTTTGCCCAATTCCACAAGGCTTTGAAAACATCTCTATCTAAGCTTTGAAAGCTTTTCTTAGAACAAGCACTCCTATGATAATTACACCAGCCTATAATCTTTGAATTTACTTTCTTGATTAATGCACCTTGTTTTATTGTTTTATGCTTTTTAATTACTTCTCTTATCTCATTTATGATAGATTTATAGGATTTCTTTGAAGGCTTAATTATCAATTTGCCTTTATACTTTCTAAAATTCCACCCTAAAAAGTCAAATCCATCATTGATATGCGTGATTTTAGTTTTCTCTCTTGATAATTCTAACCCTCTTTCTTTTAAGAAGCCTGCTATCAGTTCTTTTACTTCTAACAATACCTCTCTATTTGTGGCTGTAACCACAAAATCATCAGCATACCTTACTAAATTTATTTTATTCTCTCTGTTATATTTTCTATTGATTGTCCCATATTTGTTAGTCCAATACTCTTGTTTTAGTAACATTTCCAAGCCATCCAAAGTCATATTGGCTAGTATAGGAGAGATCACTCCACCTTGTGGCGTTCCTTTTTTTGTAGAAAAAAGTTCTTTCTTATAAACAAAACCTGACTTTAGAAACTCCCTTAATACCTGTTTATCTATCGGTATATTATCTTCAATCCATTTGTGACTTATATTATCAAAGCAACCTCTTATATCTCCTTCTAAGACCCATTTGCCTGATATTTTCTTTCCCAGTAGCTTAAATAAGTACTCTTTAACATCATTACAACTCCTGTATTTTCTAAAGCCAAAAGATACCCTATCTGCCTTACTTTCAGCTATTGGATCTAGTGCCATTGCATAAACTGACTGCATTGACCTATCAAACATTGTAGGTATTCCAAGAGGTCTTTCCTTCCTAGTTGATTTGGGAATATATATTCGCTTTAATGGTTTTGCTCTATATCCTTTTTTCCTCAACTTTAAAGCATTTTTATACTTACTAGCAGAGGTTGACCACAGTTCATTATCTATACCTGCTGTCTTTTTGCCCTTATTCGTTGTTACTTTTCTTACTGATAATAACTTTGCAAAGTATGACTTTGTTAAAAGATACCCTAACTTTTTAGCTAAATTATCTTTACCTTCAGTTATTGCTCTGGCTATTCGGGATTGAAGTTTATTAACCTTCCTTCTCACAGACCCCCAGACTATTTCTTCCCATCTGAGTTTTGCTTCTTGTTGATCTATGGTCGCCCACTCATAATGAGTTATTTGGCTTGCCATATTCATAAAGTTTCAGTCCTTTCCTGCCTTAGATTACCTTCTAGGAAGTCTGCCTCCTTTCAGAGTAGGGCAAATCTTGAACCCCTATCTATCTCATTACCAGATAGCCTTTGCTTTTTCCCTTTTTCCCATTCCCACTGAGTATTGTATCCCTTTCTTTTGACCTACCTGATGTTATCAGGAACTCATTGAGGTTTCCCAGTTCTATATCTTAGCCAATTCATACTGTCTTAGATTCTGCCTTTACTCCGAAGATATTGGTCTATTTGTCAAGCAATACGAAAACTTACTTGACCCCATCTCTCACCTTTTGGTTATAGTGTATCAGCCTAATTTCACTATTCACGTTTGACGAAGCTTTCAGCAGTTCAATTAATTTAATCTTAACAGTATATTTACCCTAGCAATCATCTGCTTTAAGGCTAGCAGTCTATTTCACATTGTCTTTACGGCTTAGCACAAAACCGTTATCAGTGATGCACCCGTAAATAGGATTACCTCAAATAGAATAGGTAGTCCAAAAATCTCTCAATTTAGACAGCCTAAGATATAGCTTAACCCCTGTTATTTCAAGGGCTGGTCGCACTGGCGTATAACGTCCCACAGATTCACGACGTCCCCATTTATGCTACTAACCTCTAATTAAAACTAAAAATTATGTAATTCATCCCAGCCTTCATATATACTCATCGACTGGGATGTTGTGAATCTGCTGTTATCTGAAGTCCTAGAATAGATAAAAACATATTATTATCACTATGGAATATTTTCTATAGTTTTGTTATCTTTATAAATAACAAATAAGTCCTGCATATTATACAGAACTTAAAAATTATTTTTTCTCAATGTAAAAAATGATTGATGTTTAATTTGATATATTATGGTTATTTACCATAATATCATTAATATTATTTACTTGCCAATCATGTTCAACATTATCATACTGCAATATAGTTTCAGCAAGCCACCTAGCCTCTTTTAAGTCTAACTCATCTATTTGTATATGTGAAAAATGACCATAAATACTTTGATATAAATTAGTTAAAAACCAAATAATAACCTTTGTACTTTCATTTTTTTGAAAACATGACATACTTTCATAATTGTTACTTATTATTATTGGTTGAAAAATATCAAAATCATTTCTACCTAAAAATACTACTGGAATTCCTTGTTCAAAATAGCTTTCAGAAATATCTTGTACATGTTCTCTAACCTCTTCTTCATTAATAATAGATATAGTATAATTGGCTTCTCTTAATTTATCTATTTTGCTAAAGAATAATTCTTGATTAAATATTATTATTAACATCAAAAATAATGCTAGTTTAACTTCTATTAAATTACTAAATGCTTTTATTTGAAACATTACTTTATTTGTTAAAGAAAACGTAAAAATAACCATATCATCTATCGTTTTTCTATAATAAAAGTTTTCTAATTTTTCTTGTAACTTATCTATATAAAGTGCTAACAAATCTTCATTAATTAAATAGTTTGACTGTTCTATACTTATAGCCAATAAATTAGCTATTTGTTCTCTTTCCTTTAGATTTTCAATTAATAACTTATTTATATCCCTATAAGTATTAATACATAATTGTGATCCATTCTCTTTACAATAAGAAATAAACTCAAGAAAAGATAATACTATATTAGACTTTTCATCGAAAACTACAAGCGTAATAATTTCTCTTATTTTACAACAAATATCTTGATGTGTTAAAGTATTGGTGAATCCTTGAATTAAATTTACTAACCCTTCATAATTACCTGTATTTTTTGCTATTATAAACAACTTATCTATAATTTTATTTACTTTACCTTTTTGCTTTAAGCTATCCCAGAGTCTACATGATTCAGCCAATGAAGATAAAGCCTTATCCCAAAAACCTCCCTTTTGATAATACTTACTTGCATTTTCATATGCTAATGCACTGTCTTTATCCAAAGCAACTAGTTTCTTAACTTTAGCTTTTTCAATAAAAGACTCAGCAACTCTATAATTATTTCCTATTTCAATATTCTTTTCTATTGCTTCTTCAGCAAAACTAGTAGCTTTCTCATAATCTTCTTTAGCAATATAAATATTAGCTAATAGTTCCAACGCTTGTCCTTCTATTTTTATAAATCCTATTTCCTTAGCAAATAAATATCCTTCTTTATAATATTTTTCTGCATTATTATAATCATCTTCATCTCTATATACATTCCCTAAGTTTATCAAATTCATGGCTAATCTATCTTTTTGTTTGAATTTATTACAAATCTCTATTGCTCTATTGCAAGCTTTTTTTGCTTCATCAGTTATTCCTTTTCTCCTATAACAAAGAGTAAGAGTATTTAATACTACTGCTTCTAAGATAATTTCATTATTATTTTTTGCTAAATCCAGTAGTATATTAGCATATTCGATTGCTAAATCTAATTTATATAATTCTACTAAACAAGAAGTTAAATTTGTTAAACTAACTTTTAAACCTTTGTAGTCTCCTAATGATTCTGAAATAATATAAGATTGTTTAGCGACTTTAGCACCTTTTTCAAATTTCATTAGTTTTATATAAATATTTGATAAGTTAGCTAATAACATAGCTTTTATTTCATCATCACTATCAGACATACTATCTTCTATCTCATTTACAATTAATAAAGCCTCTTTTTCATTTAAATCATACGCTAAATCCATAGCTTTCCACATTTTTGCAGATATTAATAAATTGTTATCTTGAGTTCTATTTGCATATTTAATAGCAAGTTCAGTACTGCTCTCTGCTTTAGATTTATTATTACTCAATCTATAAAAATTACTTAAATGATAATAAGAATAACCTTTTGTAAAATCATCATTATATAAATTTATACTTTTATTTAAAACTTTAATTCCAAATTCCCATAATCCCCACTGTTCAAGTAAAGGAAGTATTGAAAATAGATAAGGTTTTATTTTTTCATCTTCTAAGTCTAATAATAAATTAATTGCTTCAATGTAATCTTCTCTATCTAAAAATATATTTCCAAGTTTTGTTTTATAATAGGTCATTAGTCCTTTGTCAATTAATAAATCATTTATAAACTCATCAAAAACAGGGTGAAACAGTTCATAAAATCCATCACTTATTTTAATTAATGTAGAAATTTCATCAACTTCTGAAGAAACTTTCAAAGGTGATAATTCTTTTTGACCAACTTCACTTATTGCTTTATATAGTACTTCAAATTCAATAGGAAATAATGGAATAGAAATGATAATTAAAATATTTCGTTGAATCTCATTTAAACTTAACCATAAAGCCTCTTGATAATCTTCAAGTCCATTAGGAAGAGGATAAATTTGATATTTGGAAAAGAAAAATAAATATAACGGATTTCCTTTAGATGCTTCTAGTAATTCTAATACTTTAATACTATTAACCTCTATATTATTAACCTGTAAAAATTTTTTGACCTCACCTTTAGAGAAAGGTTTTATTTCATATTTGCTAATTGAAGAATTAGATTTAATATTTTTATTTCGAGAAGCAAAAATAAATTTATTTTCAAAACCTTCTCTAGCTAATAACTTATTTATTAATCTAATATTTTGTTCACAATCATCTAGCAAAAATAACTTATTAGTACTTTGTAAAAGAACCTCAAATCTAGAGAAAGCTTCATCTTCGCTTTTTATTTTTATTCCTATATCACCTTTATCTAACAAAATCTTATTTATTAAATATTGTAAAACTTCTAAAGTAGATTTTTCCTTTAAAGAAATATAAATAGATTCACATTTTTTAGAAACCTGATTTAATATACATGTTTTTCCTATACCAGGTTCTCCATAAATAACTAGATACTTTTCTTTATTAATAAAATTAAATATTTCTTCTAATATACTTTTTCTAAAAACAATTTTCTTATTTTTAAAAGAATTCTGTAATAAGTTTAGATAGTTTATTGATTCAACCTTATTAATTTTATCTTTAACATTTTCATTTAAATTAACATTTTCAATAATAATCTGAGTGCCATTTACATTATTAATATCTCTTTCTGCACTTTGTTCTTTAATACAATCCATATATAATCACCTGTAATTTTCTATTCTTTAGAATTATTTACTATCTGAACTCCTTGAACATTATTGATATCCCTTTCTGCTTTTTGCTCCTTAATATTTAAAATATTAGACTCTTGAGATTGATTAACTAATTTTTTAATATCTTCTTCATTTTCCTTTACCCATGATTTTAATTCATTAACAAATTCTTGAGGTAATTTTTTCTCTGTAGTATTTTCATATATATCCTCAATATCTCTATATGGCTTATTTACATTTATAGCTGATTTATTAGATATATCCTCTAAATATTCCTCTGCCTCCTTTGAAGAATTAAAATATTTATTAAATTTATTAACAAATGAGTTCTTTAAACCTTCAACACTATAAAATGCTATATTGCCTATTATTCCAGCCCCTGCACAAACCCCTACCCAATTAATAAAAGCTGATAATGTACTAACCTCAGTCTCCATACTATCACTCCTTAGTTAATTTTTTCATTTCGTTAGTATCTAATTTTATTTGTTTACGAATTATTTTTTCATCTAAATAATCTTCTGATGGGAAATAGCTATTAAAATCTTCAACCTCATTTAATAAATACTCTAATATATTTAAATGATAATTTTCTTCCTCAAATAAATCTTCTATTGATTCTCTCTTCTTTAACCTATAAAATAATACTAAATTACAAACTGCTTGTATTATTTGAGATTCTGAATAATCCTTTAATAAATTATTTATAGCTTCCTTTAAAAAATCCTGTTTCTTTATTTTTTCATAAGTTATTGGAAAAAAGTATTTTAAATTTTTAATTCTATTTACTTCAACATCTTTTAACTGTTCTTTATTAAAATTATGCTTGTCTATATCAATCATTCTCTCCTTATCTTCTGTACTATTACAATTATAAGTCTTTAAAATTGAATTCTTCGGAATATTATCTTCTTGATAAAAATTAACTTCCTTTTTTATTATATTTGTATTATCAAATTTATTATTCACAGTCCCTGAACACAAAGTAAATGACCCTCTTTTCTTAACTGTTTTTTTAAATAAACGATAATATTCACTTAAATTTTCAATAGATTTAAAATAAACACAATCAGTAACCAAAGGGGTTATCCATTCTCGTAAATAACTAGGGATGCATCTATCTATTAATCTGTCTATTTCTGGGTAAATACACAGAGTGTATCCTCCTTTTTTATGTTCAATAAAGTCTAATCCTACTGCATCACCATCGCCATTAGAACTTTCTACCCAATCTAGTAAGTGTTGCATAGCTTCCTTACCTAAACTTTCATTTTGAAATATTAATGTAATCTCAGTTGGAAGATTATCTAGAATATTTTTAGGCATACAATAGCCTATTCCAAGAATATTTGCTTGTCTAAATTTAGTAGGGAATTCAATATCACCTAGTACCATTACATTTGGTTTTACACCATACTCAAATCCAAAAATTTCATTCTCTATAGACATCTGTTAGATTCCTCCTCTATTCCACTAACTATTAACTATAAATTAACAATCCTTATATAAATAATACTATATTATTCCATTAAAAACAAGAAACTAAACAACCAATATATTATTATTCATATTTTAAGGAGTCTGGTAGGTTGGGAGCCTTACAGCTCCTTTCCCCCATCAGAACCGTACTTGAACCTTTCAATTCATACGGCTCAAGCTCTCTAAACTAGCCTTCGGACTAGCAAACAATAACCTCAGATCTATTTAGCTTTAATTTTCTTTTAAGATAATATTTATCATACTCCTGCAGATAAGGGTTAGCAACAAACTTAATCAATCTATGCCTTACTATCTTTATATCACTTGCAAACTTCAATTTTACATCACCATCTGAGAATATCCAGTCACTAGTTTCATTTGATCGCCAGTACTTTTTCTTTAGCCATTTATTTGGCTTATTAGGATGTCTTCTCTTTGCCCAATTCCACAAGGCTTTGAAAACATCTCTATCTAAGCTTTGAAAGCTTTTCTTAGAACAAGCACTCCTATGATAATTACACCAACCTATAATCTTTGAATTTACTTTCTTGATTAATGCACCTTGTTTTATTGTTTTATGCTTTTTAATTACTTCTCTTATCTCATTTATGATAGATTTATAGGATTTCTTTGAAGGCTTAATTATCAATTTGCCTTTATACTTTCTAAAATTCCACCCTAAAAAGTCAAATCCATCATTGATATGCGCGATTTTAGTTTTCTCTCTTGATAATTCTAACCCTCTTTCTTTTAAGAAGCCTGCTATCAGTTCTTTTACTTCTAACAATACCTCTCTATTTGTGGCTGTAACCACAAAATCATCAGCATACCTTACTAAATTTATTTTATTCTCTCTGTTATATTTTCTATTGATTGTCCCATGTTTGTTAGTCCAATACTCTTGTTTTAGTAACATTTCCAAGCCATCCAAAGTCATATTGGCTAGTATAGGAGAGATCACTCCACCTTGTGGCGTTCCTTTTTTTGTAGGAAAAAGTTCTTTCTTATAAACAAAACCTGACTTTAGAAACTCCCTTAATACCTGTTTATCTATCGGTATATTATCTTCAATCCATTTGTGACTTATATTATCAAAGCAACCTCTTATATCTCCTTCTAAGACCCATTTGCCTGATATTTTCTTTCCCAGTAGCTTAAATAAGTACTCTTTAACATCATTACAACTCCTGTATTTTCTAAAGCCAAAAGATACCCTATCTGCCTTACTTTCAGCTATTGGATCTAGTGCCATTGCATAAACTGACTGCATTGACCTATCAAACATTGTAGGTATTCCAAGAGGTCTTTCCTTCCCAGTTGATTTGGGAATATATATTCGCTTTAATGGTTTTGCTCTATATCCTTTTTTCCTCAACTTTAAAGCATTTTTATACTTACTAGCAGAGGTTAACCACAGTTCATTATCTATACCTGCTGTCTTTTTGCCCTTGTTCGTTGTTACTTTTCTTACTGATAATAACTTTGCAAAGTATGACTTTGTTAAAAGATACCCTAACTTTTTAGCTAAATTATCTTTACCTTCAGTTATTGCTCTGGCTATTCGGGATTGAAGTTTATTAACCTTCCTTCTCACAGACCCCCAGACTATTTCTTCCCATCTGAGTTTTGCTTCTTGTTGATCTATGGTCGCCCACTCATAATGAGTTATTTGGCTTGCCATATTCATAAAGTTTCAGTCCTTTCCTGCCTTAGATTACCTTCTAGGAAGTCTGCCTCCTTTCAGAGTAGGGCAAATCTTGAACCCCTATCTATCTCATTACCAGATAGCCTTTGCTTTTTCCCTTTTTCCCATTCCCACTGAGTATTGTATCCCTTTCTTTTGACCTACCTGATGTTATCAGGAACTCATTGAGGTTTCCCAGTTCTATATCTTAGCCAATTCATACTGTCTTAGATTCTGCCTTTACTCCGAAGATATTGGTCTATTTGTCAAGCAATACGAAAACTTACTTGACCCCATCTCTCACCTTTTGGTTATAGTGTATCAGCCTAATTTCACTATTCACGTTTGACGAAGCTTTCAGCAGTTCAATTAATTTAATCTTAACAGTATATTTACCCTAGCAATCATCTGCTTTAAGGCTAGCAGTCTATTTCACATTGTCTTTACGGCTTAGCACAAAACCGTTATCAGTGATGCACCCGTAAATAGGATTACCTCAAATAGAATAGGTAGTCCAAAAATCTCTCAATTTAGACAGCCTAAGATATAGCTTAACCCCTGTTATTTCAAGGGCTGGTCGCACTTTCAGATAACGTTTCCAGGGTTCGCGGCGTCACGGTAATCCATTAAAACCTAATTTTAAAAACCTGAATTTCATAAGCTAGTCCCAACCCCCATTTATGCACCTCAATCAGATGCCGCTAACCATGTGTTATCTGACGTACGGCATTTCATACTATAAGTATATATTTCAAAATTTTAACTATTAGACTGAATTTGATTTTCAAACTCTTCTAAAACATCTTTTCCATTATTTTTAAAAACTATTGGAATCCTATCAAAATCTTCTAGAGTATTCAATAATACGTCTTGTAATTTTATATTTTTCCCATCCCATTTATTAATTTTACTAATCACACACCTTAATAATACTTGTCCATATTTTTCAGCTTGTTCATTAAAATCTAACATTAAATCGCAGTATAACTTTATAGATATATTAAAAAGATATTTCTTAAATTTTTCTCTTATTTTACTATTTGCTATGCTATCCATCGATTCTGTCATAGAAATAATAGAATTTTTGATTATGTTTCCACCTTCATATTCATTATTTACACGCTTAAGGCTTATTTTATAATCAACATCATTTTGAAAAATAAACTTTATCCAGTTTCTATAATTATCAAAAATAACATATAAATAATACTCATATAAATTAGCAAATTCTCCTTTTTTTTCATCTGGATATTCTATATTTTTAACAATATTATCAGTGAAGTGATGATAATAATGCAAATGCATAGTTGAAGAAAAATTATTAACTAATGCCTCTTTCACCATAATATCAAAAAATCTAATAGCAACAAAAACAGGAGATTCAAAACATTTTTCTTCATAGTCAACCACAAAAGATTTTTCTACATTATTATTTGTATTTTGGATATATTCTATTGCTCCTTCACCAATAGGTTTCCAAACTTCAAGTTCATTTGCAATTTTTATGTTACTAAACAAAGCATATAATAAATAATTTTCAGAATATATCCTATACCTCGACAATTGATATAAATTTTGATTATTCTTAATCTGTGTATAAAGAACACTCTCATTATCCAATAATAATTCCTTTAAAAAATCTTCTACAAATTCTTTTTTTAATCTTGTTTTTATATTACTATTTATTATCTTTGCTCCTAAATATGGACTTTCTTTTATAAGCTTACTAATAAATAAATTATTTTTTAATAAATCAGAAAATAAGCTATTAAATTCTGATGAAAACTTTATTTTATTTGTATTCCATAAATTGTAAATTTTATTTTTTAATATTTTACTTTTAGATAAAGGTTCTTCATTCTTTAAAATACGTACTGTGTTATTTTCTTCAGCTTTTCTCCCGTTTGGTAAATATTTTTTCATTAAATTTTGGAAAAATAAATCTAAATCAGCAATAATCAATCCAATTTGATCATTATTAAAATTTTTCCTTAAACTTTTTATGAATTCTATTTCTTTTTTTATTTTATTATTAAAAATAAGGTAAGCAAAGTAACCAGATATTAAAATTAATAGCAATAAGCCAAGCATAGAATACCAATAACTATAAATTAAATTAAAACCAATAAAATCAAATACCATCTCATTTTGTTTAATTTTAAAATAACCTTCAAAAATAATTGAAATAAAAAATGATCCTATCATTAAAATTAATAAGATGTATGATATGATAGAAAATTTAAATCTAATATTTCTTTTTTTAGATTCATTAGCAATAGTATATAGCGAAATCATAATACCTACTAAAGATAAAATCAAAGATGAATTCATTAAATTTTCCTCCCAATAAAACTAAAATTAAGTAGTCTGGTAGGTCGGGAGCCTTACAGCTCCTTTCCCCCATCAGAACCGTACTTGAACCTTTCAATTCATACGGCTCAAGCTCTCTAAACTAGCCTTCGGACTAGCAAACAATAACCTCAGATCTATTTAGCTTTAATTTTCTTTTAAGATAATATTTATCATACTCCTGCAGATAAAGGTTAGCAACAAACTTAATCAATCTATGCCTTACTATCTTTATATCACTTGCAAACTTCAATTTTACATCACCATCTGAGAATATCCAGTCACTGGTTTCATTTGATCGCCAGTACTTTTTCTTTAGCCATTTATTTGGCTTATTAGGATGTCTTCTCTTTGCCCAATTCCACAAGGCTTTGAAAACATCTCTATCTAAGCTTTGAAAGCTTTTCTTAGAACAAGCACTCCTATGATAATTACACCAGCCTATAATCTTTGAATTTACTTTCTTGATTAATGCACCTTGTTTTATTGTTTTATGCTTTTTAATTACTTCTCTTATCTCATTTATGATAGATTTATAGGATTTCTTTGAAGGCTTAATTATCAATTTGCCTTTATACTTTCTAAAATTCCACCCTAAAAAGTCAAATCCATCATTGATATGCGTGATTTTAGTTTTCTCTCTTGATAATTCTAACCCTCTTTCTTTTAAGAAGCCTGCTATCAGTTCTTTTACTTCTAACAATACCTCTCTATTTGTGGCTGTAACCACAAAATCATCAGCATACCTTACTAAATTTATTTTATTCTCTCTGTTATATTTTCTATTGATTGTCCCATGTTTGTTAGTCCAATACTCTTGTTTTAGTAACATTTCTAAGCCATCCAAAGTCATATTGGCTAGTATAGGAGAGATCACTCCACCTTGTGGCGTTCCTTTTTTTGTAGGAAAAAGTTCTTTCTTATAAACAAAACCTGACTTTAGAAACTCCCTTAATACCTGTTTATCTATCGGTATATTATCTTCAATCCATTTGTGACTTATATTATCAAAGCAACCTCTTATATCTCCTTCTAAGACCCATTTGCCTGATATTTTCTTTCCCAGTAGCTTAAATAAGTACTCTTTAACATCATTACAACTCCTGTATTTTCTAAAGCCAAAAGATACCCTATCTGCCTTACTTTCAGCTATTGGATCTAGTGCCATTGCATAAACTGACTGCATTGACCTATCAAACATTGTAGGTATTCCAAGAGGTCTTTCCTTCCCAGTTGATTTGGGAATATATATTCGCTTTAATGGTTTTGCTCTATATCCTTTTTTCCTCAACTTTAAAGCATTTTTATACTTACTAGCAGAGGTTGACCACAGTTCATTATCTATACCTGCTGTCTTTTTGCCCTTGTTCGTTGTTACTTTTCTTACTGATAATAACTTTGCAAAGTATGACTTTGTTAAAAGATACCCTAACTTTTTAGCTAAATTATCTTTACCTTCAGTTATTGCTCTGGCTATTCGGGATTGAAGTTTATTAACCTTCCTTCTCACAGACCCCCAGACTATTTCTTCCCATCTGAGTTTTGCTTCTTGTTGATCTATGGTCGCCCACTCATAATGAGTTATTTGGCTTGCCATATTCATAAAGTTTCAGTCCTTTCCTGCCTTAGATTACCTTCTAGGAAGTCTGCCTCCTTTCAGAGTAGGGCAAATCTTGAACCCCTATCTATCTCATTACCAGATAGCCTTTGCTTTTTCCCTTTTTCCCATTCCCACTGAGTATTGTATCCCTTTCTTTTGACCTACCTGATGTTATCAGGAACTCATTGAGGTTTCCCAGTTCTATATCTTAGCCAATTCATACTGTCTTAGATTCTGCCTTTACTCCGAAGATATTGGTCTATTTGTCAAGCAATACGAAAACTTACTTGACCCCATCTCTCACCTTTTGGTTATAGTGTATCAGCCTAATTTCACTATTCACGTTTGACGAAGCTTTCAGCAGTTCAATTAATTTAATCTTAACAGTATATTTACCCTAGCAATCATCTGCTTTAAGGCTAGCAGTCTATTTCACATTGTCTTTACGGCTTAGCACAAAACCGTTATCAGTGATGCACCCGTAAATAGGATTACCTCAAATAGAATAGGTAGTCCAAAAATCTCTCAATTTAGACAGCCTAAGATATAGCTTAACCCCTGTTATTTCAAGGGCTGGTCGCACTGGCGTATAACGATATTAAGAGTTTCACGACGTCTCATTAAAAAAATTAGCTCAACTTATCTCTAAACACTTTTATAAGTTCTTTTCATGCTTCATTTTATTTCGCACTTAGATGTTGTTAAACTTCTTGTTATATGAAGTGCTGAGCTCCTGTGTGTTGCTATGGAATTTTCTTTTAACTCTTATCCAGTCCAATATATCTTATGGTTTTCTTTTTTCATTTTTTAATTAATCTAAACTATAATTCTTTAACTCTATAAATTAACTATTTCTAATAATTTTCTTAAATCTTTTACAAAAAACTCAATGTTAGAGTAACAACTGTTACCCAGCTATTTCTCTTATGCTATTAATTCTCTATCTTTTAAGATTAAACCATCACTTAATTTCTTTCCTAATATAATCAATAAAAGAGCTAAGCTCCCTGATTTAAATTCTTGACCTTTGATTAGTTTCTTTCCACATTCAGGGCAGATTGATTTATCATTTTTTCCTTCACTTTCACAATAATCTTGCCACTTTAAATTTTCTATATCTTTTACTTCATCTTGTCCTAACAGCTTCCTACACCTATTCAACTCTTCTTTTTTACAGCTAGCATATAGTCCATAATGTCTTACTACTTTCAAATGAGGCCTTGGTACATGTAATAAAAATCTACGGATAAACTCTTCTGTTCTAAGAGTCATTATCTTTCTCTTCCTACCATCTTTATTATCTTTATAATAAAACTTAACTTCTTTTTCATTATAAAAAATTATCCTTCTATTAGATATTGGGCCACCTTTTATATAATCCCCAAGATATTTTATTACTCCATTTCCATAAACAGCTTCTCGATCTATATTTACATTCCAATCTTTTTTTCTTTCTTTTCTTAGCATTTCATGGGTTTCATAATAGTTCTTGTTTGATGGTATCTCCATTTCTCCATTATAAACTGTATTATGTATTTCATCTAAAAACTTGCCTCTAAATACTTTCATTAATTCTTGTACTGGTAATAAATAATTCTCTTTGCTTTCTTTCCAGTTCTCTGCCTTCGTAACTCCACCACCTGTTATTAGGCAATGTAGGTGAGGGTGAAAGGCTAAATTTTCTCCCCAAGTTTGTAATGTAGCTATCATTCCCGGAGTTGCTCCTAAGAATTTCTTGTTAGATAACATATTAAATAATGCTTCTTTTACACTTTTAAATAATATTCCTGTTATCTTCTTAGGATTCAACAACCACAACTCATTTAATTCATGAGGTATAGTAAAAACTGCATGATGATGGTGGGTATCTAGAACCTTAGCTGTTTGCTTTCTTTTCCATTCTTCCTTTTGCATCCCTGTACATTGAGGACATGATCTGTGCTTACAGGAATTATACCAAACTCTATAAAAATGACCGTCCGGACATTTTTGAATGTGTCCTCCCATTGCTTCTGTTCGGCAATTAATTATGTTCCAAGCTGCTTTTCTTGCGTGATTTGCTAGTGCATACTCTTTTTCGCATTGGTTATAATATTTTGTAAAGATATCTTGTATCGCAGCCATTTTATATCACTCCTGAAAAAACTTTTTCGAGAAAACTACATAATATCGTTCCCGAAAAAATCCTTCCTTATTCTCTATGCGAAGCATTTAATATAACGATATTAAGAGTTTCACGACGTCTCATTAAAAAAATTAGCTCAACTTATCTCTAAACACTTTTATAAGTTCTTTTCATGCTTCATTTTATTTCGCACTTAGATGTTGTTAAACTTCTTGTTATATGAAGTGCTGAGCTCCTGTGTGTTGCTATGGAATTTTCTTTTAACTCTTATCCAGTCCAATATATCTTATGGTTTTCTTTTTTCATTTTTTAATTAATCTAAACTATAATTCTTTAACTCTATAAATTAACTATTTCTAATAATTTTCTTAAATCTTTTACAAAAAACTCAATGTTAGAGTAACAACTGTTACCCAGCTATTTCTCTTATGCTATTAATTCTCTATCTTTTAAGATTAAACCATCACTTAATTTCTTTCCTAATATAATCAATAAAAGAGCTAAGCTCCCTGATTTAAATTCTTGACCTTTGATTAGTTTCTTTCCACATTCAGGGCAGATTGATTTATCATTTTTTCCTTCACTTTCACAATAATCTTGCCACTTTAAATTTTCTATATCTTTTACTTCATCTTGTCCTAACAGCTTCCTACACCTATTCAACTCTTCTTTTTTACAGCTAGCATATAGTCCATAATGTCTTACTACTTTCAAATGAGGCCTTGGTACATGTAATAAAAATCTACGGATAAACTCTTCTGTTCTAAGAGTCATTATCTTTCTCTTCCTACCATCTTTATTATCTTTATAATAAAACTTAACTTCTTTTTCATTATAAAAAATTATCCTTCTATTAGATATTGGGCCACCTTTTATATAATCCCCAAGATATTTTATTACTCCATTTCCATAAACAGCTTCTCGATCTATATTTACATTCCAATCTTTTTTTCTTTCTTTTCTTAGCATTTCATGGGTTTCATAATAGTTCTTGTTTGATGGTATCTCCATTTCTCCATTATAAACTGTATTATGTATTTCATCTAAAAACTTGCCTCTAAATACTTTCATTAATTCTTGTACTGGTAATAAATAATTCTCTTTGCTTTCTTTCCAGTTCTCTGCCTTCGTAACTCCACCACCTGTTATTAGGCAATGTAGGTGAGGGTGAAAGGCTAAATTTTCTCCCCAAGTTTGTAATGTAGCTATCATTCCCGGAGTTGCTCCTAAGAATTTCTTGTTAGATAACATATTAAATAATGCTTCTTTTACACTTTTAAATAATATTCCTGTTATCTTCTTAGGATTCAACAACCACAACTCATTTAATTCATGAGGTATAGTAAAAACTGCATGATGATGGTGGGTATCTAGAACCTTAGCTGTTTGCTTTCTTTTCCATTCTTCCTTTTGCATCCCTGTACATTGAGGACATGATCTGTGCTTACAGGAATTATACCAAACTCTATAAAAATGACCGTCCGGACATTTTTGAATGTGTCCTCCCATTGCTTCTGTTCGGCAATTAATTATGTTCCAAGCTGCTTTTCTTGCGTGATTTGCTAGTGCATACTCTTTTTCGCATTGGTTATAATATTTTGTAAAGATATCTTGTATCGCAGCCATTTTATATCACTCCTGAAAAAACTTTTTCGAGAAAACTACATAATATCGTTCCCGAAAAAATCCTTCCTTATTCTCTATGCGAAGCATTTAATATAACGATATTAAGAGTTTCACGACGTCTCATTAAAAAAATTAGCTCAACTTATCTCTAAACACTTTTATAAGTTCTTTTCATGCTTCATTTTATTTCGCACTTAGATGTTGTTAAACTTCTTGTTATATGAAGTGCTGAGCTCCTGTGTGTTGCTATGGAATTTTCTTTTAACTCTTATCCAGTCCAATATATCTTATGGTTTTCTTTTTTCATTTTTTAATTAATCTAAACTATAATTCTTTAACTCTATAAATTAACTATTTCTAATAATTTTCTTAAATCTTTTACAAAAAACTCAATGTTAGAGTAACAACTGTTACCCAGCTATTTCTCTTATGCTATTAATTCTCTATCTTTTAAGATTAAACCATCACTTAATTTCTTTCCTAATATAATCAATAAAAGAGCTAAGCTCCCTGATTTAAATTCTTGACCTTTGATTAGTTTCTTTCCACATTCAGGGCAGATTGATTTATCATTTTTTCCTTCACTTTCACAATAATCTTGCCACTTTAAATTTTCTATATCTTTTACTTCATCTTGTCCTAACAGCTTCCTACACCTATTCAACTCTTCTTTTTTACAGCTAGCATATAGTCCATAATGTCTTACTACTTTCAAATGAGGCCTTGGTACATGTAATAAAAATCTACGGATAAACTCTTCTGTTCTAAGAGTCATTATCTTTCTCTTCCTACCATCTTTATTATCTTTATAATAAAACTTAACTTCTTTTTCATTATAAAAAATTATCCTTCTATTAGATATTGGGCCACCTTTTATATAATCCCCAAGATATTTTATTACTCCATTTCCATAAACAGCTTCTCGATCTATATTTACATTCCAATCTTTTTTTCTTTCTTTTCTTAGCATTTCATGGGTTTCATAATAGTTCTTGTTTGATGGTATCTCCATTTCTCCATTATAAACTGTATTATGTATTTCATCTAAAAACTTGCCTCTAAATACTTTCATTAATTCTTGTACTGGTAATAAATAATTCTCTTTGCTTTCTTTCCAGTTCTCTGCCTTCGTAACTCCACCACCTGTTATTAGGCAATGTAGGTGAGGGTGAAAGGCTAAATTTTCTCCCCAAGTTTGTAATGTAGCTATCATTCCCGGAGTTGCTCCTAAGAATTTCTTGTTAGATAACATATTAAATAATGCTTCTTTTACACTTTTAAATAATATTCCTGTTATCTTCTTAGGATTCAACAACCACAACTCATTTAATTCATGAGGTATAGTAAAAACTGCATGATGATGGTGGGTATCTAGAACCTTAGCTGTTTGCTTTCTTTTCCATTCTTCCTTTTGCATCCCTGTACATTGAGGACATGATCTGTGCTTACAGGAATTATACCAAACTCTATAAAAATGACCGTCCGGACATTTTTGAATGTGTCCTCCCATTGCTTCTGTTCGGCAATTAATTATGTTCCAAGCTGCTTTTCTTGCGTGATTTGCTAGTGCATACTCTTTTTCGCATTGGTTATAATATTTTGTAAAGATATCTTGTATCGCAGCCATTTTATATCACTCCTGAAAAAACTTTTTCGAGAAAACTACATAATATCGTTCCCGAAAAAATCCTTCCTTATTCTCTATGCGAAGCATTTAATATAACGTCCCTGGGCTTCGCGACGTCTGAGCTTACTTCCGATAAAACCCCTCTCATTCGTTAAAACAAAACATTCTGATATAAGTCATCTCTACCTTACTACTAAGGCTCATATGTCGCTAAGCCCATGTTAGGTGAAGTCGCTGATTAAATAAGCATTTTCTCTTTATAAATCAAATTGTACTCTTTGGTTTTTATCTAATTTATCAATATTTTTATTCTTAATGTTATATATTACTGTTCCATGTAAATCTTTTTTAATATCATACTTCATTTCATCAAAAATGATTGGGATATATTCCCAAAACTCTTCTAAGTTGATTATATCTTGAAATAAAGCCTTTACAACAAATTTATGTAATCTTGGTACTGCTAAAGTTAATACCCTTTCAAAATCATACAACTTATCTCTAGAAATATCCCATTGTCTAAATCCAGAATGAACTGTATCATTACGAAAGTTTCTAATCTCCTCAAGTAAATCTTTAATAATTCTTTCTACATATAAATAATCACTATGTTTTTTAAAAGAATTAATAACTTCTTTTGAAACACATAACCCAATCCTTCCTAATGGGAATCCAAGAATTTGCATAATTTTAGGATTGATATTTTCTTGATTTTGCGTCTTTGCTAAAGTTTCAATTGCAAACCAACGGAAAAGATTTTTAAGTTGTAAGGAGGATTCTAATTTTGACTTTCTTAACCAATGATACGATTTTAATAAAAACAATTTTAGCTCTGTGTCAGGTAAAGATAGTAATGCTTGAGTTGAATCAACTTTTGGAATTTGTCTATCCTCTATCCTAAATAAAGGCAATGCCCCAAAAGATTCTTCTGGTAATCTAGAACTTTTACACCCTGTGTCTAAATTTTTCACTAAACCTGTTTGTAATAAAGGTGTTTCAGCTAACCCGTATCCATTTGTATCTAAACAATCTAAAACTTCTTTAAATAATACTTCACTTTGCTCATCAGCTTCATAAAAATCATTTGCTGAAATAACAGTAACTATTCTTTGTGCTATTTTAAAATTAAATTCTTCTTGAAAAGCATCGGCTGATCTTTCCAATAGTTTTCTTTCTAAAGGAAAATCAAATTTCCCTGGTCTTATTTCAACAGAATAATATCCTTTAGGTTTTGGAAATACAATGCTTTTATCTCCAATAACCCTTATTACTAAATAATTATTCACTATTATTCTCCTCACTTATAGTATCAAGATATTCAATTAACTTATTAATTGTAATATTCTTCAATGTATTGACATCTCGTTTCCCGCAATTTTTTAATAACCTTTTTCCTTTGGGAAATTTAATTATCCAAGAAATAAACTCCCATTCTTCTGACATTATAGCAAGTTCATAAAATATTGAAATATTAATTTTTTCTTTATTTTCTGTTCTAATTAATTCCCTAGCATATTTAACAGCCCTATTAATAAATCCACTAGCCATATTATGAATAACAAGTCCTCTATATACTTGATAATCTTCTCCTAAACGATTTATTTCTTTTAAAGCCTTAGAAGATGTATGTAAATCTCCACGCTTAGAAGATATATGCTGTAAATTAATCCAAATGTGACAATCATCTTGGTTTCCCTCCAAATGCTTTTCAAAATAAAATGAAGCTTCAAGTAATCTTTCAGCCCATAAATAAAAAAAACCTAAATGTTTGTTAGGTATTAATTTATTTGATTCAATAAGTTTTTCTATTTTCCACTTAGGAAATTTATATCTAATAAATTCTCGTTTAAGTTCTAAAAAATTATTTTGACTTTTATTTATTAAGTACTTATCTATTTTTTGATTTAATATCTTATAATCTATCAATTTCAAAACCTCCTTTGACTTATCAGCGATTTCACCTAACGATATTAAGAGTTTCACGACGTCTCATTAAAAAAATTAGCTCAACTTATCTCTAAACACTTTTATAAGTTCTTTTCATGCTTCATTTTATTTCGCACTTAGATGTTGTTAAACTTCTTGTTATATGAAGTGCTGAGCTCCTGTGTGTTGCTATGGAATTTTCTTTTAACTCTTATCCAGTCCAATATATCTTATGGTTTTCTTTTTTCATTTTTTAATTAATCTAAACTATAATTCTTTAACTCTATAAATTAACTATTTCTAATAATTTTCTTAAATCTTTTACAAAAAACTCAATGTTAGAGTAACAACTGTTACCCAGCTATTTCTCTTATGCTATTAATTCTCTATCTTTTAAGATTAAACCATCACTTAATTTCTTTCCTAATATAATCAATAAAAGAGCTAAGCTCCCTGATTTAAATTCTTGACCTTTGATTAGTTTCTTTCCACATTCAGGGCAGATTGATTTATCATTTTTTCCTTCACTTTCACAATAATCTTGCCACTTTAAATTTTCTATATCTTTTACTTCATCTTGTCCTAACAGCTTCCTACACCTATTCAACTCTTCTTTTTTACAGCTAGCATATAGTCCATAATGTCTTACTACTTTCAAATGAGGCCTTGGTACATGTAATAAAAATCTACGGATAAACTCTTCTGTTCTAAGAGTCATTATCTTTCTCTTCCTACCATCTTTATTATCTTTATAATAAAACTTAACTTCTTTTTCATTATAAAAAATTATCCTTCTATTAGATATTGGGCCACCTTTTATATAATCCCCAAGATATTTTATTACTCCATTTCCATAAACAGCTTCTCGATCTATATTTACATTCCAATCTTTTTTTCTTTCTTTTCTTAGCATTTCATGGGTTTCATAATAGTTCTTGTTTGATGGTATCTCCATTTCTCCATTATAAACTGTATTATGTATTTCATCTAAAAACTTGCCTCTAAATACTTTCATTAATTCTTGTACTGGTAATAAATAATTCTCTTTGCTTTCTTTCCAGTTCTCTGCCTTCGTAACTCCACCACCTGTTATTAGGCAATGTAGGTGAGGGTGAAAGGCTAAATTTTCTCCCCAAGTTTGTAATGTAGCTATCATTCCCGGAGTTGCTCCTAAGAATTTCTTGTTAGATAACATATTAAATAATGCTTCTTTTACACTTTTAAATAATATTCCTGTTATCTTCTTAGGATTCAACAACCACAACTCATTTAATTCATGAGGTATAGTAAAAACTGCATGATGATGGTGGGTATCTAGAACCTTAGCTGTTTGCTTTCTTTTCCATTCTTCCTTTTGCATCCCTGTACATTGAGGACATGATCTGTGCTTACAGGAATTATACCAAACTCTATAAAAATGACCGTCCGGACATTTTTGAATGTGTCCTCCCATTGCTTCTGTTCGGCAATTAATTATGTTCCAAGCTGCTTTTCTTGCGTGATTTGCTAGTGCATACTCTTTTTCGCATTGGTTATAATATTTTGTAAAGATATCTTGTATCGCAGCCATTTTATATCACTCCTGAAAAAACTTTTTCGAGAAAACTACATAATATCGTTCCCGAAAAAATCCTTCCTTATTCTCTATGCGAAGCATTTAATATAACGTCCCTGGGCTTCGCGACGTCTGAGCTTACTTCCGATAAAACCCCTCTCATCTGTTAAAACAAAACACTCTGATATAAGTCATCTCTGTCTTATTACTAAGGCTCATATGTCGCTAAGCCCATGTTAAGTGAAGTTGGTCGACCTTTGGATTCATTAATTAAATTTATTATTTGAAAACTCATTATTTCTCATGTAACTAATAATATTTATTTTTCAACATCTTTCCCGCTTTATAATAAAAAAATAAATCTTTTCTTTTTATTGTATTCGTCTTTTTACTATAGTCATTATAAGTATTGGCTATTTTATTTAAAGCCCATGCTCCACTTGCAGTATATATAGCAGTATCAGAAGTAATTGTATCACTTAATGAAGAAATTGCACCTGCAGCAGCAATATTAATTACCAAACCACCTAAGCCATCCCATATTTTTTGGTCTGTAAGTATTTTTATCCCAAGGTTTTTAATAATATTATTTTCATTTATTAATTCTTCAATTTCAAGCAAAGACGGGGCTACTTTTTTGTTATATAAGATATAACATTCATCTTCAAAATCTTCATTCCAAGGTAAACTTTGGACAACTTCAGCAAACTCTAGTATTTTACTTCTAAATCTAATTAGAGAACTTCCTAACTCTCTTCGTATATCTAATATTTCATTTACAGATGCAAATTCAAATGAAGGTAATTTAGTTAATAGGTTATCTGCAACTCCAGCATGTATAGTTTTGTACTTTTTAGTTCTACTCATATCAATTACACCTGATTTTATCGCTGTACTTAATAATTTATTAGATCGATTATCAAACAAAGGATAAGAACTATTAATAGAATCTTTAAGTTTATTGAAGTATTCTCTAACATAACCATCTATATCATCAAAAGAGTGATTGAAATTTGCTAATTCTACTTTATTTTCATTAACTAATAATGAAAGCTCTTTACATGTTTGACTCCCTATACTTTTCTCCAAAACATTATTTATTTCTGATGCAAAATTATTCAATCCTCTTCTAATATGAAGTTTTTTTACCATTTTTAAATTTTTATATTGTTTTCCCAATACAACTTCTTTAAATTGATTTATAATTGGCTCAGATTCTCGATAAACTTCTGGATTAGCAATACGAATAAATGGGGCAATTTTATCAATTAGTTTTACTGCTTGTCTTTCGTTTTGTTTATATTTTTCATCTGTAAGTTGAAAATATATATAGGCTATTGGACTAATCAATGTTATCGTATCTGCATACAATAATGCAGATTTGATATATTTTATTTCTGTATCTAAGTTCATTTTATTAGGAGCAACAGCTATTGAAAATTTAAATTTTTCATTCAAAATAACAACCTCCCCTATATGTTTAAATAGATAAAAAATTAAGCAGATCAGTATTATTACTAAGACCAATTTCACTTAACGCTTATCTTTACGAAGATACATTCGCTTTATCTTGTTATTTTATGATATTTACGAAGTTTATTTCGCTAATATCTTATCTAAACAACTTTATTCCATCAACTCATCAAGTGGATTTTTAATTTTAGAAAATTGTTTTTTACTTACATGAGTATAAACTTCAGTTGTAGTACAGCTTTTATGACCTAATAGCTTCTGAATATAACGCAAGTCAACCCCTCGTTCGAGCAAATGAGTTGCAAAAGAATGTCGAAGCGAATGAACTGATACATCCTTACTTATTTCTGCTTTCTTACAAGCTTTTTTAAAAACTCTTTGTACTGATCTTACAGTTAAATGACTTCCTTTCTTTTGTCCTGGAAAGATCCACTCTTTAGGCTTATATAGCTTATAATAAAGCTTCAATTGTTTAAGTGCTTCCTTAGATAATAAAGTATAGCGATCCTTTCTTCCCTTCCCTTGGCGTACACGAATCAACATCCTATTACTATCAATATCTTCACATTTTAGTTTAACAACTTCTCCTACTCTTAATCCTGCTGAATAAACAAGGTATAAAATAGTCTTATGTTTTTCATTGTCTAAAACTTGCAATATACTGTTTACTTCTTTCTCACTCAATACTTGAGGTAGTTTGCTTTCTTTTTTTGGTCTGGGGATATCTATTATGATGTTCTCCTTTTCTAGTATCTCTAAAGCTAAAAATTTAATAGCACTAATTACCTGGTTTACAAATGAATGAGTAAGTTGTTTCTCATTTAATAAGTATAATACATACTCTTTTATCTCACTTTCATTAATTTGACTTATTTTTTTATCTGTATAATTAATAAACCTTTTAATTTGACCTAAATATGCTTTCTGAGTCTGAATACTATACCCTTTTAACTTTAATTTTTCTTCAACTTGATTAAAAATTTTTATTTCCTCATCAAATTGTTTATCAAAGTTAATATAAAGTTTATCATCTTTAAATAACCTCTTTATTTCTTCAATGTTTTTTATAGAATAAGGAATTCTCCAAGCCTTTCTTTTGGGATCCCACTTTCTCCCGTTTATTTTTTTTATTCTTTTAACTCGATCAGCACTATAATTAAACTTAACTATAATTTCTTCTGCTTCTTTTTCAAGATAAATAGACATGAATTGACTCCTTCCATTATTTAATGCCCCTCTATTAACATTTATATCCAATTCACATCTTTTTTATACAATTAAAAACTCATATACCATAATAATACTATATTTCATAATTATATTCAAATTGTCTTCTTAAAAGAATATAATAATAAAGCAAGTAAATGCCTTATATAATGCATAAGGGCCAACTATACAATCTGGGTTATCCCATTATATTCTTGCTACAAACTAACTTTAAATAAAAAACTCAACTAAGTAGCCCTTTAAAAATCTACTTAATTGAGCTTATTCTAACCCCATATCCACTAAAATAATATGCTTTTTACTATCTTTGATAAAACATCTCTACATGAGAAATTCCATCTTCTAGATAAGGCTCAGTAACCACTTTAAAGCCTAGTTGACCATAAAAACTACTACTTAAGTGTTGCTGTGCTGAAATTCTAATCTGTCCTTGCTGTAATTCAGTAACCAAAAAATCAATTCCACGTTCCATTAGCTCCCTTCCTAAGCCTTGTTTACGATACTCTTTAGCCACTACTACTCGACCAATCGATGCTTCCGGATAAGAAACCCCTGGCAATATTAAACGTGCATAAGCTACTATACTCCCTTCCTCTTCAGCAAATAAATGAAATGACTTTCTATCTTTATTATCACATTCCTGATAAGGACAATCCTGCTCAACCACAAAAACATCAACCCTTAATTTAAGAAGCTTATATAACTCATTTGCAGATAATTCATTAAAAAACTTTAAGTACCACTCCATGATTTAACCTCCTACAAAAATAAAAGTTTTGGCACCGAAGTACCAAAACTTTAGTTATTTAAATTAACTTAACAAACTTTTTTCTAAATTATATTCCCGGGCCAACATATTTCAAAGCTCTTGCTACTGAACCAACTGTTGATACAAACTCTTAGTCTGTTTAGCAATTGCTTCCCAACTAAAGATCTCCTCAACCCGTTGACGACCATTTTGCCCAAATTTATTCTGTAACTTTTCATCTGCTAAAACTTGATTAATCTTATCAGCTAAAGCTTGAGAAAAAGCAGCTGGATCTTGAGGTTCACCTGTTGGCCCTTCAACCTGATCAAATTCAACTAAAAAACCAGTCTCGCCATCAACAACAACCTCTTTAATCCCTCCCACAGCAGAAGCTACCACAGGAGTTTTACAGGCCATTGCCTCCAAATTGATTATTCCAAACGGCTCATAAACTGACGGACAACAAAAAACCGTTGCATTAGAATAAAACTCAATTACCGCTTCTTTAGAAACCATCTCATTAATCCAAATTACTCCATCCCGTTCTTGTTGAATAGCTGATATCTTTTCAGCCATCTCCTGCTCTATCTCTTCAGTATCAGGAGCCCCAGCACAGAGTACAACTTGAGCCTCCTCATTAATATCTTTAATTGCATTTACTAAATGGATAATTCCTTTTTGACGAGTGATTCTTCCTACAAATAAGATATAGGGCTTATTAGGATCAATTCCATATTCTTCTCGATACGTAGTGCTATCAGTATATTGATATTGATTTAAATCAATTCCATTATAGATAACCTCTATATCACCTTCTTGAACATCATAATACTTCAAAATATCCTTCTTCATCTCTTTAGAAACTGCAATTATCTTATCTGCATCCTCGAGTGCAGTCCGCTCCATCCAAGAAGATAAATGATAAGCATTCCCTAATTGCTCCTCTTTCCAAGGACGAAGTGGTTCCATACTATGAATAGTAGTAACTAGTGGAATATCATATAATTTTTTGGCCCAAAAACCACCCATAAAAGTATACCACGTATGGCAATGAACAATATCAGCATCAGACTTATCTTTAGCCATCGCTAAGTCAACAGAAAGTGCATTGACAGCTTTAACAAACCTTTGATCAGTATTCTTACTAACCTCGGGCCAAGCCTCATAAGCTGTTGCCTCCCTTTGATCCTGAACCAAATCCTCCTCCCCAGAAAATGCCCTAACCTCCACGTCCATTATCTCAGTTAAATTCTGGCTTAAATAGTCAACATGAACCCCAGCTCCACCATAAATATTATTAGGAAATTCCTTAGTCAACATCATCACTTTCAAATTGGCCATTATTCATACCCCCTACTAGCTAGTATCTGACATTAATAAAATTTAATTCAAGCTAGTTAAAGAATCCAAGATTCCCTTTAATGGAATCTGTAACCAATCAATCCGATTATTAATCTCATAGAGGGCCTCATATAATGCCTTTTCAAGCTTAAAGAGTCCAACTACTCGATTAAGCTCAGTCTCACTAGGTAAAAACTGGGCTTTTTGACCAATTAAATTCAAATAACTTTTCCAAAACTTACTTACCACTTCTTCTTCCCATAGATTAATTATCTCTATTAAATAATCACTTTCTTCTACTTCAACTTGCTCCTTAAATTTAAAATAGCCAGCGTAAGCAGCATAACTATAAGAACGCAACATACCAGCTATATCCTTTAGTGGACTATATTTTATCCTTCTTTCAGCAATACTTTTTGTTGGTTCCCCCTCAAAATCCAAAACAATCAAACCTTCCCCAACCTTCAAAACCTGCTCTAAATGAAGGTCTCCATGGCAGCGAATAAACTTACCCATCTGCTCAATAGTTGGCAGTCTATCTTTTAATTCTTCAATATTATCTTGATAGCTAAGTATTTCAGATACTAACTCTTTATCAGCCACCTGCTCTTCTTTCTTTCTCAATTGAATAACAAGCTGCTCATAATTTTTTCTTATTCTAGAGTATAACTCAGCCATCTCCGCTTGTTGAGGAGAACGAGACACAAAATCTTGATCATCAATTTCAGCTAATGATAAGTGCAACCGAGCAATCAACTCTCCCAATTTAACAGTATAATTAAAATATTCAAAGCAGACTTCTTCAACTGCCTGCTTTAAATTCCTCCCTCTATCTTCCTTCCATAGCCGGGCCAACAGATCTGCTATAACCTCCTGCGTATAAGCCCATAAATCACCATCACTTGTAACAAACTCCTGGGCCAACACAAGATTATACTCTTGCTTCTGTTCAGTTTGATAAGTAAGATAACCTGTCAACGTAGGAAACTGCTCAAAATCAGTTCTCTCTTGTAAGCTAAGACTTAGCTCAATCTCAGGGTTAACCCCTGCCTCTAGCCTACGAAAATTCTTAACCACTTGATCCTTTTTAACTATTGTCAAGCTATTACTTGAAACATCTGTTAACTGCTCAGCAGCAAATATTTCATCTTTGGTAGTCAAAACACCCACTAGAGAACCACCTTTTTGTAATTCTAACTTCTCTTCTTGGTTAATAAATTGCTCTATTGCTCTTATATATTCTAAATTATTTATCCCCTGATAGAGAAAAAATTGCTCTGGGCTATCTAATATAGGGATTTTTTCTTCTTGTAGTCTAGTTTGACTGACCAATAAAGGTAGATAGTATAATTCACTAAATTGACTAGACTGTGATTGCTCTTTCATAAAGATCTCAAGGATAGTTACTAAAATAATTGATTCTGAATTAATAAGGGCCAACTTACCATAATCAACTAATTGAATCTTATTTATTGTGGCTCCTTTCTGCTGAAACCAACGAGCCTGTTTGAAAAAACAGGGATCAATTTGAGCAATTAACTCTTCTAACTTATCCTCTTCAGTAATAAGCTTCTCTAACATTAACTTCCACTCCCCATTCAACCTCAACTTATTTAAAAAAATTTATTAGATTCCATAGATTAGTCTTTCTTTTTCTTGTGAATAATATCGGCTCAATTCTCTTCCAATAAGTTCCTCTAAGTCTCTATCCAACTCCTGGCCCAATTTCTCAATCTGATTGACCAATTTTAATGCTTTTTTGTTAGAAAATAAATTCTTTAATTCAAAACTTTCCTCTAATCGATTTAACTTCCCAACCCTCTGTCTAATCTCTTTCTCTACTAACTTTTCAAAAAAAGGAAACCATACCTCTTGCTCTATCTTCCGTTCCTTAGCCAACTGCCTAATATTAAATGCAGTTACATTTCTTTTAGCAAGTTCCTGCTTAAAAAATTTATTTCTTCGCTCCTCATTTAATTCTAAATCACTATACTTACCTACAACTAAGAAAGGAGAAGAATCAAGATCACCACTCAAAAAACTACCCTGCTCCTCTTTTAAAATCTCCTTAATCTCTTCAACTCCCAAAGCCTCAAGAGATTTTTGATACTTAGTCAACTTCTCTTGCTTCCCAAAGTATAATAACTCTTCAGCATACCTCTTAACTTTAGGGTCATGCCTGACTAAAACCCCCTCATAATCCTCTAACAACTCAAATGCTTCATCCTTTAAAATAAAGTAAATATAATCATACAGTTCATAAATCATTACAGCATGGCGCATCAAACCTTTTCTCGGCTTAAATTTATTAATCCTATATAATCTAGCCACCAAATCATTACCATCTATAATCTCTATTTCAGAAAAATAATCGCTAATCAAATCCAACTTATCAGCACCAAACTCTATCCGCCAAGCTTCTTGATTATAACTAACCCCTTTTTCTGCTACTAGCTTACTGAATAATCCATTAGTTAAATATTCCTTGATTGCATATTTGTCATCTGTTAGCTTCCATATCTTCATCAAAATCACCTAATCCTACTTTATACTAAAAACTTGCTACCCACTCTCGAGCAAAATCATCAATATCCCCTGCACCTAAAAATAAGTAAATAGCCTGCTCTTTTTGGTTATACTCTTCTAACCAAGCCTTTATTTCTCCTAATTTATTATAATAATGAATCTCATCTGAGCTGATAATCTGACTCAACTTTAATCCTAATCTATCTAATTCTGTTTCTGAGACCTCTTCTCGAACTTTGTAAATCTTGCTGACTATACATTGGTCAATTTCTTTATCTAATACATAAGTATAATCATCAAATAAACGATTAGTTCTAATATATTGATGGGGCTGGAAGATAACAACCTTCTTTTTATCAGTCTTAATTCGCTCTAAATTAGCTGTAACTACATCTACTTCACTAGGATGATGAGCATAATCAGTAATTACAATCTTATCTTCAGCTTCATACAAAACCTCAAACCTTCGTTTCACCCCTCGCCACTTACTGAGAGATTCTTTCATCTTAGCAAATGATAACCCACAATAATTTCCAATAGCAATCGCTTCTAAAGCATGTTTAATATTATAATCTCCTAAACCTTCTAATTCAAACCGATCAATCCTTTCTCCTTGATACTCCAAATCAAAATAAGAAGTCAACTCCCGCTCTTCAATCTCAACTGCATTAAAGGTAGCCTCTGGTTGATTAATCCCTACCGTCTCAACCTCTATCTCCAAATCTAATGTATCTAACTTTAGTTGCTCAATTACCTGTTGATTAGTTACTAAATAACTACCTAAATTAGTAACATATTCTTTATAAGCAGCTAATAAATCATCTAAATCCTGATAAATATCAGGATGATCAAATTCAATATTTGTTAAGACCCCTAACTCAGATTGATACTTCAAAAAAGATCTCCCATATTCATCGCCCTCAAGAACAAAATAATCTCCCTGATTGATCTTAAAGTTACTATCAAAATTATTTAAGATCCCACCAATAATGAAGCTAACATCCTGTTTACCAACTTCTAATACCTGAGCAATCATAGCTGAAGTAGTCGTTTTGCCATGGGTGCCCGTTGCTGAAATAACATCTTTATCCTTCGTGATCAACTTTAAAGCCTGAGAACGACCTAATCTTTCTAGATTATATCTTTTAGCAGTTACTAATTCCACATTATCCTCGGGAATAGCATCAGAATAAATCACCTTTTTTATATCAGCAGAAATATTATCTTGATGATGTCCAATCGTTATTTCTGCACCTCTTTTTTGCAATTGTTCAATTAACTGATTAGAGTTTAAATCAGACCCTGTTACTTTAGCTCCTGCTTCTAAAAAATACTGGGCAATAGCCGACATAGCTATTCCACCAACTCCAATAATATGTATCCATTCCATTCCAAATCCCTCCACTAATTGATACTTTCTCTATATATTATATTACAAAGATTCTTATGATAACAGTTAAAAATTTTATTTTCTTTGATACAGATAAATCTTACTTATATCATCCTCTAATGCCAATACTACTAACTCCTTTTCTCCATCATCTGTCAAATCTGCTACGGCAAGTTCAATAATTTCACCTGTTAACTCTTGACTCTCCCAGCTCACTGAATAATCCTCTCCATCCCAAAAATAAGAAGTAATCTGGCTTTGATCTCCATGATAAGTTGAGAGAAAGATTTCTTTTACTCCATCTTGATTTAAATCACCTACAGCAATTGTTGGCCCGTAGCTACCTGGAAGGGTAGATTGTGATTCTCCAGCTAAGTTATATATCTCAATTTCATATTTTTGGTCACCATCAAAAGCTGTTAAAATTAACTCTTCTTCTCCATTTCCAGTTAAATCAACTACTTCCAAGCGAAACCCTTCATTGATTGCTAAGTCAAGTTCAAAATCAACTTGATATTTAACTCCATCCCAGAGGTTAAACTTTAAAAAATGAGTATAATCTCTAGTCACTAAATAATCCTGTCCAGCCAATTCTAAAATTAATTTAGGTCGATCACGATTAAATTGATTCAAATCTTCTCTTAAATACTCACTACCATCCCATTCAAAGCTGATCAAATTTCTATAATTATCAACAATTATTTCGGCAGTACCATTATTATTAGTATCACCTATCAGTACTTTATAATCATCAAATCTTGTAATTCGATAATTATCAGTTATTTTCTCCTGCTTAGCCAATTTTTCATCCTTATAGTTAAAAAACTTAAGTGCTTTTTTAGTATTTAAAATAACTTCTAACCGCCCATCATTAGTAGTATCTCCAATTGCTAAACCTCCAGCCAAATAATCAAATTCTTGCTCAAATAGAAGTTGATAATCTTCTTGCTCTTCTTGTTTCAGATAATAAGTAACTAATTGACCATCTTTTGCCAATCTAATTACCTCTTCATCGGTTATATTACCTAGTTTCCTTTCAAATAACCCAATATAAACAAAAAAACTATCTTCCTGTTCATAAATTCGACCTGTTAATAATAGATCAACATCTAACTCATCAGCCAGTATGCTTAATTTTTGCCCAGTTAATTTCTCTTCCAACTCAAACTCTTCAACATTCTTCACCTTCTCAAATCGGCCATCTTGCTTAAGGTAATTACTAACTACTTCTTCTATTCTAGCTGTAAGTTTATCAAATTGCTCATCAGAGCTAAATCCCAAGTTGACTACTTGTTGTGCATAATCAATCTCAGTTACTAAATCTAAAGGTTCAATCTCAGCAGATGAGTATTCTTTAACAACCTCAGCAATAGAAAATTCATCTCTAACTGTAACAACTTCTACCTCAGCAACTTTAATTTCAACCCGCCCTAGATTCATTCCAGTTGCTGGATCAGTCAACAACTCCCCTTGTTTAATTACCTCAAATCTATCTCCCGGCTTAAGCCCTACACTTTGGCCCAAATTTAAATAAATATCAGACTGAAAACTTTTAATAACCTGACCTTTTTGAGCTCTAATTTCCGAAAATAAATCATCCATTAGTCCATCTATTTTGGCAAACTCTTGATTACCACTAACCCCCCCACTACTCAAAATCAATAAGCACAGTATTAAAGGAATTATTTTTTTCATCTAGTTACTCCTTTCTTATCCTAACTTTCTTACTATTTTCTAGAAATCTTCATCAATTCCCTTTATTTCACCCAAGCTAATTGAGGAGTTTACCCTTGAATTTAATACCATAGAAACTATTAGTTACAAGGTTTGACAGAAAAACAACCGGAGTATATAATGAATAAGAACAAAATATTCTATGAAGATAATCTAAGATCAAAACTAAGTTGCAATCACTATCGTTGCATTGTTAAAAAATATAGATTTACTAACTCAACCAAATCAAATTAGTAATCAAAAATTTATAACTTAGTAGACTTTTCAAAGTAATTATTACTTTGAAAGTAGTCATTGTTCTATATTAAAAGTAAAATATAGAATATATTTCTAGATGAAAGCCTATTAACCTAGGTTTTAGATAATAAAATTTTATCAACTACTGTTAATCCATCTATTCCAATTGAAATCATTTGTTGTAACTGAACAAATGGAATACTTTATCTTTCTAGTGAGCTTAAGTAAACTTCCTTTGAATTCAGATTCTTTTTCAAGTAATTTTAAAATTAAAAATAAGATTACAGCACTATAAATTTGTGTTAAAACAGCATTTTTATTTTGTCCAAAGAAGCTCTTTATTTTTAGATGCTGCTTGATCCATTAAAAAAATAACTCTATTTGCCACCGTTTTTTATACAGATAAGCTATTACATGAGCGTCCAAATCAAAGCGATTAGTTAAAATATCAATAGTTTTTTCATTGCCATTTCGATCAGTTGTTTTTACTTTAACTAATCTTATTTCCTGTTTCATTCTAGTTTTTGAAGTATGATCACCTAGCATTATATCAGCATCTAATATAACATTTGCTTCTTTATCTTTGGCATTTAAATCTAAAAATCTAATGATTTCAATTTTAGTATTAGATTTTGCTCTAGTTACAAAATAGATATCATTATCTATAAACTCATCAAACTTTTGATACTTTATATAAGCTCTATCAAAGAGATAAGTATAGCTAGGGTTAAAGGTCAGATTATCAAATATTTCTTTGTCATGAATTATAGCATCGCTTATTATTATATTTTCTGGGGCATTAGTATTCAAATCATATAAAGTATGAAGTTTAATTCCACCTTTAGTGCTTCTAAATTTAGCCCAAGGAAATAATGACAAACATAAACTTATAGTTGAAGAATCTAAGATTTTCACAAAACCAATTTCTTTTAAAGCTTCTTGAAGCCCTTTATTAGCGTTAAGCTTATCAAATAGGTGTTGGAAAATTTCAAAGAATATCTCATGAGGTCTACTTTCATTTTTACGAGATAACTGAGATTTGCTTATTTTAGGTAATGTTCTATTTAGTTGATTATTATTTTCTAAATCACAAATAAAATCTTCTAGACTTTCTTTTTTAGTAAGATGAAAATAAAGTAGGTATAATAGATGAACTTCTGTTGTTAATTTATGAACCTTATAATCTGAGTTATATTTATCAATTAGACCTTTCAAAAAGTTTCTATCAATAACATCTAGAAGTTTAGTCAAAAGTATGGTACAATTATTCATGATTTCATCTCCTTTGATTTCATGGATTTTGTACTGGGGGGTACGTATCCATTTAATCAAAGGAGTTTTATTTTTTCAAGAACTTTTTATAAAAAACGATGCAACGCTAGTGAGTTGCAATAATCAATTTAAAAAACCTTAAAATCAATGTACTACTATCATAGTAGATAAGAAGGAGGAAGAAGAATGACTCACCATACACATTCACTTTTTGGATTTGTTTTTGGATTAATTGCAATTAAATTAGTTAAAATCTTCAATATCACTAACTTACATTTGCCAGTTGTTGGCCCTCTTTTTAATATTTCTTTAATCGAGTTTTATTTAGCTACAATTATTGGTGCTCTTATTCCTGATATAGATCATGCAAATAGTAAAGCTGGAAAAAAGTTGTGGTTTATCAGCAAACCTCTCAAACTTTTTGGCATCAAGCATCGTGGCTTAACGCATAGTATTTTAGGCTTAATATTATTTGCATTATTAACTCAAGAATTAGTTAAGCTTGAACTAATCAGTAATATAATCTGGAGCGGCTTAGTTGTTGGCTATTTTAGCCATTTAATTGCAGATATGCTAAATGTTCAAGGAATCCCTTTATTTTACCCTAATGATAAACGCTTTAAATTTCACCTAAATATCACTACTGGTAGTTGGGGGGAGCATTTAATCTTTCTAGTTGCCTTTACTACAGTTACTTTATTATTCTTTTGGGAACAAGAATACATCAATTTTCAATTACATAATCTGCCACAACTTTTTAACTTAAATTAATAAAGCCCTTACGAATGTAAGGGCCAATGCTTTATTTACTGAATTTTAAAGATGTACTTATTACTTCATTTATCGTATCTTCTACCTCTTCTCCATCAATCGAATCTAAAATACATCGACACGCATTATCTTTGATTAAAGATAAGCCTACCTTATTAATTGAAGATTTAATAGCTAATACTTGAATTAATACATCCTTACACTCTTTTTCATCTTCAATCATCTTCTCAATACCACCAATATGCCCTTTGATAGTCTTTAATTGAGTCAATAGCTTCTTTTTTTTGTCTAAATCCTTAATGACTGCCATTTCAGTTCACTCCTGCATTAATATAAATTTAAGTAATACTATCTATCTTACTTATAAGCCCCTCTTTAGAAGCAAAACCAACTTGTTGCTCTACTTCTTCTCCCCCTTTAAAAAAGATTATATTGGGGATACTGGTTACTTGATACTCTTGGGCCAACTTCTGATTATCATCAACATTGACCTTAACCACTTTTACTTTATCCTCATACTCATCTGCAATCTCATCTAATACAGGAGCAATTGCTTTACAAGGCCCACACCACGGTGCCCAAAAATCAACTAGTACAGGCTTTTCTGAATTGATTACTTCTTTTTCAAAATCATTTTCACTTGCTTTAATAACCTTATCTCCCATAATTATCACTCCTAATTTTAATTTTTACCCCACCCCTAGGGGTATATAAATTATTATATCTTCTTCATCCAATACTGTCAAGTTATAGCACTTAAAGATTAAAACTTTATCTTTATTTAAACTTAGACTCAAACTAAAACTTATTTAATATTCAATAACAACCTAGCCCCCACAGCTAACAATATCAGCCCTAACCCTTGACTCCAGCGAAAAGGAATCTTTTCTAATCCCCAAATCCCTAAATGATCAATCAAGATTGCAGTCAATACCTGTCCAACAATAATTAACGTCGTCGCATTAGCAACCCCCAATCTAGAAATACTGAATAAAACCCCATACAAGATAACTACATTTAACAATCCTCCTAGATAACTATACCATGGGGCTGACATAAACTTTCCTAAATTCCCTTGGCCCAAATTAAAGACAAATAAAATTACTACTATTACTAATGTAGCTATAATGTGAACAATAAAAGTCGCTTCCACTTCTCCTACTACCTTACCAAGTGCAGAATTTAAAGAACCTTGTACAGCCATTGCTGTTCCAGAAATTGCAGCAACTATAAAGAAAAATATCTTTCCCATTCCCCTACCCCTTTATTAAGCTAGAATTTATAATTATCTTTTGAAATTCTAGCTTTTTTATACTATTTTAATTAGAATAATTCTATTCTAAGAAAAAAACATCTGCTTTCAATCCAGATGTTTTAATTAAATTCCTTTAGATTTAATTTTTAATCTTTACTTTATAACTACTTATTTCTAAATTTTCTTTCTATTACTAAATAAATTATGGGGGCAGCTGCCCCCATAATTTATAATCCTAATTTTTTACTAATTACTTTAGCTGTAATTTCACTAATCTTAGTTTCAAAATCACCTAACTCTTTATTAATAGACGACAAAATTACTGTCCCTAAAATATCTCCTTGTTTAATAATAGGTGTAACAAGTATCTCTCCTAACTCTCCTTCTTTAGTCCTAAAATTATTAAAGAGTTCCTCTTCTTCTGCCTCCTCAATAACCACTGTTCTTCTAGATTTCATAGCTTCTTTTATCTTATTGCCTACTACTTGATCATTATATTTTTTCATTTCTGTTGAGGAAGCTATTATTTTATCTGTATCAGAAATCATAACACTACAATCAGTAGTATCAACAAGAGTCTCAATATACCCTTCTAAATCATTCAATTCTCTTACTGGGCTATATTTCTTTAAAATAACTGTTTCATCCTCATCAACATAAATTTCTAAGGTATTGCCATTATCAATTTTCATTTCGGTTCTAATCTCTTTGGGAATTACTACTCTTCCTAAATTATCAATTTTACGTACTATTCCTGTTGCTCTCATTATTACACCTCCTAGTTTTTAATAGTATATTACTCTAATTTTATTTTTATGCTAAATTCAGTCAGTTAATTCAAAATATTATAAATTATATGTCAGATATCATTAATTTATTAATTTATTTAAAATTTTTATTTTATAACAACTAGATTAAATAGGTAACCATTACTAGTATTATATAATTAAATATTAACAATACTAATTAATAGTAAACAAAAGGAGCTGATTAATAATGGATGTGAAAATTAATAATAACAATTTAATTGAAGATTTCGTTGAAGAAAAAATATCTATCACTGAGTATGTTAGCGCATTATTCGATCAGCTAGACAAAATCAAATATGAATAATGTTTAAGGTCCCAAATATTTGGGACCTTAAACACTTACTTATACATATTATATTTTAAATCTTTACTTATTTAGAACCTAATCACTTGCTATAATAATTATTAATTTAAATTCTGCGATTCTCTTCCACTTGAGCATCTAACATTTCTTTATCAATAGTGCTAAATTCTGGTTTGAGATCAATCAAGCCTTCTTTATTTAAGATTTGACTAACTTCCGCTATGCTATCTCTTTTATCTTGTGGTAAATTATTAACAAATTCTCTAACTTCTTCCTCAGAAGCCCTATACTCAAATTTTATGCCTCCATACTTTAAAAAATGTTCCACATCTTCACTCATTATTTTCCCCTCCTCTTTAAAGTTATAGTTCACTTTCACCAATTTCACGTTCATATTCAATATAATATTTCAAGTTATTAATAATTGAATCTACTAACTGCTCTTCATCAACTCTTTCTAGTGTTTTATCAGCCTCGGTATTGACAATATAATTGATTCCATCTTCAGCTTCTGACTGCCATTTAGCTGCTATAATCTCCATTCTAACTTCATTGAAAAGATCTGGATATTTTTTGATCTCTCTAATTAATTTTTCTTTAAAATTCATTTTTTCCTCCTCAACTCTTATCTAACTACTATTATTATTTACAAATTTGAAATTAGTATTTAAAAATTAATAAGTTTAATTATTTTTAAGCCATAACAACTCTTTTGCTAAATTAAATTCTTTCACAAATATAATCAATTATTTATATAATAATATAAATTAATATTCAAAAGGAGGGATACATAATGGGACTTTATAATTTTGAAGGCTTTGAGCTAATTATTCTATTACTTCTTATCCTATTATTAATGGGTGGTGAATTATTTAACACTTATCCTACTAACAATTTCAACAACGAAAGCTTTTAACTAAAATATAATTTCATAAAAAAAAGGGCCAACCTCTAGAGGTTGGCCCTTTTTAACTTATCTTAAAATTATTTCTTTCTATTAATAACTACTACCCCTAAATCTTCTCCAAACTCTGCTGGAATTTCAAACTTAACAGTCTCCCCTTCACCTTCAACCTTAATATAATTAACTCCTAGAGCACTAAACCGCTCACTAAATCCAGGAATTTCTTGTAAATCAAAAACAGAGTAATTATATCTTCTATTATCTATCTCAGGTATTGAATCAACAACATTAGCAGTTATCCAGTTAGTATAAACCTTAATAAAATCTTTTCCAGTATATTCCTCAATCACAACTCTTGGATCTTCTTCAGCAACTACAATAGAGTCAATAAGCTCAACCCCATATTGATCATATAGATAACTAACAAATAATGATGCAGCTCCTGAAAAATATAAACTTCCATCATGTACTAACAAATCAACTTTTTCTGTATTATTTAAATATCCAAAATCATCATCATATAGCCAACCATTTCCTGCTTTATCTGACCAACCTTCATACTCACTATCAATATATCCAGCTAAAATCTGAGCAGCATGGGCCAACCCTTCATCAATCCAAACATCATTTACATTCCGATCTATAGCTACCTTCTCTAAATAGAAATTCAAATGCTGATATTGACGAACAGCAGAAGATAAAAGAGTATTTTCTTCTCTTGTAGAATTTAAATAGAACATAAACTCCTCATTGCCCTGCTCAGCATATAAATCAGCAGGATCAAAATAACTTGTAATATATGGACTATCAAATTCGCTCAATAAAACTACAACCTCATCTACTCCTTCTTCTCTAGCTAATAAAGGATAAATATTATTATCAAACTCTTTAACCAACCGCTCTAACTTTTTAGAATCTATCTCTTCTTCTAAATCAACAAAGAGATAAATATGATCTCCTATTGCATCTAAAGTAGCCGTGACAGTCCCTTCCTTAACATCATCAGAAATCTTAAATTCTTTAGCTTGTCCTAAAGAATAATTTGATTCACTAACAGCAAACTCAGTTCCATACTCTTTAGCTAGCTCAAGACCTCTCTTTCTAACATCATATTCAACCTTTGCTAATCTTTCCAACTCATTATCTAGATCAAACGTAGGTTCATAAGCACCCAAGTTCGAATTAAAAATACCGATAATTGCTTCTTCATCAGCAGCTAAATCTTCAATTACAACCTCTTCTCCCCCTTCTAAAGAGAAATACTGTTGTACAGCTCCACCTTCAATATTTAAATCCAACTCTTTATCCTTTGCACCTAAATTAATTTCTTTAATTAATTTATCATACCCCTCTCGTTCAACTTCAATCTTATAATCACCAGGTTTTAAATCTTCAAATATTACCTCAATTCCACTCGCTTCATCCTTTAATTTTCCATCTAATTTCAAACTAACCTCTGTTTCTAACTCATTTTGATTAATATCAAAAAGTCTCAAGCTTAAATCAACCTTTTCAACCTCTTCTTCTATTTTCTCAGCTTTTTCTTTCTCTTTATCTACCACTTCTTCCTTTTCTTCTGTTTGTTCTACAGATGCTTCATCTACAATCTTTTCTAATTCTACAGTAAAAATTGAAGCCTCTTCTTCTAATACAACAACACCTTCATTAGTTTCGTACCCATCTGCTTCTACTTTCAATTCATACTCTCCAGTTGGAAACTCTCCAAATTGAACATTACTGCCTTGCTCTGTTGTTTCATAACCTTCTTTGAAAACTGTTACTTCTGCTTCTACTTCCTCTTCAGTCTCTAAATCCCTAACTTGGACAGTTAATTCAGCAACATCCTCACCACCAAAGCAGCCAGTCAAAACAAAACTTAACAATACAACCAACATTACTAAATAAAATACCTTTCCCTTTAATCTCATCTTTTACCTCCTCCTTTACATTTTTTAATTATGAGTTGTTTTATGGTTAGCTTTGAATAAAATTTATTTGATAGATAAAATTACTATTCTTATTATTAGTATACCTTACTTTAATTTGAATCACAATCAAAATTCTCTCAAAATAATAGGTCTTCTTTTACTTATAACTATAATTCCCACTTAATAGCTAAATCAAGTGTAAAACATAAGTAATCCTTATAACGTTGGTGGAGCCTTTTATACTAAAAATAGATCAATTAGTACTATAAATATTTTTGAGGGAGGAATGGGAGAGTTACCTCCCACTTTTTAATTGTTTTGATCCAAAAAATCAAATAAACTGATAACATCTCTATCAGCTGATTCATTTAGATTATCTGATCCCACTCCAGCTAATAGACTAGCAATATTATCTCGTCCAGTTTTATAGTTGTTTTTGATATTATTTTCAAAAATATCATCAAATAATGTCTTGATCATTAGCATTTCTAAACTATTAAATCCATCATTCTCTAACTCAGCTTCTTGGAAGGTATCCAGCATATTACGAGCTACACACAGACAATAATCTCCATCTATTACACCATTCATTCTTGTATCTCGATCAAGTCTCATTACTTTATTCCCCCCTCAACCTTATTATTTCTAACCTAGCTCAAATTTATTAATCAAATCTCTTATCTATAAATTGATCAAAAGATTATTTTAGCTTATATAGAAAAAAGAGTCGGTTTCCCGACTCTTTATTATTAATTAAACTTCTTCAAACATTTCCTTTCCTACTCCACACAATGGACATTCCCAATCATCAGGCAAATCTTCAAAAGCAGTTCCTGGTTCAACTCCATTATCTGGATCTCCAGCTTCAGGATCATAGACATACCCACAAACTGTACATTCATATTTAGCCATTAACCATCTCCCCTTTCTTGATTTGCTTAAGTAATTAATATGTAATAGTTTTAACTTAACTTAAATCTTTTATACCATTAATTAATTTAACTTAGGCAAACTATAATAAACCAATATCTTTTACCACTCAATTGTTGACCTTTATTATAAAATATAGTTCTTATTTTGTCAACCATAAAACTCTATCTTTTGCTACATTTTACTCAAATATCAAATTTGACTATCATAAATCTCTTCAATAACAGTATCTACTATCTTTCTAGCATCTCTAAAGGATGATTTATATTTGCTTTTCATCTTCTCTAAATGCTCTGCACCTTTTTCAGTCAACCGATAATAACGAATTGATCTCTTATCTGGTTCATCCCACCATGCCTTCAAATATCCTTCCTCTTCCATCTCCCTCAACAAAGGATAGACCATCCCCCGTGAAGGTTTCCAGCGCGTTCCCATCTGCTGGTTGATAGTATCCAAAATCTTTTGTCCATACATTTTACCATATTTGTCCATTAAGTGTAGGATATAAATAGAAGTAAAAGCAGTTGTACTAATCTTAGCAGGAAATTGGCGATTTAATTTTCCTTTGTACTTAGACATTTGACTCCCCCTTTATATTAATTTAGTCATAACTGACTAAATTATAACCAGTTTATATTATAATTTAGATAATTCTTCCTCTTCTCCTGCAAAAAATCATAAAAATATTAATTCTTTGCAGGAAAATAATCCATCAACTAGAATATTGTACTTAGGATAAAAAAACATTCGTACTATAAGAAGGAGGATAAATTAATATGTGGATTAAAGAAAGAATTTCAAGCTATCGATTTTCTAAAACTAGCAGCTATAAAAATGCATTAGAAAAGACAGCCAAAACTTTACAAAATAAATTTGGAAGTAACAAAGTCTTTTTATCTGATGAAATTGACCAACATGGTCGAAAGCATTATTTCATTAAAGCAAATTTAAAAAAAGAAGAAGCTAAAGATTTTAAAAGAGTTTATAATGAGCTTACTAATATGTTTTTCGCTTGTAAGCAAAATAGACAATTTAATAGTTAATAAAAACACCTCTAATTAGAGGTGTTTTTTTAATTGATTTAAAATCTAACCCTCCTTAATCAAATTAATGTAATTTTTTACTTATTATAATGCTAATAAATTATGTTCAAACTATAAAAAGATAAAGGAGGTTAGATAATGACTGACCAACGCCAAAAAAATGAAATTAATCATTCCTCTGTTGAAGGTGATAGTCCCAGAAATCCAGCTAATAAATGGGCCAAAAGTAAAAATATAATTGAACAAGAATTAGGCTCATACCAAGATTCAAACGAAAATCCAAAAGGATACCCTGAAGGACACAGTATGCCAGCTTTATTTGGCTGGATTACTCAAGAATACCAAGCCGAAATCGCTAAGGATTTAGTCGATATGGGCCAAAAAGATGATTCAAAAAAGTAACTCATAAAAATAGACCAGTTTTAGCTGGTCTATTTTTATGAGTTACTTTTTACTACTAGGTTGAATTCTTATAACACTCGGTTAAAATGTAATGAAAATATCTTCTTATCTACTCAACACTCTTATAATGCCTAAGGTTTCAGCTAAATTAATCAACTCTTCTTTAAAAATCAAATAAATATTTATATCATCATTAAATTTTTAACACTACCAAAGCCTTTTATCCTTATTTTTTGAGTCTAATTAAGCTAAAAAATATTACATTTATTTTTCGGCTTAAGGAATACTAATACTCGATAGGAGGAACTTTGAATGAAAATTTCTGATTTTTTAAACCCAACAAGATTATTCAAAAAATCGATCACCAATCAACCAGAACTATCTACAGCGGAGGCTTATAATCTATGGGATTCATTACGAGTCAGATATACAAGTAGAGAGACCAATCAACTTTATAAAAATTTTGTCCATGATCGTGATCTTGAGTTATTACTTGATCACACTAGCGTTGCATTGTTAAATTCAGGTAATAATCATTAATTAATAAATTTAAGTGTTTGATTTATTTGAAAAAAATAAATCTAAAATTGAAAATTTGGATTAGCTAAAATTATAATTTTCTAATTCATAATTACCAATATAGCATCTAAAATCAATATATGGAACATATTGAACTTAGAAATTATAATACTCTAAAGTTGAATAGAAGATTATTTAAAATTAACTATTCATGATCCAATTTTCCCAGCTAAATGTGCTATTAATAGTTCTGAGTATAGAATATTTGATTATTCTAGTCAGTTTAAGTAAAGAACCTTTAAACTTAATTTGTTTTTTAATCAATTTTAAAATTAAAAGTAAAACTACAGCACTATAAATTTGAGTTAAAACGGCATTTTTATTTTGACCAAAGAATCTTTTGATTTTAAGATGTTGTTTGATCCACTTAAAGAATAACTCTATTTCCCAGCGTTCCTTATATAACTGAGCTATTATATGAGCTGGTAGATCAAAACGATTAGTTAAAATCTTAATTTCTTTATCATTACCATCTCTATCAATAGTTTTAACTTTAATTAGTCTCAATTTATGTTTCATTCTTTTCTCTGTATTATATTTACCTAAAATGACAGTAGCATCTAATAGAACATTTGCTTTTTTATCTTTATCAGTCAGTTTTACTGTTCTAACAGTTTCAATTTTAGCATTAGATTTAGACCTAGTTATAAAATAGATATCATCCTCAACAAAATCATCAAACTTTTGATAGTCAATATAAGCTCTATCAAAAATATAGGTGTAACTAGGATTTAAAGATAGGTTATCAAAGACTTCTTTATCATGAACAATAGCATTACTGATTATTATATTCTCTGGAGCTTCAGTATTTAGATCATATAAGGTATGGAGTTTAATTCCACCTTTAGTTTTTCTAAACTTAGCCCAAGGAAATGATGATAAACATAAACTGATTGTTGATGAGTCTATAATTTTCACTGAACCAATCTCTTTTAAAGCTTTGCGTAATCCCACTTTACCTTTAAGTTTACTAAATAAGTGTTGGAAAATTTCAAAGAATATTTCATAAGGTCTATCTTTATTTTTTCGTGATAATTGGGAAACACTTATTTGTGGCAATATTTTCTTTAATCCTTCATTACTTTCTAAGTCAGTGACAAAGTCTTCTAGACTTTCTTTTTGACTAAGGTGAAAGTAAAGCAGATACATTAGGTGAGTTTTAGTTGTCAGCTTATGCACTTTATAATCAGAATTATATTTATCTACCAAGTTATCCAAAAAGTTTTTGCCAATTACATCTAGAAATTTATTTAATGGTGTGATACAATTATTCATAATTTCATTCTCCTTTAATTTTATGGATTTTGTGCGGGACACACACCTATCCATTTAATCAAAGGAGTTTTTATTTTTCAATGGATATTTCATCTAAAATTTCGATGCAACGCTAGTGACTTGATCACCATATCAGAAAATATAACAACCAAATAAAAATTCTAGAACAGCTGAGTGAAGAATTTAATGTTCCTGTTCCCTCTAAACCACCAAAAAACATCAAATTTTCTGCTCAGATTAATGCAATAACTGATAAACATATTTTCAGAAGAGTCAATTCAGATATGATAGCTGAATTATATTCATTAAATCGAACTATAGCTAGCAGTACCTTTAATGATACTTTAAGAGATCAATTTATAGACTTTGTCAGTAGTCATTTAAAAGATTATAATAAGCTTCATAAATACGCCAAATTAAAAGGTTGGACAGATCTAGCCCCTAAATTTAAAACTTATAAACCAACTACTAAAGAAAAATTAGCAGCAAGTGAGGGATCTCATTTATCTGAACTTCTTGCTTTAAGATATGACCAGCAACAACTTACTGCACTCTTTTTAGAATTTGTTCCTGACCCAAATTTTAAACAAATTATTAAAGATGGTGATTCAACACTTCAAAAACAGATTGGAACACTTGAAAAGAAAGCACAAAAATTTGAAGTTCCACTACCTGACGCAGCACCTGCACACCAAAAAGTAAATATAGATCCAGAAGCCATAACTGATACCTTTATCTATCGAATAATTTTGCAAGGAATTAGAGATTCCATAACTTTACACATTAGATCGATCATAGAAACAGTAACAAATGATGATTTAAGAACTTTCCTTAACCAACTATATAAAAAAGAAGTTGATATATTCAATAAGTTAATTAAATATGGAAAGGCAAAAGGCTGGAGTCGTTTAACTCTTAAATACAAACAAAGCTAATGGATATAAAAATATATTTTATATCTGATAATTAGTTTCAATCCTTGTTTTAGTGGATTGTGGTATTATACAAGAGCAAAAATTTTTTTTGCGTTCCTCATTGAGTTGTTTCAATCCTTGTTTTAGTGGATTGTGGTATTATACTTTGCAATTCGGCAGCTGCGTGAATAGATTTTGCAAGTTTCAATCCTTGTTTTAGTGGATTGTGGTATTATACCTTTCGGGATCAATAATAATAATATCATCATCAGTTTTCAGTTTCAATCCTTGTTTTAGTGGATTGTGGTATTATACATTAACCAAGACGGATTTATTAACAATTATTTTTTGTTTCAATCCTTGTTTTAGTGGATTGTGGTATTATACTGATTTTATAATTATCACAGATGGTAACATGGCAGTGTTTCAATCCTTGTTTTAGTGGATTGTGGTATTATACTTATCAACCTCCTAGATTTTTTTGCTTATATTTGCTGTTTCAATCCTTGTTTTAGTGGATTGTGGTATTATACCTTTCGGGATCAATAATAATAATATCATCATCAGTTTTCAGTTTCAATCCTTGTTTTAGTGGATTGTGGTATTATACTTCACCCTTCTTGTAGGTGTGCCTGGCTTCCAAGAGTTGTTTCAATCCTTGTTTTAGTGGATTGTGGTATTATACGATCGGATATAAGAAATCGAGGAATTAAAGCAAGAAAGTTTCAATCCTTGTTTTAGTGGATTGTGGTATTATACCCCCCTATTCTTGCATAATTAACCAGTTTTATTGCAGTTTCAATCCTTGTTTTAGTGGATTGTGGTATTATACTCATATAACCATTACCTCCTTTGGCGAATTATGTCGTTTCAATCCTTGTTTTAGTGGATTGTGGTATTATACCAATACTATTATAAGTAGTTCCATCACCATCTCTTAGGGTTTCAATCCTTGTTTTAGTGGATTGTGGTATTATACCAAAAATTCTGTCTTTCAATTCAAAATCAGACATCTCGTTTCAATCCTTGTTTTAGTGGATTGTGGTATTATACTCCTCTTTTATTGATTTTAGCTCAACTTTGTTTATTGTTTCAATCCTTGTTTTAGTGGATTGTGGTATTATACATGTATCTATAGAGTTCACTTTTTATGATAGTGCTGAGTTTCAATCCTTGTTTTAGTGGATTGTGGTATTATACTGTGCGGGATTTAGAGCTTAAAAGAGAATGTAATTTACTGTTTCAATCCTTGTTTTAGTGGATTGTGGTATTATACTTTCCATTGTCCAGTGTCTCCAGCTGGTCATACTGTTGTTTCAATCCTTGTTTTAGTGGATTGTGGTATTATACTACTAGAACAATTAAGTTTGGGCTTCAGGTTTTCAAGTTTCAATCCTTGTTTTAGTGGATTGTGGTATTATACGAAAAGTTGGGATGGGAGTGATGGGGCTACATGAATATTTAATGTTTCAATCCTTGTTTTAGTGGATTGTGGTATTATACAGAACTATAAAGAGTTTCGAAAAGTGCTTTATCAATGTTTCAATCCTTGTTTTAGTGGATTGTGGTATTATACTTAATTCTACTATCACCTACACCTTTCATATCTCCATAATGTTTCAATCCTTGTTTTAGTGGATTGTGGTATTATACCATAGAAGAAGGGGTCAAGTGCGACAAACGAAATGCTGTTTCAATCCTTGTTTTAGTGGATTGTGGTATTATACTTTTCATCTTGGGATGACTCGCTAATTTGTGCAGCAACATGTTTCAATCCTTGTTTTAGTGGATTGTGGTATTATACCCATTCCTCGTCTGTCGCTAATTGTGTTAAGTAGCTTAGGTTTCAATCCTTGTTTTAGTGGATTGTGGTATTATACTTAGATATGACGAAGATTTGAAAGCTAATGCTAAATTGTGTTTCAATCCTTGTTTTAGTGGATTGTGGTATTATACTAATGTAAGAATTAAGGCGTTATATTCTAATCTTGACTGTTTCAATCCTTGTTTTAGTGGATTGTGGTATTATACCAATAATGTCCCTCGTAATAATATAATATATAATAGTCTAAGTTTCAATCCTTGTTTTAGTGGATTGTGGTATTATACATCATGGAACGAAAATTGGTATGCAATCAATTTCAGTGTTTCAATCCTTGTTTTAGTGGATTGTGGTATTATACTCAACTTTCTCACCTTCTGGCTCGACCATATTAGCAAGTTTCAATCCTTGTTTTAGTGGATTGTGGTATTATACCCACCATCATAATGCTCCAAATCTTCACTAGTCAGATGTTTCAATCCTTGTTTTAGTGGATTGTGGTATTATACAATTTTGTTCCAAAGTTCATAAATGATGGATTGGTGTTTCAATCCTTGTTTTAGTGGATTGTGGTATTATACTGATTCAACTCTTGGACGTCAACCTTGCCTTTCAGTTTCAATCCTTGTTTTAGTGGATTGTGGTATTATACTAGACCCCAATCTAGTCTATCCCCCTCTGACATATACAGTTTCAATCCTTGTTTTAGTGGATTGTGGTATTATACCCGTCAGAAGAAAATAACCCTATCACATCAAGGCTTCATCGGCATTTATTGATATGATAACTCCTCCATTTCTATCTCGTATATTTATGCAAAACAGGAGGATACCAATAAAATGCCGTTAATTTATACCCTTGCTTAATCTTGATATCATAGGGCTTATCAAAGTTCGTATATTTATTCATCAATAATTTTGTGGCTTTATAAATAAATAATCGCCAATCACTTACTTTTATTTTACTAGATTTATCCTAATAAGTCAACCTTATCCCTAAGATATAAAGCTATTTAACACAAATATTCCGATAACAACAATCTCTACATCGTTTCTTATAAGATGTCCCCTGAGGATAGTACCCTTTATCTATAATCTTAATTATCTGCTGCAAAATCTGATCCAGCTCTAAAAAGTCACCTTCTGTAATTGGAAACTCTTTTAATTTATTACTACTTCTAGTATAAACAAGATAAGCTCTATTAACCTCAATACCATAATTATCCACAATCAACATACTATACATTACAGCTTGATACTTATAAGTTTTAAATAATCTATCCTTATATTTAGCAAATTTATAATCTAATGAAGCAGCAGAACCATCCTCTAAAAATAATATCTCATCTACAATTCCATGAATACCATACTTTTCAGAGCTTAACTTCTGCTCAATTAATTTCTTTTCTACCCCAATCTTTTTGCGTAAATACTCTTTATTAGTCTTACTCTTTCGCTCATGAACCTCCCTGCCCAATTGAACCTTATATCTTTGCTCTTCCTTTTGAGGAATCTTCAAATAAAGCATAAAATAAATAAAGCGTGGACAATACAGATATTCTATCACTTCAGATGGAGTAATGCTTATCCCTTTTTCCATTCTACCACCTACAAAAATAGAGTCTTGATCTCATCATTAGCCATTGCCTTATCAAAAGCTTGGCCTATCAATTCAATCTTTTTAAAATCCTGTTGGCACATAGGAAACATATACACAGAATCCTCCTCAGGATTAATTAGATTTTCAGAATATAATGCTAATTCATCTGCAACACTTTCTTCTACTTTGCCTAAAAAAACTGATTTTTGAACCCTCTTCAATCCCAATTCAATTGCCTTATCAGAAATCTTACGTCTAGGCTTATCTTCAACAATATCATATACAAACCAGACTAACATTCTACTTCCCCCTAACTTTATATTAATCACCAATCAACTGGTTAGCCAATTTATGCAGATCAGATTGAATGGTATCTTCAATCCTAATTTCCCTACCACCATATCTAACCCGTTGATCAAAATATTGATTCAAACTCTTAATTAATAACTTCTTACCCTCTTCATTTAAAGTTAACCCACCATGAATTTCATCAAACTGTGCTTTCCTAACCTGCTTTTTACCGAATAACTTCATCACTATTCTATCAATATGATGGCGATAAGGCTCAATAATATCAAAAACAAATGATTTTTTATTATAACCATCTGTATGAAGAATCCCTACGTAGGGGTCTAGTCCAGCAATGATACAAGCCTTTTCAACCTTAGAATACAAAACTCCATACCCATAATTTAATAGACAGTTAAACTCATCTTCAGCAGGACGAAAACTCCTCCCCGAAAAATTATATCTATCAGGTATTAAATAGCTTAAAGTAGCAAAATAATTCTTTCCTACATTACCTTCATAGCCCATCAATCTACTTCTAACACTCTCTATATCGCCAGTTACTTTTTTCAACTTCTTTTTTAAACTCTTTATTTCCTTAACCTTCTTCTTAATATACTTCTCCTTCTCCTCACTTCTTCTGATTGCTAAATCTTCTAAATGAGCTATACAATTCTCTATCTTTTGTAAGATCAGATCCTTAACAAGCTCAGTTCCTTCCTCACTATCTGCTATTTCCAATTGCCTTCGCCTAATATAGGTTGTACTCCCCAACTTAGAATGCCAAACCTTCCCCACTGATTGACCATACTTGTCTAAAAATTGAATCTCGATATTATTATCAAGGGCCAACTTAATTGCATCAGTGCTAATCGAAGCACCTGTAGTGATCAAGATCGAATCTACCTTCTTAGTAGATATCTTCGTCTTTTTATCTTCAGTCTTCAGCTCAAAACAGCCTTTAGCCTTATGCAAATAACTCCCATAAGTATTAATTACCAATTGCATCTAATCACCTTCTTAAATCAATTCTTCTTTCAAAAGAGTTCCAAAACCACGAGCAGTTGAATTCCCCAATCCAATATACTCTGGTAAAGAGGCATTTGAATAAAAATCTCCAACAAAACCGATCATCCTTTGATTCTTAAACTTAACTTCAATAGCCTCTAAATCAGGAATGAGTTTGATGTTTTCTTCAACATACCAGTTAACCCCCTTAGCAAAGGCTAATATATTACCAATTAAAATCCTTTTAAAGAAATCTCGTTGCTTATCTGGACTAGCCTTCTTAATTTCTCTTGAATATCGTTTATAATTCTTCTGATTAAGTCCCAGCCAAGGAGAATAAAAACTGTACTTAAATTTAAGCATCTCTAAATCAGTAATAACTTCTAGCTCTTCATCTCTAACCTCTAATCTTCCCTCGGGATTAATAAATTCCTTATCTCCTAACAGTAACCTATCTATATCAAGAAAATTTTCTATTATTAACTCTGCCCCTTCTTCTAATCCTATTACCGTTGGCTTACCACTAATTATTTTATACTGAATCAAAGGATAGGCATATCTATAACCCCCATCTTCTTTATGATGATGAAATAGAATATCTTCAAATTGATTGGCAAAAAAGCCTCTTAATTTATGGCCATAGTTTAATGATAGCTCTTCTTCTAAACTGAATTTTAAAATAGCTTGTTTAATCTCTGGCATAACTAATTCTCCTTCTATTGTAGTTTAAATAAATAAAGTAGTCTGAAATTCTTTTTTAGGTTCTTCAAGAAAACCTATCTCTTCTGAATATAAATACTCTTTCTGATTTTCATATGTCACATATTTAATAAAGCGAAACCCCTCAATTAAATCATGTTCATAATACTTTTCTAATTGATTTCTATATACGCTAACCCTATATTGAGCTAATTCCTTTTTGATTAATTCTATTTGTCCTAGTAAAGAATTTAATCTTTCTTGCTCTCCATTAACTTCTTTAAGTTCTTCATATAAAACTGATAACTCTTCAATCTTCTGCTCAATATCTATTATATTACCATCTTCATCCTCTTCTTCCTTGCAAATAATAATATCTTCCTTCCCACCTTGCTCCTTAATCAATTCAAAATCTTTAATTGGGATTTGGCCATCTGCACTTTTAGAATAGTTTAGCTCTTTAATTGCTTTTAAAATCCGCTTACTCTCCCTTTCTACCTTTTTTCTAATTTCAGCAAAATAATCTTTACTTAAGTCAATAAAATCTTTAGCACTATAACTCTTCTTATCTTCTAAAACTTGATTACAAAATTGAATTAAGATTGGGTCATAAACTTTTTTACAATCTGGCTTACTATCATCATCTTGTTTTAACTGAATTATTTTAACCCTGCCTTTTTTAGGTGCTAACTCTCCATTTCTATTACATCTCCCTGCTACCTGAACAATTGAATCTAATGGCCCTAAATCTCGATAGACTTCTGCAAAACTCAAATCAACCCCAGCTTCAATCAATTGCGTAGAAACTACAATTATCTTCTTACCTGCTTTAATCTTTTCTCGAATCTGAGCAATCTTATTTCTCCTATCTATTGGAATTTGATAAGTAGTCAAGGAAAAGACTTCATAATCATAAAATAAATCATTAATACTCTCAAATAAATTTAAAGCTGACTTGATTGTATTACAAACAATCAGACCACTATAACTATTAAAGCTATAATCAAAATACTCTACAAACTCTGCTAAAGTTTTCTCTTTTAAATCATCTACAATCTCTAATCTTACCCTATCAAAAATATCAGCTTTAGCATACTTTTTATCATCTACTAAACTAACTACATCAGCCCCTTGAATTATTTCAGGCTGAGTAGCTGTTAATAATAAGATGTCTGTATTAAATCTTTTGGCCAAAACCTTAAGCACCTTACCCACTACTTTATAATACTTAGGTGGAATATTTTGCACTTCATCTAAAATCATAATTGAATTGATGATATTATGAAACTTCTTTAAATAACTATTCTTATTTCCAATAATACTTTCAAAAACTTGCACAAAAGTAGTAACGATATTCCCTGACTCCCAAGACTCCAATAATAATTTTTCTTCAAGGTATTTATCTAGATTTTTAGTTTTTTCACTATCATACTTTAAGTTAACATTCTTCTTTAACCGCATTGGAGTAAGGTAGTGATGTCTTAATAAATATTTAGTCGGGTAGTTTCTATATTCATCTTCCAAATTAAACTCTATAATATCCTCAAAAACATCATAATTTTGATCAATAATAGAAGTAAAGGGAAGAGAATAAATTATTCTTCTGCCCCCAGAATAAAACCCTTTTAATTTATTAGCAAAAGAAAAAGAAGCAAAAGTCTTTCCAATCCCTGTCGGAGCTGTTAAACTATAGAGATAATTCTCCTTTTTCAGCTCAGGATTGTTTAATACCTCCGCTAAAAATTCATTTCTAGCCTGATTAATCTCTTTTTTAGGATCAAACTTTTCAGGGTCTCTTTTGCGACAATCAGCAATATAGTCTTTGACATCTATTTTTTCTTCTATCCCACCTGCAAAGTAACTATTATCTACTAGTGCAGCATCTTTTTTATCAGTGTCTATTAAAACTGAGTAGAGTAGATTAGTAATTAAAAATAACTCAATTGCTTTATCTTCTTTATTTTCATCTAGTTCAAAAAAGACTATTTCTTCAAATTGCTCAATAAAATCTTCTTCTTCTCTAACAACTTCAGTTAAATCAGTCAATAATTCTTCAAAGTCAAACTCAAAATCTAAAAGTAATTGCTTATAAATTTCTTTAACCTTATCCCTATTCTTAGTTTTAATATTCTCTAATTGATATTCTGTTTGATAAAAAATATCATTTGGCTCTTCTAAAGGAGACTCTAAATTGCCATGATGTCTTTTAACTACCATATAAGCAATCATTGAAAAAATTTGATTATCAAAATAGCTATTTACTAAGACATAAGCAAATAAAGCAGAAAGTAAACCATGGTGAGAATATTGATGATTCTCACCATAGATAAGATATTTTTGAAAATAGCTTGTCGCTTTAGCAAAGTCATGAGCCAACCCAATCAGATAACTAAGCTTAGCCAATTCACCCTGCTTAATCAAAGATAAGTCCAAACCCTTAGCTAAAATCTTATTCTTGCTTTTATTAGCGACATTTTTTAAATGAATAAATAATCTTTTTTTATGATTTTTTGAATAATGTGAATATAATTTATCCATCACTTAATCCCCCACAATCGGTGTAAAAAAGCTAATATGTTTTTCCTCAACTTTTAATACTTCATTAAAAACACCGTTTATAGCTTTACCTTCCTCTTCAAAACAAACTTCAACTATTTGCTCTGGCTCTCTGCCTGATTTGACCTTTTTAAAAGAAGCAGGTAAATTATCTACTGTCAACTTAGTCCTATCTTTTAAGTTTAGTTCTTGAATATTATCTTTAAAAGTCAATGTATCAATTTGACCTTGATAATCTTTTAATAATTTAACATCTTCAACAACTTTAATAAATTGAGCACTAGCTCTAAACTGTCTTTGGCCAAAAAAGAGGCCATAACCAAATTTATCTTGTTTAATCTTCTCTGCTAACTCTTTTAATAATTTCTCATCTTGATGAGTAAAAAAGATTTGATATTTAATTAAATCTTTTTTAGGAAGTAATAACTGTAATCTAACTTGAGTATGTCCGCCACCTTCTTTTAAATAATTCATACATTCAAAATGAGGAATAGCAGGACTTATAATTTTAATAGCAAATTTAGCTTTAGCAGGAGCTAAATCTTGATAATAACTATCCCGTGAATAACCTAAGATAGAAGCAACCATTCCCATTAGAACAGTTCTAGGAGGTATTCTATAGCTCAAAGAACTCTTATTACTATAAAACTTCTTAAAATGAGCTGCCTTAGCCTTTATATTAAAAACTAAGATCTTATTTATATCCATATCACCAACCCCTCAGTTTAATAATTTAATTCCTCACTAGTAAAAATCTCTAATAGCTTTTCAAACCCATTATCTTTAAACTTTAATTGACTATCTTTCCAATAATAAATCTTATTTATCTTTTCTTGATTTGCCTCTAAATAATCTAGCAATTGAGTTATATCTAACTTAGAATCACTAATTTCTCTAACATTTTCTTCTGCTTTTTGATAATCTAAATTAATATACTCTCTTAAATCATTTAAAAATGATTGATTATCTTTTAGCTCTACTCTCAAATATAATCTAGGAGTTTGGCCAATTTTAGAGCGAGTCCGATTTAGAGGAATAGATTTAACTATTGATTCATCTAATAACTCAATATCAGCTTCTTTCAACTCAGTATCTCTAGCAGCTAAACCACTAATCCCACCACTAAAAGCAATAAAAGAATACTTAACTCGATAGTCCTTTCCAACTCCTTTTCCTGAACTAAAACTAGAGGTTATCGTCTTTGTATCTTGTAACTCTACTTTATTTAAAGAATAACCCCAATTAAATTGAACCGGCCCAGTTAGATGATCTGCTTTTTCTGTAGCTGTTACAGCTCCAAATAATCTAACTCCAATCAAATCCAATACACTTTGATCTCCTAATTGTTTAACTCTATCCTTAGCATCTTCTGCCTTATTTGTTACAAATAGCGTTTCCCCTTTAACAGTCTCTAAATAATCTCGAATATATCTTTTTAATCTAACATCACTAACTAAATTAGTTCCTGTATCCCAATCCATTCTTGGCTTATTTTCATTATCCATATCTCCATTCGGATTACATCTTTTAGCATCATATAAAAATAAAAATTCTGAATTTTTAATCTCTTCTTTACTCATTTTGATCCCCTTTCTCTCTGTTTTGATTATATTTATATCCTAAATATCTTCCAAAAGAAATCCCAGATAAAATATAAAATACAACCTCATCTTTATTTAAACTCGAATTTTCAATCCCTTGTAATCTATCCATCATCTGAGCATGTAACAATTGATTAAGCCCATACTTATCATAAATATTTAAAATCTCTGTTATATCCTTAGCAAACTTTTTAACCCTTCTAACTGGCAATCCATCAAAACTAAGCTTGTCTAAAATATTAGCCGACTTATTTTCTTTTTGCTGTTCTTTTAAAACCTCATTCATTAATTTACCTAGCATAAATAAACCTTGGCGATAATTATTATCCTTATAAATATCAGAATGAACTTCAAAAAATTCTTTTAAATCTTTATCTTCAATCTCTGTATAGCTATTTCCTTCTGCCACATTAAATCCTCCTTTCAAGTTAGTTATCTTACTAAACCAAGATAGTAAAATATTCATTTCTAGCGGTTGATAAATAATATCTTCAATCTTTTTCTTGTTCTGAAAATATCTCTTTCTAAAGATGAAATTAAAATTATCAATTAAATAACGATAATTTATTTCTCGTCCTTTTAAAATTGAGCTAAGTAAATTAAGCAATTCCTTACGATACAACTTAGGGTCTGGATTAGGATGAGATTTATAATTAGGAAACAGCAACCAATATATACTGTTAAATCCTATTTTAATTTCTTCAAACTCTCGTTTAAGCAATTTTAATTCATTAAAAATATTTTTTAAACGACTATAATAAACATCATTAATTGAATCTAAGACAATAAATGAAGCTTGATCAGGTCGCCAAAATAAAAAATCAACCTTCAAATCTCTTTTTTTGACTTTCTTAATTAAATCTAAATCATCATTATTAGAAAATAATTTTTTGATCCATTTAAGTTCTCGTTCATAATTTAAATCACTATCAATATCTTTTGGAACTACATAATACCTAAGTTGATTAAACAACCTTGCTGAATAATCTTTCTTTACCTTCGCTATTCCCACCATCACCTCTTGATAACAATCTTGACAGATGCCAAATGATTTATAAGCATTATTTACTTTCAAATTTTCAAAAAAATAAGGACTACTAGTAACATAAAACTTAGTTGGTATATCAATTTTACCTGTTACTTTTTTAAGCTCATCACATCCTCCACATAAAGCCTTATCTTTAACCATTCTGCCAGCAAAAAACCTCTTTTGACGTTCATAATAGACTATATCTATATAATCACTAGCAAACTCTGTTTCAGTAATATATTTGTCATTAAACTTTAAAGAAAATATATTTATATTTCCTACAAAATTCTTTCTAGTACTACCTAATATATCTTTACTAACATATTCTTCTAAAGCACTTCTCATATTTTTATGATTTTTATCCTTATCTCCTAAATATTGAAGTAATTTTTTCCTAGCTTTAGAAGTGAAATTATCTAGTTTTAAAAAACTTTTCTTCTTTTTAGTATAAAACTTATCACTAAGTATCCTTAAATGCTCTATAAATTCTTGATATCTATCATCATCAAATTTATTTTTCACATAGCCAATCATTTGAGGCAAAGTCAACAAATGATAATATAAATTATTAGCAGTAAAATAAATCTTTTTACTCCTTCTACCTAACAACTCAAATCCAAAAAACTCTTCTCGATTCTCTCTATATAGCTGTTTTCCTTTTTTTACTTTTATCTCTTCTTTTTCAGTATTAAAATTTATAACTACCTCCCAATATTTATTACTATCATCATTATCAGCACTTGGTTCATTTGGCTCAATTGTCTGATCTTCTAAGAATTTTCTCTTTTTTTCACTTTCAGATAATCCTTTTAATTCCTTTTCACCTAATTTTTTAAATGCATGAATCATCCTAACACCTCCTTTTTCAGCATCAAAATACATTATTACCATTTATATACTTCTAGATAAACCCTGTTATCCCTTGCACAATTAATAAAAAATCCATCTTATGCAATTATTACTATATCAAATCACCAAAGACAAATACTGTCCATCTGAAAAATAATCCAAAAAAAATAAACTAGACATCTATTTGCCTAGTTTGAACCACTTATTCTTTCTTTTGATTTTAATTATTCGATATTCAATATTCACTATTCACTGCTCTTCCTATCCTTGTTTTAGTGGATTGTGGTATTATACCGTCAGAACGAAATAATACTATCAGATCAAGGCTTCATCAACATTCCTTAATAGAGTAACTCTCTTGTTTTAGCTTCGTATATTTATGCAAAATAAAGATTTCCCAATAAAATGCCGTTAATTTAAAATCTTATTCAGCATTGTTATTATAGGATTTCAAAACACCTGTATATTTATTCCTCAATAAATTTGTAACTTTATAGCTGATAATTTTTAATTCCTTAATCTCATTTTACTAAATTTATCCTAATTAATCAAGAAAATACGTTATTTTAAAAATGAGGCACGACGCATCGTACCTCTACAAAAAATTATTTTTTATTAGTGTTCATTTCTGGTTCCCTTTTGATTTTAAGAAATTATCAACTTAAACATCAATATTATCAGCCAGATTAGCATTCTTCATAATAAATTCTCGACGCAGACTTGCCTTTGAACCCATCAATCTATTAAACACATCATCAGCAATAATTTCATCTTCTATCTCTATCTTCTGTAACTTCCGCGTCTTAGGATTCATCGTTGTCTGCCATAACTGCCCAGGGTTCATCTCTCCTAATCCCTTATAACGTTGAATTCCAATCTGTTTTCTAGATTTATCTACTAAAAACTTTTTTAATTCTTTATCAGTATATAGATACTTCTCATCTCCTCGATAACTAACCTTATAAAGAGGAGGTTGAGCAATATAAACATGCTCATTCTTAATCAATTCAGGCATATAACGATAAAACAAAGTTAAAATCAAGGTACAAATATGTGCCCCATCTACATCAGCATCGGTCATAATAATAATCTTATGATACCTTAGTTTATCCAAATTAAATTGATCTCCAATTCCTGCTCCTAAAGCAGTAATAATCGTTCGGATTTCATTATTCTTCAAAATTTTATTCAAACGAGCCCGCTCTACATTCATTACCTTTCCTTTCAAAGGCAAAATAGCCTGAAATTGACGATTACGCCCTTGTTTAGCTGATCCTCCCGCTGAATCACCCTCGACAAGATATAATTCAGATTTTTCTGGTTTACGACTACTACAATCTGCTAACTTACCCGGTAGTGAATTATTATTTAAAACCCCTTTTCTTCTAGTCAACTCACGAGCTTTTTTAGATGCCTTCCGTGCTCGAACAGCCTCTAGAGCCTTCTCAATTACGGCTTTAGCCATTTTTTGATGTGTATCAAGGTAATAACGTAAATATTCATAAACAACCTTTTCTACCACACTTCTAATCTCGCTATTACCTAACTTTGTTTTAGTCTGCCCTTCAAATTGAGGATCAGGTAGCTTAACACTGACTACCGCAGTCAAACCCTCTCTTAAGTCACTTCCCGTCAACTTCGGATCCTTTTTTCGAAATAAATTATTATCTTTAGCATAATTATTAAAGGCCTTAGTAATTGCTGTTTTAAACCCTGTTAAGTGATAACCTCCATCATGCGTATTGATATTATTGGCGAAGGTATATAGCCGCTGATTATAACTTTTATTATACTGAAAAGCAACCTCGACATAAATACCATCAACCTCTTTTTCAATATAGATTAAATCATCTGTTAGAACTGTTTGATTTTGATTCAAAAACTCTACAAAGGCTTCCAAGCCTCCATCATAACAATACCTTACTTCTTTCTCTTCCTCCGCTCGTCGATCAATTAATAAAACCTCTAAATTTTTATTTAAAAAAGCAGATTCCTGTAATCTAGTCTGTAAAGTTTCAAATTTATAATCAATAGTATCAAAAATTTCAGGATCTGGTTTGAAAGTAATCTGTGTTCCATTTTCTTTCGTACGCTCCCCTTTAATTAACTCAGTCTTAGGAAAACCTCTTTTATATTCTTGATGATATACATAACCATCACGATGTATTTCAATCTTCAACCACTCAGAAAGAGCATTAACTACCGAAACACCTACTCCATGTAGTCCTCCAGAAACTTGATATCCACTACCATCAAACTTTCCTCCCGCATGAAGCGTAGTCAATACTAATTGAGCTGCCGGCAATCCTTTTTGTGGATGAAGATCTACTGGAATTCCTCTACCATAATCTCTAACTGTAACTGCTCCCTCTTCTTCAATAATTATCTCTATTCGTTCACCATAACCTGCTAAAAATTCATCTATACTATTATCAACTACTTCCCAAACAAGATGATGTAAGCCTTTAGTTCCTGTAGAGCCAATATACATTCCAGGTCGCTTACGTACTGCTTCTAATCCTTCTAAAACTTGAATCTCTTTTGCATTATATTGATTATCTATTGCCATAATAACACCTTCCCTTTATCTATTACCATTTTTTGTATAATGATCTGTTACGTTTATTATAATAGCATATAAATACTGTGATAGCAACTTTTCTGGAATATTATTCAAATTGATTTCTCTTTTTCTATTCTTCAAGTTGAACCTTATCTATTAAATAAACTTATCTATTTATTTGAATATTATTCTTAAGAGAAGACTTTTCTCCTGCTTTAATTCTTAAATAACTACTTTTAATTTAAGATTCAGTCTAATTATAGCCTTAAGTTCAAATAAAAGTTGAATCTTTATAACTCTAACGATTGGGTTAGTTTCAATCTTAAACTTAAACTACATTGTATATTAACCCTTTATTTTAAAGTGATTTTCCTATACAATATTAATAGGATTAATTCAAACAAGTGGTTTTTATTACTTAATTTTGTTTATTTAGATATATATGTAATTTATTTGTAGTTCTTCAAGTAGATTAGAGATTGACTAATCCTCTAATAAATAATATACTAAAAAAAGCTACCAAATAAAATTAAAATAACAATCATACTCGATAATATACTAGACATACTAAGAACAAATATCTTTAAGACTAAAATTTAAGCTTAAGTGATCCACTTAAAAATTTATCTACAAAATTATCAATTAACAGCTTAAATACAAAGCTAAATTAATTATAAACTCTATGAAAGGGGACTAAAAAATGAAAAACAAACAGATTACACCAGTTGCAATTGAAAATAAAATGCGTAACTCTTATTTAAATTATTCATTAAGTGTTATTATCGGTAGAGCATTACCAGATGTTAGGGATGGCTTAAAACCTGTTCATCGAAGAATCTTATATGCAGCAGAGAAGTTACGATTACATCCTGAAAAAGCTCATAAAAAATCGGCTAGAATCGTAGGAGAGGTTCTAGGTAAATATCACCCTCATGGTGATACAGCAGTTTATAATGCCATGGTTAGAATGGCTCAAAATTTTAGCCAACGCTATAAATTAATCGATGGACATGGTAATTTTGGTTCTATTGATGGGGATAGTGCAGCAGCTATGCGTTATACTGAAGCTAGATTGGCCCCTCTTTCTACTGAATTACTCAAAGATATCCAACAAGAGACAGTTGATTTTATCGATAATTTTGATGGGAGCTTACAAGAACCAACCGTATTACCTTCTAGAGTCCCTAATTTATTAGTTAATGGTTCTAGTGGTATTGCAGTTGGAATGAGTACATATATTCCGCCACATAACCTTACTGAAGTTATTAATGGATTAATTAAACTATTAGACAACCATAAACTAAGCATTGACGAATTGATGGAGATTATTCCTGGGCCAGACTTTCCTACCGGTGGTCAAATTGTAGGTAATGAAGGAATCAAAAAGGCTTATCGGACAGGAAAGGGAAAGATCATCTTACGTGGCAAGAGCAAAATTGAATCTGCTGGCAGAGGAAGAAAGAGAATAGTAATTACTGAAATCCCTTACCAGCTAAATAAAAGTAAATTGATTGAAGAGATAGCTAGCACTGTTAAAAAAGAAAAGATAGATAATATTAGAGATGTCCGGGATGAATCAGATCGAGATGGTTTAAGAATAGTAATTGACTTAAAGAGAAATGCTAACCCAGATATTATCTTAAATCGTCTTTATAAATATACCTCATTACAGTCTAAAACAAGGATCAATATGTTAGCTTTAGTCAATAAAGAACCTAAAGTAATGAACTTGAAAACAATCTTACAGCATTTTATTGATTTTAGAAGAGAAATTATTACTAATAGAACCGAACATCAATTAAACCAAGCTAAAGAACGAGAACATATCTTAATTGGCTTAAAGAAAGCAATTGATAACTTAGATCAGGTAATCAAGATCATTCGCCAATCTAAATATCCTCGGACTGCTAAAAAGAACTTACAACGTAAATTAGAAGTTACTAAAAAGCAAGCAGAAGCAATCTTAAATATGAAGTTACAGCGTTTAGTCAGCTTAGAAGTTCAAAATTTAGAAGAGAATTTAACAGAAATTAGAGAAAAGATTGCATATCTAGAGTCTATTTTAGAAGATAAAGAAATCCTAGATAATATTGTTAGAGAAGAGCTACTAGAGATTAAAGAAGAATACGGTGATCAACGTAAAACAGAATTGATTGCTGATGACTCGAAAGCAGAATTGAATAAAAAAGATTTAATTAAAGATAAAGATGTAATTATCTCTTTATCTTATCGTAATTATTTAAAGAGAACAGATGATCCTGATAATATCAGAGCAGGTAAAAATGACTTCATAACTGAAATTTCATCTGGTTCAAGCCATGACAAGCTCTTGTTCTTAACAGACCAGGGACAGACTCATATCCTAAAAGCTCATGAAATTCCTGAACATCATGGTCTATCTAAAGGAGATCCACTTAATCAATTCTTGAAGTTACCAATGAATGAAAAAATAGTAAAAACTATTTTGTTAAGTGAAGAAGTCAAAGAAAAGTTTATTACAATTGTAACTAAAGATGGCTTAGTCAAAAAGACTAAAGGAGCAGAATACGAAACTACCGTCTCCTCAATTAAAGCTATCAACCTCAATAAGGGAGATCAAGTGATTGATGCTGCCGTTACAGATGGTGAGCAAAATATTATGCTTGGTACAGAACAAGGTTATACAATCCATTTTTCTGAAACAGAAATTTCAGATACAGGTCGAAATACCAAGGGAAGCAAAGGAATCAAATTAAAAGAAAATGATCAAGTAATCAGCTTTAATTTGACTAATCAAGCAGAAGTTATCCTTGCTCTAACTAAGGAAGGCCGAGGCAAAGCAAGTCCTTTAGAAGATTATAAAATTCAGCAAAGAAATGGTAAAGGATTGCAGACTTTATCAAGTGATGATTATCAATTATTGAATATTATCTCTGCTAAACGCAATGACCAGATCATGGTTGTTAATAGTAATGGAACTCTAATCCAAAAAGAAGTTTCAGAAATTACAGAAACCAAGCGTTTAGGATCAATGTATTCCCAATTCGACTCATCAGATATTAAGTTAAATCAGATCTTTAAGTTACCTAAGATTGATAAAGAAGCATAAAAATAACACTTAATTACAATATTGTTTCAATCTTAAATTAAATCAAAAGAGAGCTTAAGATGGCATCATCCTAAGCTCTCTTTTGGTCTTTATTCCTTTTAAGATTTTACTCAGACTTCAACCCTCTACCTTCCTAATGATCTCCTCACCAATCCGATAGATCGGTTTTACAGTATCAACTACTCCTGATTCATAGGCTACTTTTGGCATACCATAAACTACTGAAGTTTTCTCATCTTGAGCTATTGTCTGACCTCCAAACTCCTTAATTAACCCTAAACCTTTAGCTCCATCTTTGCCCATTCCTGTCAACAACACACCAATCAGTGATTTCTTGTATTCTCGAACAACAGAAGCAATTGTTTTATCAATAGCAGGTCGAACATTATGTACCTTTTCAGATTGAGAAAGCTCCATCTTTCCATTTTCAACTATCATATGATAATCTCCTGGTGCAACTAAAGCTTGCCCAGCCCTTAATGGATCACCTTTCTCAGCTTCCTTAACATCTATTTTAGACAATTTATCTAATCTTTGGGCCAACGATTTAGTAAAACCGGCCGGCATATGCTGCACAATCAACAACGCAGCATTCAAATCAGCAGGTAAGACAGTTACTACTTCCTTTAATGACCTTGGCCCTCCAGTAGAAGCTCCAATTATCACCAATTTTTTCTCACCTGTTTTATCACGAGCCTTTCTTTTTCGCCTCGTTACTGATACCTTAGCTGCTTTTTTCTTTTGCTCAACCTTTATTTGACGCTTAATTGTCTTTTTAACCTTAGATTTCACAGCCAGCCTTACTTTTTGAATTAATTCCTCTTGAACTTTAGCAATATCTAGAGAAATAGAGCCAGAAGGCTTAGTTATAAAATCAAAAGCACCTAATTCTAAAGCTTTAATGGTTGTTTTACTCTGCTTAGTAGTTACACTGCTTAACATTACCACTGGAATAGGACATTTGCTCATCAACCGTTCTAAAAACTCCAGTCCATCCATCTTAGGCATCTCTACATCAAGAGTAACCACATCAGGCATATGCTGTTCAATTTTACGTAGCGCATCAGCTCCATTTCTAGCTTTTCCAATAACCTTAATATCTTCCTCTTCTTCTAATAAATCACTGACAACCTTTCGCATAAAAGCAGAATCATCTACGACTAATACCTCTATGGAAGCCACATCTTCACCCCCATCATTAAGCTAAAATATTATCTAATGAATCCTTAACCTTTTCAGGTTTGATCGGCTTAACAATAAAATCCTTTGCCCCTACCTCTAATGATTCAACGACCATCGGCTTTTGGCCCATAGCACTACAGACAATTACATCAGCATTAGAGTCATACTCCTTAATCTTTTTGATCGCTTCAATTCCATCCATCTTTGGCATTGTAATATCCATTGTTACTAAGTCTGGATTAGTTTCTTTATACTTTTCCACTGCTTCTTCACCATTAACAGCTTCATCAACCACCTCATAACCATTGTCCTCAATTAACTTTTTTAACATAGTTCTCATAAACTGTGCATCATCAACAACTAAAACTGTTTTTGCCACCGAGATCCCTCCTAACTAGTTGTTATTTCTTCCACATTAATAATCAGTGCTATACTACCATCACCTAAAATAGCACCACCTGCAATTCTTTCTAAATCCCCTGACAAATCATTAATCCTCTTAATTACAACCTCTTGTTGACCGATTATAGAATCAGCCATTAACCCATAATAATCATTACCTACTTCCACAATAACGGTAGAAATTTCTTGCTTATCTTCATCTGGCTCTTCTTTATTAAGTTTATCATGTAACGATATTAATGGAATCACAGAACCACGACGATGAATAACCTCTTCTTGTCGAATCGTCTTAATATCATCGGGATTAACATCGACTATCTCTTGAATCGACTCCAATGGAATTACATACTTTTGATCAGCAACATTGATCAAAAAGCCTTGGATTATCGATAATGTCAATGGTAATTTCATTGTAAAAGTAGAACCCTTACCTACTTCTGACTCTATATCGACTGAACCACTTAAAGACTCTATTTTATTCTTAACAACATCCATTCCTACGCCTCTACCAGAAACATCATTTACCTGCTCATTAGTACTGAATCCAGCTGCAAAGATCAACATAATGATCTCTTCTTCAGACATCGATTCCAATTCTGATAAGTTAGCAACACCTTTCTCAATTGCCTTATTTTTAATCAATTCTGGATCAATTCCTTGACCATCATCTTGAATTTGAATTACTACATTATTTCCTTCATGGAATGCTGATAATTTAATTAAACCTTCTCTATCCTTACCTAATCTCTCTCTCTCTTTAGGATCTTCAATCCCATGACCAATCGCATTTCTTACCATATGAACTAAAGGGTCACCTATTTCATCAATGATCGTTCGATCTAACTCAGTTTCTTCTCCTTCAATTACCAGATTAATATCTTTATCAAGATCCTGAGCAAGATCACGAACCAATCTAGGAAAACGATTAAAGACTAAGCTGATTGGAACCATTCTCATTTCCATAACAGAATTCTGTAATTCAGATGTCACCTTGCTTAGAGGCTTCAGCTTTTTATTTAATTCATCTAGATTGTAACTCTCACCTACTGACTCCACTTGGGTTCTCTTAATTACCAATTCTGCTACTAAATTCATCAATGAGTCCAGTCGTTCAACATCAACTCGAATAGTACTATTAGCCTTCAACCTCTTCGATAAAGACTTAACATTGGTACTATTTTTAGATTTATCTTCATTAACTTTTTTATCTTCTAGTTCATCTAAATTATTCTCTTTTTCTTCTTGTTGACTGCTAGCTGTTAGTTGCTCAATCTCATCAATTAATGTTATCTGTATTTCTTCAATTTCAGAGATATTGTTTAAAGCTTTAGCAATGGTTTCTTCTTTTTCAATCGTTAAGAAAAGTATTTGGAATTTATCACCTAATTCTTCTTTTCTAATCTTATCAATAGCAGGATTGGCTTTAATTAATTCTCCATACTCTTCTAATGATTCAAAGACCATATCAGCTCGTAAAGATTTAAAGACACAGTCATTCTCTAATCTAACCTTAATTATCATTGGATCTCCAGAATTAGCGGAAATAATCTCTAACTCATCATCTCTTAACTCAAAATCAACTTCTTCACTAGAATTTGAAGAAGTAACTTCTTTCTCCGAAGCATCAGCCTCTCTATTTTCAGTTTCCAAAAATGATTTTAATTCAGTAATTAACCCTTCTAAATTTTCTACCTCATCTGGATTGTTGCTTAATAATTCTAAAGTATCTACTGCCTTAAATAACAAGTTAATAACTTCTGTATTAACTTCTATCTGTCCATCTCTTAATAAATCTAAAATATTTTCCATCGCATGGGATAACCTACTAACCCTTTCAAACCCCATTGTTCCTGCCATACCCTTAAGTGTATGAGCAGCTCTAAAGCATTCATTGATCATTTCCATATTTTCAGGATCATTTTCTAAAGTTAATAAAGCATCATTTAATATATCTAGGTGTTCACGTGATTCACTAGCATATAACTCCTGAAAATCATTCATATCCATTAGTGATATCCCCCTTTCTAAAATCAACCAAGTTATTAATTTTCATTCTCTAACTGGATATTCTCTTTGGAGCTCAATAAATTATCTAAATCCAACAAAATAATTATATCATCATCTACTTTAACAATTCCTTTTAAATAGTCTTCCTTAATGCCCGCCATACTTTTTGGTGGAAGATCAACATCCTTCATTTTAATATGCAATACTTCAGAGACATTATCAACGACTAAACCTACATCTTGGCCCTCAAAGTCAACAACAATAATTCTAGTATCATTAGTATCTACTATCTCTTCAAGATTAAATCTCTTTCGTAGATCAATGACTGAAACAATATCTCCTCTTAAATTAATAATCCCCTCCATATACTTCGAACTATTAGGAAGCTCAGTTATCTCCTTTAACCGTACAATTTCATGCACCTTAGTGATTTTAACTCCAAATTTTTCGCTTCCTATATCAAAAACAATTACTTGTTCTGTATCAGCAGCCATTATAGCTCCTCCCTTCAATTAAAGAAATAGTCAAATTAAATTTAAATTCCTTCTTATTCAATAATTCGTGATTCAAAAGCCAACTCCTTCCTGATTAATTAAAATTTATAAACAAAATGAGCTATCGCCTACTTTAAATTAAGGCTAAGTCTAAGTTTAAGCATAAGTAAAATCAATAAAAAAAGAGCTACCTTAAAAACTTAAGATAGCTTTTTTATATAACTGCATTTTTAGAATTAATTTGTAATAATGCTTTATAAAATTTTAATCTTTAACTGTAAACCATAAACTGACAACTATATTATCTCCTATCATCCAACTCAAGGTAGATATCCTGCAAAGAAATATCATAATAAACTAACATCACTAATAAATGATAGATAAAATCTGCTACTTCATAGATAATCTCTGCTTCCTCTTCATCTTTAGCAGCCATTACTATCTCCGTAGCCTCTTCACCAATTTTTTTCAAAAAGGCATTAATTCCATGCTGATATAAAGAAGATGTATAAGAGCCTTCCTTCGGATTCTCTTTACGATCCTTAATTACTTGATATAGCTCCTCTAATACTTCAGTGTCCAATGCATCTTTATAAATGTCTTCTGGATCAAAGCGACTTTCTCCACCTTCTTGTCTTTTAATCCCCCGATAAAAACAGGACTTATGTCCTGTATGACAAGCTTCACCAGTCTGTTTTACCTTTAATAATAATGTATCTCCATCACAATCAAATTTGATCTCTTCAACCAGTTGAATATTTCCTGAAGTCTCACCCTTCCACCATAATTCTTGACGACTACGACTCCAAAAACAGGTTCTACCTGTTTTAATAGTATTCTTAACTGCTTTCTCATTCATATAAGCCATCATTAATACCTCATCAGTCTCTACATCCTGGACAATTGCAGGAATCAAACCATCGTCATTGAATTTTAACTTGCTTAAAGACATCTCACCTTAACCCCCTTATCCTTCAAATATTCCTTAACTTCCTTGATGGTATACTTTTTAAAATGGAATATAGAGGCAGCTAGAGCAGCATCTGCTTCTCCTACTGTAAAAGCTTCTTCAATATGCTTTAAAGTTCCTGCTCCACCTGAAGCAATCACTGGTATATTTACACTTTTTGAAACCGCCTTATTTAATTGATTATCATAGCCATCTTTAGTTCCATCACCATCCATACTGGTTAATAGTATTTCACCTGCCCCTAAACTTTCAACCTCTTTGGCCCAGTTAATTACATCAAGCCCTGTATCTTTACGTCCTCCATGAATATAAACTTCCCATGATTCTCCTTTACGTTTAGCATCTATTGCTACCACTATACATTGACTACCAAACTTTTTTGCCCCTGCACTGATTAACTCTGGCTCCTTAACTGCTGCTGAATTAATAGAAACCTTGTCAGCTCCTGCTTTCAGTAACTCTCTCATATCTTCTGTACTCCTAATTCCTCCCCCAATTGTAAAGGGAATAAAGACCTGCTTAGCAGTCTTACGTACTACATCTATCATCGTTTTACGCTTATCACTAGATGCTGTAATATCCAAAAAGACCAGTTCATCTGCTCCAGCCTGATCATAATATGCTGCCAATTCAATTGGATCACCAGCATCTTTAATATCAACAAAATTAACCCCTTTAACAACTCGTCCCTGATCTACATCTAGACAAGGAATAATCCGCTTTGTAACCATAACAATCACTCCCTCTTAGGTACAATTAATAACTAATATTTAATAATTAATATTAAAAAACTTTAAAGCAAAAAAACTTCCATAAACCACTGACAATTACTGCTTTAAAATGGTTTTGACTTTTCATTATTCATTATTCATTATTCATTATTCAATGTTAAATGCTAAGTGCTTCTTCTAACTTAAGATTATTACTATACAAAGCCTTACCAGTAATAACTGCTTTAACTCCTGCCTCTTCAATCTTCTTTAAATTCTTAATATCCTCTAAGCTTGATACTCCACCAGAAGCAACTACCTTCAGCCCTGTCTCTTCGGCTAACTTCTCAGTAGCCTCTAAATTTGGCCCTGACAAAGTACCATCTTTGTCGATATCTGTATAAACAACCCATTCTACTCCTCGCTCTTTCATCTCTTGGCCCAGTGTAACTGCTGTGGTATCGGAAGTCTCTAACCACCCTTCAGTAGCTACTAAACCATCCTTAGCATCAATACCAACTACAATCCGCTCAGAACCAAACTCTTTAATTGCTTCTACAACCAACTGAGGATTTTCAATTGCAGCAGTCCCAATAATTACTCGCTCTACCCCAATCTCTAAATACTCTTGAATAATCTCTTTTGTTCTAATTCCTCCTCCAACTTGAATAGGAATCTCAATCGTCTCAACAATCTCTTTAATTAACTCTATATTTTTAGGCTTACCATCTAAGGCCCCATCTAAATCTACAATATGTAATCTCGTTGCTCCTTTGTTGGCCCATAATTTAGCCATCTCAATTGGCTCTCCATATACTGTCTCTTGTTCAAAATCACCTTTATATAATCTAACACAATTTCCATTGCGAATATCTATTGCTGGGATTATTTCCATTATTATCTCTCCTTATCATTTACTATCTTTCCAAAATTCTTTAAGATCTGTAACCCCTTATGACTGCTTTTTTCTGGATGAAATTGAACCGCATAAATATTATCCTTTCTAACACTTGACACAAATTCAATTCCATACTTTGTTCTAGTAGCAACCACACCTTCGTCATCCGGTACTACATAGTAAGAATGGACAAAATATTGGTGCTCTCCATTCTCTATATCTTCATAAATTTCATTCTTCCGCTTTAAATCCAACTGATTCCAGCCAATATGAGGAATTTTAAGCTCTAAGTTTTGAGAAAACCTCTTGACTCGACCTGAAATAATATCTAAACCTTCCGTCACCCCAAACTCTTCACTTGCTGTAAATAACAATTGCAATCCTAAACAGATTCCTAAAAAAGGCTTCCCTTGCTCAATCACTGTTTTAATTATTTCTATTAGCTTCAGCCGCTCAAGATTCTCCATGGCATCCTTAAAAGCTCCTACTCCAGGTAAAACAATCCCATCTGCTGCTAAAATTTCTTCTTTATCTTGGGTAATTTCTGCTTGATAACCGACCATCTCAAAAGCCTTCTGAACATTTTTCAAATTACCCATTCCATAGTCTATAATCTTGATCATTAATTTTACCTCGTTTCTATTTATATTGATATTTAACTTAACTATTCAATATTAAATATTAAATGTCCTTACTCCAATTTTCCCTTAGTCGACATTACTCCTTCAATCCTCTCATCAATCATCACAGCTTTAGCTAATGCCCTTCCGAACGATTTAAAAAGCCCCTCAATAATATGATGAGTATTCGTTCCTTCAATTTTTCTAAGATGTAAATTCAATCCTGCATTATAAGCAACCGCCCGAAAAAACTCCTCAACCAATTCTGTATCAAACTCTCCAACCTTATGTTTAAGATCGTTAACAGAAAAATTAAGATAATATCGTCCACTAAAATCAAGCACAGTTTGCAATAAAGCTTCATCCATCGGTACATACTGCTCACCATAACGCTTAATTCCTGCTTTATCCCCTATCGCTTTTTGTAAAGCTTGACCTAATACAATCCCGATATCCTCTACTGTATGATGATCATCTATTTCCACATCACCAACCGCTTTAACCTTCAAGTCAAACAAACCATGCTTAACCATCAGCTCCAACATGTGATTCAAAAAAGGAACTGGAGTCTCAATATCTACTTGACCACTACCATCTAAGTTTATCTCTAGCTCTATTTCAGTTTCATTAGTTTTACGAGTCAGTTGAGCTTTACGCATCTTATCTCCTCCTAAATAATACATTGAATACTTAATATCTAATATTTAATAATTAAAGCCATAACATTATATATTTTTATTCAAAAACTTTTAACCATTCAATATTAAATAAATATTATTCCTCAAACCGCACCTTAATACTATTAGCATGAGCATCCAAACCTTCTACCCGGGCAATCTCTAATGCATCATTCTTCACCTTTTCTAAGCCCTCTTTAGAATAAGAAATAATACTTGACTTTTTAATAAAGTCATCTACATTAAGTGGAGAATAAAATCTAGCTGAACCTCCTGTTGGTAAGACATGATTTGGCCCGGCAATATAATCTCCTACTGGCTCAGCTGCATACTCTCCTAAAAAGATAGCTCCTGCATTATTTAATCTTCCCACAATAGCAAATGGATCATCAACTACAACCTCTAAATGCTCAGGAGCAAATTGGTTGGTCAATTCAATTGCTTCTGCTAAGTCTTGAGCAATGATGATTGCTCCATAATTTTTCAAAGCCTCTCTAGCAATCTCAACTCGTGATAAATCCTTAAGTTGATTTTTAAGTTCCTGATCTACTTTCTCAGCCAATTGCTCAGAAGTAGTTATCAAAATAGAAGATGCCATAGGATCATGCTCTGCTTGGGATAGTAAATCCGCTGCTACAAAACGAGGATTAGCAGTCTTATCAGCCAAAACTAAGACTTCACTTGGCCCAGCCAGCATATCAATATCTACATACCCAAAAGCCAACTTCTTAGCTAACGTAACATAGATATTACCCGGGCCAACAATCTTATCAACCTGTGGCATCATCTCAGTCCCAAAACTCAGCCCTGCTATTGATTGAGCACCTCCTACTTTATAAATCTGATCAATCCCAACCTCTGCTGCTGCTACCAAGGTATATGGGTTCAAACCGCCCTCCTTATCTGGAGGAGAAACCATAACTATCTGCTCTACTCCAGCAACCTTAGCTGGAACCCCATTCATTACTACTGATGATGGATAAGCTGCTCGTCCTCCTGGAACATAAATTCCTACCTTCTCTAAAGCAGTAAACTTCTGTCCTAAGATAACACCATCTTCTTTTAAATCCATCCAGCTTTCTCGCAACTGCTTCTTATGAAAATCTCCTACATTTTTAATCGCCTTTCTAATTGCTTTTAAAAAGGTATCTTCAACCTCTTTATAAGCAGCCTCAATCTCCACTGGGCCAACTTCAAGTTGCTCAGCTTCCATATCAGCTCCATCAAAGCGAGCATTATATTCTAAAATAGCCTCATCGCCTCGAGCCTCTACATTTTCCCAAATCTCCTGTACAGCTGATACCTGCTGAGGATCATCAAAAGAAGATCGATTCAAGATCTGCTCTAGTTTAGCTTCAATTCCTTCTTCAACCGTCTTTAATATCTCCACCATTCTAACCCCTCCATCTTTTATCCTTTTTAATTGTTCTTATAATTATTCATTATTCATTATTCAATACTTTTTAATCACCAGCCACTACCTTTTTAACCTGCTCAACAATTCCTTTAATCCGTTCATGAGAAGTTTTATAACTGACCTTATTAACAATTAATCTAGCTGATGACTTAGCGATCTCAGCTACTTCTACTAAATTGTTCTCACGTAAAGTCGTTCCTGTGGAAGTTATATCAACAATCATATCGGTCAATCCAATCAGAGGGGCCAACTCAATCGAACCATTAAGTTTAACCACTTCAATTTGAATTCCTTGCTTTTTGAAAAATCTCTTAGCTACATTGGGATACTTAGTAGCAACTCGCCCTGTTGGCGGCAGTTGGCCCACCTCAATAATCCCTCTCTCTTCAGGCACAGCTACCACTAATCGACACTTACTCAACCCTAAATCTACTACCTCACAAACAGTTGCACCTGCTTCCAGTAAAATATCCTTCCCTGCTATTCCAAGATCAGCCACTCCATGCTCAACATAAGTCTGAACATCAACAGCCTTAGAAAGAATAAAATCAACCTCTTCTTTAGGATCACTTAAGACCAACTTTCTAGAATCATCATCTAATTCTCGATTGATCAAACCTGTTTGCTCTAATATTTCAACAGCAGGATCAAACAACCTACCTTTAGGTAATGCAACAGTTAATTTATTCATCATCTGCTACCTCCTCTAACTTAACCTCTTTTACTTCCACTTCACAGACCTCTTTTCTAACAAAACTTTTAACCAGACCCTCTTCATTCACTCCAACATATAAAATCCGCTCAATACCTTTATCCACTGCATAATTGATTACTTCTTCTATTTCACGTTTATATATTTCTAACTCTACATTTTCTCCAGTTTGACGTAATTTTCTAGCTAAATCAAACCCTTCTTCCTTCTGAGCAGGATTAATTATAAGTAAAGTTCCCATCTCGACCTCTTTAAATTGATAACCCTGATTTTCTAATGACAATAACAACCGATCAATACCCAAAGCAAACCCAGTAGCAGGTATTGGATAATCAAATTTTTCAACCAACTTATCATAACGTCCCCCACCACAAATTGTATATCCTAGTTCCTTAGTATAACCCTCAAAAACAATACCAGTATAGTAATCAAAACTACGTACAACACTCAAATCAAGAAAAATATACTCAGCAACTCCTAATAGCTCCAGATCACGATAAACAGCTTCTAAATTAATCAGTGCTTCTAAAGAATCTTGATTATCAACTAACTGCTTAGCCTCCTCAATTACCTCTAAGCCACCTCGTAAATTTTGAGATCTTAAAATTGCTTCCTGTTGTTGAGGGTTCAGTTTGCTGTCAGCTAATAATTCTTCTAACCTAACAAAATTCTTATTTGATAGAGCCTGTCTAACTTCAGTCTGACTTCTGGAATCCATCTTAGCAGCTTGCATAATACCAGTAAAATAGTCAACATCTCCAATATCTATTTTGAAATTTCTCAACCCTGAAGCTAATAACGATTCAGTTGCAATCGCTATTACTTCAGCATCACCAAGAGGAGTTTCTATCCCTAACAATTCAATTCCTGCTTGGTAAAACTCTCTATTTCTTCCTGCTCGAGGTGTTTCATAGCGAAAGACATTACTTTGATAACATAACCGTAAAGGAAGTGGTTTATCTCTAAACTCTGTCGCTGCTACCCGAGCAATAGGTGCTGTCATCTCCGGTCGCAAAGCCAAAATCTCACCCTTCCGATTAAAAAATTTATACATTTTAGCTTGTAGACCCTCTGTTCCGGCAGATAAGAGATCATAAAATTCAAAACTTGGGGTTATTATTTCCTGATAGCCCCAACTTGCAAATAACTGATTTAATTTATTTTCTAACTTTCGTTTTTTAACTGCCATTTGTGGCAGATAATCCTTAGTTCCTTCTGGTCGTTGTAATTTATCAAAAACCAACTGAAATCCCCCTTTAATACTTTACTTGTATAAAGTAATGATTTATTAAAATATAACATATATATATTAGCCTGTCAATTAAAATCTTAAGGTTAACTTTAATTATTTTTAAATAAAGGTTAAGTTCAACAAATAAAAATCATCTAAACCCATAAAACACAATGATTTCTAGATATTTTTTATTAGCTTAAAACAGATAAAAAAGATCTCAGAAAATACCTTCTGAGACCTAGTATGTATCACTTCTTCAATTTTTATTTTGCAAAAACATGATCCCCAATTTGAACAGTTGTTTCCCTAGTCGTCAGCCACCATAAAGTCCGAGCAGTCCGTGGATTATAAAAATAAAGAGCTCCGAGTGATGGATCTTTACCACTTAATGCCTCTTTAGCAGCTTGATAAGACGTTTCATTTGGAGTTAAGTTGATCTGTCCATCATCGACTGCTGAAAATTGGCCTTGCTGAAAAATCACATCATAAATCTCATTTGGAAATTCATCATCTTGAACTCGATTTAAAATAACTGCCGCTACTGCAACTTGGCCCTCATAAGGCTCTCCTCTTGCTTCTCCATGAACAGCTCGTGCTAGCCACTCCAGATCATTACTAGTATAGTCTATTATTGCATTCCCTCTTGCCGTAACTGAATTACTACCAAACCGGTCGATAGCATAAATCATCAATAAAGTTAAAGCTAATCCTTGATAAGCTCTCCGTTCACTAATTCCATCAGCATAAGCTGTATGATAATTAGGTACAAAAATACCACTAAGCAAGGGGGCCAACAATAAGCAGATCAAAGTTAATGATATTATACATATTGTTCTATGCTTTATTCCCATCTTAACCCCCCCTTATCAACAGATCCATTGCTAATATTTTTAGTTATTACCAGCCATTAATTACTAAGTAACAATAATGAAGTAACTACTGTACCCCCTGCTAACCAGAAGAACCTTCGGTTCAATTTATCAATCTCTTCTTGACTTCCAGTAGTTCCTAAACCATGCTCTAAATCTTCAATCTGGGATCTCAATGCTTTATTTTCAGTTTGTAATTGCTCAACCTGCGTCTGTAAAGAAATAACCTTAGTCGCTTCTTCCTTCAAATCTTCTATAATTTCACTTGCCTGTTGATTTAAATTATTAATTCGATCATTAGTATTAATTAAATCTTCCCTAATAATTAATTGTTCTTTCTCTAGACTCTCAATTCCTTCTTCTAACTCTTTATTTTCTTGCATTAATACCACTAGTTCCTCTCGAAACTCAGTAGCCAACTTTTTCAAAGTTAACATATCATCTTCTTCAGCTGCCACCCGTCCTTGTTCTATATTATCTAACATCTTAGCTATTATTTCTGCTAATTCATAACGAGTAACCTCATCTTCTCCTTGAAACTTATTACCTTCATATAAAGACATATATCCTCTTTCAACCAATTCAACTACACTTTGATAAGCCCAGTGGCCACTAGAAATATCTTCAATTTGACCACCAGCCAATACAGGTAAAGTAGCATTTATGATTAACATTAATGCTAATAAGAGAGAAAGATTTCTATTTTTCATAATTAACTACCCCCAATATAAACCGCTTTATCTTCTATTTCAAGCTCAATCTCTTCTTCATTTCGATCATAAAGGTTAAAGTCTAAAAATTCTAAACCAAGCTCTTCAGGAGATTTAACTCTAAAATGAATTTGAGCAAAAGTTTCTGATTTAATACTTCTAGCTGAATCTAAAACACCAGAAACCCCCTTGATTTTAGCTTCTCCCCGATCAATTTCAGCTGAATTCCAACTCAACAAAGCTCCATCCTCCACAAATAAATTGCCCCGTGAAACATAAATTGGTTCTAAAACATCATCATTGTAACCAATATCAAAACTACCACGATAAAAACTGATTAAATTATTCAGCTTTACCTCAACAGTCAAATAATCTCCTTCTTCAAAACCATCTTCCAAATCAAAAACTTCAAATTCTGCCTTCGGCTCTAGACTTGGCAATGAAATCGTTCTTTTCTTAACCCGGTTAGAAGCATTATCACTGCTCACCTCAACAATGTAAGGTAACTGACCACTTACCATCTGTAAAGGATCTATTCGCCAAGATAATTGAATCGATTCTCCTGGTAATAAATGCCCCAATCTTTTCTCTTGGATCTCTCCTCGACTGACATTTAACCCTGGAGGAAGGGCCAACTGAGCACTGACATCATAAGCTGTCGAAAACCCTTCATTTTTAATCTCAGCATTAACCAGAAAAGAATCCGCTTCTAACTTATTCTGATAGGAGCTTATTTGATCTGGGCCAACCAACTCAAGTGATAAGTCAGGCGGGCCAACGACTCCTAGGGAACGGCTTACTTGATTGGCATCTGTATTTTCAGCATCAACCTTAACTGTATATTCCAAACTATCTTTCATAAAATCTTCAGGTCTGACTTGCCACATTCTTTGTACCGTCTCTCCTGGCTCTAAATCACCAAGTACTTCATTTTCAGAATCAGATACCAAACTTAAATTTGGCGGCAAATCTAACTTAACTTCCACATCTTCAACAGTAATCTCAGCAGTATTTTGAATATAAGCAATAATATCTACAGTCTTATCAGGTCGCTCCATTACTACTGTGGAAGCTGAAGTAACCCCTACTGATAGTAACCCTGGAACGATATCAATTCCACCTAAGCCATATTTAGTAGCATAAGTTCTAGTCTCTCCTGGCTGTAAAGATTCTGGTTGCCAGAATAAAGCCATTGCACTATCTAATTCAAACTCACCTTCTCTAATAAATTCCCGACCAGAATTAAAATTAAACTCCCAAGGATCATCAGCTAAACTCCCCCAATTTGTAAAGTACATCTCATCAGGAGGAGTCAAATTAGGGCCAACTACCGTTCCTTGTGAAGTTACCTTAGGCTCCTCTAAACTGTCAAATGTTTGCCAAAAATAAGGCAAATGATCCTCTTTTAAGAATAATTTATCTCCATCTATAATCTGATCTTCAACTCTAAAAGGAGCTCCATCATTCTCCCCTAATAAAGTATCAATCATAATTCTGCTTCCAACATCTTTAGTTTCCTCTCCTGTATTCTCAACTTGATATTCAATCCGTGCAGTATCTGGCAAGCCCGTAGTACTACTCATAACAAAGCTTAAAATCTGACTGACAACTACCTCATCAAACTTATATGTAGTTATAATTTGATCATCCTCAATGGTAGGTGCTTGTACTAATTCTCCATAATTCCCATCCCTACCGGCTCTACGATCAGTCTCTCCACCAAAGATATAACTCTCTCCATCAATTCTAATGGTTGTATAGGAGGTCCAAGGGTAAGGATGACCATAGACCAGTGGCTTATTATTATCCCCATCCCGCATTGGATCTCCACCCGTTACATGAATAGCAAACCTTCCTCTGTTCAATTCATTTTGATTAACAAAGATCTCAATATAATCATTTTTTAACTGTAAATTACCATGTTCATCTTCTTGGGCAGTAAGCTTAGGAGAAGATAGAATCAATAATAAGATAGTTAAAGATAGTGCTAACTTCTTCACTAGTTATCACCTCATTCCTCAACAAAGAATAAATCAATAAATTCTAATTCAACGTTACTTTGTTGATCTATATAATTAAAGTCAACATTAAGTTCTATCTGATAATCAGATTCAGCTTGTTTAAATTGCCAACCACGTTCAACTGTCAATTCAGCTACATTATTAAATTGACTATTCTCAGCAGATTCTAATATTTCTACATCTTTAACTTCTCCATTACTTTTAACAGTCACCAACAACCTAACAGTTCCCTCTTGAGCAAGATTTGCTGCATCCTTAGGATAACTAGGTGTTATCTTAGTAGCAATAAAGTCTCTAGCTACCGGAGGTGGTGCTGCTTCTTCATCTTCTATCTCTTCATCTTCTATCTCTTCATCTTCTATCTCTTCATCTTCTATCTCTTCATCTTCTATCTCTTCATCTTCTATCTCTTCATCTTCTATCTCTTCATCTTCTATCTCTTCATCTTCTATCTCTTCATCTTCTATCTCTTCGTCTTCTATCTCTTCGTCTTCTATCTCTTCGTCTTCTATCTCTTCGTCTTCTATCTCTTCGTCTTCTATCTCTTCGTCTTCTATCTCTTCGTCTTCTATCTCTTCGTCTTCTTCATTTACTTTTATTTCTTCTTCACTTTCCTCACTGGTCAAAACCTCTTCATCCAATTCTGTTCCTTCTTCTGGCTCAGTTGACTCTGCATCTTCCTCTGTCGTCGTTAGATCTTCTTCTACTTCTTTTTCCTCTTCCACTTCTACTAAATCCTCTTCAGGCTCTTCTTCTAATTCAGCTTTATTTTGATCATTTTCTAATTGATCATCATAATGGACTACTTGCACTTCACTATAATACTCTAGCGGGTAAATTTGAAAAGCAGGCTTTTCTCCTACAAAATTGGCCACTATGTATATAATTACAATATGAGCCACAATAGAAACAAATACATATCTCATTAAGCCAGCTTCTGATTTATTATCCTTCATTTTCATAAATTATCACCTAATTTAAGTCTTCATTATTTGCTGCTAAAGCCAAGCGATAACCACCAGCCTCACGTATTAAATCCATAGCTTTGATAATTCTTTGGTATTTAACATCTTGATCAGCCTTGATTACAAAAACAGTCTCTGGTGACCTTTCTAAGATCTTAGCTAACTCAAGAGAAAATCCTTGTTCAGTTACTGATTGATCATCTAAATATAATTGATCATCTTCAGCTAAAATTACATTAACCTGCAAATCTTCTTCTTGGGCTGTAACTGTTGTAGCTTGAGGCAAGTTAACCTCCAGTCCTTCTGGTGTTGTCCTAAAAGTTGTAAATAACATAAAAAAGACCAATAAAAAGAAAATAACATCTATCATAGGTAAAATATCTATTCTAGACTTCTTTTTTAAATTAGAATTGAACATTGCTACCACCCTGACTTAATATCTCAACCAAATCCAAAGTCCAGCGATTCATCTCTTCAGCCCGTGCTTCAACTAAACTTACCAAATAAGTATAGAGCATCATCGTTGGAATAGCTACCATTAAACCTACAGCCGTACTAACCAATGCTTGAGAAACACCGACACTGATTGCTCCAGGTGAACTTAATCCTTCAGCTCCTGCTAAAATATTAAAGCTATCAATAATTCCTAACACAGTCCCTAGTAAACCTAACAAAGGTGAGACAGTTGCAATAAAATCTAAAACCCTCAACCTTTTCTCTAACTTTTTGATCTGATTATTACCTGCTATTTCCAAATAATCTTGAATTTCATATTTTTTCTTCCCATAATATTTGATCCCTTCTAATAACATTCCTGCTACTGGACCTCTCGCCTCTTGAAGGATTGATTTTGCTTCACCAATCTTTCCATTATCGATCATCAATTTAACCTTTTTAATTAGCCTAAAATTATTCCCCTTAGCCTTCTTTAAATAAATCAAGCGTTCTAAACTTACCGCTAAGCTAATTATTGAACAAAGTAATAATGGTATCATAGTAATACCACCTTGTCTCAAAATTTCGAACATACTAATTCCTCCTTACTTAGTTATTGATTTTACTTAATCTGCTCTTTTAACTGCTTTATTTTATTTAATAATTTATAAGGGGCTTTAATCTTCCCTAATAATACCTCTCCTTTCCTTTTTGGCCCATGACAATCAGAACCACCTGTAATCAATAAATCATGCTGCTGAGCAAATTCTAAATACCTTTGGGTAGCTGCTTGATCATGATCTGTATGATATACTTCAAAACCTTCTGCACCCCATTCTACTAACTTAGGTAATAGCTGATCTTTACCTATTAATGCAGGGTGTGCAATAATAGGCACCCCTTTAGCAGATTTAATCAATTGAATTGCTTCTTTAGGAGTCAATTTTTTTCGTTTAATATAAGCTGGCCTTCGACAACCTATGTATTGATCAAAAGCTTGGCTCCACTCCTCAATATATCCTTTATCAAGCATAATTTGAGCAATGTGAGGCCGCCCTAAAGCTGCACCTTCAGCAATATCAATGATCTCTTTAAATTCAATCTCAAATCCTAATTCATTTAATTTCTTTACCATATTCTTAATTCTATTATATCGAGCTTTTTGTAAAGTATCTAACTTTTTTAGTAATTTTTCTGTGTTATAATCTGGATAATAACCTAATATATGGACTTCAGTATCATCATAATCGGTATTCAGTTCAATTCCTGGTACAAATTCTATCCCTTCTTCCTTGGCAGCTTTAGCCCCCTCTTCTAACCCAGCTAAAGTATCATGATCTGTAATTGCTATCGCACTAAATCCCAATTTTTTAGCAGTCTTAACCACTTCAGTTGGTGTAAAGCTCCCATCTGATGCTGTAGTATGTGTATGTAAATCAATATATTTCTCCATCTTAATTCAACTCCTATCCTACTCACGATTTTTTCAATAATTAAAATAATCAGCTATCAACATTATTTTCTACAAATCAAACCCTAATATTCACTAATTTTCTTAAAAGTAAACCACTTTACTTTACCATAACTAATTCAAGATTATAAATTAAATTCCTGCTTTTAGCCAAAAACTAACTGACATATAAAAACCGCAGCTATAAAGCCAACAAGATCAGCTACTAAACCAGCTGCAATAACATGTCGCGTATTTTTTATTTTTATTGCTCCAAAATAAACAGTTGCTACATAAAAGGTTGTTTCCGTACTACCTTGCATAGTAGAAGCTAATCTACCAATAAATGAATCTGGTCCATATTGATTTATTAAATCTGTCACAAACCCTAAAGCTCCTGTTCCTGACAAAGGTCTAATCAGACTGAGAGGAATAACTTCTTTAGGTACTCCTATTCTTTTTAAAGGAATAGCTACCAAATCCAAAATTAAATCTAAAGCACCAGAACTTCTAAAAACTCCAATCGCCACTAACATTGCTAACAAATAAGGTATAATTTTAATTCCAGTTGCTATTCCTTCAACTGCTCCTTCCACAAAAACATCATAAACCTTAATTCCTTTATAAAAGGATAAGGATAAAATAAAAAAGATAACTACTGGAATTGCCCATTCTGAAATTAAATTTATTACTTCAATCATATTTGTGAACTACCTACTTTAATTAAAAACTTATTAACTATGATTCCAGCTATCGTAGAACAAGCCGTAGCAAATAAAGTAGTCCCTACAATTTCAGTTGGATTGCTAGAACCAGCTCCCACACGTAAAGCTAATATAGTTGTAGGGATTAAAGTCAAGCCTGAAGTATTAATTACTAAAAAAGTACACATTGCATCAGAGGCAGTCTCTGAATTTCTATTTAAATCTTGTAATTGATGCATTGCTTTAATACCCAAAGGAGTTGCTGAATTTCCTAATCCTAATAGATTAGCACTCAAATTCATCATTATTGAACCTAAGGCTGGATGATTAGCTGGTATTTTAGGAAATAAAATTTTAGCCAATGGTTCAAATAACTTAGCTAACCCTTGTACTATCCCTGCTTCTTCAGCTAATTTCATCATTCCTAGCCATAAAGACATAGGGCCAATTAACTTAATTACTATTCTCACACTCTCCTCAGTCGATTGTAAAATAGCTACCGAAACTTCCTCCATTCTCCCATTAAATCCTGCTACAATCATACCTACGGCAATCATAGCAAACCAAATCTTATTCAACATACTACCCCTCCTCTATTTTAGTCTATGTTCTTTTGTGAGGGATATGAAAATACTGGTTAGTTATAACTTTAGGCTATAAATAAAGACTAAAATTATTTTTTCTAATAAAATTATAAAGCCCTGACTATTTAAATAGTCAGGGCTTTATAATTTATCTTAACTTATGATAAATTACTCTTCAAATAAATCTCCAAAAACATCACCTAGTTTTACTCCACTACCTTCATCTTTATTATCTTGACTAACTCTTTTAGGCTTAGACTTTTTCTGCTTAGGTGCGACAGATTCTAATTCCTTGATGCTAAGCCCCACTCTTTTATCTCCTGGCTCAATATTAATAATTTTAGCTTCTACAATATCTCCTTCAGTAACTACTTCTTCTACTGTAGCAACATGTTCATGAGATAGTTGAGAAATATGAATTAAACCTTCTACTCCAGACTTAATTTCCAGAAAAGCACCAAAGTCAACTGTTTTAGTAATCTTACCTTCTACAAGGTCACCTTCGTTATACTCTCCAATAAATTCCTCCCAAGGATCTGGTTGTATCTGCTTACGTCCTAAAGAAACTCTTCCTTCTTCTTCATCTACTCCCAATATTTTAACTTTAATCGTTTCTCCTTCTTCTAACACTTCAGAAGGGTGTCCAATTCTACCCCAAGAGATCTCAGAAATGTGAAGCAAACCTTCTACTCCACCTAATTCTACAAAAGCACCAAAATCAACTAACTTGGTAACTTCACCTTCTATTTCTTCGCCTTCTTTTAAGGAAGCTAATACTTCTTTTTTCTTTTCTTCTCTTTCTTCATCTAATACTACTTTACGAGAAAGGACTACATTATTATCCTCTCTTTCAACTTCAATAATCTTTAATTTAAGCTCTTCACCAACAAATTGACTCAAATCCTCAACATATTCAATAGCAACATGTGAAGCAGGAATAAAACCTCTCACTCCAATATCTACAACCAATCCACCTTTAACTTCTTTAGCTACTTCTGCTTCAATTATTTCTTCTGATTGATGTACTTCTTCTACTCTTTCCCATGCTTGTTCAGCATCCACTTTCTTTTTAGATAAAACAGCTCGTCCATCTTCATCTTCAGGGTTTAAAACTTCAACCTCTACTTCATCTCCTTCAGAATAATCTTCTACAAAATTTTCTTCTTTGATCTCCTTCTTAGGAACAAACCCTTCAGTCTTAGCTCCTACATCTACATAAATCCCTTCCTCTGATACCTCTTGAATCTTACCACTAATTATTTCACCTTCTGTCAAAACAGCACTTTCAAACTCATTCTTTTCTTCTTCATTTTTAATTTCTGTCATTCTCCTTAAGACCTCCTTAATTATCCAATTAGGGGTTGATGCCCCAGCAGTAATACCTACTTGCTTAATATTCTTAAACCAACCCGTTTGTAAGTCATCTGCCGTTTCAATATGATGAGTTTTTACTTCATTTTCACGACAAATTTCTGCTAAACGACTGGTATTAGCACTATTATACCCTCCAATAACTAACATTAATTCAACTTCTCGGGATAATTCCGCTGCTTCATCTTGTCGTTGTCCAGTTGTTGTACAAATAGTATTATAAACTTTTAGCTCAGATGCTTCAGAAACCAAATAATTAATCAACTTTTGTAAATTTTCTAAAGACTGAGTAGTCTGAGCGATAACCCCTACTTTTTTTTCAATATTTATATTGTCAAAATCAGATTCATCTTCAATAATAACTGCTTCATTATCTGCAAACCCTAAAATACTAATTACTTCAGGATGGTTTTTATCTCCACTAATTACTACTTGATAACCTTTCTTTTTTAATTCTTTAGCTTTTTCTTGAGCTCGCTTAACAAAAGGGCATGTTGCATTTATAAGTTCTAAGTCCCGCTCAGTTGCTTTTTCTAAGATTTTAGGCGGTACTCCATGTGAACGAATAATCACTACTCCCTCAGAAATATCATCAAGTTTTTCTTTCACTTCAACTCCAACATTTTGCAATCTGCTAACAGCCTGTGGATTATGTATTAAAGGGCCTAAAGTAGAAACTTTACAGTCCCTTTCTTCTCCTGCTTCTAAAGCTAAATTCATAGCACGATCAACACCAAAACAAAAACCTGCACATTCCGCTAACTGAATTTCCATATTCCTTCCCCTTCCAACAGACACTAAACTATTTTCTATTATATGTCTTATTATATACTAAATCTCAAATAGTTATTATATCAACTTACTTCTTCCTCTTATAAAGTTTCTTGGTCAATAAAAATATTCCTGCTTATTTATTAAAAAAATACATATTCAAATAAAATCTGACTACCTTTCTTTATTGTGAAATATAAGATTATCAGATACACATCATAAAACAATTCAATAATGCATCATCAAATCTTCAAACTCATTTTCTAAAATAGATTTATAATTTATGACTTCCACCTTCATTAACAATTTAAACCACTAATGAAGATGGACTTTTTCTCAAAAGATAGATTTATACTTAAACTATAGCAACTAGTTGTAGTTTTATTTTTATTAGCAGCTAAATAAATTCAAGTTTAGTCATTTTTTAATAAATCTTTTACCTCTTTTTTTGGTGATATAGTCGATACAGCATGTTTATAAATCAACTGTTGACCGGTATCTGTATCTAATAAAATAGTAAAATTATCGAAAGCTTTTACTATTCCTGATAAGCGAAAACCATTAACTACGTATATAGTTAACTCAATTTTCTCTTTTCTTACTTGATTCAAGAAATCATTCTGTAAGTTAAGTTCTGAACTCATCTATATTCCCCTCCTCCTTTTATTATATAAGATTTTTTATTCTATTATTTCTTTTATTCTAGATCAATTTTTTTTTTCCTTCTTAGACAAAAAGAGGTTCTTTAGTTTATTGTTACAGATTAAACATTCCCCTTCCTCCAGGCTCTTTTTCCTTACTAACAATGGAGTTATTAACATGCTTTGTCTGACTCCTTCCTTCTTTCCTTTAGCTTTACCAATAAAAAAGCCGATCATAAATGAAATTAAAATTGATAATAACGTCTGATAAAGCATCTTTCCCTCCTTCTTACTCTACTACTTATCTAGATCAAAGTGTATCCCCTACTATTTAGCAATTATCCAAATCCTTTTACTGAAGCCTTTAAAACCACTTAATTATTCATTTGCAGTAATCTAACAACAATTAATGTTATTATCATTACTATTAAACTTGTCTTCCAATCAATTTGCAGTGCAATTACTAAAGAAGATATTGCTAACAGAACAGTTCCCCACTCTCCTAAATAATTAACAAAATTATCGCGGTTTATATAGTCTTCCAAATGAAAATCAATAAAATCATCAACCAACTGAATAAACAAAATAATTGCTAAAGCAAATAAAAAAATCTTCCACTGTAATACTAAAAAGCCCAGTCCCAACATAATTAAAACCTCTTGATAAGCTCTTAACCCAGTTGGTAAAGAATTATTACTAACTCCCATCCCTATAATATAACTAGCCCAAAACAGAGAAATACTTAACTGATAATTTATTAAAATTGCAAAACTAAATAACAATAATGTATAAGGTACAATCCCTCTTTGTAGTTTAATTGCTAAAGTCTCTCGCTCATTTAAACGATCAATCTCTTGATCTAAATAATCATCCATTATCTTTATTACTAGACCAATCAAAAAAACAGCAGCAATAGTATCAAGGATTCAAACCACATCCTTTTGTTTATATATTTTCTAATAGAAATGCTTTCACATCTGTAAACCCTTGCTGATAAAGAGCTGAGATAGCAATTATTAGTTTTTGATCAATTAAATTCTTTAACTTAATCAAATTCCTCTCTTGTCCATCTAAATCTAATTTATTTGCCAAAACCTTATAACCGGGCTGTTGCTGAAATAAGTTATAAAGCTCCTGATCTATTTTCTTCAGTTGCATAAAAAAATCAAACTGACTTAAATCAACTATATGCAAAATTATTTGACTCTGAAACAACTGATCAAGAGTCTGGGCCATTGCTGTTCTTATCTTTTGCTTAGAATGAATCCCATCAACCAGTCCACAACTATCAATTAATCTAATCTTTTTATCCTTCTTTCCCATAGGTAACTTAATTTGGATACTCTGAATTTCAGTTGTTTTATGAGGTTCAACTGCAACTAATTTTTTATATGCTTCTTTTGGTTGATAAGTTCTAGTAGCTAAAAATCCAGCCGGCTGTCTGACTAATAATTTTAACTTTTCAACTCCTAAGTAACTAGCAAAATTAATTGCAAAAGATGTTTTTCCTACATTCGGTTGACCAACTATTAAAACTGAAACCATCATTCTCCCCCCACTTAAAAACATAATTTATATGATTATCTATAAATTATTTCATACCAAATCCTCTCTAGTAATAGTTATTAAATCTTTTTTGGTGACCTTTTCCTGATCAACTAATCTTAATGCCTGTTTTCTAATTGCCCGTTCAATTAAATTACGTACTGTTCGAGCATTCCCCTCTTCCACTCCTACATTACGCCTAACCTCTGCCAATTGTTGATAAAGTTTTGCTTTGGCTGAAGAAGATAAGTTATAATCTTTTTGTTGAGCCATTAATCTAGCAATCTTAATCAACTCTTCTAGAGAATAATCTTCAAATTCGACCTGAATTGGGAATCTAGATTTTAAGCCAGGATTGCTCTGTAGAAAATATTCCATCTCTTTTGGATAACCAGCTAAAATGACAATTAAATTATCTTTCTCATCTTCCATCTCCTTAACTAAGGTGTCTATTGCCTCTTTACCAAAATCCTGCTCCCCACCCCGGGCCAACGCATAAGCTTCATCGATAAATAAAATCCCTCCCAATGCTTCTTCAATAATTTCTCTCGTTTTTTTAGCAGTATGTCCAATATACTTCCCTACCAAATCTGCCCGTTCTGCTTCCTTTAAATGTCCTTCTTCTAACAATCCCAACTCTTTAAACAGCTGACCAAAAATTCGTGCCACAGTTGTCTTTCCAGTTCCTGGGTTACCCTTAAACACCATATGCATTACTATAGGGTCATTCTTTAAATTTCTTCGTTGCCGTTCTTGTTGAATTTCAATAAAAGCCTTCAATTCTAAAACAAGTTTTTTTATATTTTCAAGTCCAACCATCCGATCAAGTTGCTCCATTATCTTTTCTAGCTGTTTATCTTCTCCATCTTGCTTTTCTATCGATAGATCTTCTTTTTCTCCTAATAATTCAAAAACCTCAGTAATAGAAATTTCTCCTTCTTCAAACTGACGCAATATTTCTCTTTTACTTAAATTTCTATTGATTAAGGGCATAAGACCAACCTCCCCTTACCCTAATATATATGAACTACTAAGATGAAAAATGAAACACTATTGCTATTAATTTTAATTTTAAGTTTAAGACTATAATTAAGCTACATTTACCAATTACATCATTTAAATAAAAAAAGAAAGGGGTTAACCCCTTTCTTTTTCATTAACATTTATTTTTTTAATAACAATGCTCACACAACATAATCACTTCACTATTTTCACTAAATACTTTTTTGTCTAAGGCTTGATTAACCAGTTGATAATCATTACAAACTTCATAACGGCAACAGACTTCACAAATATAATTATCAATAATCTTACAGTAAATATAATCATCATGCTCTCCACTATGACAACTACAAAATGAACAGTCAATACCTGCTTTCTTAACAGCTTCATCTGACAATTTAATTCCCTGATCTTTATTTCTGAGCTTAAGTAATAACTTACTGACTTCTTTATTATATTTCATTCAGAAGTTAGCCCCCTATTATTAAAATTTAATTACTTACCTTCAACTTTTATCACTGAAGTTGCTCCCTGATTAACCCTTTAACTTCAGCCAATAAATCCTCAAACTGATACTGCTCAACATCAAACCAATGGATACTATCATCCCTTTTAAACCAAGTGAATTGCCGTTTAGCAAAGTGGCGAGTATCTCGTTTGATTAAACGAATTGCTTCTTCTAAATCATACTCACCTTCAAAATGACCCATTAACTCTTTATAACCTAGTCCTTGCATTGAAATCAACTCACGATCATACCCCTTCTGATATAATTCTCTAACTTCCTTAACTAATCCTTCTTCAATCATTAGATCAACCCGTTTATTAATTCTTTGATATAAGCTCTCCCGCTCCCGCCTTAAACCAATCTTAACCGCTTGATAACGAGGTGGCCTCTTCTTAGCTTCTTTTTTAAAGTATGTAATCGTCTTTCCTGTCTGCTGATAAACTTCTATCCCTCTAATCACCCTCCGCAAATCATTAGGATGGAGCTTCTCAGCCAAAGTAGAATCAATCTTAGCTAGCTTATCATGAACATATTCTGTTCCTTCTTTCTCTGCCGCCTCTTCTAATCGCTCCCTCAATTCCCAATCAGTCTCCATCTCTGGAAATAAAAAACCTTCTATCACTGCTTTAACATACAATCCTGTTCCACCGACCAACATAGGCAACTTACCACGTTGATAAATTTCTGGAATCAATTGATCAACTCGTTCTTGAAAGTCAGCTACACTGAATTCCTGATCAGGCTCAACTATATCTATTAAATGATGCGGTACTTTCTTTTGTTCTTTCGGAGTAGCTTTAGCTGTACCGATATCCATCCCTCGATAAATCTGCATTGAATCTGCTGAAATAATCTCCCCCTCTAACTGCTGGGCCAACGCTAAAGAAAGCTTAGTCTTTCCTACCGCAGTTGGCCCGACTAATGCTACTAGTGGTTCTTTCATTCTCCCCCCCCTTTTTTTAATGCATTGAATAGTGAATAACTAATATTTAATAGTTAAAAGACCTTTACAATCAATTGATATATGATTTTCAAAGAAATATACATTGTCACTTATCCATTTATTTTAAGATCTTGACTTTGAACTTCCACTATTCATTATTAAATATTAAATGTTAAATGTTATTACCCTTATCTATTTTCTCTTGAATTCTTTTTCTAACTCCCGCTGTGATAGATGCATCATCACTGGTCTACCATGTGGACAGGTCTTAACTTGATACTCTTCAATATCAGCTAACAAATTACTCATCTCTTTAATTGACAACTTAGTTTTGGCCTTAATTGCAGCTTTACAAGAGAGCATAATCAATGCCTGCTCAGCAAAATGATGTTCCTCTCTAAAATCAAGTTCTTCTATTAGTTTATAAATAGTATCCAAAATTAATTCTTGATCATCCAATCTATATAATTGAACCGGCACCCCTTGAATCAAATAACTATTACCACCAAACTCTTCTAATAAAAATCCAAATCTAGCTAACTGATCCTCTTTTTCTGCTAACAATTGAGCTTCTTGGTGGGTTAAATCCAACTTAAGTGGAATTAATAACTCTTGAATCTTGACCTGTTCTTTCTTATATTTTTGCAACAACTGCTGATAAATAATCCGCTCATGAGCAGCATGCTGATCGATAATATACATTCCATCTACTCCCTGTGCAATAATATAACTTTGATGAATCTGGCCGATTGGAACCAAACTCAGACCTTCTTCACTATATTGGCTACTCTTTTCTTGAATCTTATCTGCTTTAGGCTTTTCAACCCCACCAAATAACTGTTCTATCTTTTTGGCTCTAACCTCTTTACTATCCTGCTTAGTCTGCTGAGTATACTTAGACATCTCTTTACTTTTTTGCTTGCTTTTTCTCTTCTTCTTTGTCTGCTTAGATCTTACGGTTAAATTTAAGTTCTTCTGCTGATATTCCTGCTTTTGGGGCTCTTTTTCTACTTTATCTTCCTGTTTGCTTTCTTTTTCTAATTCTAATTTAGGAATTAAGTCACTACCCTTAATTGCTTTAATAACACCTTCTTTAACCACCTTATAAACCATATTGCCCCGACTGAATTTAGCCTGCAACTTCGTCGGATGGACATTGACATCGACTAAGATCGGATTCAATTTTAACTTTAAAACTACAATTGGATAGCGATTAATCGTTAATAAAGTATGATATGCCTCTTCAACCGCTTTACCCATCAAAGCACTCTTAATAAACCGCCCGTTAACAAAATAAGATTGATGCTTACGAGAAGAACGAGTCGTAGTCGGTTTAGAGATCAAGCCTGTTAATTTCATATAATCCTGCTGATAATCAACTTCAATCATATCCTTAGCTACATCTTTTCCATAAATATTAAATATCACATCCAACAAATTACCATTACCCGTTGTCTCTAACAATTGACGCCCATTATGCTCTAAACTAAAACTGATTTCAGGATAAGCTAGACTCAAACGATTTATAGTATCACTGATATGGCCAATCTCAGTAGAAGTTTTACGTAGATACTTATATCTAACTGGAGTATTAAAAAAGAGATCTTTAACAAGAATATTAGTTCCTACTTGGCATCCACAGCTTTCCTCCTTCTCAACCTCCCCTCCGATTAATCGCAACTTGATTCCACTCAAGCTATCCTCTCTTTTAGTTATTAACTTCAACCGTGAAACAGCAGCAATACTCGATAATGCCTCTCCTCTAAAGCCCAATGTCCGTAGTGCAAAGAGATCATTAGCTTCCTTAACCTTACTGGTTGCATGCCGTTCAAAAGCCAACTTAGCATCTTCTGCTACTATCCCTTCCCCATTATCAACCACTTGAATCAATTTCTTTCCACCATCTTTAACCTTGATCTTAATTCTACTGCTACCTGCATCAATCGAATTCTCAACCAGCTCCTTAACTACCGAAGCAGGCCGTTCTATTACTTCACCAGCAGCAATCTTATTGGCTACCTCTTCACTTAGCAACTCTATTTTACCCACACTGATCACTCCTTATAAGCGGAATCAAATTGCTCTGTCACTCTTTTTTGAGCCTTCTTTTTTAGTTGATGCAATTGATTCATTGCTTCTAGAGGAGTCATCGACATAATATCGAGCTGACTCAACTCTTTAGTTAATTGATCATTAGCTGACGTAAACAGAGGCATTTGAGTTACCTTCTCTTTGATCTCCTCTTTCTCCTTTTGTTGCTGATAACTATTTTTGGAATCTTCAGTTGCTAATTCAATTGTTTCTGCTTCATCTTCTTCTAATCGGGCCAAAATTACCTTCGAGCGTTCAATCACTTGCTTAGGAATTCCAGCTCGCTTAGCAACCTCAATCCCATAACTTTGATCAGCACTACCAGATATGATCTTACGTAAAAAGACAACCCGCTCCCCCTCTTTTTGGACTGCTACATTATAATTTTTAACTCCTGCTAGTTTATCTTCAAGCTCTGTCAACTCATGATAATGAGTAGCAAATAGACTCTTGGCTCCAACCTTGTCCAGGTCACTGATATACTCAATTACTGCCCAAGCAATACTCAAACCATCATAAGTACTCGTCCCCCGTCCAACCTCATCCAAAATAATCAAGCTTTGAGCAGTGGCATTATTTAAGATATTAGCCACCTCATTCATCTCAACCATAAATGTACTTTGACCTGTCGTCAAATCATCAGAAGCTCCCACTCGAGTAAAGATCCGATCAACAATCCCAATCTTGGCCTCTTTAGCAGGAACAAAACTGCCAATCTGGGCCAACAGACTGATCAATGCAACTTGACGCATATAAGTCGACTTACCTGACATATTTGGCCCGGTAATAATTGAAAAACGATCCTCTCCACCATCCAAATAGGTATCATTAGGAACAAAGAGCTCCTCATTCATCATCTTCTCTACAACTGGATGGCGCCCCTTACTTATCTCAATTTCATCACTAACCTTTACAGTCGGTTTGGCATAATCATTATTTAAAGCTACTTCTGCTAAAGAAAGTAACGCATCTAGTTGGGCCAATATACTAGCAGACTGTTGAATTCGTTCTGTCTCCTCAGCTACCTCTTCTCTAATTATAACAAACAACTTATATTCTAATTCCTGACTCTTCTCTTCAGCCCCTAAAATAACCGATTCCTTCTCCTTTAATTCAGGAGTAATATATCGTTCACTATTACTTAAGGTCTGCTTGCGAACATAATCATCAGGCACAGCATCAAGATTGGCTTTAGTCACCTCAATATAATAACCATGTACCTTATTATGGCCAACCTTTAAAGAACCAATCCCAGTTCTTTCCCTTTCTTCTTTCTGTAAGTTAACAATCCAGTCCTTCCCATTTGTCATTGCCTCTAAAAACTTATCAAGCTCCTCATCATAACCTTGCTTAATAATTCCACCTTCAGTTATCGTTGTCGGTGGTTCTTCTTTAATTGCAGAAAAAATCAATTCAGTTATATCCTCTAAGCGATCTAGATTACCCTCTAAAGTAACCAGCTTAGTACTACTAAATTGGGCTAACAGCTCCTTAATATCTGGAATTATAGCTAATGAATTCCTTAAAGCAATCAAATCTCGAGCATTAGCAGAACCATAAACTACCTTTCCAATCAATCGTTCAACATCATAGACTTGATCTAATAACTCTTTTAACTGCTCTTTCAAAAAGATATTTCCTGCAATCTCTTCTACTGCATCTAAACGTTGATTGATCTTATCTACTTCCAATAGTGGCTGCTCAACCCAACGGCGTAAAGTTCTTCCTCCCATTGCTGTCACTGTTTGATCAAGCACCCACAGCAAACTTCCTTTTCGACTCTTATCCCGCATCGTCTCCACTAATTCTAAATTTCTTCTCGTATTGGCATCTAAGATCATATAATCAGTCGTAGAATAAGTAGATAAGCGATTAAGATGTTTTAAACTCCTCTTTTGCGTCTCAATTAAAAAATCTAAAACTGCTCCTGCTGCCTCAATTGCTAAAGGAAACTCTTCACAACCAAACCCTTCTAAAGTCACAGTTTCAAAATGATCAGTCAATAGCTCGTAAGCTCGATCATAACTAAAACTATTAGCTATCTTAGTCTTGATTGGATCGATCTGTGCTGCTATAAATTCCATAATCTGTTGATTATTCTCTACCCCTTGCTCAAGTAAAACTTCCGCTGGGTTAATCCGTGATAATTCATCGATTACTTTCTCTTGCGGAGTAGAACCGTCTAATTGAGTCACCATAAACTCTCCAGTTGAAACATCTACTACCGAAAAACCATACCCTTCAGCTCCACTTACAACTGCAACCAAATAATTATTGTTTTTATCCTCTAACATGTTATTATTGACCACAGTCCCTGGCGTAATCACTCTAACAACTTCTCTTTTGACCAATCCACTCGTCTCACTTGGATCCTCTACCTGTTCACAAATAGCCACTCGATAACCTTTATCTATTAATTGAGCAAGATAAGAATCAGCAGAATGGCACGGTACCCCTGCCATTGGAATTTTATCTCCTTTTCCTTTATTACGAGCAGTTAAGGTCAACTCTAACTCCCGTGCTGCCACTTTGGCATCATCATTAAACATCTCATAAAAATCACCTAATCTAAAAAATAAAATAGCATCCTGATATTCATCTTTTATTGAATAATACTGCTGCATCATCGGAGTCAACTTAGCCATACTCCCACCTCCTAATAATCTAATTCAAATAATTATTATACCATAATTTAGCTGAAATTTAAAATAGCTATAGGTTAAAGCTAAGTCTGAGGTTAAGTAACCATTAAAAAAGACTTAGATCTTACTTAGACTTAGACTTAAACTCAAACTTAATTGCAATTATATCTTTCTTCTCTATCTAATAGAAAAAACCTCTAAGTCAAAATGACTTAGAGGTTTTTATTAGCAACAACCTGCTCCACAATCTGAGTCGCACTCTTCACCTTGGATAGCAGCACTGATCACTTGATTAACCGTCTGCATTACTTTACCAAACTTCTCTTGTGCTTCCATATACCCTTTAACATGCTCATTCTGCTGCATCTTAGCTTGAATCCCTTGTAATTCCTTTTTAAGCTCATCTGAAACTGGTTTCCCATTTCGCTGAGCCATTTGAGCTTTACGTTGCTTAGCTTGGAATTCTTGTATGATTTCTTGAGCAGCTTTATCAGCTCCCATTGCTTCTTCGGCAGCTTTTAAATCAGAAAACTCTTGTGACTCCACAATAACATCGCCCAATTCTTGAGCTTTTTCCATAATAGACATAATTAAAAATCCCCCTTAACACTTAGCTTCAATTTATCTTAACCCTGTTGTGGTTGTTCTTGTCCTTGAATAGTATTAGAAATAACTTCATTAACTTGCTCCATTATTCCATTAAACTCTTGTTGTGCTTCCATATATCCTTTAATCTTTTCATTCTGTTGCATTTTGGCTTGTAACCCTTGAATTTCTTGTTGCATTTCTTCAGTTACCCCTTGACCATTCATTTGGGCCATCTGTGCCATCTTCTGCTTAGATTGAAACTCTTCTAAAATTTCTTGAGCAGCTTCATCAGCTTGCATCTCTGCTTCAGCAGCTTTTAAACCATCATACTCATCAGATTCTACAATTACTTCTCCTAATTCTTCAGCTTTCTCTTTAATTGACATAAAATTAAAATCCCCCTTAAAGTTTAAAAAAACATCCTACCTCACTAAATCACCAAATAATGTCCAACTCTGTACTCTATTTATTTTAACATTAATTAGCTCCCCTGTCAAATCACGGTTTGATTCAAAGATAACTATTTTATTTGAACATGTCCTTCCGGTTAACTTATTAGGATCTTTTTTACTCTCTCCTTCTACTAATACTTCAACAACTCTACCCTCTAAAGGCTTATTTTTCTCTAAACTGATATCACTTTGGATATCCATTAAGCGTTGTAGCCTCTCCTTTTTAACCTTTTCAGAAATCTGCTCCTCATATTCTGCAGCTGGAGTACCTGTTCGCTTAGAGTAAAGAAAACTATAAGCCATATCAAATTCTACCTCTTTAAATAAATCAAGGGTCTTTTCAAAATCATCTTCACTCTCCCCTGGAAAACCAACAATTACATCTGTTGTTATCGCAGCATCAGGATTATTCATTCTAATTTTTTCTACTAATCTTAAATATTCCTCTTTTGTATAATTTCTATTCATCTTTTTAAGGATTTTATTACTACCAGCTTGAACTGGCAAATGAAAATGATTACACACTTTATCCAATCCACTAATAGTCTCAACCAACTTATCACTGAAATCTCTCGGATGAGAGGTCATATAACGAATCCTAGCTAACCCTTCAATTTGATCAACCTCAGTTAATAAATCGGCAAAATCAATCTCTTCTTCAAAATCCTTTCCATAAGAATTTACATTCTGACCGAGCAAAGTCACTTCTTTGACCCCATCTGCTACTAAATTTTCAATCTCATTAACAATATTCTCTAATGGACGACTCTTCTCTCTTCCTCTAACATGAGGTACAATACAATATGTACAAAAATTATCACATCCATAGATAATCGTAACAAAAGCTTTATGGTCATCTTTTCTTTGGACAGGCATCTCTGGGATCAACTCTTTTGACTCCTCCCAAACTTTAACTAAAGGGTTCTTATCCTCTTTAGCTTCCCTTAATAATTTAGGAAAATGATGAATATTATGAGTTCCAAAGACAATATCAACATGACGATACTTCTCTTTAATCTCCTTAACTACATCCTCTTGTTGCATCATACAGCCACAGATACCGATGATTAAATCTGGGTTCTCTCTTTTTAAGCTTTTAAGTTGGCCCACCTTACCATAAACCTTTAATTCAGCATTTTCTCGTACACAACATGTATTTAGAATAATTATATCAGCATCCTCTAATTTTTCAGTCGATTGATATCCTTCATCTTCTAATACCCCTGCCAGCTTTTCTGAATCATGTTCATTCATTTGACAACCGTAGGTAATCAGATGCATGAGTTTTTGTTCTTTCTTTTTAATTTCTGTCATTTATGTTCTCCTCCTAAAATTCATTTTTAAGTTCAACAATTATTATAACACAAAAATGTATATTTAAAAGGAATAAATATAAAGAAGGAGACAAAATCACCTCTTTTAGTCGTTTTTTTAATGAATACCACTTTCATGCGCAATGAAACTGATAGGATTCCAGGCATAAATAAAGCTTTTAGGAATATACAATCTAGGCTGATAAAAGAGTATGATATTAGACCCCAGCTCTATTTCTATAAAGAGAATTAGAAGTGATCTATAATCCACGATTGGCTAACGTTTTAGGAAGGTTGAAAATTGGAGAAGACAATTTGGATAAGATTAAAATTTTCTGCCAATATCAAGAAAACGATAGCCACCTCTTAGTTTTAAATAACTTTCTTCCTCTTCAAAAAAATTAATTATTGCTCCAAGCTTGTAGCCCATTCCCTCTCCTGCTTGGTGTCTTTGACGTTTTCTTCTATTTAAAAAATCAGTACGTTTTTTTATTTATTCTTAACATATTTTTCTTTCAAGCATAGTATGTGGTAAAGATACTGAATTTTAAGGAGGTTAAAGATATGGGAGCACCTATTAAAGGCCCGACTGGAGGAGACGATGCATATATTTTATTTTTAATCTTAATTCTATTAGTCTTGGGTTTTTATAGTTACACTAGCTTTAGTGCATAAACAACAAATTTTTAGTCTATTACTTCTTTAAACACCCCCATTTTTATAAGCGAGTCAACTGGCTCGCTTATTTTTTATTTTGTTAACATGATTTTGAACCATACATATTACCTTGAAAACAATCCCCTTCTTCTCTTATTTATTTAACCCCTTTATTCTTTCTCGTTTCCCAGTAAACCATTTGATGTTTATTCGGGCCAACCCTGAAACTCTGAGTTAATTATCTTGTAGCTTAAACTCAATAACCTTAATACCTGCTTCTAAGCTTCAACACTATCATTCAATAAATTATAAACCTCAATTAATAATAAATCCATTAACTTATTTCTAAACTCTTCATCTTTTAAGACTCTACCATAAAAATCTTGATTTTTCTCATAAGAATCAACTACCACATCATCAAACTGACCTTCATAAACTAGAGCAAAACCTTCTCAAGTATTAACTTCAGCTTTTGTCTTTAATTTATCGCTATCTATTAAAATACTTGTTATATGATTTATAGGTATTTTAATAGACTCAGCAAATTCAGAATCAAATCTTTCATTTAACCTTTCAATAATCACACTTAAGCGTTCTTTTTCCTCATTTTAAGAACCACCACCAGAAACAGTGATTCCTATATCATAAAAAGCTCCCTAAATGGGAGCCTCTTGAGTTATATCTTAAATTGCTCTACTAAGCTATTTAATTCTTCAGCCATATTAGCTAATTGTTGCGAAGAACTTGAAATCTGTTGCATTGAAGCAGACTGCTCTTCGGTTGCATTAGAAATCTCTTCACTTCCTACTGATAATTGCTGCTGAGCTGAAGCAATTTCTCCAATCTGATTAACTACCTCTCCTATATCGCTCACTATTTCCTTAAATGTCCTTCCAGTCTCCTCTAAGGCATCGGCTCCAGACTCAATTTGAAGATTATTTTCTCGAATTACATCAACAGATTTTTCAGTTTTCTCCCCTAATCTATCAATTATATTCCGAATATTAGATACAGAGCTTTGCGTCTGCTCTGCCAATTCTCTAACTTCGTCAGCTACAACAGCAAAACCATGCCCTTCCTCCCCTGCTCTAGCTGCTTCTATTGCTGCATTCAAAGCTAACAAATTGGTCTCCTCAGCTATACTGGAAATAACCTCTACTATTTCTCCAATCTCCTGAGAAGATTGATTGAGTTGCTCAATCACTTGACCAGATTTTTCAGAAGTAATAAGAATCTCTTTCATCTTTTGATCAGTCTTTTCCATTTGCTCTAGACCATTCCGGGCCAACTGCTCTACATTTTCAGCTATCAAATTAACATTATCAGAATTATCACTTACATCATTAATACTTGCAGAAAATTCTTCTGCCGTAGCAGTAATCTCTTCAATAGAACCTGTTGCTTCTTCACTCGATGCAGATAGCTGTTGACTAGTCGCTGAGGTCTCCTGGGCAGATTGGCTTATACTTTGTACTATATCCCTCAGATTATTACTCATCATATTAATAGCCGTTGCTAACCTACCAAGTTCATCATTATTATCATAACTTATATCTTCTACAACAAGGTTTCCATTAGCAACTTCATTGCTCACCTCTACTACCTCATCTAAACCTTGCTTAACCTTCTTACTTACAAAATAAATAGTTACTAACCCTACTAATATCGAAATCAAAATAGTAATTATTAATGCAACCAATATATTATGTAAGTTACTTTGGGCTTCTTCTAGAGCTTGTAAGCGAGCTATATTAACTAACTCTATTATTTCATCTATATACTCTACACTACCTCTTCTAATTTGAATAGTATCCAGCCTCTGTTCTAGATATTCTTGGTCTAAACCATCATTTACTGCTGGCACTATCTCAGCCAAAAAAAGCTGTTCAACTTCTTCTTTATTCACTAAAAGACCATTATATAAATACTCTAATCTTTCTGTATCCATCCGTGGCCTAATAACTTCATCTAACTTATCAAATTGTTGGGATAACTCCTCAAACTCTGTAACTATCCTTTCCTCTTCTAAAGTAATATAATCAGCAATTCTAACATCCATCCTTGTAAATAATGAGGCCATCTCAGTTAAATGAACAACTCTTTCTCCTCTTTTTCCTAGAGTTTCTAAATCAGAATTAGCTTGGTATAACAGACCTGACACAATCAAAGCTGAACTAGAAAATAAAATAAGTGTTAAGATTAAAGCAGTTCCATATTTCCAACTAATACTTAAATTCCTCCACCTTAACTTCTTTAATACTCTCACTTAACTCACTCCTAATTTAATTATTTAAAATCATATCTAGAATATGGAGCAGTTTCTTCTTCACCTTGAAGAGTAGAAAATAAAGTATTCATATAGATATTATATCAAAAAGACAAGATAATATCTAGCCATCTGTTTAAAACTCTTCTAATTTATAACGATTTTTAGAAATCATAATATCCGAAGATAAGTAGAGTAAATTAAATTTTTTTGAATAATAAAGTTGCTTCTACAAATTATAAGGATATAGTATGGAAGGGAGGGGTATCAAATTTTTGAAATACCAGTTCATTATATTTATCCGATCTATACCATGATATTATTTATAGCTTTTATCTCTATAATTCCAAAAAAAGTAATCGGACTACTTGGTATTTATGGTATCACATTTGGTGCTCTCTTTGATATACTCCTCATTATTTTAGGTGATCATATATTAAATTTAGGTGGCCATATTAATTACGGGCCGTTTGGATTTATGGGAATTGCTTTTTTCCCTCCAATAGCTTGGACTATCTACTTTATTATGTATTTATACTTTTTACCTACTAAAAAACCATGGAATTATCTTTTTGCGTTAACAGGTGGTCTTTACAGTGCACTCTTTGCCAATGTATTGGTTAATCTTGAAATTTTCAAATCAAATTATGGTAGAGTTATTGTACCTATTATTTTCTATTCCTTATGGCACCTTGCAGTAACTTGGCTATATTTAAATTATTTCAAGAAAAAATCATTTTATTAAAATAGATTTCAAGTAGTTTTTATAACTAACTAGAATCTCTCTTCTTCATCAACTTAATAACTTTTTTATCTAACTTTCGACTAATAGCCTGTACTCTTTCATTTAATAAATCATTATTCTCTGCTTCCTTATTCATTTTCCTGCGCAAGAGTTCAATCTCTTCTTTCAGTTTATTATTCATAAGCACCACCTCTTTTTAACAGTAGTAATTATTACTATAACGTGTTCTTCTAAATATGTCAAATAATTCTGAGAGAAGGATGCAATAAAAAAGTCAGATCAATTAAGATCTGACTAAATATTAAGTTACTTCTATTTAATTATGGTCCTCTATTATCTCTTCTGCTTTTTGATGTTGATTAGGAAACAAACCACTCGGCAAATATTCACTCCCTACAGTCTTACTTACCAAATAACGAGCACAATTAGAGTTATCGCCTTGACAATACTTCTTTTTATACAGACTTGCTAATCCCACTTTTTCATTCATCTTATCATTAAAAAATGCACAATTAGTTATATGCTCACAGTCAGCCATCTTAAACCCTCCTTGCAGTATCTTCAATCACTTCTTCACGCTTTTTCAATTCTAAGATATTAATAGGACAAGCTTCAACACATTCAGAGCATTTGATACATCGAGAATCAGTAAATCGATTTTGCTCATTGAAATTAGTATAAGGCTCCAGCTCTAGCGGACAATTATTAGCACATAGACCACATTCACGACATTCAGTAGGTTGATTAATCGTAATCTTTTGCTCAAAAGAGCGATTAACCCCTAATAGATTTCCAAGTTGGCCCATCAATTGACCTATCGTCCCCATCGGACAGAAAGAACACCAAGTCCTTGGACTGATCAAGATCGCTAAGCTAGCTCCTAAAATTGTAGGCATCACTAAATACTGCACAGTAAACATCAAACCTAAATTGTCAATAAACTCTTCACTACCCCAAGTACCAATCACATTCATCAATCGCATACTAAACATCCCCATAAAGAAGATAAAAAAGCCCCATTTCAAAATTGGAGATTTAAAAAAAGCAGGTACCTTTCTGGAAACTGAAAACTTCTTAATTACAATATCAAATAAACTACCATGAGGACATAAATTTCCACACCAATACTTCCCATTAAATAATCCAATTGCTATTATTCCAAACATAATAACGATCATTGCTAAGCCTAACAAAGGATAAAACAGACCTCCAAAAGCAATCATAGGTACTAATAGCCATGAATATCTTTTAATATTATTCAACATTGATTCTCCCTCCTTATTAACCCCCTATCCGTGGGGTAGTGTTATTATTATAAACTCTTTTATCACCAATGTCAAGCAGAGTCATATTGTATAACTAATCAATCTTTTTTAATAATTAAAAATAGTTTTCACTACTTTAAATTTATTATTTTTAGCAACTTGTCCATAGATCCAATTTATAATTATTCACAAATTGTAACTTTAAATGTCAATTCTAAACTAGGAGAAAAAATAAGAGTTAACTCAAAAACAGGAAAATTTGTAGTACTTTTAGGCGTAAATGCAAGTTCAAACGCTATATTTTTTTCATATAAGATCAAAATTAAGGTTGTAAGCTCTTGCACTGTTAATTTCTTCTTATTCAAAACCTTTTGAAATAAACTAATTTTAAGAATCTGATTTAAAATTTCCACGTTAATACCTCCTACTACAATATATGACTCAATAAAAAATTAGTGTATTAAAAAAAAGAGGGTTAGACTCTGCAGAGTCTAACCCTCTTTTTAATTTAATAGTATCCAACTCCTAATATTAATAAAATTAAAATTAAAAAAATGACAAATTCTGGGCCAAAGCTACGTCTTCTTCTTCTATGGCTATCAGAACCTTCAGCTGCCCCCATTAATCTTCCTCCTTTCTAACATAAATTTACTACATTATATTCAGCCCAAGTATAAATGTTAATGTTTTTCTTAAATTCAACTATATTCTAAGTATAAAATTTCCTTTAATCATAATCCAAAACTAAATTAAAGATTAAATCAACCTTTTAAAAACTTTAAAAAAGACAATTCCCTAAATAAAAATAAAAACTGCCTACCGGCAGTTAAAAATGACCTCTATCTTTGATTTTTTCTATAACTAATAATGAACACGAACCAACCAAAATTTTACACTTTGATCACTCCAACCCAAATCCCAAGGAACTCTATGTCGATCTACATTATGAGAATTAACTAGAGCATAGCCTTTAGAATCAATTCCCGTCACAACAGATATATGCCCCACCGTTCCCCCTTTTTCATAGGCAACATAATCTCCTGGTAATAATTTATAAGAAGCTTCCAGCACCTCTTCATAACTACCACGAGCAATTCTACTTGCTCTTCCACTATAAATCATATACTGATTGAAGGCATGAGCATTAACCCACGCTCTACTTCCTGCTCCACGTTCATATCGCCAAGTACCATCTTTTGGAAACCCTCCACCTTCATGTAACATCTGAGAAGCAAAATTAGCACAATCTCCTCCTAGAGGATTATAATTTTTATATTCAGAATTATACTGAAATTCATATTTCGGTAAACTAGCAGCACCTGAATATCTATCTACATATTCTACTGCTTTTACTCTTCTTGGATTAAGCTCCGATAGATCTTTTGGTTCATTTGCAAGAATCAAATCTTTAATCTCTTGATTTTTGACCTGATCTAGCCTTAAAGAATCTGCAAAAGGATCTTTATACCATTCCCTTATGATAACCCACCTCTCTTCTCGAGGCATCAGATCAAGTGAATGATATGTACCAATTCTGAAAGAGTTGGACGTTGATAATGAATCATTGTAGACATATTTATATTCTGTAGATACTAATAAATTTAATGAATATCCATCATCTTTCTTACTAGCACGTTTAACAATAATTTCAGAATTAATTTCTGTAAAATTAACCCCTTGTTTATCCGACCATTTATGTAAATACCTCATTTTTTTGATTTCATGCTCATAGGCCCATAAACTATATCTAACTTCTCCATCATATAAACTTTTTAATAGTGATCTATCTTCTATTAATAAAGCATTATTACGATCCTCGAAGATCTCCTGAACTTTTAAAAACAACATATCATTTGAACTCTCATCCATTGTTGTAACAGAGACTTGCCCCCCTGAATTCCAAAAATAAATCCCTAATCCAGAACCTGTAAAAAAACTCACCACCAATAAGATCACTATACTTCTCTTTAATTTAATTATAATAACTATTTTCCCCTCCAAAATGTACTCATAGGATTATATGTATGCTTTCCAAAGACTATTCCTAATTAATTTACCTATATAAAATAAATTCTATATATCTTTTTTCATCTAACCTTTCAAACTCAAAAGAATTTAAATTAATTATACTGAGAGGAAATGCTAATTTATATAATTAAACTCAAAGATGAAATTGAGAAAAAACAGTAATTTTATTAATCAGAAAATAAAGATTTAATTATCATAACAATGCTTTTTTCAAATTATTTAATTCTTCAAGAACCTTTCCAGTTCCAAAGACAACACACTCTAGAGGATCATCAGCTAAATATACCGAAACTCCTGTTTCATTAGCTAGTAACTCATCTAAGCCAGATAATAATGCCCCTCCTCCTGCCATAGTTATCCCTCGCTCTATAATATCCGTTGATAATTCTGCTGGAGTTTTTTCTAAAGTTTCTTTAACTGCCCTAATAATACTGTCAACTGGATCTTTTAAAGCAGTTTGAACCTCTAACGCACTAATTTCTATACTCTTAGGTAAGCCATCTAACAAATTACGTCCTCTTACTTCAATTTTGCTCTCTTTAGTCACAGTAGAGGTTGGCCCAAAATAAGCTGAACCAACTTCAGTCTTTATCCTTTCTGCTGTTTTCTTACCTATCATTAATTTATAAACCTCCCTCATATAATCAACGATTGCTTCATCCATATCATCACCAGCAACTTTAATAGAACTCTTAGTTACAATTCCGCCTAAAGATATAACTGCTATTTCTGTCGTCCCTCCGCCTATATCAACAATCATATTTCCAACTGGTTTATCAATCGGCAGACCTGCACCTATTGCAGCAGCCATTGGCTCTTCAATTAAATATGCCTCTTTAGCTCCTGCTTTTAAGGAAGTATCAATGACTATCTTTTTTTCCACCTCATTTACACCTGATGGCACACAAACAACAACCTTAGGATTAAGTAATCTCTCTCTTTTATAAGCTTTAGCAATAAAGTAGTTTAACATCTTTTCTGCAACTTGAAAATCTGCAATGACTCCATCCCGCAATGGCCTAACTATTGTCAAACCTTGTGGCACTTTACCAGTCATTTTTTTAGCTTCCTTCCCCACAGCCAATACTTTTTCTTCCTCATTGACCTTGCTTTTAATAGCTACTACTGAAGATTCACGAATGACAACTCCTTCACCATCAATATAAACTAATGTATTAGATGTTCCTAGATCTATCGCTAAGTTTTTAGAAAATAATGATGTTAAAAAATTTAGCATTCTACTACTCCCCCCTTCTAATTAAGTATCTCTTTTTAATCTAATATTAAGCTAGCAGTTTGAAGCTGAGTAAAAACAACAGTTACAAACTTATTCCTTAATATTTAATTTAACTTAGTCTTAAGATTGAATAATTCAAACTTCACTACAATTATATCAGTAAAAAGAGACTAAATAAACTATTTATATAGTTGAAACCAATAAAATAATTCAAAATACCTCTATAAAAAAGATTAAAACCCGAATTTATCCGCTTCGGATTTTAATCTATACTACAATCAAAATATTCAACTGCTTAAATAACACTAAAACAAACTCTTATCTCCCCTTAAAACAAAGATGATTAACAATTACCAAAACTTCTATTTTCAGGAACACAAATAATATCTCCAATTCCTAAATTTGCTGGATCTACACCTGGATTGAGCATTCTTAACCTTTCAACTGTAGTATTAAGCCTCCTTGCTATTAAATAAAATGTATCTCCTGGCTGAACTCTATATGCTCTACTTCCTGGTGGACAAGGTGGGTCAACTGAACTTCCACTACTATAATATCCTGGTGGTTTTCTACGCCTACGCCTTCTACGTCTACGTCTACGCCGACGCCTTGGTGGTTTAAGATAATCCCCCATTAGATCACTCCTTTCTTAGTATTCTTACCATATTATATTCAATAAAGAATATTATGTTAAAAGAATAAAAGAAAAAAGTGATCTCCAATCATACTGAAACTTAAGGCTAACGTTAAGTTACTCATTTAAAAATCTCTAAAAATAACAAATTATCAATAACTTTTATTCCTCAATAATTAAAAACTGCTCTCTAACAGTTAAAATGAAAATTTCAAATTATAAGGTAACTATATCAAACTTGAATTGTAAATTAATTTTTTTAATGATAAAATAGTTATAAATTAAAAGTAGGGAGGAATAACTATGAATTACCTTAAAAAAACTGCATCTAATCTAATAGAATTAGATAGATTAGTTCTTTATCGTAATCTTTTAACAGATCCATTGATCGCTAATTTGAATAAATTGATTAATAATATAACCTCACAACATAGAAAAAAAAGAACAGCAGAAAAGATTTATTACCAAATACACTCTAATTTAATTGAATTTAATGAAAAAAATCAGTTACCAGGTAATCTATGGCAAAATTATTTAGTTAAACTCATTTTAACAGATAAAAATATCTTCTCACTTAACAGTGAAAACTTAGGGGATAAGTTAGGGAGTAGCCTATATCAAGCAGCTTATCACGACCTGAAAATTTTGCATAACTTGTATCAGTTAGACTTAATTAAATTAGGAAAAAAAATGAACTTAAAAGTTCCTAGTTTCATGGTTTCTTTTTCTCCTTCAAGATCTGAACAGAATTTCACAAAATTAAAATCAAACTTTGCTAATTCAAACCACACTAAAAAATTAGTCAAGCAATTAATTAATTATTATCACCAATATGGTGCTGGTAAATTAAACCAATATAGTGCCTTTCATTGGCAACCTCAGCAAGGATTGAAAGGAATCAATAAACCAGATCCAATTTCCTTAGATGATTTAATCGGTTATGAACAACAAAAAGAAAGATTGATCCAAAATACTGAAAGTTTCCTAAACGGTAAGCAAGCAAATAACGCTTTATTAGTGGGAGCAAGTGGAACAGGAAAATCATCTACTATTAAAGCTTTACTTAATAAATACGCTAAACAAGGCTTACGATTAATTGAAGTTAGTCGTAATCAGCTAAGCCATCTTCCTCAATTAATAGAATTACTTAAAGAGCGAGGGTTATATTTTATCATCTTTATGGATGATCTCTCATATGAAGATTTCGAAACAGAATATAAACATCTAAAAGCCATTATTGAGGGTGGGTTAGAAGTAAAACCTGACAATCTTCTCTTTTATGCTACATCAAATCGTAGAAATTTAATCAAAGAAAAGTGGAGCGATCGTAATCAAGGTGAGTCTGGCGAAATCCATCCTTCAGATGGCAGACAAGAAAAACTGTCATTAGCAGAACGATTTGGAATTACAATCACTTACCTAGCTCCTGATCAAGAAAAATACTTAACCATAGTTAACAAATTATCTAACAAATATGATATTACACTATCTAAAGAAGAATTAGAAAAGAGAGCAATCCAATGGGAAATGCAACAACGTGGACGTTCAGGTAGAACAGCCCAACAATTCATCAATTATCTTTTAGGAGAATTAAATTAAAGTCAACTCTAATCCTCCTCTAAATCTTCTTCAGTTAGTATTTCTACTTCAGCCTAAAGTTCATCCTCTTCTTTTTCCCCTTCGGAAGGAGCTTCTTCTAACGGTGGACTTTCTATCCCTTCTGTTTCTACTGGTGCTTCCTCCACCGGTGGATTCTCTAACACTTCTTCAGGTGTTTTATTAGATACTTCTTCATTAGGAGAATCCTCTAATATTTCAACCTCAAGTGTATCTTCTTTTGTAGCTGTTCCTAAATATAAATAAACAGCAGTATAACCTATAAAAATAAAACCAACAACTACAGCTATCATTGCCATTAAAGAAAACTTATTTTTAAACATATTTACCCTCCGTTTTCAAAATGATTATTTAAAATTAATTATATAATTCAAATGTGATGTTTTTTTGAAGTTTAATTAAGTTTTTTCTGAAAATCTATAAAACTTTTAATTAGAACAAAATCTCTCCTAAAACTATCTATTTAACAATAAAAGCTCATGTAGTTAACTCCCTGAGCTTTTATTGTTAAATTATGCACTTATCTTACTAAATATTTTATTATTTAAAACTTTAATATACGTTCCCTTCATCCCCAATGATCTAGATTCAATTACATCTGCACTTTCAAGTTTTCTTAGTCCAGTTACAACTATTGAACGAGCAATCCCCATCTTATCAGCAATTTTACTAGTTACTAGTAGACCTTCTTCTCCATCTAACTTTCCTAAAACATGTCCAACAGCTTTTAATTCTAAATGTGATAGAGAACCTAGTGCAACATTAACTGCTGTTTTTTTTCGTGCTTCTTTTTTCGATTTCTTTCTGCGTAATCTTAATACTTCCATTCCTACTACTGTTGCTCCATATTCAGCTAATAATAACTGACTATCATCAAATTCTTCATCAAATCTGGAAATAATTAATGTTCCTAATCTTTCTCCTCCTCCATTTATCGGCGTAATAGTAACTAATTTTTCATTAAAGCAACATCTTTCTTCTTTAAAACTACATAAACCTTCACGATCTTCATAGTTAGTTAACATCTTATAGTTTTTTAATAACCACTGATTATAATCTATAGGAAATTGGCCCTCTTTAATAACTTGTTCCGCCATTAATTCACATTTAAATTTAGTAATTAATTGATGACCTAAAATTTTTCCTTCTTCATTGATTATATATACATTGGCCTTGGCCTTTATGCAATCACTCAATACTCTTGCCATCTTTTCAAAATCAATTTCTCTTTTTTCAAAATGTTGAATCAACCTATTTATTCTTCTTGTTTTTTCTAATAACTTTTCCATAATTAATCCCACCTTCACTGCTTTTCTTGTTACTGAATTCACAATTGTATTCAAGTTAAAATTTCTATCATAATTATATATTAAAGATTTATATTAAATCTCCTGCTTCTATTGGTATTTTTACTAATCTTATATCAAAGTAATAACACCATTATGACAACTCCAAAAAAATATCTGCTATTTTAGGAATAAAGTGAGTTGCTTTATTTCTTGTAGATTAATTTCATAAATCTTTTTATCTCGATCTTCTTGATTACTTTCAAAAGAAACTATTTTGTGATACAATTACATGAGAAATTTAAAGGAGTGTCTAAAATGCCTACTGTAAAAGAAATATTAAATATTGCAGCCTATGCAGGTAATATCATTTTAAGTAATGGTGCAGAAACTTACCGTGCTGAAGAAACGATTAGCCTAATCTGTAAAGCATATGGGATGAAATCTGTTGATAGTTTTGTCACTCCTACTGGTATTTTTATCTCAATTGATAATGGTAAAAACACCTCTAAAACAATCGTAAAGAGAGTGACTAATCGAACTCACAATCTGACTAAAATCAGTAAAATTAATAACTTTTCTCGCCAACTACAAACTGAACTATTAGACTACCAAACAGCTATCAAAAAACTAAATCAGATCAATTATAGAGAAGATGAATATAATTTAACCTTAAGTACATTACTTGGTTCTTTAGGAGCAGCAACATTTGTAATCTTAGTAGAAGCTAACTATATAAATTTGATTCCTGCTTTTTTAGTCAGTCTGAGTTCACAAATTACAATCAAAAAGATAGGTTTTTTGAGAAGAATTAATTTTATCCCTGAAATTATTGCTGGCTTAATTGCTGGATTTGTATCTTCACTACTTTATCATTTCAAAATAGGGGATACACTTAATGTTATGGTGATTAGTGGTATTTTACCTTTTGTTCCTGGTGTTTCTATCACCAACTCGATTCGTGATGCTATTAACGGAGATTTAATTTCAGCTACTAGTAGAGGAGTAGAAGCCATCTTAATTGCTATTAGCCTTGCTATTGGAGTGGCAATCTCATTAGGAGTGTTTGTTCAATGACAGTTTTTTTTAATTTGATCGCAGCTTTTATAATGGTATTAGCTTTTGGGGTTATATTCCAAGCACCAAAGAGAAGTCTTTGGCTATTAGGAGTTACTGGTAGTATTAGTTGGGGGGGGTTCCTTGCCTGTCAAAATTTGGTTGGTGATACTGTTACATCTGTCTTCATTGCTTCACTAATTATAGGCGTCTGTAGTGAGCTTTTTGCCAGATGGATCAAATTGCCTGCCACAGTATTCATAATTTCTGGTATTTTGCCATTAGTTCCGGGTATTCCTGCCTACAATACAATGTTTTTCATCCTTAAAGGGGATTACCTTAAAGGTCTAGAGGCTGGAATAGATACCTTATTAATTGCAGGATCTATTGCATTTGCCATCGCAATTACTGGAACAGCAGCTAGGTATTATAGAAGCAAACTAAATAATCATTAAGGTAAATTTATTTGCTAGCTTATTTGGCCCACTCATCAAGCTTATTCTGTACTAAATAATTGATTGTACCTTGAGGGTATCCTCCTGCTTTATTCTTACTACCAGCTTGAAATCCTGTTAAAATTTCTAATCCTTCTTCTATATTAGAGATAGCATAAATATGAAATTGCTCATTTTTTACCGCCTCAACAACTTCATCACTTAACATTAAATCTTCAATATTTTGAATAGGAATTAAAACCCCTTGCTCCCCTGTCAAACCTTTCAATTTGCAAATTCTAAAAAAACCTTCAATTTTTTTGCTAATACCACCAACTGGCTGAATCATCCCTTTTTGATTAATTGAGCCTGTTACAGCTAAGTTCTGTTTGATGGGCACTTCTGATAATGCAGATAGTAAAGCATATAATTCTGCACTAGAAGCACTATCTCCGTCAATTCCAGAGTATAATTGTTCAAAACATAGACTTGCTGATAATGATAATGGGCTTTTTTGGCCATATTTTTCTCCTAGATAAGCAATTAAAATCATCAATCCTTTATCATGTATCTTACCACTCATTTTAGTCTCCCGCTCGATATTAGTAATACCTTTATTTCCTTGGTAAACAGCAGCAGTAATTCTTGTTGGTTTGCCAAATGCATAATCCCTTAAATCTATAATAGACAATCCATTAATCTGTCCAATTTCAGCCCCTTCTGTCTGTAATAAGATTTTCTCTTTATGGTACATTTCTTCTACTAGTTCTTGCTGTTGATTAACTCGGTATCTTTGTTTTCTTAATGCTTTATTAATCTCTTTTTGAGTAATTAAATCTTTATCTTCAATATTGGCCCATGTATTTGCTTCATATAATAAAGATGATATCTGTTCAAAGTTGCTTGTTAACTTCTTTTGATTTCCAGTCAGTTGAGCAGCATACTCAATTACCTTACCCACTGCCGCTCGATCAAGAGGTCGTAAATTATTTTTTTGGCATTGATAACTAATATATTTAACTAATTTATAATTGTTTTCCCCATTCCAATCTACTTCTGATGCCAAAACTGATTTCATTTTAAATAATTGACTAAAATTATTATCGTAATCGTATAATAAGCGATAAAGATTATGATTTCCTATCAAAATAACCTTAATATTAGCTGGAATCTCTTCTGGTTCTAAACTTGATAGTGGAGCTTTATCATATTCTTCACCTAAATTTCTCATCTTTAATTTGCCTGTTTTAAGTACTTGCTTGATCAACTTCCATGATTTAAAATTAGCTAGCAATTCCTCAGCTTCAAGAATTAAATACCCTCCATTAGCTTGGTATAAACTCCCTGCTTTAATATTCCTAAAATGAGTTATTAAGCTATTACCTTTAGTTTCATATTCTATTCGCCCTAATAAATTATAATAAGTAGGTTCTTCTTCAAAAATTACTGGCCTTCCTTCAGTCTCACTATTATCAACTAATAAATTAACTCCATATTTAATATTAGAATCCCAGCTTGTTTCTTGAGACCCTTTAAACAGTTCAATCTCTTTTTTACTCTCTTCTCTAAACTGAGCTAAACTACTAACAATATCTTCTCTCACCTGTTTTAAATAAAAATTTAATTTATCGAATTGCTCATACTTTTTTATTAATGGCTGTAAAAAGGGCTTTATAGTTTGAAGAATAATTTTTCTATCTAGTTCTTTTAATTCTTCTTTATACTTTTCAGTTATTCTTGTTAACTCTTTCAAACCTTCATTTATTTTTTCTTGAATAATCTTAACTTCTCGATCAACTCTTTCTTTTTCTAAAGGAGATAATTGCTCATATGCTTCCTCCTCCATTGGACTTCCATCTTCTAATAAAGGAATAATTGCAAAACCTGACTCCTCTTTTTCCAAAATAAATCCTAAGTCTTCTGCTTCCGACTCCAATTGGGCCAATATTCGTCCAACTTCTTGTTGATACTCCTCTTCTAATTCATTTCTATTTTTAATAAATTCTTGGTTAATAAAAATTTCACTCATTGCTTGCTCTATATTGTCAATAGCTGTTTCTAATTCTCTTTTAAATTCTTTGCCTAAACCTGCTGCTAAATTACAAGCGATTGGTTGTTGTTGCTCTTCAAAATTATATAAATAGCACCAATCATCAGGTTCTTTTTCTTGTTTAGCTTGTTCTTTAATTTTGTCGATAATAAAATCAAGTTTTTTTCTCCCCTGAGGTGCAACCACAAAAACATTATAATTATCCTGCTCAACATTTAGGCCAAATTTTATTGCTTCTAGTGCCCGTTGCTGACCAATCATTTCAAAAGAAGGATCTACTTCTTGAGTAGTTTCAAAATCAAACTGATCTAATGAACACTCTCTTCTCAACTTTTCTTTAGAAACTCTACTTTCGATCATCTTTTTTCCTCCTTTTTACTACATTATATTAAACAGAAGAAAATTGTGATAACTTTATTTCTGTATAAGTTAAATAACTAAGTTTATCACTAGCGTTGCATCGTTTTTTATAAAAAGTTCTTGAAAAAATAAAACTCCTTTGATTAAATGGATACGTACCCCCCAGTACAAAATCCATGAAATCAAAGGAGATGAAATCATGAATAATTGTACCATACTTTTGACTAAACTTCTAGATGTTATTGATAGAAAATTTTTGAAAGGTCTAATTGATAAATATAACTCAGATTATAAGGTTCATAAATTAACAACAGAAGTTCATCTATTATACCTACTTTATTTTCATCTTACTAAAAAAGAAAGTCTAGAAGATTTTATTTGTGATTTAGAAAATAATAATCAACTAAATAGAACATTACCTAAAATAAGCAAATCTCAGTTATCTCGTAAAAATGAAAGTAGACCTCATGAGATATTCTTTGAAATTTTCCAACACCTATTTGATAAGCTTAACGCTAATAAAGGGCTTCAAGAAACTTTAAAAGAAATTGGTTTTGTGAAAATCTTAGATTCTTCAACTATAAGTTTATGTTTGTCATTATTTCCTTGGGCTAAATTTAGAAGCACTAAAGGTGGAATTAAACTTCATACTTTATATGATTTGAATACTAATGCCCCAGAAAATATAATAATAAGCGATGCTATAATTCATGACAAAGAAATATTTGATAATCTGACCTTTAACCCTAGCTATACTTATCTCTTTGATAGAGCTTATATAAAGTATCAAAAGTTTGATGAGTTTATAGATAATGATATCTATTTTGTAACTAGAGCAAAATCTAATACTAAAATTGAAATCATTAGATTTTTAGATTTAAATGCCAAAGATAAAGAAGCAAATGTTATATTAGATGCTGATATAATGCTAGGTGATCATACTTCAAAAACTAGAATGAAACAGGAAATAAGATTAGTTAAAGTAAAAACAACTGATCGAAATGGCAATGAAAAAACCATTGATATTTTAACTAATCGCTTTGATTTGGACGCTCATGTAATAGCTTATCTGTATAAAAAACGGTGGCAAATAGAGTTATTTTTTTAATGGATCAAGCAGCATCTAAAAATAAAGAGCTTCTTTGGACAAAATAAAAATGCTGTTTTAACACAAATTTATAGTGCTGTAATCTTATTTTTAATTTTAAAATTACTTGAAAAAGAATCTGAATTCAAAGGAAGTTTACTTAAGCTCACTAGAAAGATAAAGTATTCCATTTGTTCAGTTACAACAAATGATTTCAATTGGAATAGATGGATTAACAGTAGTTGATAAAATTTTATTATCTAAAACCTAGGTTAATAGGCTTTCATCTAGAAATATATTCTATATTTTACTTTTAATATAGAACAATGACTACTTTCAAAGTAATTATTACTTTGAAAAGTCTACTAAGTTATAAATTTTTGATTACTAATTTGATTTGGTTGAGTTAGTAAATCTATATTTTTTAACAATGCAACGATAGTGTAAGTTTATATAAAAATAAAAAATATTTAAATGACCTATTAACATAAAAAAGTTTAAAATGGCAATAATAAGATTAGCTTAGCTTTAGTGAGGTGAAAAAATGGGAAATGATCGTTATAATGCAATAATTGTTGGAGCAGGGCCTACTGGTTCAGCAGCAGCAATTCGACTAGCTCAAAATGATCTTTCCGTTGCCTTGATAGAACGGGGAGAAAAACCAGGAACTAAAACTATGTTTGGAGGGAGCATCTATACGGCACCAACTTCTCAAGTAATTCCTGAGTTTTGGAAAAGTGCTCCTTTAGAAAGACCTCTTGTCACAGATGAGTTTTGGCTATTAGATCGTGATTCAGCAGTGAAAGTTGGCTTTACTGGTTTAAAATATAAAAGATCCCCTTACAATAAATTTTCTGCTTTAAGATCAAAATTCGACCCTTGGTTTGCTCAACAAGCAGTCAACGAAGGTGCTCACTTAATGACAAGTACCCTAGTTAAAGATTTAATTTACGAAAAAAATGGGTTGTTAAGTAAGAAAGTTGCTGGAGTTAAATTAGATTCTGGGGAGATTATCCATGCTGATATAGTCTTACTAGCTGAAGGAGCTAGTGCTAACTTAACTGAAAAAGCTGGGTTAAGAGGAAAAATAGAAACTTCTAGCATGTTTTTATATGTTAAGGAGGAGTTGGCCCTTCCTTCTGAAAAAATCGAATCAAGATTCAACCTTGAACCAGACGAGGGAGCAAATGTAGGAATGATCGGTTATCCTACCTCTGGAGTTGCTGGTAAGGGAGGACTATGGACTAACAAAGAATCAATTTCTTTAATTGTTGGGGGGTATCTAAATCAAATCATCAGTAAAGGTGTCAGCCCCTACCAAATGCTCAGCCATTTTAAAGCCCATCCGCTAGTTAAGCGGTTAATAGAGGGAGCAAGTACAGTTGCCTATAAATCTAGGATTATTCCTAAAGGAGGCTATAAAAGTCTGCCACAACTTTATGATGATGGAATTTTAGTTGCTGGTGATGCTGCAGTAATGATTAGTGGTCGAAGAGGAACGGATTTAGCAATGCTGACAGGACTATATGCTGCCGATATAATTGCTCAAGCCAGAGCAGCTGAAGATTACACTTCTAAAGTATTAAAAGGCTATGATAAAAAGGTTATGAATAGCTTCTTTATGAAAAATATCAAAAAAGGTAAAGGTGGTCCTAATTATGAAAAAAAACATCCTGATGCTGATTATTTATTGACCAAGGCAGCAAATGATGCAGCATATAAATTCTTTGAAGTTGGTTTAGAATCAAGTTCAGAAAAAATGAAAAAAATTCGCAATGAAATTTTAAATATGCAACCTATTAAAAAAACAGCTACAGATCTTTATTCTGCTTTGCAAGATTGGAGTGTATTTTAATGTCAAATTTCTTAAAAGATAATCAATCACCTCTTGATTATGTCACAATTAAAGTCGATGAAAATTCTCATATTAGCATTAAAGATCCAAAGAAATGTTTAAATAAATGTGAAAATAAACCTTGTACCTACTATTGTCCTACTCGTGTCTTCTCCTGGGAAGAACAAAGTAATAAAATAAAGGTTGATTACAGTAGATGTATTGAATGTCTAGCTTGTCCTTTTGGTTGTCCACTCAATAATATTGATTGGAACTTCCCACAAGGTGGTTATGGAGTTGTCTATCAGCCAAATGGTCAATAATATCAAATACTAGTAACTTTATCTATATAAATTGGATTCAACTTTTTCACTTAACCTCTTCTAACTCAAAACAATAGAGGTTAATTCTATTAATAAGAATTATTGATTCAATTTATATATTCAAAATACAAGGAGCTGAAATAAATGGAGCGAAAATCTAAATTAATGGTTGGTGTCTTCTCTACAATCCCGTTTTTGATGGTATTAGGAAATTCAATGCTCATTCCAGAATTTCCTAAAATAAGATCTGCTTTGAATATTACTCAGTTTCAGGTGGGTCTAATGATTACTCTTTTTTCTGCTGCAGCTGGAATCTCTATCCCAATTTTAGGATATCTATCTGATAAACATGGAAGAAAAAAGATATTAATTCCATCTTTAATTATCTACGGATTAGGGGGAGTCCTCTCTGGTTTAGCTGCTGCTTTCCTAAAAGAAAATGGGTATTATATAATTTTAGCGGGTCGAGTTGTTCAAGGAATTGGAGCAGCAGGAACTTACCCTATTGTAATTGCTTTAGTAGGAGATATCTTCCAATCAACCGAACGCAGCGAAGCTTTAGGGATTATTGAAGCTGCTAATGGATTAGGAAAAGTTCTCAGTCCTATCTTAGGAGCAGCAATTGCCCTAATTGTCTGGTATGCTCTCTTTTTCTCTTACGCCATATTAACAATTCCTATCGTAATTGCTGTCTATTTTATCGTTGAAGAACCAGATAGAGAAGAACAAGAGGATAATATAAAAAAATATTTAGGTAAGATAAAAAATATCTTTGAAGAAAAAGGAAAGCCATTATTTTTCAGTCTCTTAGCTGGAATTACAATCTTATTTGTTCTGTTTGGAGTACTATCCTTTATCTCTGACTTATTTGAAACTGAATATAATATTACTGGCTTAAAGAAGGGGTTATTAATCTCATTACCAATCCTATTTATGTCCACTACTGCATATCTATCTGGACTATACCTTAAAAATAAGGGCCAATACTTCAAACAAACAATGGCACTAGGATTACTTATTGATACAATTGCTTTAGCAACTTTACCCTTTCTAGATGGAATAGTCTTATTTGTAGCTTTACTTGCATTGTTAGGTATTGGTAATGGATTGGTCTTGCCAGCCTTAAATACCTTAGTAACCAGTACAGCCTCTAAAGAGCAACGTGGAGGAATCACCTCTATTTATGGTAGTTCTCGGTTTTTAGGAGTTGCCTTTGGCCCTCCAGCTTTTAGTTTGTTAAATGAAATAAGTACTACAGTTATGTTCATTACAGCCGCAGTAATCAGTCTCATTGTCTCAATTTTAACATATTTATTTGTTGATGAAAATATATTATTACCTGATGATATGAAGGAAGGTAATCAACAACAAAATGAACAAAGTCAAAAGGAAGATAATTAATCTTCCTTTTTCCCCTGACTTCTAGAATATTTCTCTAGATAATACCCATAAGTATCCTTTTTTGGGCTCTCATCTTTTGCTTTTGGATGACTTATGTATAGCCCAATCAAGATCACAACAATTCCTCCCCACAACCACAACATCCAACCACTCCTAACTTAATAGTAAATACACTTGATAAAATAACGCCATTAATCCTCCCGCAGTCAACGGGCCAACAGGAATTCCATCTAAAAAGATAATTCCAATAATTGAACCTAAAACTATCCCTACAATTAACTCTGGACTACTATCTAATAAATTTAGTCCCATTCCATTTACCTTAGTAGCCAAAATTCCACTAAGTAAAGCTAAAACACCTAAGACTGATTTATAACTTCTAACCATATCAGCAAGTGATATATCTCCATTTACTATCGGAGCCAATACAGAAAGCAACAAAAATAATAAGCCAAGTTTAATACCTTTATTCTCTATTAACAATAAAACTCCACTTAATCCACTTAATTTCAAAACCCCTAAAACTAAACTAGCAATAACTAATACAAAAGAACGTCCTAGCAAACCTACTGCAAAAATAATAAATAGAAATATATAACTACCTATCACTGATCTATTCAACTCCTTACTACTAGCTACAAATTTATAATATATAGTTGATAATTAATAATTAGAGCTCAAAATATCTTAAAAACATTATAAAGTCAAGCTTAAAAAATAATTGTTTCTAAGCTTTTTTAACTATATACTAGACTCTATATACTATCAACTATATTGTAAAACGCCAGGTTGGCCCTGACGCATTTTAACTCTATTTGATTTCTCCATCTTCATAATAAGGTAAATAATTTTCCTGCTCTTTAACAATATAATCAATATCATCTTCCTTGCCAAGCTCAATTAAATTTTTTCCACTTTTTGATCGTTTTAAAATAGTCACTATATTATTTTCATTCTGTACATAAGTCTGATAAGCAACTAATGCACGATCACTCAAATTAACTTCAACCTCTGTAATCAATTCTGCTAAAATCTTGCCCGCAGTAATAAAATCATCTAAAGCAAATTGACCAACAACTCCAGCACAACAAAAGAGAACTTCTTTTTTAGATTTTAACTCAGTGCTAACCTGCTCTATATTTAAAAGAGATGCTACTAGTATCTTTTTAGCTTCAGTTAAAGGTTCAAAACATTTTGTACCGTTAGTTGTTGTTAAAATAATCACCTTATCTCTAACTTTTTTTGAAATATAATCTCGTGGAGAATTACCCAAGTCAAACCCTTCTATTTTAGTTCCTTGTCGCTCACCAGCCAACAAAGAGTTTCCTTTAAATTTTCCACTTAACCTTCTAGCTACCTTAATTTCAGAGACAGGAATTACTTTTCTACATCCTCGTGCTAAAGCTGTTATAATCGTACTGCTAGCTCGCAAAGTATCGATTACAACCACAGTCTTATCCTTTGCATCTTTGGATTGAATTTCATTTGCTGAAAAAATTAGATCAACCTTCATATTTCATTACTCCTCCTAAATCAAGATTATTAATTTTATTATACTAAAAATCCATCTCTATAAATCCCTTTTCTTTTTCCAATGATGACTGAGAATTATTAATCACTGTCTTAAAAGTATCTCCCCGCAGACCGGTTCTTAAAGATTCTAATGCCAGTATCTCATCTGCTTTAATATTTCCCAAGTTAACATTATTTCCTAGCAAATTAATAAAGAATACTTGTTGTTTTTTCAAAGGAGCTTCCCAGATAATATCTGTTGGTTTAGGGGCTTCTAGTAATAACTTTTTTAACTTAAACTCATCTGCTTTTCCTTCTTCATCATAGATAGAAACTCCAGTTCCCGACTCACGAGCTTCAATAATTACTTTATATGCTCCATCAGCTAAATCCCTCTTCAGTTGTTTAACCATTTTATTTATCTTAAATTTTTCTCCTTTATCCTTTTTTCCAATCTCAGTTAATACTTTAAATCCTAACTTATTGGCTTGTTGAATTAAATTCGATCTTAAATTAACAGATAGATCAATCGTTCCATCAGATATTTCAATTGCTGTAAATCCTAATTGCTTTGCTTGCTTAAGATACTCATCTTTCTTATTTTGAATAATTGCTACTTCAAAAAAGGTACCACCTGGATAAACATCAATTTCATAAGATTTGATTAATTCAATCTTTTCTTGCAATATTTTCTGAGGGTATAAAGCTGACGTTCCAAAGCTTAATTTTAAAAAATCAATATAATTTGCATTTAAATCCAATAAATCTTTCATTTCACTCAATCCCAATCCTTTATCCAAAACCATCGTTAAACCATTTCT